>NZ_LVJH01000018.1 GCF_001637205.1 Paenibacillus glacialis
GTTCAGTTTTCAAAGACCAATAATTTCGCTTTGTCGTTACCAGTGCTTCTCGGTGACAACTTTTATATCATATCATGTCCGGTTCGTTTATGCAAGCTTTTTTTCAATTTAAGTTTCATTCGATATTGGCTTGCCGATTCAATAAATGTGTTATTTACTGGCCGGACTAATAATATATCACGTGAAAGAAATGAATGCAATACTTATTTTAAAATAAAACTCCCCGCAACAAGCTGCGGGGTATCTTAGCAGGTGGATTCGCTTTGCTCACTTAGATTGAATTTGAAGCATTCTATCTAAATTGAAGCACCGTTTGCGTTCACAAGCTCAATCATTTCTTAAGAGAATCATAAATACGGGTAGTTCAATCTATATAGCTACACAAGAAGAAACGGCTACATCGTCCCTTAAGGACGGGTATGCTCTCTTTGGAAATATAAGATGTAGCGTATTAAGTGAAACTTATACTTTCTTATTTAAAAAAAAGAAAACCGACCAACCTTCCAAGGGAAAGTTAAGCCGGTACTCCACGAACTATTTATCTTACTGAACTCTTAACCCACCCATACTTAGTTGTCTTTTTGAGTACGCATATGAGGGAAGAGAAGAACATCACGGATAGACGCAGCGTTGGTCAACAACATCACCAAACGGTCAATACCAATTCCAAGTCCCCCCGTTGGAGGCATACCATACTCAAGTGCACGGATAAAGTCATCATCCATTTCATGAGCTTCGTCATTACCTTGCTCACGTTCTGTCATTTGAGCTTCAAAACGCTGACGTTGATCAATCGGATCATTTAACTCCGTGAATGCATTCGCATGCTCTCTTGCAACAACAAATAATTCAAAACGATCCGTGAAACGCGGATCTTCTTCATTACGTTTCGCAAGTGGAGAAATTTCCACGGGATGACCCGTAATAAATGTTGGCTGAATCAAAGTCTCTTCGACGAATTGCTCAAAGAAAGCATTTAGAATATGACCAAACTTATTATGTGCTTCTACAGGTACTTTGTGTTCTTTTGCCAAATTACGTGCTTCTTCATCTGTCATATGAACACTAAAGTCTACACCCGTTACTTCTTTAACCGCATCAACCATGGACACTCGACGCCATGATGGCGTTAAATCGACTTCTTGACCTTGATAATCAATAACCGTTGTACCTAATACTTCCTGAGCAATATGAGCAACCATCGTTTCTGTCAAATTCATGATATCTTTATAATCCGCGTACGCCTCGTACAACTCGATCATTGTAAATTCAGGGTTGTGACGAGTCGAAATACCTTCGTTACGGTATACACGTCCAATTTCATATACTTTTTCAAATCCACCAACGATAAGGCGTTTCAAATGAAGTTCGATGGCGATACGCATATATAGATCCATATCAAGCGCGTTGTGATGTGTTGTAAAAGGTTTCGCAGCCGCACCACCAGCAATCGTGTGTAACGTCGGTGTCTCCACTTCCAAATAACCAAGTGAATCTAAATAGCGACGCATGGATTGAATAATTTTAGAGCGCATGATGAATGTCTGTTGTACTTCTGGGTTAATCATCAAATCAACATAACGCTGACGATAACGAAGTTCCACATCTTTAAGACCATGATATTTATCAGGTAATGGATATAGTGACTTCGAGAGTATCTCCACATCGTCTACTTTGATTGAAGTCTCTCCAGTCTTTGTTTTAAACATATGCCCTGTTACACCGATAATGTCCCCTAGATCAAATAACCGGAAGGCACTGAATTTCACTTCAGGCACAGAGTCTTGACGCACGTATATTTGGATTTTTCCACTAAGATCTTGAATTTGAGCAAAAATAGCCTTACCCATACCACGTTTAGCCATAATACGGCCCGCTATGCTAACGGGGATTGCCATTTCTTCTAATTCTTCATTCGTAAATGAGTCATATTTAGCTACCAATTCACCTGCATTGTGTGTTCTGTTGTACTTTTTTCCAAATGGATCTAAACCCATTCCGCGTAGCTCGTCCAATTTGTTATGACGAATCTGTAGCAATTCGCTGAGTTCATTCTCCTGAACAACTATCTCTTCCGACATGCAACTCCATCTCCTTCGTATACCTTACGATTTAGCCATTGTTTTGACTGTTGTATATCTTTACTTATCATTATAAGACTGTTTCATCCATTTGAAAAAGCTTCGCGTTCCTTATGTCGACGAGTTACCCATATCTGGTATTCATATATCCAAGTAAAACCGGCTGTTCCCTCCTTTTTCAAGGATGGTATCCGTCTCTCGCGGAAATATAAGGAAAAGCGTATCAAGTGAAACTTATACTTTCTTATATTTTAAAAAAGGCTTCCCTTGGGAAGCCTTTTAAAACAATCCTCAGTCATTATACCTTACGGATGTCAATAATCTTATATTGAACAACACCTTGTGGAACATTAACATCAACAATGGCTCCTCTTTGCTTACCAAGAATAGCCTTACCAACCGGACTCTCGTTGGATATTTTGTTGTTTAGCGGATCAGACTCAGCTGTACCTACGATTAAGTATTCCACCGTGTCTCCAAACTCCACATCTTCAACAGTAACCGTAACACCAACACTTACAAAATCCGTATTAATATCATCATTGTTAATGATGCGAGCATTACGCAATAATTTCTCAAGCGTAATCACGCGTCCTTCAATAAAGGCTTGTTCATTCTTAGCATCTTCATATTCGGAGTTCTCACTAATATCGCCATAACCAATGGCGACTTTTATCCGTTCAGCAACCTCACGACGCTTTACAGATTTGTGGTGCTCTAGCTCATCCTCTAATTTCTTAAGACCTTCTTGTGTAAGAATGACTTCTTTATCGCTCATTAACCGATTCTCCTGTCATGTGAATATTTTAAATGATTACCTATACTTATGAAAACCACTATATGCAAATCTTGAGGAATCAGAACATTCCTCTGCTGCTGAGATTAACAATTGAGTCGAATTTATACTGCAAAAGTATATGGTAACCATTTCAAAATGTCAATGCAGTTCCATCGTAACCCATTCAAGATTATTTCATAGCTGCGAAGACAGCTGATAAATCACCATTAGTCTCGCCTTCTTCGTTCAGTCCTGCAACGAAGTCTTCTAGAATTTTCACCATTTCATCTCGTCTAGTTTCTTCCATGATGATATCCTTGACCCGTGCAGAACCTTTTAGTCCCTTCAAATACCAAGCTATATGCTTACGCATTTCACGAACAGCGATATGCTCGCCTCTCATAGCTATTAAACGGTCCATGTGAAGAATAGCGATTTTAATCTTCTCTTCAGCGGATGGGTCTGCCACAAGCTCCCCTGTTTGCAGATACTGAATCGTGCGATATAACATCCAAGGGTTACCAAGTGCCCCTCGACCAATCATAACGCCATCGCATCCGGTCTGATCCAACATCCGACGCGCGTCTTCTGGCGTAACAACATCGCCGTTACCTATAACTGGAATACCCACAGATTGTTTCACATCTCTAATAATGTCCCAGTTCGCATGCCCCGTATAGTGTTGTTCTCTTGTTCTGCCATGAATACTAACTCCCTTACCACCTGCGCGTTCGATCGCTTGAGCATTCTCTATAGCATAGATATGCTCACTATCCCAACCCGTACGCATCTTCACCGTAACTGGTTTACCTACGGCATCTACAACAGCAGACACCATTTCGTATATCTTATTTGGATCCAAAAGCCAACGAGCTCCTGCGTCAATCTTAGTCACTTTTGGAGCAGGGCACCCCATATTAATATCAATAATATCAGCATTGGTTTCTTTATCTACGACTTTGGCTGCTTCTACCAGAGATTCACGGTCTCCCCCAAAAATCTGTAAACTTAGCGGCTTCTCCCGTTCGTCAACAAACAGCATGTCATGGGTACGTTTATTACCATGGACAATGGCCTTTCCACTAACCATTTCCGCGCATACCAATCCCGCGCCAAAATCTTTGGCGATCAAGCGGAATGCTGGATTGCACACTCCTGCCATGGGGGCAAGCACGACTTGGTTCTTCATTTCAATATCGCCAATCTTTAACATGTGATGAACCTCCAAGTTTTTATTGTATTACTACATGATCTACTTCGATAAAAACTCGCATCGGAAGCATAATCTTAAGTTTTTATTGTGTTACTTCTTGATTCACTTCGAAAAACTCGCAACGAAAAGAACAATCCGTTATCATGCTGCATCCTACACAAATATTTGCCGGGAACTAGTTATCGTTGCGAGTATCCAAATTACATACTATGACGAAATATTCATTAGTTCAGAAATCGAGATATCCAAAACTCCTGCAATTTTACTTAAAATTTGATCTTCTACATGACGATTACCTCGTTCAATTTCTCCTAAAACAGCAAGAGATATTCCCATCTTAGAAGCTAGCTCTTGTTGGGTGTATCCTTTTAGTTTTCTGAAAGCGCGGATTCGGGCTGCCAGTTGTAAGTTCTCCATAGTTGTATCCCTTCCTTTCCTTCCAGTCTCTCCAGAGCTGTCTTTACCACGATATGCAAACCAGAGGTTTCTTCAGAAGGTACAATATCACGCAACGGGACGAGGACAAATGCTCGTTCTTCCATCCGTGGATGAGGCACAATAAGGTCTGGTGTATTCTCAACCACTCCATCCATCCATAGAAGGTCTAAATCTACGGTACGAGGTCCCCAGTGGATGTGCCGTACACGACCCAGTTCTCGTTCAATCTCTTGCATGACTTTTAAAAGATCATGAGGATTTAGATCGGTGTTCACGGCAACGACCATATTGAGAAAATAGGGCTGATCTATAAAACCTACGGGCTCAGTCTCATAAAGATTGGAGCCTCGGAGGACGATAATCTGTTGATGCATATGGAGACGATTTACGGCTTCCATCAAGGTTCCTTCGCGGTCACCTAAATTAGCCCCTAAAGCAATATAAGCCTCTGATGACTCAGAGGTGGAATGTAACTTCATGATGGATTCTCACTTTCTTGTTCTGGACAGCTCCACCGTAACACCTTGAAAATGAATGTCGAACGGAGGATGCGGTTTGGTCACTTTGACCGTTAATGCATTGATTCTAGTATAAGTGTCTAATAACGAGGATGCAATGGCTTCTCCTAAAGCTTCGATTAATTTGAAAGACTTGTTCTCAACTATTTCCTTCACAAGAACATGAATATCAGCATAATTAATTGTTTTCGTTAAATCATCCTGTTCTCCCGCTTCGCGAAGATCCATGTCTAGCTCTAAATCAATGTAGTAACGTTGTCCAAGTCTTCTCTCTTCTTCGAAGACCCCATGGTATCCGTAATACTCCATCCGGTGCATAACCATTTTATCCATCTTGAAATACCACTCCTCTAAATGTTCTATTGTGTACTAGATTATTGTTCAATCAATGCTCCATACATCATAGCGTCGCACATTTGTACGGTTCGTTGTATAGAAGACACATCGTGTACCCTCACGATTTGGCAACCTTGTGCAATGCCGAAGGCTACCGTCGCTGCTGTTCCCTCTATGACATCATCCACGGGAAGATCCAGAGCAGTACGGATAAACTTCTTGCGAGATGTGGCAAGCAATACTGGATATCCCAGTTGAGCTAATACATCAAGCTCCACCATAACACGCATGTTCTCGACATAATCTTTAGCGAAACCGATTCCAGGGTCCAAAATAATATTGTCCGCTTTTACACCTGCTTGAAGTGCTAGATTGATGCTTTCTTTCAAATCCTGAATCATATCTGGAATCAGGTTAGTATAATTCCGATCGTGGCGATTATGCATCAGAATAATAGGAACAGAGAGTTCTGCTGCCGTAGATAACATCTGAGGATCGCCTATCCCCCTCCAAATATCATTAATGATATGAGCACCTGCATGAACCGCTTGCCGGGCTACCTCTGCTTTATACGTATCTACTGAAATAGGGATATGCGGAGCTACGCGATGAATCGCTTCTATGACAGGAATAACCCGTGCCAGTTCATCTTCTAGCCCAACCTCAACCGAGCCAGGTCGAGTTGACTCCCCACCTATATCAATCAGGTCAGCCCCATCTTCCACCATCTGAAGCGCATGTTGCACAGCAAGTTCCGTATTCGTATATTGTCCACCATCAGAGAAGGAATCCGGCGTAACATTTAATATCCCCATAATAAGCGTGGATTGGCCTAGTTTTAATTCCGTTTCTCCACAAGAGTAAGTTCGTTCATAGATCATCGTCTTCATTTAGGTAATGCCTGCTTTCTCTCGATATAATTGTAGAAGTCTAGTTGTTGTAGGTCCAGCAGTGCCACTACCTATCGTTATGTGGGAGCCGTCCTCCAATAGAAGTGTCGTTATAGGTACAAGCTCTTGAATAGAGCTTGTCATCCATATTTCTTCGGCATTCGCCAAATCATCCCATGTATACCGACCTTCCTCACAATGTAGGCCGATGTCCAAGGAGAGTTCCATCACGAGTTCCCTAGTAATTCCCGGTAGTATACCGGTATCTAGATGGGGCGTATAAAGAGAACCTTGTCGAACAAAAAACAAATTGCTGACTATCCCTTCTGCCACATAACCCTGTCCATTCAACATAAGTCCTTCCGATGAATGCCGAGATGTAGCAGAATAAGACATCAATTCCCTTTTCGCTAATATATTATTCATATAGTGAAGCGATTTAAACCGGACTGGACCCTCAGGTGTATTACGACGAGTGTGTAATTTTTGCAGTCCCTTTCCATCACGGTAAAGATCAGAAGGCATTCTAGGAAGCTCTTTAACGATAAGGAAGTGATTAGGGTTACAATAGTCTTCCGTAGGCAACCCCAGCACACCCTCACCCGCGCTAACCGTATATCGAATATACGCCTCATCTAATCCGTTGGCTGTCATCAGACTAGCAATCCATGCAGATGTAGCTTCTAGATCAATTTCATAAGGAATACCTAGATAACGACAATCTTCGGAGAGTCTTTTTAGGTGTCTATCCAACAGAAATGGTACGCCACCATAAGTACGAAACGTCTCGAACAAGCCCATCCCATAAAGAAACCCGTGATCCATCACAGACACCTTAGCATGCATAGCATCTACAATGCCGTAATTCATTCCGATAAAGGTCATGCTTTCTTTACTAGAGACTGCTTAAGAAAGTTACGAAGCATTTGATGTCCATGGTCAGTAATAATCGATTCAGGATGAAATTGTACACCCTCAATTGGGTATTCCTTGTGACGTAGCCCCATAATCTCGCCTTCTTCCGTCTCCGCTGTAATCTCTAGACAATCAGGCAAGCTCTCCCGCTCCACCAACAATGAATGGTATCTAGTAGCTGTAAAAGGTGAAGGTAGTCCTTCGAATACAGAAGTACCCTTATGATGCATCTGCGAGGTCTTACCATGCATTAACCGCTCTGCACGTATAACTTTCCCTCCGAAAGCTTGACCAATTGCTTGATGTCCCAAACATACGCCGAAGATTGGAATGATTCCCTTGAATTGCTGAATCACTTCAAGACTAATACCTGCTTCGTTAGGTGTACAGGGCCCTGGAGAGATCAAGATATGATCTGGTGCAAGTTTCTTAATACCCTCGATATCAATCTCATCATTGCGATATACTTTTACCTCCTGACCTAATTCACCCAAGTACTGAACCAAATTGTAAGTAAATGAATCATAGTTATCGAGTACTAATATCATGAGTATATCCCCCTTGTACGCCGCTATATAAATTGAGCTAAAGAGCGTCCTGCAATCACTCGTAGGTAACGCAGTCTTTCTTTCAATCTATCTACTTACGGCTATTTCCTCTTCACTACATAACACTGCCTTAATCATAGCCTTAGCTTTATTATGGCACTCGCGATATTCACGATAAGGATCTGAGTCCACCACAATACCTGCTCCAGCTTGAATGTAGCCTTTTCCGTCAAGTACGGCTAATGTTCTTATAATGATATTTAATTCCATATTACCATTATAGTCAATCCACCCCATAGATCCCGTATAGGGTCCACGGCGGACAGGTTCAAGTTCTTCTATAATTTCCATCGTTCGAATCTTAGGAGCGCCCGTAATCGTTCCTCCCGGAAAAAGAGCCGCAATCACTTCATAAACATCTTTCCCCGATGCTAGGCTGCCCTCTATTTGAGAGACGAGGTGCATGACATGCGAATAATATTCGATCGTCATTAGTTCAGGAACATGTACGGAACCATATGCCGCTATACGACCAATATCATTGCGTTCCAGATCAACTAACATGATATGCTCTGCACGCTCTTTTTCGTTCGTATAGAGCTCATTTGCCATCGCAGCGTCTTCATCCGTTGTAATCCCTCTTCGTCTTGTACCCGCAATAGGACGAGCGCTCACCTTATCCCCGTGTAACTTCACCAACAATTCGGGCGAACCACTAACTAAGGAGAAATCCGGTGATCTAAGCAAACCCATATACGGGGAAGGATTCAATAGGCGAAGCCATTCATAAATTTGTTCTGGTTGTGAGTGTAATTCTTTCTCCTGCCGCAGCGATAGATTAACTTGAAAGACGTCTCCTTGCCGAATATATTCCTGAATCCGTAACACTGCTTTCTCAAAAGATTCTTGTGAAAAGTGTGCTGTCATTCCTGGCCATGTCTCCTGCGAGGAGCTGCTCCCCTGTTCAATCCGTTCACGCTCTTCCATCTTGTCCAATTGAAGTAGGCGATGATTCCGCTCTGATTCTCCACGGGGTGCTCCATCAGATCCTATTTCGCTAAAGGAAGCCCATAGCGCCATCATGCCCAGGGATCTCTCTTGAGCCTTCTTATACAGCGTCTCCAACATGAAGTCGATACTATCATTCAAAGGTAATGTTTTTTCGGGCATAGATTGATCTACTTTGTTTAAAGGCATATGAACTGCACAATAAACAACCTGATCCTGATTATCATAAATCCATACTTCATCCATTCTCATCCACATATAATCAGGAAATGATGGCTCATCCTCTGCCCATGAAGGGAGTCTCTCTAAAGAACGAGCGACATCATACCCCATAAATCCAACGCACCCTCCTAGGAAGGGAGGATAGTCCTCATTTGCAATTTGAGGAGAATGATAAGGAGCCCTCCATTGCTCTAAGACTTGTAAGGGAGCTCCCTCAATAATATCCGTCTCACCCGTTCGAGGATTAACCAACCTCGCTTCGTCTCCTTTTCCTGATATAACAGAAATGGGATTAAGCCCTAAATACGTATAGCGACCACTCTTACCGCTCTCAAGCACGACAGCATAAGGTGATGAGGCCTCCCATGCTCGAGTCCAAGCTTGTGGTAGATCCTCTCCCTTCATCCGTACAAGATAAGGCAGTACGCTCCACCCCTCCGTTGACCAATGTTCCCACTGTGTAAGTGAAGTTAGCACATTTGTTGTCACTTTGTTTCCTCCTAAAAGTCTTTTTGAGCAACACTTCCTGTTCGACTTCGTAAAAAAGACTTACTTCGGAAGCATACGTTTAGTCTTTTTGACCAACGCTTGCTGTCTTGCTTCGAAAAAAAGACTTACTTCGAAAGCATATGCATAGTCTTCTTTTATCCTTACTTACTATTCATCTTCATAAAAACATACTTTCGCTAGCTTTATCATATTGTATAAGCACTGTTCCCTGCTTTATTTCGTTAAAGTAATCTTAAACTGGTTGTCAGTATACTTTAGTTATAGCTATTTTGAAAAGACCTTATCCATTGAATAGTATAAAAAACCCCATTGCCAATATTAAAGGCAATAGGGGTTTGACTCAAATTATATTGAATTGGATAGCCAGTATTAACCTTCGAAGTTGTATAATGGCGTGCTCAGGTAACGTTCACCGTTACTAGGTATGATCACGACAACACGTTTGCCTTTACCTAACTCTTTAGCTACTTTAAGTGCAGCAGATACAGCAGCTCCTGAAGAAATACCGGACAGAATACCTTCTTCTGTCGCTATACGACGTGCAACTTCAAAAGCTTCCTCATTCTCTATGTGAATGATCTCATCGTATATATCACGGTTCAGAATTTCAGGAATAAAGTTAGCCCCTAGTCCTTGGATCTTATGAGGACCAGGTTTACCACCAGCTAAGATAGGTGAAGCAGCAGGTTCTACAGCATAAATCTTAATGTCTGGATATTGTTTCTTCAGCACTTCACCAGCACCAGAAATCGTTCCGCCTGTACCAATTCCAGCAACAAATGCATCTAGTGTACCACCGATGGAATCAATCGCTTCCACAATTTCTGGACCTGTTGTTTCACGGTGAATCTTCACATTAGCTTGGTTCTTAAATTGTTCTGCCATGAAGTAGTCAGGGTTTTCCTTTACAATCTCTTCCATTTTCGTAACAGCACCATTCATACCTTCCGATCCTGGAGTCAGAACAAGTTCAGCACCATAAGCACGCAATAAGTTACGACGCTCCAAACTCATCGTCTCAGGCATAACGATAAGAGCTTTATAACCTTTTGCAGCAGCTACCATTGCTAAGCCAATTCCAGTGTTACCACTCGTTGCTTCAACAATGGTTCCGCCTGGTTTAAGGCTACCATCTTTCTCTGCTTCTTCTACAATGCTAATCGCGATACGGTCTTTAACACTTGAACCTGGGTTCTGGTACTCTAGTTTAAGGAAAATTTCTGCGCTGTCTTCAGTGGATAGACGGTTCAAACGAACAAGTGGTGTTCCTCCGATTAATTCGGTTACATTATTAACGACCTTTGCCATAAATAAAGCCCTCCCTAGGATAATGGTTATATATACGAGCATTGCTAGAGTCATTTCATCTAGTTGTATGATAAGGAAACTACTAACGACAGCTAAACTAGTGTCTCTGTTTCCTGATATATCCGAGTATTTCAGTTGGTTTTTGTATCTTCATATTATCAAATCTCCACGTACCTTGTCAACTGAGGTTATACAAAAAAAGGATACTTAGACGAACAGCCATCATCTGTTTATCAAAGTATCCACTGGGTATTCAGAATGGGTGTCCAAAGGTATTTATTCCAAAGAACTATAGCCCACGATAAGCTACTATACTAACATCGTATTTGTCCCTAAGAAGCTTCTCCAACTCAGTAAGCGGCATGGCTTCATTAAGCGCTAGCAGTTTGCGAATAGACTCGCGAATCTGTTTCGTATCTTCTTGTTCTTCTGTGATGATATCCGTTAGTAAGATAACAACGTAATCCTCATCCCATCGAAAAGGGCCCGCGATATCGTTAACTTGTAACGAAGCCGCTGCATCTAGCATTTCCTTGGGTAAGAAAGGATCGTTCCATTCTACCTCACCGATCTTTCCATCCTGATCACGACTACTTACGTCTATGGAGTGTTCTTTAACCATTTGCGTGAAAGTGGCACCTTGTTCGAGTTGATCTAACACATCTTGAGCTTCCTCTTGACTAGATACTTTTATCACAGAGAGTTGAAGTTGTGTACGAGCTTCGAATTGATCCCCATTCTCCTTATAATATTTATCAATTTCCTCATCTGAAATGTGGATGTCTGATATGGCAATTTGCTCTAATGTCAATCTATAACTCATCTCCGTCGCAACATCTTCAGGTGAAAGACCCAATTGTGTCTCCATCTCATCATAGTAAGCTTGTTCAGAGTCATAACCCAACATATCCTTCTTCAATTGGCTAGAGACTTCATCTGAAGAGATATGAATATTCAGTGCATTAGCTTCCTCGAATACCGCTTTACGGTTCAACATATGAAGTAATACTTCCTGTCCATACTTACGCTTGAGCTCCTCTTCCCATTCACTGTTGGAAATCGGTTCTTTATTAAAATAGGCTACCGGTATACCCGCAACTGGAAGCTGAGGTTCCTTATCTAATGGCCCTAGACCACGGAACATAATCAAGCAGCCCATGAAAAGGAGGCCCATCACTAAGATGACATTGACGACCCACAGCGTCCTTTTCTCTCTCTTGATCTTTATCATATGGATGCCATTACTTGGCTTGTTCTAAAATATGCTGAAGTTCTGCTTTATCAAAAGAGTACTTTTCATTACAGAAATGGCATACTACCTCTGCTTGACCGTCTTCTTCAATGATTTGTTCAAGATCGGTTTGTCCTAAGCTGACCAGTGTGTTCTCCACGCGTCCTTTGGAACATTGACACTGGAATCGAAGATCCATTTCTTCTAAGACTACCGCATCAGGTAGCAAACATTGAAGCATCTCTTCTAAATCCATACCTTGATCCATGAGGGATGTGACTGGAGGAAGCATACTTACGGCATGCTCAATTGCATTAATTTCATCATCACTTAATCCTGGCAACAGCTGAATGATGAAACCTCCCGCTTCCATAACCTCATTATCTGTTCCTACCAACACACCTAACCCTACCGCCGACGGTGTCTGTTCTGACACTGCGAAATAATAGGTCATATCTTCTGCAATCTCACCAGAAATGATTGGGGTGCTACCTGTATAAACATCTTTTAATCCCTGATCTTTAATTACATTCACGAAACCATCACGCCCTACAGCTCCTGCCACGTCCAGCTTACCTAGACTGTTACTTGGTAGATGAACATGCGGATTCGTTACATACCCACTGATATCTCCATTCGCATTAGCTTCTGCTACGACTTGACCTATAGGCCCATCGCCTTTTATCTGAATGTTTATTTTCTCTTTGCCTTTAAGCATTGCACCCATCATTGCCGCCGCAGTAAGGGTACGACCTAATGCTGCTGTAGCCGTTGGCCAAGTGTCATGTCTTTGACGAAGTTCTTCTACTAAACTGGTTGTACGCACCACTAAGGCACGAACATGTCCATTCATAGCTGTCCCTCGGATTAATCGATCTTTTTTGTTGTCCATGTTCTTATGGCCTCCTCTGCCTATTACGTTATACTATCATGTCTATTCCATCTTCATTTGTACTAATACATTTCTTTGCCTTATTGATTACGTTCGTATATTAAACGCAGTCCCTCGAGCGTAAGCATGGAGTTGACCTCTTGTATGCATTTCGTCTCACTTGCGATCAATTCAGCCAATCCGCCTGTAGCAACTACTTTTAGGTCCGGCGCTTCCATCTCAACCTTTATACGTTCAACGATACCATCCACTTGCCCGGCATATCCAAAAATAATACCCGCCTGCATGGCATGAATCGTATTGCGACCAATGACCTTTTTGGGCTTCTCCAATTCTATTCTAGGCAACTTCGATGCACGTTGATAAAGAGCTTCCGTTGCTATTCCTATACCAGGTACAATGGCTCCACCAAGGTAGTTTCCCAACTCATCAATGCAATCAAATGTCGTAGCTGTACCGAAATCAACAACAACTAGAGGCCCTTTATATTGATTCACTGCCGCTACAGCATTTACAATACGATCCGCACCCACTTCACGCGGGTTTTCGTAACGCAAATTCAAGCCAGTTTTAATCCCGGGTCCAACCACCAAAGGTGTTTTATGAATGAATTTCAGACACATCTCTTCAAAAATATTGACTAGAGGTGGGACCACAGAAGATATGATCACACCCTCGATATCCTTAACTGAAATGTCAGACATCCGAAACAGATTAAAGATCATCACACCGTACTCATCAACGGTAGATTGACGAGTCGTACTAAGTCGAAAATGGTGGACCAGCTCCTTATTGTGGTAGATCCCTAATACAATGTTGGTATTTCCTATGTCTACTACAAGAATCATGAAGTCTGGCCCTCCTTCTTCGCATTAAGATCCAAACTGATATCTAAACTATTAAAAGAATATGTCAGTTGTCCAACCGAGATAATATCGACTCCACACTCAGCAATTCCCCTAATCGTATGTAAAGATACGTTTCCGGATGCTTCTATTTTGACATGAGGCACCCGTGATCGGATCATTTGAACAGCTTCCTTCATGAGACTGTGACTCATATTATCTAACATAATAGTATCAGCCCCCGCAGCAATCGCCTCATTCACTTGCGCCAGATTCTCAGCCTCTACTTCAATCGTCATCGTATGTGGAATATGAGCACGTGCACGACTCACTGCTTGCGCAATACCACCCGCACCCTTGATATGGTTATCCTTAATCATGACAGCATCATATAATCCAAATCGATGATTTGCCCCACCGCCAACTCTCACAGCATACTTCTCAAGCATACGATGACCTGGTGTCGTCTTACGTGTGTCCACAAGTCGCGTAGGTAATCCCTCTATCGCATCAACAAATTGACTCGTCTTTGTAGCAACGCCAGACAACCGCTGTAACAAATTCAGAGCTAAACGTTCACCTGTCAGAATGCTATGTGTACTTCCCTCAACGATTGCAAGAATAGTTCCTTTTGATACAGATTGACCCTCTTCTACATGGGACACAAAGGAGAGTGACGGATCCACGACTTCAAACACCAGCTCAGATACCGGAATTCCAGCAATAATACCGTCTTCTTTGGCATGAATAATCCCTTTAGACTCATGATCTACAGATATCGTTGCGAGAGACGTGATATCACCTGATCCAACATCTTCTCTCAACCAATGGCGTATTGACTCTACCAAATTTTCATTGTAACCATTAAACATCATCACTAACTTCCCCCACGATCTCATGCTCACGCTGCTGTAACAGATGCTTACGCCAGAACAGATCATCCCGTTCAGGATAATCAGACCGATAGTGCGCACCACGACTTTCTTTACGTGCCAAAGCGGCCTGCGTAATAAGCAACGAACACGTCAGCATATTAGCAAATTCGAATTCTTCCTTCTTAAACAACGCCGCTTGAAAAATAGGTAGCTGACGACGTAGTTCTTCCAGTCCCTTCGATAATAATTCTTCATCACGACGAAGACCGGCATAGCGTACCATAACCTTTTGTAGCTTCAATCGCTTCTCTATCATCGCCTGCATAGGAACATCTACCCGATTATAGTCTACCACGAGTGAGCGTCCTGACCAATTGAGTGGTGGAAGTTCCTTAATTCGATTCACAATTCGGCGACCAAATACAATCGCTTCTGACAATGAATTGCTTGCCAAACGATTAGCTCCATGTACACCCGTTGAGGATGCCTCACCACATGCAAACAAGCGTGAAATGTTACTTTCACCACTCAGATCCGTCTGAACCCCACCCATCATATAATGTGCAGCAGGTGCTACAGGAATCCAGTCTGTTGTCATATCTAGACCATATACCATGCAAGTCTCAAATATGGTTGGGAAACGGTGCTTAATCATATCTGGTGTCTCATGCGTTATATCTAAATATATGAAGGTAGACTTCGTCTCTTCCATTTCACTTACGATCGCACGGGCTACGATGTCCCTTGGTGCAAGTTCAAGCATTTCATGGTATTTACTCATGAAACGTTCTCCCTTAATATTGCGCAGAATTGCCCCTTCGCCACGTACAGCTTCCGATATTAGAAACCGTGGAGCTCCTGGGTAACAAAGCGAGGTTGGATGGAATTGTAGGAACTCCATATCACAAATTTTAGCTCCAGCACGGTAGGCCATCGCCACGCCATCCGCTGTTGCAACTTCAGGATTTGTCGTATAGCGATATAACTGGCCCGTTCCTCCAGAACACAAAATAGTCGCATCTCCTTGTACGAAGATACGCTTTCCACCTGGAGCCTGTACGAGTACGCCAATACATACGCCCTCATCCGTAATAATATCCAGTACGAAATGGTTGTCCCATACATCAATATTGTCCTTTTTGATAACTTGCTCCGATAACGCCCTAACGATCTCAAACCCTGTCGCGTCTCCGTTGGCATGCAAAATACGCCGGTGGCTATGTGCCCCCTCCTGAGTGAGCGCTAACTCTCCATTATCCTCATCAAATGTCGTTCCTAACCGAATAAGTTCTTTAACCCCCAACGGTCCCTCATTCACAAGGATATCAACGGCTTCCGAAGAACAAAGACCAGCCCCGGCGAGCAGTGTATCCTGTCGGTGGAAGGCTGGTGAATCATCCTCTGATATAACAGCGGCAATGCCCCCTTGTGCATAACGGGTGTTACTCTCAAGCAATGCATTTTTAGTAATCAATATGACTTGACGATCCTTACCTGCTTTAATGGCTGTGAATAATCCAGCAATACCAGATCCAATCACAATAACGTCTGTCTTTACTTTTGGAAGAGACTCTAGATCGAAATCTACCAAATACCGTGGAATCATAACGTTGTTCACCTGTCTTAAGAGAAAGAGTAGCGCATGCTACTGGACCTGTAACATGCGCTCTAGGGAAATCCTTGCTTTGTCGGCAATAGCGGGAGGAACATAAATCTGTGGCTTCATCGTCTCCAGACATTTCACCAATTTTTTAAGATTATTAACCTTCATATTAGGACATACTAGAAACTTAGTTGCGAAGTGGAACGTCTTATCTGGACTATCCTGACGAAGCTGGAATCCAGTTCCGTCCTCGGTACCCACAATAAATTGTTTCACATCAGATTTCTTACAATATTCCAGAATAGCTGTAGTACTTCCTACGAAATCTCCCAATTCAACCACTTCAGGCCGGCACTCAGGATGAACCACAAAAGGAGCATCAGGATACTTAGCCTTCATTTCATATACATCTTTGACGGTTAACATATCATGCGTATTACAATAACCTTCCCATATAATCAACTTCTTGTCTGTGTGCTGCTGCACATAGTGACCTAAGTTTTTATCGGGAACCCAAATAATTTCGTCCGAATCGACGGATTGAATAACTCTAACTGCGTTAGCTGACGTACAGCAAATATCGGTCTCCGCCTTGATCTCTGCAGAAGAATTTATATATGTAACTACCTTGGCATTGGGATGTTGAGCTTTCAGCTTCCGAAGTCCATCTACATTGACCATATCTGCCATAGGACATCCTGCTCGTTCATCAGGAATTAACACCGTCTTGTTAGGTGCTAGAATTTTGGCGCTTTCCCCCATGAAGTGTACACCACAGAACACAATAACTTCGGCATCGGTTTGAGCTGCTTTTTGTGCAAGTAGAAACGAATCCCCGCGGAAATCTGCTACTTCTTGTATTTCATCGCGTTGATAATAGTGAGCTAAAATAATGGCATTACGTTCTTTTTTCAATTGCATGAGTCGTTCGCGTAGTTCTCTATTCTGTTCCGCCTTACGCTCTAGTGCGAGTGCCTCCACCAGCAATTTCCCCCTCTATATGTACCCATAATTATCAATCACAATTGTCATGCTTAACTACTATATTCTCTTACTCACCAATCAAGTCCACCCAAGAGTATCCTTTGTTGTTTAACAACTAATTTACACAACGTTCACCACTCTGTCAATCAACCTAACTGACCATACAAGAAAAAGAGAACCCCGTATAACACGTTTGTGTCATACGGGGTTCTCACATGATTAGAACATACTAATCATTATTTACTTTCTGGCGGTGTTCCGCCTTCATTACTTGAATCGCTAGGATCGTTAGAATCACGATCAACTGAATTAGGTATTTCTGTTGTGTTTGGAATATCTCCTGTCGGAGTTGCGTCTGTTTCATCACTCTTAGGAAGAATGCGAACCGTAACATCACCTACAGTTTCCACGATTGGCGTACCCGCAACTTCAGTTGGTGTAGTCTCAGTAGACTTAGCAACCTCATCTGAAATAGATCCGTTATCAATCAGCTGCTTAATCTGATCAATTTCTAACGTCTCTCTTTCAATTAGCGTATTCGCAATAAGATGCATCTCTTTCGAGTGTTTGATCAACAAGTCCTTACAACGTTGGTAACAGTAGTTGGTGAAATACTGCATTTCCTGATCAATTTCATATGCAATAGAATCACTATAATTCTGCTCGTGTCCAATATCTCTTCCAAGGAATACCTGACCTTGAGATGAACCGAACTGCATAGGTCCGAGCTTATCGCTCATCCCGTATTCCATGATCATGCTACGTACAATGCCTGTGGCTTGTTGGAAGTCACTGTAAGCACCTGTACCAATTTCCCCAATGAAAATTTCTTCTGCTACACGTCCAGCAAGGAGACCGGTAACTCTATCCAGCAATTCATTCTTCGTAACAAGCATACGATCTTCCTTCGGAAGCATGATCACATATCCGCCTGCGCGTCCGCGCGGGATGATCGTAACCTTGTGTACCGTATCCGCATGTTCTAAGAAATAACCTGCAATCGTATGACCCGCTTCATGATAGGCAACGATTCGTTTCTCGCGATCACTAATGACACGACTACGTTTCTGCGTTCCTACAATGATACGATCAATGGCTTCATCTACTTCATCCATCGAGATATCCTTACGATTACGACGTGCAGCGATCAAGGCAGATTCATTAAGCAAGTTCTCCAAATCTGCACCGCTAAATCCAGTCGTACGCTTAGCAATAACATCTAATCTAACATCGTCAGTAAGTGGCTTATTGCGTGCATGTACTTTCAATACAGCCTCGCGCCCCTTCACATCTGGTCGATCAACCGTAATTTGACGGTCAAAACGTCCTGGACGTAACAATGCAGGGTCTAATATATCAGCACGGTTTGTTGCAGCAATCATAATAATACCTTCGTTACCACCAAATCCGTCCATTTCTACAAGCAACTGGTTGAGTGTCTGCTCACGTTCGTCATGTCCGCCACCAAGACCAGCGCCACGTTGACGACCTACAGCATCAATTTCATCAATAAAAATGATACATGGTGCATTCTTCTTCGCATTCTCGAACAAATCGCGAACACGTGAAGCCCCTACCCCAACGAACATTTCTACAAAGTCAGAACCTGAGATACTGAAGAAAGGTACTCCTGCTTCCCCTGCAACTGCACGAGCTAACAATGTTTTACCTGTTCCCGGAGGACCTACAAGCAGAACCCCTTTAGGAATACGAGCACCCACTGCTGCAAATTTGCGAGGATCTTTTAAGAAATCAACGATTTCAACGAGCTCTTGCTTCTCTTCATCAGCGCCTGCGACATCCTCAAATGAGACTTTCTTCTTCTCTTCATTATATAACCGGGCTTTGCTCTTACCAAAGTTCATCACTTTGCCGCCGCCGCCCTGCGATTGATTAAATATGAAGAAGAATAGGACAAACATAAGAATCAATGGAACAAACGATGAAAATATAGTTAACCAAATGCTCTGCCCTTCCATCGGCTTCACATCAAGATTAAATTTATTCTTCTCACTCGCTTGAATGACTTCATCCAATGCAAAATCAGTGGCAGGAATATAGGTCATGAAACTATCAGACTTACCTTCTGGCGCCTTTATATATTTACCAGTCACTAGGTAGGCGTATTGATCAAATTGCGCCTCCATCTCAGCAATATTATTAGCTTTAATCTGCTGGCGTAACTGGTCATATCTAGGGGCATCAGCGGCTTCATTACTATTGCTGAGGAATTGTACAATACCCACCACGACTAAAAATAGAATCAAATAAAAACCAGAATTACGGATGAACCGATTCATCCCCTACCTCCTCTCAAGACACTTAAGTTATCTTACCATAACCTGTCAGGCTGTCTCAATAGAGGCATCTGACAAGGAGTCATAAATGATTTCTACCATGGTATTGCTGAATTAAGTTGTGTAAATTTCCGGTTTCAGTACCCCAACATAAGGCAGGTTCCGGTATTTCTCAGCGAAATCCAAACCATATCCGACCACAAAAGCATCGGGTAGTATAAATCCTGTATAATCTGCTTGTAAATCTACCGTACGGCCAACCGGTTTGTCAAATAAAGTAACCACGCGTGTAGATTTGGCATTGCGATTATTTAACATTTCAATGAGGTAACTTAGTGTAAGTCCACTATCGATAATATCTTCAACAATCAATACGTCCCGTCCTTCAACAGGAACGTCTAGATCTTTGATGATTTTGACAATACCCGTTGATTTAGTGGCTGCCCCATAACTGGACACTGCCATAAAATCAAGTTCAATCGGTACCGTTATCGTCTTGACCAAGTCTGCCATAAAAATAAACGCACCTTTTAGAACGCAAATCACAAGAGGATTACGACCTGCATATTCGGCACTTAACTTCGTTCCGAGTTCTCCAACTTTCTCCCGGATGTCTTCTTCGCTGATGAGTACTTCTAGTATATCATTCTGCAACTGACTGAACCCCCTACGTTAAACTATGAAAGTATGACACCAACCATTACTATTAACCAATTTCTTACGCTTATGCATCTTCAAGAGACATATGAAGAATAGAAGTCGTATGCTGACTGACAGGTGCATGGATAGATCGTCGTATTCCCGGTATCCAAATAATCTGGTTGTTACCGTCAAGAATCATTGGGATATGAGCACGTAGGGACGGAGGTATCTTATCATCCATAAGAATATCCTTCACCTTTTTGCTACCGTTTAATCCCATCACCTTCATGGTATCTCCATCTTGCCTGCATCGCAAGGTCAACGGAAAAGATAATAGATCCGAGTCAAATACTGCTTCGTGACCTTTTAAAGGTGACCATGACGTTTGCTCTCTCAAATGGACTACCATTCTCAAGATCTTCCCAATTTCGCTTACCATAAGTTCTGGAACAACTGCATTTAGTTGATATGTATACCTTACTCTCTGCATAAGTGGCTTAGGCTGAAATGTAACGACATCATATTCTCGTATACAGACGAATCCTCCACCTAGGTCTCGGCTCCACGTCGACGGAGCTTTCTGTGAAATGCCATCGCGAAGGGTCTCGATCTTATTATAATCAGTGAGCTCAGAGTCCACTGACATGTAATTTAATATTAGTTTAATCAACCTCCGTTGTAAAGCGACATGTATGCCCGAAAAGGAAGATACGCTAAACGTGAACCTTTCGTCGACTTTACGCACCAATTCGTGGTACACCTTCTCGGTAGCCTGCTCCACGTAATCGTCCTCAGCGGTCATTACACTGGATAATTGATTCAAACCCTGAGTAATCTGTCCATTATATTGCCCTAAATAAGGAAGTATATCCAGACGGATCTCATTGCGTCTATACTTCGTTTGCAAGTTACTTGGATCAATGGCATACACCAGACTTTCGCTTTCGCATACGTCAATCAAGTCCGTTTTGTATATACGTAAGAGGGGTCGAATAAGTTCCACATTTTTTATTGTTCTATTAAACTTCATCCCAACAAGACCAGACGGGCCACTTCCGCGTAACAGATGAAGAAGTACGGTTTCTGCTTGATCGTCAGCATGATGAGCTAGAGCGATAGAACGTGCGTCATAATTCACAGCTGTTTTAATAAGAAACTCATATCGTTTATCCCTTGCAGCCTCCTGCGTACCTTTTCCACTTTCTTTCATATAAGCAGGAACATCAATAGCCTCCATCACAAATGGAATACCGAGACTTGCTGCCAAGTTCTCCACCAACAGAGCCTCTTCATCTGATTCTACACGGAATCCATGATGGACATGGGCGCATATGAGGTTCAATGGCATATGATGTTGTGATATTTCGTGCATAATATGCAAAAGAGCCACAGAATCCGGACCACCGGAGACTGCGACTATAATGGTATCGTGAGGGAGCCATAGGCCCTGTTCTTCCGCAGTGCGAAGAACATGCTCTACCAAGAGGTGCATTCTCATGTTTCGTATGCTCCTTTTCTACCTTAAACACTTATACCCTTTACAACCAAACCGCCAAACAGACGACAACACATAACAGTAAGAATGAAAAAGTAAATGCATATCTTAACCAACGAGGCGTCTTGTCAGAGGGTTTGCTTTTAGAGAATACAGGTTTATTTATTTGTTGCTTCCATAGGTTCCAAGCTTGATCTGACCCTTCAAATTCTCCACGAATCGCCTTGGTCAACCAACCCGCATAAGGCTTTAGCTTGTGACTTCGTTGAACCAGGGTTAGCAGATCAGCTACACTACGAGTCTGAGGGAGATGGTGTGCAGCTGCAGACCTCAGAGCTTCTCCGTGAAGTAAGTGAATACAGAGAACGGCAAAGGCAAATAGATCATACCCTTCATCGCTTCCTCGACTCCCGGCATTCCAATAACCTCTGTCATACCACTCTGTAAATTGCTTCACGCTACGGCCTATTGAACTTACACCGCCATAGTCAATGAGCTCCACTTCTCCATACTCAGATACCATCACGTTCTCAGGTTTCAAGTCTCCGAACACGAATCCTAATTGATGTAAATCGCGAAGCTTCTCTAAGAGCCGTAAGCCCACTATACCAATCCACTCTTGTCCACGTTTGCGTATGAACCAGTGTAGTGGACTTCCCTCTACGTATCTCATCACATAAAAGGGGATCTCCCGTTGGCGTTCTGAATAATCGTCTACTTCAAGTAGATAGGGACGATGCGCTATACCTTCTTGTTTATCTTTTTGTTTCTGCTGTATCTGTAGTGAAGTCAGAACATTAATCTCCGACTGTAACTCCAAAGTATCATTTCCCATCTTCAGCGCATAACGCTCCCGGTAACCTGCCTTCTGAACCAAATAAACGGTTCCATTAGCCCCACTTCCAAGTACACCTTGAATCACAAAACGGCTATTTCGCCATTTCCCCGTGATCACCGTACCCGTTGGGTAATTAGGATTAGACGACGTAATCACCGCGTTTTCCTTCTCCCTCATCGGAATTCCCCCGCCATGCTTGATGTTCATCTAGTGTACCATAACGGAAGAAATCAATCACCTTCATGATCGCTGGTCCCGTCGGAGTGGCTCCTTTCATGTTAATTCGATTGAACAACGACTTTAATTTTCCTAGGTCAGAAGTCCAATTCACATTCATAATGGCATCTTCTCCACTGTGTCGTCCTGGATAATGGAATACAGCTAATTCACTAAAGCCTTCCCGAGCCTGTAAGCTTAACATCAAATCGCGGATAGCTTCCTCGACAGCGAACAGTTTTGGCTTCATGCTCGCACTAGCATCAATGATCAACGCCACCTGAAGTGGTGTCGTCTCCGTTAATTCATCCACCACCTCAACCACTTGCGAACGGCGATTTGGAGGTAAATCCTCTAAGGTCGACCCTCCTAATATATGTTTCAACTCTTTATTAACGGCTTGTTGTATGGTCTGCACAACCGTCTTCCGAGTCATCATTTGCATCGTTTGTGCTAATTTCTGAGTTCCAACAATTCTACTAATTCCCCCACCTGCTTTGGCAATATCAGCAATTTCTATACTACCAATCTCCCCAATGGTTCCGTAATCTACGACCCCTACCACATTCACAGTTATACCGTCTTCTAGCGCATGTGTTGCTGCTAGAACAGGACTGACTCCCATATTTGAACATCCATCTGTGATTAACAAAATTTGTTTCATGTCCGATCACCCTCCCTATGGAAATTGCTTCCTTCTCTCTATCATTTCCAGAAATGAGAGAATTCAAACAAGGAGTTTCTAAGTGATTCGTACTCTTTTAAGCGTATTGTTTTTATTATTCAGCTAACTCACGGTACGTGGCCGGTCCATACGTGCTAAACCAGGTACATGCAGTGTAGCCCATTTCGGCTGAAAACGTTCCACCTTTCCTACGACGACTGTCATATCATCATGAATCTGATTCTGCTGATAACGGATCACTTTTTCCAATAGACAATCTGCAATATATTGTGGATCATCGCTCTGAATCTCTTGAATAATTCGTTTCATCCACAATTCCTTATTCACCGCATAACCCGGTGCATCATATAAACCATCCGTCATCATAATGACGATATCGCCAGCTTGAAGTTGAAGTGTGACTAAATCCACTTCAATTTCTTGAATGATCCCAATCGGAAGGTTGCTCGCGGAGACAACAATGACCTCTTGGCCTCTTTTAATAAAGCTTGGAGTCGATCCAATTTTCATAAATGTCGTCTCTGCCGTATATTGATCGATCAGAGCCATATCGACTGTTGCATATATTTCATCTGGTGATCGAAGTAAGAGTATTGAATTAACGGATTTGATAGCTAATTTCTCATCCATACCCGATTGTAGGAGTTGCTCCAAAATATTAAGTGCGGTACTGCTCTCTTGGCGTGCGCGTTCTCCATTACCCATGCCATCACTCAAGGCAACTGCAAAGGTTCCATTGCCTAACTCCACCGTACTGAAACTATCTCCCGAGAATACATCTCCTCCTTTGGCAGCCCCAGCAACCCCCGTTGTGATTTCAAATGTTTTGGCTGATCCGAATACAACCGTTGCTAGCCCGTCACGTGTGCCCGATACCGTTTCCTGCATCACGGCAATGTGTTCATCTAGAATGTTAGAGAGAAGTGGAGCAATGATTTTACGGCACTCATCATACCCCCGCGTATACGCATGAATGATCTCGATCTCCACTTGCCCTGAATCCAGATTAATAACATCAATGCCATGAACAGATAATCCCATCTTCTCTAGCGCTTCTCGAATCTCTTCCTCCTGCTGATACATCGCTTGTCCTTCTCTTTTGATCTCGCGCGCTAAATCGTCCATCACTTGAGATACGCCTGACAATTGTTCAGCCACTAAATGACGACTATCGTATATTTGACGTTTCCACTGCATATCATGTTGATAGAGATGGTACTGCTTCTTCATAACCGCCAGCACATCACCCGTCTTGTGACACACTCTATGCCATTCATGTGGAAGTTTATCCGAAGAAATATCTGGATTTCCTTCTACCGCGCTCATCATATCCGTCATATATTTATATGTTTGATAGAATTTCGTATCCCAGCAATGTTGATTCTTGAAACATCCCGAACAAGTGCCTTGCGTGACGGAATTCATGAAATGGTCCATTTCCTCCGTACGTTTGCTAACTTCCTCTGCGCCCGAAACTTGACCGAAACTCTGTGATAATTGTCTAAATACTTGTGAGAACTGCGTGACCCGATCCGCAGTCAAATCACGTACCCGCTTCGCATATTCATGCTGAGATTTCGTATGATCTTGCGTACCCGGTACATATTTGGATATCATGCCAATCACGGTCTTAGGTGTAATCATAAAGAGAACAACAGCGGCACAAGTCTCCCAAGTAGAAGTCAATACATCTCCTGAGCCAATGAAATAGATCGAAAGAATGGACGAACCTATAAGCATACCCATCGCTACCGTCGCTCGATGACCTTCACGTAACATACCCGCCAACATCCCGGAAAATGCAAGGAGACTCATCTGATAAATTGCTGTAAGATCCGCTAAACTTAGAATGAGTCCTGTTACTACACCAACCGAAGCTCCTAAAGAAGCTCCACCTACGAAAGCGAACAACAGAATCAAGTAACGAGATAGGATATGCTCAATCGATAATGAATAGATACTCCAACCTACTGCTCCCGTCATAACAGAGGCTAGCAATATAATTAAACAGAGAACTTCTTCATTTTTAAGCTGATAGTTCTTTTTGCGATAGGTGAATACCGGCATAGCTTGTATAAATACCACCGTAAGCACAAAACTCAACACCGCATCCATTGTCATCATCAGTAGAGAATACCAAGTTAACGATGGACCTAGAAGAACGTAGAGTAGATTCACAGAGAACGTGGAGACAAACACCATAATAGGAGCATAGGATAACTCAGCATGTTCAAAGGCCTCTAACCCCTTATAAATCAGAAAGAAAATCAACAATTCTGAAGATATCATTATCGCCGTTGGAAAAGGTGCAAATAGACTACCTGCAACGATAGCGACAGAAACGATTGGAAGATAGTCTCGACGCATAAATAAAATAACAGCAAAAAATGCTAATGCAAAAGGCGATAACTCGTCCAATATCATGGCTTTGCCTAATAAAAAACCCATAAACGTTAACACTATCATCCATTTCCTAGCTGCCACCAAATGTACCATACGCCGAACGACACTCCCCTGTGTCATACGTGTAATCCATGGATTCGCTGATTTTGCTCTTTCTGCCATATGTACGTCAGGGAAGTTAATCACATTTCTTTTTTCCATAATTTTAAGCACCGCCCTTAATAATGTTTGTAGGTACCCATTATAAAGTGAACCGTGCGAGAAAGTTTGTCAGAACATTGGACAGGCATCTAAGAAATTTCCGACAAAAAAGCCTCCGTTGCGGAATGTCGGGAATGGGCTTTAATCCCCTTTCACACAACGTTTTAAAACTGCCCTTATGATTTTCACTTCGTTAAAATTAGTAGCACCCTAGTCTATTTTATCTAGCGATTGAACATGAGATAGCTGGAAATCAGTTGGAAGTTGTCGGCAACTAATTTTAGACGACAAAAAAACCGTAGAGGCATCACTGCCAACTACGGTTATCTTAAAATATAAGAAAGTATATGTTTTACTTGATATTATATTCCTTATATTTCCGCTAAAACGGGTGCCGTCTTTGAAAAAGGACGGTATAGCCGTTTCCACTTGTGATATTGACTATTACATGCGCTTAGCGCCACGGCCGCCACGTTTGGATTCCGTGTTTTTCTTGATGGACGATGCCCGTTCTTCGCTATCTTTTAGGAAGCGTGACACTTTATCCTCGAATGTAGCTTTGACAGCAGGCTTAAACGAACGCCCGCCTCGTTCACGATTGTAACTACCACCGCCACCGCCGCCTTCTCTACCGCCACTAAATCGTTCTCCACCTTCTCTACCGCCAGTACTGCCTCCAGTACTACCGCTACGTTCAGGTCTTGGACTTCTTGGTGGTCTCGCTGCTTCTGGTGGCTTGTCAACAGTTTGCTTGATGGATAGTCCGATCTTGCCGTCCTTGTCGACATTGATCACTTTAACCGTTACGACATCATTGATCTTCAAATGATCATTGACATCCTTAACGTAATTATCAGCGATTTCTGAGATGTGAACGAGACCCGTGACACCTCCTGACAGATCCACGAATGCTCCAAAATGGGTTATGCCTGTCACTTTGCCTTCTAACTTGGTGCCTACTTCGATTGCCATAGAATAAAATGATCCTCCCCTAAAAAATATACAGCAAGATTTATAAATCTTGGCTGTGGTGATTTGATTATACATAATGCGCAAAGTAAGGTCAACAAACGAATGACCTGCACCCGCGCCTATATTACGGGCTTGAGACGTCCGGACGAATTGGAATTTCTTCCGGTCTATATAGACCGTAATCCTTACGTGCCAATTGCCCGATATATTCGGGATCCTGTAATCGGTTAACTTCATGTTTCAGTTGTAACACAGCTTCGTCCGATGCCGCCTTAGCTGCTTGTTTCTTAACCAATTCAGCGTTCGTATCTGCGATTTGTGAGTTCTGATTAAATAGAGTATATCCTGCCCAACTCATAAAAAGAACCATAAAGCACATCCATAAAGACAATCGTCTGCGCCCGCCTGCATATTTAGTTGAACCTTGATTAACTGATGTCTGCGAGGCATACTTGCCCATGAATGAAACCTCCTTAAACCCATCGATTCCACAAATTCACACAAATCTGCTTAACCTTCTTGATCAGCTCTGGTATTCTAAGCTTTAATATTAACGGATGAAGCATCCATTTCAGTAGTCTCCAAAAAGGATGTAAGCATCGTAACACAATGCGAAGAATGAACATGATCAGTGTCCAAATGATGCCTAACAGACTCGCTACTAACCGATATAGAGTTCTAATCGGCCACCAAATGATGACTATGAATAACCGCTTCAGCAAATATAACAAATATTGTACTACCTTTATTAACATTACCACAAATCGTTGTGTTGTAACACTTAAGATTAAAAAATAGCCCCACACACCTATAAACAACCCTACAAATGCATAAAACCGCAACTGTCCCTGATTGCTAATATAAAGCATTCTAAATATAAATATGGCCATTCCACACCAGTACATCAAATCGAGCAAATGGATTGTCCATTTGGGAAAGTGGAACCGATTGGACAGCACCCGGTAGCTGTCAAAAGCCAGTCCCATAGCTGCCCCTGAGAATAACATCCAGAACAGCGTAATCCACTGAACGTAGGGACTCATTTGAATAGTTTGCCCAACATTCCTTTATTTTTACTATGGTGGGATCCGGGATCCAAATATACAAGGGAATGCACTAGCCCATCGATGGAGAGGAGACCCTCCTCCAAACTGAGGTTTTTAATATGTAAATTCTGACCTTTAATGGTCAAATGTCCGAGTTCTGTTTGTAACAGAAACTCCTCACTGTCGAAGCTTTCCACATTGATAACGCCTGTCATATGAATCTGTCTGCGGTTTTGCATATGAAAATCATGTGCCTTCGTTTTTCCTTGCTCAATCATAGCATGTACCCCTCCTTCTACAGATAGCTTATGGCAGGTGTTGATCCATTAGAACTTCGGGGGCCCGACAAATATAATCTCTTCTCTCAAAATAACGCAAGTAGAAACGGCTGCCATGTCCTTCTCCAAGGACGGCACCCGTTTCACGCGGGAATATCAGGAATAGAGTATCAATATAGATTGAACTAAAGACGATATCCCCTATTCATGAATTTCTTTAGAAATGATTGAATAGGAGGAGCGTAAACTTTAGTTCATTCTATCAAGTGAACCTTATACTTTCTTATATTTCAAAGAAAGAGCGTCCTCTTCATTTGAAGAGGACGCTCCATGATAAATCTTTCACCCATTGCTATTTAAAAACCTGTCTCTCTAGCAATAGGCTCTTCCTTGACCAAGGTGTAAAGGCTTGTGGCCTCTTCCTTACGGGTGCTTTCAGCAAGTCTCTCAACCCGAACCGTAACCAGCTTCTGGCCAAATTGAACGGTAATTTCATCGCCCACTTTCACCGCGCTGCTAGGTTTAGACTCTCGACCGTTGATAAGTACCCGACCTTGATCCGAAATATCCTTCGCTACGGTACGCCGCTTGATTAACCTTGATACTTTAAGGAATTTATCAATTCTCATAACTATTTTACAGCTTCTTTAAGTTTGTTACCCGCTTTGAAAGCTGGAACTGTAGATTCAGGAATTTCGATCGTGTTTCCTGTTTGTGGATTGCGACCTGTACGTCCTGCACGTTTGCGAGTTTCAAATGTTCCGAAACCGATTAATTGTACTTTATCTCCGCCTGCCAATGCATCCGTTACTTCGCCTAGAAAACCATTCAATACGGATTCAACGTCTTTCTTAGTCAATCCACTTTTTTCAGAAATGTTGTTAATAAGGTCTGTCTTGTTCATCATTAGTTCCTCCTAATATATAAATAAGCTGTTATACCTGCGGTATGGGACTTCGGTTTTACAAAACCGTCATCACACCGGAATTGTACTATATGGATATTCTTGATTTACATGCAAAGTCCTGCTTTTCCGATGTAATTTTTAATTTATTGTTCGAATTTTGCTATTTCTTGACGATTTGTGTTTTGGCCAGAGTCCATATTTCTTCCATTTCTTCTAATGTACTATCCGAAATAGATCGTCCCTGAGACCGTAAATACTCCTCAATAAAGTGAAACCGCGAAACGAATTTGTGATTCGTCTTCGATAGCGCTTCTTCAGGATCAGCATGAATAAAGCGAGCTATGTTAGAGACAGCAAACAATAAATCACCGAGCTCTAACACTTGTTCCTCGTGACTCTGTTCTTGTTCAACAGCTTCACGCAACTCAAGCAATTCTTCTTCTATCTTGGAAAATACGCCCTCAATATCATCCCAATCAAAACCCACTTTAGCAGCCTTTTTCTGCAACTTGTAGGCCTTCATCAGAGCTGGCAAATCGCGTGGAACACCATCTAATACAGATGTCTTCTCAGCGCTTAGCCCTTTAAGACGTTTCTCCTCCACCTTCATCTGATCCCAGTTTTGCAGAGCAGCCTCCGCATCCTTCGCAATGATGTCTCCAAATACATGAGGGTGACGGAAGATCAACTTGTCATTAAGGCCTTGAATGACGTCATACACGTTGAAGGAACCATTCTCCTCCTCCATTTGAGAGTGGAGCAGGATTTGTAGCATCAGATCCCCTAATTCCTCCTGCATATGCTCTGGGTCATCCTCATCGATGGTCTCTATCACTTCGTATGTCTCTTCAATGAGATTTTTACGTAACGAAGCATGAGTTTGTTCTCGATCCCAAGGACATCCATCCGGACTACGAAGGATACCGACAATTTCATGCAATCGTGCAAATGTCCGTTGCCGCAGATGATCTTCATCACTTCTAGGCACATACACTAAGGATAGATTGCCATATCCCTCTACACGATCCAACTCATATAAAGGTACGCGTTGAATGCTTTCTTGTCCCTCTACCCCCAAAGCATGACCTACGATAACCGTATAATCATCTGGATAAAGTTCCATCAGACTTAACTTCACCTCTGAAGCGGTGTACACATCATAGACTTGTCCGATTAGAGTATGTAACTGCGGTTGTATTAGCGTACTATTCAGTCCCGCAGCATCCAATAGTTGAAAGCCTTCAATCGGATCAAAGCCAAGCCTTGTGAAGGCTTCATCTAGAAAACTCTCTCCGCCAAGCACATGTAATGTAATGCCTTCTTCTGGACAACGTTCTCGAAGTAACTGGACCGTTGACTCTGCTACCATAGGATGACCTGGTACAGCATATACAATCTCTGTGCCCACCTCACCAGAGCGAGCCTTATCCATTAATTGATTAGCAATCGTATTATATACCTCTGGAAAAGAACCATGCGTCTCATATATCGCATCAAATGACTCAATGGATAAGTTCCATTCATCAATCGCGGGCATGACCGGATGTTCTTTCGTTCTAACGTATATACTTGTAGCCTTTTGTAATGTCTTCACAATACCTACCGTGAGCTGGTCGGGATTTCCCGATCCAAGACCTACGACCGTTAATGTTGAGCTCATACGCCTACCTCCACTCTTTATTCGCCATCATGACGAAGGGATATGATACCCACACCATATGGACTATTGTAGCTTACAATGCCTACCGTAGCACGCGTAGCTTTTGGAGTAACTTCGCAAGTCCACTTCCAACCTTAGGTAACATCCGAAGCTCCTCCTCACGGATCAGCTTCGTCAGCGCCACTAGGATGACAAACGCGATAGCCCCTGCGGTTACGCCGCAAAGGCTCTCTACTACAGCAACCATCCGCCCTGCGCGCATCCCGAGCGCAGAGAGCACAGCCGCAGCCGCCCACTGGGCGCCGGCTGCGGCACTAGCCAGGCCGGCGAGAATGAGCGCCGGCTTAGCTAGAAGGGCACCGGCGCGAAGGCGCAGGCCGGTGCTGCGGACGAGCAGCGCTACATTCAGCGCTGCCGCCAACAATTGCGCGGCCACGAAAGCGATGGCCGCGCCAGTGATACCAAACTTGGGCACCAGCCATAAGTTGAGCAGCGTCTTCGCTAAAGCGCCGACGAGCAAGTTCACAGCCGGTGCCTTCACGATGCCAATGCCTTGCAGTAGCGCGGCTGAAATCAAGCCGATCGAGCTGAACGCAGCCGTAAAGGCAATCCAGCGGATCGTATCTGTGCCTGTAGCATCCTGATACAACATCACATTGATCGGTTCAGCCAAGACACATAAGCCTATAGATGCCGCAAGGCCCATCAACCAAAACCAGCGAAGTGATAAGCGACATTGATTCTGTATCAATAAATTATCTCGCTTAAATCTTGCCTCAGCTAACGCCGGAATGAACAACACAGATAACGATGTCGCCAACATCGTTATAAGTTGGACGAGTGGCATGCCGCGGTTATATATCCCGAACTGGATCATCGCTCCCGAATCCCCAATTCCACCTACCTTGAGTAACCTAGGAACCGTAAAGGTGTCGACCAAATTCATTAATGGAAGAGCCAATGAAGCAAGACAAATAGGAATAGCATACACCACTATTTTTCTTAGAAGCATCCAAGAACTCTCCTGCGAAACGCAGACGCCCACTCTGTCGATTGTAGCTATTGCCTCTGATGCTGTAGCTATCTCACATCTTGTGGACGCATCTTTTAATCCCACTTCCCTATTTACGTTTGTGCGATACCTACGCCAATATAACAGCATCACTAGTAATCCGGCAGCACCGCCGGCAGCAGAACCAAAGAGCGCACCAGCAGCAATATCCTCTGGTCCGGCCTGTCTTGAGGTTAAATAGAGCAGAAGCAAAATCATCACGGTTACGCGAACACTCTGCTCTACAATCTGTGAGACAGCCGTAGGAACCATATTCTGATGTCCTTGAAAGAATCCCCGTAGCAAAGACATCACTGGTATAAACAAAAATGCGATCGAGACATAGCGGATGGCTGAGACCACATGGTCATTGTCAATCCAGCTTGCGATCAGAGGTGCACCTACATAGGTACAAAGACCAAGCACGATACCCAATAATCCGATAAACAAAGAGGATATCCGTAATATCCGTCTATTCTCTTTGTCGTTACCTGCAGCGCCGTTCTCTGCTACAAACTTAGAGATGGCAATAGGAAAACCTGCTATAGCTAGCGTAATTACCAGTAAGTAGAATGGATAAACGGTATTATAAATGCCAAACACGATATCCCCGCCCATATTTTGCAGAGGGATCTTCTGCAATGTGCCAATAAGCTTCGAAAGGACGGTGGCTAGGGTTAATATAAATGCCCCATGTAGCATTTTTGAAGCTACGCTCACGTTATCTACCTTCATGATTTACGTCCCTACTTTTCGCGGATATTAAAATTGAGATGAATTACTCTATAGATTGAACTAAAGACGAAATCACATATTCATGATCTTCTTTAGAAAAGATTGAACTGGTGAGCGCAAACTTTAGTACAATCTATATCTATTATAACCGCGATCAGTGTCACAAAAAAACTCCCGCTTCTTTTGTTCCGAGTAAAGGAACGAAAGAATAACGGGAATGTTGTCTTGAATTTCTTATTGTTCCATTTGTTTGCCTAGGAATGAAGCTGCTGTCTCAGCCATCTTCATTTCCATCTGGCCCATTTTCACTGACTCATCTTTATTCATAAGGATGACGGACCCAATAGGATCTCCACCCGAAATAATCGGTGCTATGACATAAGATGAAAGTGTCTCCTGGTGGTCTTTACTGAGTTCATAACTTCCACTGTTTGTTTCCAGCAACGATTTACGACTATCCATACAATTCTCAACAAGGATCCCTACTTGTTTATCTAGATACTCCTTTTTGGAGCCTCCAGCTACAGTGATGAAGGTATCTCTATCCGAGATTATTGTGATATGTCCTGTTCCTTCAAATAATGATTCAGCATATTCTTTCGCGAAATCACCAAGCTCTCCGATTGGCGAGTATTTCTTCAATATCACTTCACCATCACGGTCTACAAAGATTTCAAGCGGATCTCCTTCGCGGATTCGCAATGTTCGTCTAATTTCTTTCGGGATAACAACTCTGCCTAAGTCATCAATACGGCGTACAATTCCAGTAGCTTTCATTTCACATGTTGCCCCACTTTCTAAAGAAGATTTTTCAACTACTGTTTCAAAAGGGAAATGGAGAGCCCCCAGATCAGTTATAAGTGTGATATCTGACCATAGTATTTAACTCTATCCACTTCCTTATACATACAATACACATAATAGTTATACCGATTGATTATAACCAGTTACCGTTTTTTGTTCTAAATCGCAATTTCACTTACCCCGTACCATGCTTGTCCAAATCACAGTTGGGTCATTGCATTAAGGCGTTGTAGCTTCTGTCTTTGTTTCATCTGTCTTAGCATCTGTTTTTGTATCTGTTTTTGTATCTGTTCCTGTTTCAGGAGTCGGAGTTTTTTCGTCTGTCTTAGCCTCTGGAGATTTCGGCAAGTTCACCTTTTTAATGATATCCTTCAAGTCCTTACTCATAAAGTCGTCGATTTTTTTCGAACCCACTGTGTTCTTAATCGCATCCTTTTGTACTTGTGTTAATTTATCAAAAGGTGTCTCTGTGCGTGACTCCACCTTCAAAATATGATATCCATAATCGGTTTCAACAGGATCACTGATGGTATTCAGTGGAAGTGTCACTGCGCTTTGCTTGAAAGCTTCTACCCATGTACCTGCAGGTGTATTCTCATACAAACCGCCGTTCTCCGCAGAACCTTTATCGTCGGAATACTTCTTCGCTATAGTCGCGAAATCTTCGCCCTTATCCAACTTAGATTTTACGTCTTTAGCAAGTTTCAGAGCCTCTTCCTTGGTACGTGCCTTCTGATTAGCATCCGTTAATGAGATCAGAACATGTCTAACTGACGCGATCGTGAAATCCTGTTTCGTAGCTTCATATTGTTTCTTCACTTCTTCATCTGTTACCTTATCAGTCATATCCTGCATCGAGATCATGACTTGCTCCAAGTAACCTTTCAAATCGGTTTCCTTCAGTTCTTGTTCATCCAACATCTTTTTAAACGCATCCTCGCCAACCTGCTCCTTCATTTGATCTAATTGATCAACAGCTAATTTCTTGCCTGCTTCCTTAGCTTCCTTGGTTGCTTTATCGCTCAAATACTCAAAAGCTACTTGTTGGTTTACAAGATATGTTTTGAAATCTTCCATTTCTGCTAGTTGCGCATACTGTGGTGATAAAAAGATAAGCACTTTTTTCTCAATATTGTATTCATCGAGTGTAAGTTCTCCACCCTTATAGGTTGCAACAACATTTTCACTGCTCTTACCACATGCAGATAACAACGATAGCGCTAATACCGCCACTAGCGTAATAGATACTAATTTCCATGATTTCTTATTTGACAACATCCTGAAGTTCCCCTTTCGATTTGAACGGCTCTCGGATGGCTTCAAGAAATTGTTCCAGAAGATCCAACAGCTGCTTTTCCTCAAGTCCCTTGCCCTTCACGCGTATGGTCATGACAAGCTCTTGTTCAAATTGTACACGTCTTTGAAACGAATTTCCAATGGAGGCCAACTTGGCAGGGTCAACTGCCTTTTCTTGACCCGCATAAAATTTAAGTGTGACGTCATCTCCACGCTTCACAATCGACTCAATTCCGTACATTTTACCGTATACTTTCATTCTTGCTACGGCAAGCAGATTCACTACGGCCTCAGGTAATTCCCCGAAGCGATCCATTAGCTCATCTTCGATCTCGGCTACCTCTTCAAACGAAGTAGTCGCGGCTACTTTTTTGTAAATTTCAATCTTTTGAATACTATCGTAAATATAATCAGATGGCAAATATGCATCTATAGAGATATCGATGAGTGTATTCCACACCTTCTGCGGTGGAAGCTCTTCGCCCAATACCGTGACCTTACGTTTCTGAATTTCTTCAGCAAGCATTTGCGAATACAGATCGAACCCAACGGATGCAATAAATCCATGTTGCTCCGCTCCAAGCAGGTTCCCTGCACCACGAATAGAAAGATCTCGCATTGCGATTTTGAACCCAGATCCAAGTTCTGTGAATTCTTTGATCGACTGAAGACGTTTCTCTGCAACTTCTGTTAACACCTTGTCTTTCTGGTAGGTGAAATAGGCATAGGCAATCCGATTGGATCGACCTACACGACCTCGTAGCTGATAAAGCTGGGACAACCCCATTTTATCGGCGTCATGTACAATTAACGTATTCACATTAGGGATATCTACACCCGTCTCAATAATGCTAGTGCTCACTAACACGTCATACTCACCATCTAAGAAATCAAGAATAGTCTTCTCTAGTTCTGACTCATTCATTTGTCCATGCCCTATACCCACTCTAGCGTCGGGTACAAGTGCAGTAATCTGACTCGCAATCTCTTCAATCCCTTGCACGCGATTGTATAAGTAATACACTTGCCCACCGCGAGCAAGTTCCCGTTCCACAGCTTCTCTTACAAGCGTATGGCTGTGTTCCACAACATAAGTCTGTACGGGGAATCGATTCTCCGGAGGCGTCTCAATAACCGACAAATCCCGAACACCTAACATAGACATGTGGAGTGTGCGTGGAATTGGCGTCGCTGTCAACGTAAGTACATCTACATTCGTCTTCAATTTCTTCAGCTTCTCTTTGTGAGTCACACCAAATCGTTGTTCCTCATCCACAATCAGAAGACCCAAATCTTTGAATACGAGATCCTGTGATAATAGTCGATGCGTACCAATAATAATATCTACTGTTCCAGCTCGAATCCCTTTAATGGATTCATTCTGTTCTTTACGGGAACGGAAACGACTTAGTACCTTGATGTTAATTGGATATCCTGAGAATCGCTCTCTAAACGTCTCAAAGTGCTGTTGAGCTAATATTGTTGTTGGAACCAATACCGCTACCTGCTTACCCTCTATAGCAGACTTGAAGGCAGCACGAATAGCCACTTCTGTCTTGCCATAACCAACATCTCCGCAGAGTAGGCGATCCATCGGACGACCCTGCTCCATATCCTTCTTGATCTCTTCGATCGCTCTGATCTGATCCCGAGTCTCATCGTATGGGAACATCTCTTCAAATTCTTGCTGCTCAGCAGAATCCTTCTCAAATCCATAACCTGTTGTCAATTGACGTTCGGCATACAGTTTGATTAGATCATCCGCGATATCCTGTACCGTAGAACGAACTTTGTTCTTAACACGTACCCAATCGTTACCACCAAGCTTATAAATCTTCGGCTCTTTATCCTCAGAACCTACATATTTCTGAATAAGGTCAATTTGCTCAATAGGGACGGATAATTTGTCTCCACCGGCATAAAGAATATGTAAATAATCCTTATGGATACCATTTATATCTAACGTACCGATTCCCACATATTTACCTATTCCGTGGTTTGCATGTACGACATAATCGCCGACTTTAAGTTCGGTATAACTTTTGATGCGTTCTGCGTTATCGATGTTCTTAGTAAGCTTACGAACCTTACGCTGCTTCTGCGAGAACATTTCGCCCTCTGTAATGACAGCCAAATGAATCGAAGGTAACTCGAATCCAGTCTGCAAGTTCCCCTGAAGCATGATCGGCTCATCAATACCATAATCCAACAACACACGTCTCATGCGCTCCATACGTTCTTCATTGCTGGCTAACATCATGACGCGAACACCGGATTTGTGCCAACGTTCCATTTCAGATTTAAGAACATTCATCTGACCATGGAAATCCTGCATGCTCCGGCTAGTAATATTTAGTATGTTTTGAGGCTGGGTATGAGGGACTTGACGCAAAAAGATAGAGAGAAATAACGTCTGGAATCGACGCTCATATAAGACTTCATCATTATCAATTGACAAAGGCATTTGTGGCAGTGTTTTGCCATTCTGTAATAGATGTAGATTCCACTCAGACTCATCACGTTCAAGCTGTTTTGCTGTTTCAACTAATCTTGTTGGTTCATCAAGAATCAGAATCGTATCTTCCGGAAGATAATCATACAAGTGACACTTTTCTGGATATAGTAAAGAAATGTATTTATAAATTTCAGGGAAATACACGTGTTCTTGCAGCATTTCCATTTCTTTCTGCATTTCCTCTTGAAGTCGAAGTTTAGCTTGGCGATCTGTCATTTTATCAAGCTGAGCTCGCAATAGAACCCCTACTCCATCTGCTGCTCTCTCTAGCCTTGTATGATCAGCAATGATTTCCTTACATGGGGTAATCACGACTTTGTTGACCTTATCAATAGACCGCTGATCCGCTGGATCAAACGTACGGATGGAATCCACTTCATCATCAAACAATTCAACACGATAGGCGAGTAAGGACGTCATTGGATAAAAGTCAATAATCCCACCACGTATACTCATCTCGCCTTTACCTTCTACCCGTTCAACGCGTTCGTATCCCATTTCAATCATGCGCATGAGAAAAGAATCCAGTTGTATTGTGCCTCCATACTGGATTGATATCTGTGCATTAGCCATAACTTCTGGAGCAGGAAGAAGTCTCCGAACTCCGGCAACAGGGGCTACAACTATCCCCCTAAATCCTTGAGCGCATTTCATTAATACATCAATACGTTGTGCGAGCGTTTCGGGACTAGAAACAGCTGATTCAGCAGCCACTAACTCATTAGCGGAATAGAGCAATACTTGGTCTGGAGAAAGCGCTTCCTGCAAATCTTCTGCCATTTTCTGAGCAGAGAACATATTATGGGTCACAATTAGCAACGGGCGCTTGACTTCTTCGTGCAGTGAAGCCATCATGATCTGCCTTGCCGATCCAGATAATCCCGAAATGAGCTGTTCCTTCATACCAACAGATATTCCAGATGCAATCGATTTTAAATCAGGGTCCTTAGAAAAAGCTTCTATAAGTGCTTGTAGCAAAAGTGGCACCTCTCTTATACTTACTAGTAAATGATAGATTTGACTTCATTTCTTTAACCATGCCTCACGTATACAACATATATTATCTATCGTCAAAAGAAGCCTCAGCAAACTGCCAAGGCCATGTAACGACGGTGAACCCATCGTAAAGACGAACAAAGATTAGTCTTAGGCTTCACTTTTATTACTGAAGTGGATTAGATATCAAGCTCAATTCGGGATGATATGCTAACGCTTCATTACAATATTCACAAGTGACTCTAACCGTCACTTCCCCGCTCAAATCATACGCTATTATATCTCGACGTTCTGCAGGGGTCAAGGAATGAAAGCCTAGTTGTGCCTCGGTTATCACGCTCGAATCAATCGTTCCTAGTACCGTGCTACAGTGTCGGCAGATGTATTTTATAGCCATTTTATGCCTCCTGAGGGTCATTTATACCCTCAGTATGCCCTGACTCCATCCGATTTAGCCCTGCAAGTCTTTTTTAAAATGATGGATTATCAAGCCAAGTGCGACAGGGCTTGACAATCCATCAAATATAAGAAAATATAAGTTTCACTTGATAGAATGAACTAAAGTTTGCGCTCCCCCTATTCAATCATTTCTAAAGAAATTCATGAATAGAGGGTATCGTCTTTAGTTCAATCTATATTGATACTCTATTCCTTATATTTCCGCTGAAACGGGTGCCGAAAAAGGACGGCTTAGCCGTTTCTACTTGGGTATCTTAGCCATTATACTTCGCCATCGTTTGTTCGAACGAATGGTCAAGACTGTATTCAATGGCATCACAGCTATTATCTATCATCTGTAATAGATATTCTTTCTCTTTCTTGGCAAAAGAAGATAACACATAATCTACGATCGCAAGTCCAGGAACTGGACGCGATATTCCCATACGAATTCGGTTAAATGCCTGTGTACCTGTGTGCTGTATAATGGACTTGATCCCATTGTGTCCCCCTGCACTGCCTTGATATCGAAGACGAATTTTACCCACTTCCGTATCCAAGTCATCGTAGACAACGATAAGATCTTCCAGATTAGCTTTATAATAACTCATAAATGCGTGTACAGATTCACCTGAAAGATTCATATAGGTCAACGGCTTAATGAGCGTAACCTTGGTCCCACCGATGTTGCCTTCTCCTATATGTGCTTTACATCTACTAGGTCCAAAGACAATGCCATGGCGTGCCGCGAAGGCATCTAGCGTCATGAATCCTACGTTATGGCGTGTCTTGTCATAAGCGGAACCCGGGTTCCCAAGCCCTACAATCCATTTCATTGCTATATATATCCTCCATCAGACGTTATTTGATACCGTAATCAAACGTTTTTGAAATACTAAGATATTATAGAATGCACGATAAGGGTTATATCTCCTCTAAAGCGAGGCGATATAACCCTTTATTTAAGTTCTACATTCTTACTCAATCTCGAAGAGTTTACTAATCGATAATTCTTCGTGAACACGAATAATGGCTTCACCCATCAACGGAGCTACTGAAAGAACCTTAATCTTATTGCTCGGATTAGGGTGTGTAATTGGAATCGTATCTGTTACGATAACTTCCTTCAGTGGGGAGTTCTCAAGTCGTTCCATAGCTGGTCCCGATAATACAGGGTGTGTACAGCATGCATAGACTTCTTTCGCTCCACCTTCCATCAGTGCATTTGCACCTAATACAATGGTACCTGCGGTATCAATGATATCATCAATCAATATGGCTGTTTTACCTTCAATATGACCAATAATGTTCATGACTTCACTAACATTAGGCTCAGGACGACGCTTATCAATAATAGCAAGCGGTGCATTGAGGAAATCAGCAAGTTTTCTTGCGCGGACTACGCCACCATGATCTGGAGAGACCACGACAGGATTCTCAATCTGCATAGAACGAAAGTATTGGGCTATAATTGGAACACCCAACATATGATCTACAGGGATATCAAAAAATCCTTGAATCTGCATGGCATGTAAGTCCATCGTTATTAAGCGATGCGCACCGGCTTTTTCAATCAGATTAGCTACGAGTTTGGCAGTGATAGGATCACGCGAACGCGCTTTACGATCTTGACGAGCATATCCGTAATAGGGAATAACCACATTGATACTTTTCGCAGAAGCGCGTTTCAATGCGTCAACCATCACCAATAACTCCATCAGATTATCGTTAACCGGACCACAAGTGGACTGTACGATATAGACATGACAGCCCCGAACACTTTCGGACAATTTAACTTGAATTTCGCCATCACTAAAGCTCGTCGTATGGGAATCACCCATAGGAATGCCGATATAGTCAGCAATTTGATTCGCAAGCTTTGGATTAGAGTTACAAGTGAATAATTTTAATTTGGAATCACAATAAGTCATAAAATAAAAACCCTCCGTGCGGATTCATTGAATTCATGTCTGTTATTACCTACTGATTCATTCACATAAACGGTTAAATTTATCATCAAGTAGGGTTATTAGTCTTTATTCTTCTTTGCTTTGGCCTGATTACGAATTTTATCTGCATATCCAGGTTTATTCACCTGTTGTTGTCTCGCGATGGCCATATCATTCTCACCAACGGAGTGTGTTATCGTTGAACCCGCTACAATAAATGCACCTTTTCCTACTTTAACCGGAGCGATGAGATTGACATTACTACCAATAAAGGCGTCATCTTCAATCTCTGTCACAAACTTATTATACCCATCGTAGTTAACAGTTATCGCACCGCAACCGACATTGACATTTTTCCCGACGGTAGCATCTCCAATATAGCTCAAATGCGACACTTTCGAGCCATTATCAATGACTGAATTCTTCACTTCTACGAAGTCGCCAATCTTGACGTCTTCTCCAAGCTTAGAACCTGGACGTAAATACGCGAAAGGTCCAACTGCTGTACGCGACCCTACTTCAGCATGATCGACAACTGAATGTTTAATGATTGCGTTATTTGCGATAGTCGATGAATCAATGTCACTATTAGGTCCTATGACACATTCTTCACCTATAACAGTATATCCTTTAATGATAGTTCCTGGAAACAGAATCGTATCGGAACCAATGGTAACATCAGCACCAATGACTGTTGAAGATGGATCAATAATCGTTACACCATTCAACATGTGGCGCTTCGCAATTCTCTCTCTCATAAATTGTTCGGCTTCAGAAAGTGCTAGACGATCATTTACACCAATAGATTCGGCACTATCATTTGTAATATACCCTAGCACCGTTTCGTTTGCCTTCACAAGGATACCAATCACATCTGTCAAATAGTATTCTCCTTGGGCATTATGGTTCGTCACCTTCTCAAGTGCTTCGAACAATTTGAGATTGTCAAAACAATACGTACCTGTATTAATCTCGCCTACGGCGTCTTCTTGTGGAGTACAATCCTTTTGTTCCACAATCCGTAGTACGCTACCATCTTCTCCGCGAATAACACGTCCATAACCTTTTGGATTATCCATTTGGGCAGTTAAGACGGTTGCAGCAGCTTTGTTGCTCTCATGCAACTGCATGAGCCCTTCTAGCGTCTCTGGTGTAACTAGGGGAGTATCTCCACAGATGACAATCGTAGAGCCTGCCTCATTCCTAAGTAACGGTGCAGCCTGCGTAACGGCATGCCCAGTTCCTAGCTGTTGCGGTTGAAGCACATATTCTGCGGCATCCCCTAGATAAGATTGTACGGCTTCCGCACCATGTCCAACGATCACAATCACTCGTTCACTGTTGACTTGTTTAACGGTGTCAAGTACATGCCCTACCATGGGTTTCCCACATACAGGATGAAGTACTTTGTATAATTTGGATTTCATCCGCTTGCCCTGACCTGCGGCAAGAACTATAGCCATTCTTTTCAAGGGATCTAACCTCCTGCTCATTAAAAATATAAGACAGTATAAGTTTCACTTGATAGAATGAACTAAAGTTTACGCTCCTCCTATTCAATCATTTCTAAAGAAATTCATGAATAGGGGATATCGTCTTTAGTTCAATCTATATTGATACTCTATTCCTTATATTTCCGCTAAAACGAATGCTGTCCTTGAAATAGGACGATTCAGCCGTTTCCACTTGCTCACTACTGAATATATCTTATTCTACGAAAAAAGAAAAGAGAGCCATGTGATGGCTCCCTCTTCTTTAAACACTATTAGGGCAACTTAAGCGCCTTCTTCAATCACTTCTTCTTCATTAGCTGCACTTTCGTACTCTGCTAATACAGCAGACTGAATCTTCTCCCGAGTACCGGAAGAGATTGGGTGGGCAATGTCGCGAAATTCTCCATCAGGAGTTCGTTTGCTAGGCATAGCAACAAACATTCCGTTGTTTCCATCAATAACCCGAATGTCATGAACAACAAATTCGTTATCAATGGTAATGGATGCGATTGCTTTCATTCTTCCTTCAGAATTAACCCGACGAAGTCTGACATCCGTAATTTGCATGTGTGTGTTCACCACCTTTTTCCATCAGAGACTTGGTGTATAATTCCACACAACACACGGAAATCCTTTTTTTTACTTCAATAAAATATCCTAAAAACAGGAATTTATTAAATTAAAATATTATTCGACAATCTTCTTGCTTATTCGTTGTAAATCACCCTATATCACGCATTAAAATCGACAAGTATTTCGAGACCAGGGAGCAATCTATGATTCGAAATAATTACCCGGACTCACAAGAATCTGTTTACTCTTGAAATCAACGGCTGTCAATTTTGCAAGGGAGACATAATCATGGAGCAATCGTTCTTCCGTCTCTACAGCTCCTGATTCCACCAATACACCGACGCCAGCTACTTCTGCATTAAATTCATCTAGTAAATCGACCATGCCTTGAATCGTGCCTCCCGCTTTCATGAAATCATCCACGATAAGTACTTTAGACTTTTCTTTCAATGCTCGACGAGACAGGGACATCGTATGAATGCTCTTGTTGGAGCCGGAGACGTAATTAATACTTACCGCTGATCCTTCCGTCACCTGGTGATCTCGGCGAACGAGGACAACGGGTAGATTAAGTTGTGCACCTGTAGCATAAGCTAAAGGAATTCCTTTAGTTTCCACAGTCATCACACAATCGATCTCTTTTTCTGCGAAAGCTGTAGCGAATATTTTACCCGCTTCGTTCATGAGTGATGGCTCACCTAGTAAATCGGACATATATAAATATCCACCTGGTAAAATCCGATCTCTTTGTTCCAATTGTGCGCACAAATCCTGTGCAAAGAGTAGAGCTTGCTTCTTATTCATCTTAGGAATAAACCTTACGCCACCCGTTGCTCCTGCAAATGTTTGAAGATCTCCCATACCTTCATCTTCAAACACTTCTTTAATGATGGCCAGATCTTCACTAATGGACGATTTTGCAGCTCCATAGCGGTCTGCAAATGTCGTAAGAGGGATCAATGTATGTGGTCTGTTTAGTAAATATTGCGTTAACTCCACTAAACGCGCGCTACGTTTTAATTTTTTCACGAAATACTCCTCGCTAAATCCGAATATTTTATCTAAAATATATCATCATTATACGTCTTTTTACAAGTGTCTATCACCCTAAGTCAATAGACGTACAGCATAAACCTCACGACAGAATCCCCGCAGACCATTATAAATCCTAGGCACTTTGGATTCTTTCGATACCAAACCGAACACCGTTGGACCACTACCCGACATTAGCGTTCCATCCGCACCCAACTTCATCATCGTTTCTTTTAAATGTTGAACTTCTGGGTGCAACTTCAGTGTGACATCTTCAAGTACATTGCCAAGTTGCCCGCAGACCTCATGGAAGTTCCCTGATTGTATTGCAGCAATCATATTGGATGCAGAAGGATGCTTCGTGATCTGATTACTCTTGAGTCGCGTATACACATCTGCTGTTGACACATTAATGGGCGGTTTAGCTAATACAACCCAGCATTGTGGAGGATTCTCGATAGGCGTTAACAGTTCTCCTCTTCCTGTAGCAAGAGCTGTCCCACCAGTCACACAGAAAGGCACGTCAGAGCCAAGCTCTGCCCCTAATTGTTGTAACTCTTTGATTGGTATATGAAGCCCCCAAAGACGATTCAGGCCTCTTAGTGTAGCAGCTGCATCACTACTACCGCCGGCCAGACCCGCAGCGACAGGGATTTTTTTGTCCAGATGAATATGAACGCCCTTCTTGACGTCATACCGATCCTTAATTAATCTTGCAGCTTGGAAAGCCAGATTCTTCTCATCGAGCGGAATATAACCCGCTTGGCTTGAAATTATGATCGTATCTCTTGGTAACTCCACCATTTCTAATCGGTCAGCCAAATCGACCATTGTCATTACCATTTCAACCTCATGGAAACCATCAGGACGCTTATGTAATACATCCAGCATTAAGTTGATTTTGGCTGGTGCTTTTTCATAAATTTTCAAGGCGTTCACCCACCCTTAACTTTTCGCTCATTATAACTTCACACATTATACCAAACTGTCTCATTCAAGTCATTTAAGATTATGATGATCATACCCTTATTTATCCAAGATGCAAATGAATTAAATAATAAAAAAAGCGAAGACCGCCCTTTTAAGGACAGCATTCGCTTTCATCTACTCATTAATCTGGGTTTCTGGCAGCTGCCTTCTCCGCAAGTTCAATCGCTCTTTTGACCATATTCCCTGCATCCTTAGCTCTAATGCCTCCCCATCCTTCGTTCTGGACGGTGTCATAGAATCCTAAATCCTTCGCAAGTTCATACTTGAGTTCCTCGGACATTACGCTACGTCTTTTACGGCTCATTTACAGTCCCCCTCCTTGATGAATGAAGATAAATGTCACTGTTAGTATGACGCAGTACGTTCAATCTCATTCACAAAGTAGTTCACTAATTTAATCGCCCAAGTAGAAACGGCTCTGCCGTCCTTTTTCAAGGACAGCACCCGTTTTAACGGAAATATAAGGAATAGAGTATCAATATAGATTGAACTAAAGACGATATCCCCTATTTATGAATTTCTTTAGAAATGATTGAATAGGAGGAGCGTAAACTTTAGTTCATTCTATCAAGTGAAACTTATACTGTCTTATATTTCAAAAAAGAATATACAAAAAGACAGCCCTCCAAAAAGGACTGTCCATCTTTATAGTTAAGATTTATGCTTTGATATACTCAAGCTGCATTTCACCATTGTTCTCGCAAATCGTAACTTCCACCGAAGCAGTAAGGATATCTGCGTAACTGTATGAAACACGTTTAAAAGTCTGTTGTTCTTCGTCTAGTTTCACAATAAAAACAGAAGGGTACGTTTCTTCCAAAACACCAGTTCGCTCCACAGTCTTTCGGCGACCGCCGTTGGCACGTAACATAATTTTTTGACCTACATGAGCATCGAGACTGTGCTTGATTTCTAACAGTGCATTTTTAGCCATGTCTAACGACCACCTCTTTCCTTGTCCATTATAACAAATTTTTGAGTGGTTGTCAAATCAAAACATTAATTATATCAGCACTAAAATTATCTTGTCAACGAATTTTTTCTGAGCCTACAAACCATTTCAATAAATCCCTAAATTCAACAAATAAACCCCAAATTCAAGGAGCAAATTCGGGGTTTATTTCTTTTTTTGACAACTACTGTATCCTTTGTGTTCAAGAGTTTACGTCATTTATTTCCATCTGGGATTCACCATTTGGACGTCATGACTAAATCGCTGCTGGCGTCACATTAAGTGTAGATAAATCGTAAAGACGAGGAAGACCCATACGGTAGCTCCCACGTGACTCAATCCCACCTACGCCTTCGGTACCACTGATCGTATTCCTTAACACTTCATTCATATTGACGAATTCCCTGATCGAGGTGAATGAGGCTTTAGCGGCCACGTATACTGGATCCAGCGCATGAATTAGAATCCTAGCGGGCGAACTTGCGAAATTAGCCCCTGATTGAAGTAACGCCTCAAAGTGAGACTGACAGGCTCCTGCAACAATGGTCAACGCATCCAAGTTACGTTCATACTGACGAGCCACCTGGATCGCATTTACAAAGTTTTGAGAGTTTTTGTAGCTATTCAAGCTATAAAGATCGTGGTTCCTTCTGTACTTCAACACGCCATCGTGGCCTGTAATGACCAGGATATCTGGCTGGACCTTTGGCAAGAGTCGATAGAGCGCATCTGCCATGCCTGATTCCCTTACGTAATGACCCTCCGCTGGCACCCGAAGTTGTTCATAGGCCTGAAGACTCTTCTTCAGATAATTCGGATCTCCGTCGAGATGCAGTACTTTACCAGGCACTTCGAAAAAGGCAGGCTCCTTCGTTCCACCCCACTCTCCACCCGTTTGAGCTTGATTTCGGGCAGATTGTTCTTCCCGATGACGTTGAAGAGACGAAAGTGATTCACTCGCTTTCACTTGTGCCTTCTGGGTCTTTTCACTCACCGGTGAGGAAGGTACCTTCAATAAGTCCCTAAGGGGGGAATCCGCCAACAATCGGAAATCAGTCCCCTTAAGGATCGCAGAATCCTGTTGTATTTCTTCAATACGAAACGCAATATCACCGCCATACGATTGGCGGACGACCAAATCACCCAATTCCATCAGAACATCACCCCTACTCCATGTTATGGGCAGTGACCCCTATTGGTTCGTGTTTTGGTATATTTATCGCTTTCGATCTACACAATACCCGCTTCTAACAGCACATTACTAAGGGTAGCGAATTCCTGTAGACTTAGTGTTTCTCCGCGTCTTGAAGGCTGTATCCCTGCCTGTACTAATAAGGCATCAATTCGCTCCCGTCCTTCAGGAGGTGAAAAGCGACTCTTAAGGTTATTGGAAATAGTCTTGCGCCGTTGAGCGAATGAGGAATGTACCACGTCAAAGAAATGCACTTCATCCAATGCATCGACTGGCGGTTTCTCACGAACCGTTAGGCGAATAACAGCAGAATCCACATTAGGTTGAGGGATAAATACCGTGTTCGGCACAATACAGATCAACTTCGGCTCACTATAATATTGAACAGCAATACTAAGACTACCGTAATCCTTACTCCCCGGTGAAGCAGCCATACGCTCGGCAACTTCCTTTTGAATCATGACAACAATATGCTCAAGAGGCAGCTTTCCCTCTAGAAGTTTCATCAGAATAGGAGTCGTAACGTAGTATGGCAGATTAGCTACTACGCTAACTTTAGAAACATCTTTAAAATTGTTCTCAAACAACGCTGGCAGGTCTACTTCAAGTACATCGGCTTGTTCCACCTGAACATGTTCATAGGGCTCCAGCACTTCTTCCAATATCGGTATAAGGCGTCTGTCAATTTCAACTGCCGTCACCTTACCGGCTGTCTGTGCCAATTTCTCCGTCAGTGCACCAATACCAGGACCAATTTCTAATGCCCCTTTGGTGGAATCCAATTCTGCTGCTTCCACAATTTTATTAAGAATATTCTGATCAATTAGAAAATTCTGACCTAGACTCTTCTTAAAAGAGAAACCATGTCGTCTGATGATATCCTTCGTTCGTCTTGGTGTGGCAATACTATCTAACTCATTCATATGATTTATCCTCCCTCTTCAATTTGGGCGAGGGCATTAACGAATTCACCCCGCGTAATTTGAAATATCGCGAGACGCTTCAGAAACTGCTTGCCGTTACAATACCCAATTCCAAGAATGTTACCCATTGCCATTCGACGTGCTGCTGCATCAGGGTGAACCATAAGTCCCGCGTCTACAAGGTCCTCCATGTCAATAAGGCTCTCTACGCCTTCATAGGATGTGTGGACACGTTCTAATGCATGCCGAATGGCTTCAGGCGTTGCATTCTCTACACCAATATCACCTTTACGTGTCGCGTCTGCTTCCGGGATGAATGCATGCTTACATCCAGGAACGCGAGAAGCGATAATTTTGCGAATCCGCTCTCCAGCATGATCAGGGTCCGTAAATATAATAACGCCTCTTCGCTCTTGTGCTAATGCAATCCGCTGTATAATACGTGCATTAATCGCAGAACCACCCGTTTCGATTGTGTCCGCATCTACAGCCCTCTTAATGGCTGTAGTATCATCGCGTCCTTCTACGACAATAACCTCTTTGATCATAGCTATTTCATCCCTTCAAATCCATTATAACAACAGCAAAAAGAAGAGGATAAATCCCCTTCTTTAGCATGGCTTCTATATGACCCTAATAGTATAGCATTACAACACTGTTGTAAAACCGATTTAGTTCAATTGAGGCTTAGTTGGTCCTATTACATATACCGTTCTTCCGGACTTCCGTCCAAAATTACGTGCATGCTGTAAAGAATCATAATATACATCAATCTTGTTACCCTTTATGGCACCACCCGTATCTTCAGCACGGCGGAATCCAATACCTTCAATGTATACCCACCAACCCATAGGGATGATGTTACGGTCAACCGCAATGGTACGTCCCTCTGTTACACGTGTGCCTGAAGCAGTCCGTGTACCTATTCCTGGTTCTTCCGAAGAATAAGCGGTCATAGACACGTTCTTAAGGACTTTTTTATATGTGAAGTCAACTCCAGCCTTACTGAGCTTGTTATTGCTTAGGCTTGCTTTGATAACAGAGCTCTTCTTGCTAGTGTCTTTTTTGATTGCTTCTGAGGATGCTAAGACGGGCTTTTTCTTTGCTTCTGCTTTCGTGCCTACGAGAACAACTTTATCCTGTCTGCTACTCTGCACTTCTGTGCCAACCTTCTTCATCGATACAAACTTACCGTCTTGATATACTTTCTCGATATGATGAACGATCGTGCCAGGCTGTCCATTCTGTGCCACTTTAACATTTCCTTTGAGTAGCGTTGAATCTGAAGTCTTAATAACACGGAAAGGAACTTTCTCTATGCGGTCTACAATCTGTTTGTTGATCCGTACAACCTTGATATCTAACTTATCCGTAACTTTACTAGTCAATGCAGGAAACACTTTATCATGCTCTGTAAGTGAAACACCTAATTCATGAATAACACCTTTTACATTGCCTTGCGTTGTGAAACGGGATTTGGACTGTCCATCAACAGTAACATTAATCTCGACTGCACGTTGAATAAGAACCTTATCCCCGTCTTTAATCGAGCTGTTCAGTGCCATGGAAACCTTATCTTCCGGTCTCAATACAATGGCTTGCTCATCAAACATATCACGTAACATCGTGTGATGGGTTTCTATGGCTTTAACTTGACCATCTACGACCACATACACTTGTTTACGTCCTTGAATGCTGATTAACAAAAGAGTCAAAAGGGAAATCGCTATTAGAACAATAGCTGCAACAGAGATATTACGTAAATTTTCATACTTCCAACGCGTTGCGTAAGTCATGCTGGATGATGATGAATCATGGGTTTCTTCTTTCAAAATGCCCACTTTCCGATCCTCCTTCATAGCCTCGCCGTCTATGTAACCATATGCAATCTGCGATTGACGTGACTATTTTAAATTTTTTACAGGATACTTTAGATAGATTTAACTAAAGTTTGCTCTCACAATTTCAATCATTTCTAAAGAGAATCATGAATTGGGGGTTCGTCTTTAGTTCAATCTATATAGATACTCGAGTATCCTGCATTCATGTGCCAGTCTGCTCGTCATGTTTGTCACCCCCCTGTTAAACAAGAGTATGATGACAACATTGTCTTTATTCAAAAACAAAAGAAGCCATAAGAAAGAGTTAGAGGAACTCTTTCGTGGCTTCCCGAAATTTCGAATAAGGGAAATGCATGCACGAGGTTGCCTCTCTTCATAACGCTTACGAGGTTAGCTGTCGGGTTCGGACGAAAGAGAGTCGCCCTATCTTAGGTCAACCGCTCATGGCGGCTGCCCTTAAATTCACCCCAAAGACCCAATAAAAGAAATCAAATACGCCATCCACTGAAGACTTCATCAGTTTTCGATTCGTATTGGTTCCCCCGTTCTCCAACAATTCGGAGATTTAGCGAGACTGGTTCAAGAAAATAATAAGCTATCAAAAACTGATCAGCTCATATCACTGAAAAGATGATATCGCGTTTCTATGCATGTTGTAAAGCATGAATCAACCACAAAATTCTGAATAAATGGTTAAAAATTTGTAATATACTCGCTTTTGGTCACCGTCATACATGTATTGGTCGCTCATGCTCGATTTTACACCACATTTACTCTCGTTTTTACAATATTCCAAATAAATCCAGTGCATTTCGGGTCGTTATTCGGGCTATTTCTTCGATATCAACACCTTTAATCTGGGCTGCAGCCTCTGCCACCAACCTAACATGAGCAGACTCATTTCGCTTTCCTCGATATGGATGTGGGGTAAGATACGGAGAGTCTGTTTCTATCAATAATCGCTCCATGGGCACCTGTGCTAGGACCTCTTTTGGCTGTTTAGCATTCTTGAATGTGATAGGTCCTCCGAATGACAAATGGAACCCCATATCGAGACATATTTTAGCGGTTTCCCAACTTCCTGAGTAAGAGTGCATAATACCACCAACCTCATGTGCCTTCTCTTCTCTTAAAATTCTAACCACATCTTCATGTGCATCCCGATTATGAATCACGATGGGCATCTTAATCTCACGGGCAAGTCCAATTTGTTGGCGGAACACTTTGTGCTGAACATCCTTAGGAGAGGTATCCCAGTAGTAATCCAACCCAATCTCTCCAATAGCTACGACCTTCTCGTGTTGGCACAGGGACGCGATCCATTCTAGATCTCCCTCTTTCATCGTAATTGCATCTTGTGGGTGCCAGCCAACTGCCGCATAGATGAAATCGTATTTCTCAGCCAAAGTCATGGTCGTTGGGATCGTCTCCCGATTAAAACCGACATTTACCATTTTACTTACGCCACCTTCGACGCAACGTGCAATAACCTCTTCACGGTCTTCGTCGAATTGCGGTGCATCGAGATGCGTATGTGTGTCGAACAACATCATGATATAACCCCCTTTTGTCGGTAATAGCATCAAATCATATGAAAATATGGGTAATAGACGGAGAAAACAGCGATAATGCTGCATTCAGTTTCTCTTCAGGATAATAAAGGTGAACTTTGCCACGATGTAGACCACTAATGGATCGTACAATATCTGACACTTCGGATATTTCCTGTAGTCTATCTTGTCGATCTAATAATAAAATTTGTTTCTGACTCACTTCATCACCCGGACGAAATATATCGTAGGGAAGATCACTTGGGAGATCAACAACAAGGTCATACTCTGGATCTAGTCCAGCTTTGATAAACGCTTCACGGACATCATTAATCATATCCATATTATGTGATTCTAACTCTACATATTTATACAGTCTTCGATGCATGAATCGCTCGCAGAGTTGACTGAGTAATGAATCCCTTTCTGTTGTCCACTGCATAAATGCAGTCTGAATGAGCGCTTCATCGAGTTTCAGATACTGCTCAACGCTCAGTTGTTCCTCGAACAAGCTGATTATAGGCTTCATCATGAACTCAAATTGGAATCCGCTATTATACAATTCTTTAGCACGTCGAAAGATAAGTCGTAACATTATTTCAGAACTTCTTGTCACAGGATGAAAATACACTTGCCAGTACATTTGGTATCTTGACATAAGATAGTCTTCAACAGCATGCATTCCTGATTCTTTCACCACGATTCGCCCATCATGGGGTCTTAGCATCCGAATGATACGATCGACATCGATTGTACCGTAATTTACACCTGTGTAATATGCGTCTCGGAGCAAGTAATCCATCCTGTCAGCGTCCAGTGGGCTAGATACAAGATTGACAACAATCGCTTTATCATAAGTTTTTGCAATGACTGAAGCAACCTTTGCTGGTAATTCAGGATCTACCTCACATAGGATGTTATGTATTTCGGTATCTCCAAGAATGATGCGACAGGTCCAGTCTTCATGATTCATGTCAAAAGCTTCTTCTATAGAGTGCGAGAAAGGTCCATGCCCTAAATCATGCAACAAGGCAGCACAAAGTGTTAGTAACTTCTCTTCCTTGGGCCAATCAGCATACTGGTTTCTTTCAAACAACGAAATGATCTGCCTTGTAATCTCATAGACTCCTAGCGAATGTGAGAAACGACTATGTTCAGCCCCATGAAAAGTGAAATAAGATGTCCCTAACTGACGTATACGACGGAGCCGCTGAAATTCAGCTGTATTGATCAAGCGCCAAATCGTCGTATCCTGTACATGGATATAATTATGAACTGGATCTTTGAATACCTTTTCTTCATTTAGAGGACGCATCATATCATTTTCACTCCTTTTTCAATACATTTAGTAGCATAATTAGCACTGTCGAATTATGTTTTATTAGGTCGCATTTTCTCGTTGTAATCCGACACTGCTATCAATAAATCATTGTACTCATTTTATATGTAACTTCGTATATTACAACACTTTTCCATAACAATTCCTGTATTTCATGTGTTTTATGGGTTGACTAATTTGGGAAAGGTTGGTATTATAAATATCATTAAAGTACGAATTATGTCGAATCGTGACATTTTTATTTAATATTCGAGAGGAGCAAAGATAAATATGATGAAATCAACAGGAATTGTACGAAAAGTAGATGAACTAGGACGGGTTGTTATTCCAATCGAATTGCGTCGTACACTAGGAATCGGAGAGAAAGATGCTCTAGAAATCTACGTTGATGGCGAACGCATTATTCTTAAGAAATATGAACCAGCTTGTATCTTCTGTGGTAACGCAGAGAACGTGGTATATTTCAAAGGTAAAATTGTTTGTAATGAATGTATTTCCGAAATACCAACACCTGTGACAATTTAATTAAGAAGTAGAGTATCGAGTGAAACTTATACTTTCTTATATTTTGAAATAGGTTATAATAGGAATTATAAATTTATTAATTCAAACCTTTTTTATATCTCCTTAATGTCTTCTCAAGCTTTGTTTCGAAGCTGAGAGGACATTTTTTTGTCTTTTGTCACAAAGAATTCATTTATAGCAAGGCATTATATATATCTCGCTTGGATACCCCACGATCCGTTGCTGTTCTTTTCATCGCATCTTTACGTGAGTCTCCCTCTTTCTCATAATGTGTAACATGTTCTTCTAAAGATAAATCCTGCCACCATGCATCCCTCTGAGCCTGTTCTTCTTCCTTACTTGCCCCTTCCACCACGACTACATATTCTCCAATAGGTGAATGTTCATCTAACCATAGTAGGCATTCATCAATGCTACCACGTACAATCTCTTCGTATCGCTTGGTCAATTCACGTGCAAGTACGATCCTACGATTCCCCAATGTTTCTAACAGGAACCCTAAAGTCTTAATAATACGATGTGGGGACTCATAGAACAGTAAGGTTCCTTGTCCATACTGTAGAGTTGTTAGGACACTCTGAATATCTTTTCGCTCACGAGGCAGAAATCCAGCAAAGGTAAACCGTTCTGTCGACAGCCCTGATACGATTAACGCTGAAAGTGCCGCATTAGCACCAGGAATCGGAATCACTGGAATGCCTTCGGCTATGGCTAACTTCACAAGGTCTGATCCCGGATCAGAAATAGCCGGCAAACCGGCATCACTCACAAGTGCCAAATTTTTTCCTTCTATTATATATCGAATTAACTCTGGACCGCTTGCGAGCTTATTGTGCTCATGATAACTAAATAAATGTTCAGGCGTTATTTCAAAGTGAGTCAATAATTTGCGCGTCTGACGTGTATCTTCAGCTGCAATAATGTCACACTCCTTCAAAATTCTTACCGCACGAAAAGTGATGTCCTCTAAATTACCGATCGGTGTGCCCACAAGATACAATGAACCGCTTGTCCGAGTTGTTTCGCCTTGAAAGCTGCTTTGCTTCTGAATATTCATACTTCACCCTCTTTTAATTTCTTTTTTCTTTATCTCCATAATAAATATCTATTAACTCTTGGCAATATTCGTTCTGCTCATTGTATACAATCAGTGGGGGTAGAATTCTCACTTCTGGCTTCCCATCTCGTAAAGCCTCAATCAATACCATATTAGCTTCAGAATGAGCACGAGAGTGTACAAATCGAATTCGTTTCGGCTCTAGTCGATTCTCCCTCATTAATGTGATTAGATCCCCTAAGCGTTGAGGTTTATGCACCATATTCACTTTCCCACCTGTACGCACTAAACGTGAGCAAGCTTGCAATACCTCCTCAAGCGTACAATTGATCTCATGACGAGCTATCGCTTGATGTTCATTTAGCTTAATATCACTGCCATTCATCGGCATATAGGGCGGGTTCACCGTAATGGCATCATATATACCATGTCCCATTTCCTTATAAAGCTCACGCAGATCTCCCTCTCGGATGACGATGGACTCCTCCAGTTCATTCAGTTGAACGCTACGACGTGCCATATCAGCTAGTCTAGGTTGAATTTCGATACCTTCAATAGAAGCTTTCGTACGAGACGTTAATAACAATGGAATTACTCCATTGCCTGTACACAAATCCAATATACGCCCTTTGGGTGGGATACTAGCGAACCGCGCTAACAAAACCGCATCCATAGAGAAACTAAATACCTCGTCGCTCTGAATGATCCCAAGATCGTGCGTTAATAAATCATCAATTCGTTCAGACTCTTTAAGAATGACATTATCTATATTCATATACCCAATCCTTACACAGTTTATTATTCAAACAGACAGAAACAATATTTCAAGTAGCAACAGCCATACCGTCCCTTAAGAACGGGTATCCGTCTCTTCGGAAATATTAGAAGGAGCATATCAAGTGAAACTTATACTTTCTTATATTTCAAAAAAACCGTAGGCAATTTCTCCTACGGCTTGTTTTTGCTATTTATTCAGAAAAGACAGACAGAATAGACAGTCACCTTCGGTTCGTAAGTGCCCATAATAGACATTACAAATATGGAAGCCTTCATGATATAACCTCGCAAGGTTATCATATCCCTCTCCAACGACATCTTCTAGAATTTCATGTGGATGAGGTACTATAGAAGACGCGGCTCTTTCTTCCATGAGTTGAGCTTCTCTTTTCAATATAATTCGAAGTCGCTCATTCTCCAAGATTAGTCGATTATTCTCTTCAAGGAGTTCCTTGACGAGTAGCTTCAACTCACCTAGATCACTGTGCATGTTTTCCATTTGTTCTTCCATTTCCTGCATGCGTAGAAATACATTTTTCTTTTCCATGTTTCCACCCCGAACAGTGACCTCATTGGTCTACTTGATGACAACGTCATCCATTGGAAGTTCCTTAACTTTGCCCAATTCGAACAATTGCACGTGAACACTTCGGCTACCAGCATTAATTCCTACGACTTTGCCATCCCCTAAAGCAGTGACGACCATTTTGCCAACGGCAGGCAGTTCTTCTCTTACGCTTTCGTAGTTATCATGCTCAAACTTAAGGCAACACATGAGTCTTCCACACAATCCGGAAATTTTGGTTGGGTTCAACGATAATCGTTGATCCTTCGCCATCTTAATAGATACCGGTTCGAAATCTCCAAGCCAAGATGAGCAACATAGAATTCGTCCACATGGACCAATACCACCTAACATTTTGGCTTCATCACGAACACCAATTTGTCTTAACTCAATTCTTGTTCTGAAGATACTCGCAAGATCTTTGACAAGTTCTCGGAAATCGACTCTTCCTTCAGCTGTAAAATAAAAAATAATTTTGTTTCGGTCAAACGTAAATTCTACGTCCACAAGCTTCATTTTGAGTTCGTGGTCCCGAATTTTATTTAAACAGGTAGCAAACGCATCTTTTGCTGCCTGTTGATTCTCTTCCACAATACTAGCGTCGGAATCACTCGCGATACGAATAACCTTCTTCAGTGGTAATACCACATCTGATTCCTGCACCTCTTTTTTTCCAACGACGACTTTTCCGTATTCGATCCCACGCGCTGTTTCTACTATAACGCTATGATCTTTCATAATAGGGAAGTCCAATGGATCAAAATAATAGATCTTACCGGCCTTTTTAAACCGGACACCCACTACACTGTACAAAAAGCTAACCCCCTACCATCACTTCTTCGTGTTCCCTAAAAACAATGGGGTCAAGTAAACCTCAATCATCTAACCCCATCAAAAACTGTTCCAGACAGAGTTGTCCATTCACATTATAACGTAACTTTTTCTTCGCTTCTGCGGCCAGATCCATATAGGAGACCCACTGCGCAGTACTTCTTGAAAAAGCCTGTGAAGACAAATACTCTAGCTGATCTATAAAAACGATACTTTCGTGCCTTTCGTATTGAACGTGCAGCATATCTTTAAACCACAAATGAAACAGGTTAAAGAGAATATCTAGGTGCTCTGAGAGTCCTGCTTTGAACAGCTTCGTTCCCGCAGTAATAAGAGACGTGCTCCCTCTGCCCATAGACTCCTTCCCTAATTGTAACACTACGTTTCTAATTTCTGCAAACCAATTCTGCTCAAGCAGTTCCCTACATCCTTCCAATCCAGAAGATAAATGAACCGCGCAACGAACTAACGGTGAAGGATACCCTTCATTAATGAGAACTTGAAGCATCATCGAAGGACTTAATGGACTAAATGATACGCGCTGGGACCTAGATTGAATCGTAGGAAGGAGTGCTTGTACATTCTCTGCAATCAAAATAGCCACTGCGGGAATGGGTGGTTCTTCAAGAAATCTAAGTAAGCTATTGGCCGCTTGATTCGTCATCGTGTCGGCATGGTCAATAATATATACTTTCGGATTCTTTGATTCCGATCGATAGGAAAAGACCCGCTGTAATCCACGGATCTGCTCAATTTTGATGGATGCACCGTCTGGATTGATCAGATATAAATCAGGATGATTACCGTGCTCGACTTTACGGCATTCTAAACACTTGCCACAGGCGTCGTCCTTCATTTCAGTGCAAAATAATGCTTGTGCAAATGTCAGTGCCGTCTTCATCTGACCACTGCCCGCAGGGCCGTCAAACAAATATGCATGGTTCACGCTGTCTTTGCGTAATCCACTCTGAAGAATTTTCTTCGCATCAGCCTGCCCTAGAATATCATTAAAAGACATAAATCCTCTTTTCCTGGATAAATCCGTCAAGGACACAATCATCTATTAGAAACTTAAGTTGATTAGCATCCCCCGAATTTCACCCATTTGTTGCAGAAGGTCTATTTTACCCTCTTCACTTTCTAATAATTCATCTGCCATGGCTAATAACGCCGAATCTATCTCATCAATTAATTTGTAACGTTTCCCGCGCCCACGTCGATCCCAGCCCCTCGTTTCCTTCATGCTTACCGCACGACGAACTGTATCTTCAAGAAATCGCTTGATCATCGTGCGATAGGCTTTCAATTCACGAATTGTCATGGCTCGTGCAAGACGATCTCCCTGCATTTGGATTTCCTTAAGGCGTCGACCTAGTTCCTCCTGTGTAGCAATCTGACTCTGTTGTTGGATGACATCAGAGAACGATCTCTGCAAAGGAGGTTTCGCGCTAGTGTCCACGTTTGGCAATTCACTTTTGATGGGTCTATAACCCGGGTTTATTTTCAAAGGACATCTCCCGCTTTCATGATCGCCTTCGTTAACTTCAGCTATAATATGATCTAACATCTATTCATCTTGTTTAGAAATGTTCAAAACGCTCCACTGGCATGACAAACACCGTGGCTCCACCGACTTGAACTTCTACCGGAAGAGGTAAATAAGAATCTGTTGTACCGCTCATTGGTGTAATAGGTGTAACCAGTTGCTCACGTACCTTACAACTCTTATTAATGACACTCATAACAGCTTCAACCTGATCGTCATCAATACCAATCATAAAGGTTGTATTACCTGCGCGTAAGAATCCTCCTGTACTCGCAAGTTTTGTTGCCCGGAAGTTAGCTTTAACAAGTTCCCCTGACAATCGATTACTATCTTTATCCTGTACGATCGCAATGATTAATTTCATCTTGCATTCCTCCTCATTTTAAATAGAGTCCTGATATGGACTGATGATTGGTGAACCAACAAAGTTCGATAGTATGGATCGATCAAAGTAGGCCTCTTTCATCTTTGAACCATTTGGTGTGAATGCGAAACATGATTGGTGTCATTACTTACTTACTCTTATTTGACAAGGAAACCCCAAAACCCTTTAATATACCCTTTTCCATCTCACAAACAATATCATTCTCCACCTGAGATGGACTCTGATCTGCATTAATGATAATGACTCGCTCAGGGTTCTTCGCAGCAATGATGTGGTAACCTTCACGAACCTTATGATGGAAATCTATGTTCTCCATGTCTAGTCGGTTCACTTCCCGTTCCTGACTAGCTGCGATACGAGATAATCCTACTTCAGGTTTAATATCTAAATAAAATGTTACATCTGGCATAAGTGTTTCGATAGCGAACTGATTAATACTCCACACTTCATCCATCCCTAACCCTCTAGCGTGTCCTTGATATGCAAGACTACTATCTACAAATCGATCACACAGAACAATGGTTCCTGCATCGAGGGCTGGTCTCACTTTCTCTACTAAATGCTGACGGCGTGCAGCCGCATATAACAGCGCTTCTGTTCTAGCATCCATTTCGGTATGCCTCGTATCTAGAATCACATTACGAATCTTTTCTGATATAGTAATACCTCCGGGTTCCCGAGTAAGTATATAGGGGAGTGAAAGCCTGTCGAAGTAGGCGATTAATCGACTAAGAATGGTTGTTTTACCTGACCCTTCTCCACCCTCGAATGTAATGAATTTACCTTTGGTATTCATAAATCTCCCTGCTTTCTGTCCTTCTTAAAGACCATAATACGCTGTAATTCAGGGTCCGCAGCAGCATGACACTTCGCTCCCGCTTTCGATAAAGCAAGAAGACGTTCTTTCGTATCTTCAGAAATACTCTCACCCATATATAACAAGGGTATACCTGGTGGATAAGGAATAATCATCTCTGCAGCTACTCTTCCTGCGCACTGTACTAAAGGAATCGATTCGACATGTTCCGCAAGAACTGGCTTCAAACTAAAGGAAACAGGTGTCGAAACAGCCTCTTGGGTAATGTTCCACGTGGAAAATTCGACATCTTTCTGCATTGCCGAAATATCCCTTGAATTCAAGTGAGTATCTTTATCCTCATCTGCTATAGATATATGCTGGAGGGCATGTAATAGGTGATTAGTATCCTCCATCGTGGACCCTAAGCTAAAGAGTAAGACGACGTACTGTTCGTCGCTCATCTCCGGAATGCAGCCATGCGCTTCAAGCTGGCGCTGGAGCTCGTATCCACTCAGGTCCCCTGTGCCGTCATAAATGACGGCCTTGAAGGGGTCCTGAGTGGTGTACGCCGCAGCCATAGCCACGCTTGGCTGCGCAGTGTTTCCCGCCGAGGCGAAGCCGGCGGTAGTTGCTTTAGGCTGCTGCGACAGTTGCAGCAGCCCGAAGCGCGGCAGCTCCGCGAGCCCGCGCTTGAAGGCATTCACGGCGGCGAGCCCCGCCGTGAAGATAGCCGCGCCGCCTGTGTGCAACTGGCGGCGGGCTAGATCGAGCGAAGCCATCATCGGATATGATGGGCTGGAGCTCTGGACCATCGCTAGCCGCTGGCGCAGCAGCGCGCGGTCCACCCGTGAGCCCTGCACGTGTAGCATAGCGCTCATCGTGAGTGCAGATAACATCTTGTGCGTCGACTGTACGACGCCATCTGCCCCACATGCTAGCGCGCTCGCTGGTAGCGCTGGATGTAGCCCATAATGCGCACCATGTGCCTCATCAACTAATAGCGGCACACCATATCTGTGGCATGCATCTGCCAAAGGTGTAATGTCCGTACCCATGCCATAATAATTCGGCATTGTGACAAGCACTCCCTTAGCATTGGGATATACTTTTAGCGCCGCATCGATCCGTGCTGCCGTAGGTGCAGTCGATAGTCCACTAAAGGGATCCATCTGTGGCTGTAGGAAAACAGCTTGTGCACCAGCCAACATGAGACCATGCAACACCGATTTATGTACATTACGCTGAACAAGAAGTATATCCCCTGGGCTTGAACACACCGTTAGAATCAGGGCCAGGTTTCCAACCGTGCTACCTCCGATAAGAAAGAAACTTTCTTCTGCTCCGAAACAATCCGCTGCAAGCTTTTGTGCCTGAAGGATCACTCCCTCTGGATGATGAAGGTCATCGGTTCCTGTAATCTCCGTAACATCAATCTCCATCATCTCAGACAACATTTCTGCTCCCCCTTGGGAAACATAAGCTTGGCCATTCTTGTGCCCCGGAACATGAAAGGAAGTTCGTTTCTGAGCTCTGTATTTAAGTAAGGCCTCATACAACGGTGCACTTTCTTTTTTGAAATCATCCTGCTCGCAAGCTTCTTTCTGAATCACTCCTGATAGTGCATCTTCCGTTAATGATTCTTTTTGTTGTTGGCCTATAGTTCGTCCACTATCTATCCGTTTCTCAGACACGTTTAATTTCACACCTTCTAATTCTATATATCTCTCATGACCATGTATCGTTCGCTATGTTTGATTGTCGTTGTATAGGCACGAATCATCAGATTCCTAAACCTATATACTCTCTTTATTTTATCGTAAATTAAGTGTAACGCCTATATCTTTACTCATCATATTTAAATGAAACTTTTCTACACTATAACTATAATCTCATAATACCCATGTTCATGACAAAAAAACCTATAGTACACTTAGCACTATAGGTTTTGCAGCTATAACTACTTTTTAGTTGTACGAAAATATCTGATCAAATCTCTTCACACCGATCTGACACCTTCACTTATCTCATGATGACCTTGTGAATTAACGATTCATCTTACACAGATGCTACAGTATACCGTTGTTTGATATGCTGCGGTTGTTCAATCTCATCTAATAAGGCTACAGCATAATCCTCCATACTAATATAACTTCTACCTTCCTTATTCGCTAGCAAGTGGTCTTTACCAACTTGATATTGACCCGTTCTTTCTCCCGGTTCGATCTCCGCTGCAGGACTAATGAATGTCCAATCAATCGTGTCATCTGCCAAGTACAATAAGAGTGCTTCCCCTTGATTCGTAGCCGTTGGTAAATAGATATCCGGGAATCCTGGTGTTTCTAAGACACGGGTTCCTTGATCATCTACCAATAAGCTCCCTGCACCTCCAACAACCAATAATCGTGTATGAAGTGCTAACTTAATCAATTTCTTATTTGCATCGATATGCAGATGTTCTTCCCCTGGTTTCGTGCCATAAGCACTTACGACCACATCGAATCCTTCTAATTCATTCGTAAGCTCAAATACATCCTTTTCAATAACAGTAACATTACCTAAACCTTCAACCTTCTTAGCATCTCGTACAATCGCTGTAACTTCGTGTCCCCGACTTAATGCTTCACGTACGATACGACTTCCAATACGTCCACTTGCCCCAATCACTGCAATATTCAACAGAAACAACTCCTTTAGTTTTTTATTATCATCACTTGTAACCATTATAGTTACAGGATTGCATAATGTCAACTCTATTCGTCTTTACCCGTTGGAATTCCTGTTCAAGCCCACTATGCTATAATGTAAATACATCTTTGCCTGCTTATGCTTACTCTGATTTGGTTTTGAGAATACCTATTTTGTTAGTGGAGGAATGACCCATGGCCATCAGCAGCCGCTTCTCTGTCGCTGTTCACATATTATCCCTATTAGAAATATCTAAAAATGAACGATTAACCTCTGAGATCATTGCCGGTAGTGTAAATACGAATTCCGTTGTAGTCCGCCGTATTATGGGCATGCTGAATAAGGCTGGTCTCATCAATACATCTCCTGGTGTAGCTGGAGCTATAATTTCTCGTCCGATTTCACAAATAACTCTCTTAGATGTATATCTAGCAGTTGAAGTGGATCTCCAAGACCATTTATTCTCGATCCATGACAAGGCTAATCCCAATTGTCTCGTAGGTAAGAATATCCAACATACGCTAGAGCAACGGTTCACCCAAGCACAACGTGCAATGGAGAATGAACTGGCGAACGTTACATTGGACCAAATTGTTTCAGATCTTCTAGTTCAAGACTCGTTCATTCCCTCTGTTCCTACAACTACAAACAAAGAGCAGCTATAATATAGCCACCCTTTGTTTAGACATATGAACTACACAACTTTCACCTGCATGCTTATTTGCTTCATTTGATGAATAAAATAATGATACTTTGCTTCCTCTGCATCCGTATGCACCATTTCCGATTCGCAAGCCTCGCAGATAAATTGAGATAAAATACTTATCCCTTCCTCTTTACCTTGCCCGCAAATAATACAGACGTGTTCGGTATGATCTTCCATCATCCATCCCACCTTGTCCTTTTTCCTATCAGTATGATACAGTTTCTACTATTTTAAACCTTTTCATAGAACTTTCATATGGATTTGATTCCTTTTAATATATGTATTCAGGCACATCTTTCTTGGTGTCTGTACTATCTGTACCTAAAACGTCTTTATAAATACTCTAGTAAAACCGATATATGTTATAGAAGACCTCAAAGGAGGAAAGTTATTTTATATGACGGAAAAAATGGATAATAGATCTACTTTTTATCAATACAAATTGATAAAAAAAGCTCCCCTTAACAAAAAAGTAAATATGCTTTATTTAATACTCCCATGTTTCGCAGTCATTATTGAGATGATATTGATTTCTTGGACGAGCATCTTTTATTTCATATTAGCTGCCCCTCTTGTACTATGGATTCACTACGTCATTTCACGCTCTACACTCTTAATTGCAGGTTTTCATTACCGCAAACGTTGGGCATTTTCCATGAAACTTCCTTGGTTAGGATATATGCCTATTCAACATATTACCTACCGGTTATTTCTCAAGGTAAATTTATATACCATATGGATCGGACTTTGTTTATTTCTTATTCTTATGTTCTGGTCACCATTATCTTTCACTATAGCGTTACTGATCTGGCATCTATGGTTTATGTTACCCCGATTATATGCCATCTCAAGTTTCTCAAATCAACAAAAAGACGGCATGATTAAATTTAATCCCGAAGACATCTCTTACTATAAACAATGAAATGATAAGCTCATTCAAATAACATACGATAACACAAGTTCAAACAGGTATACTCCTCTTTTAAAGGCAATCATATATAAAGCAAGTATACTCTTTGAGCTCTACTGTCCTACATATGAAAAAGACCTTCTTCCGATTGGGAAAAAGGTCTTTTTCTATTTATTTTCTAAACTTCTAATGACTGATTTCTCCGTAGCTTTAGGCACCATAATCACAAAAAAATCATCTTCAACTATGACCTGTACCACTTTTTTATCTTTTTTAAACACTCGAACCGCATCACGTTGGTCGTCGACTTCCTCCTGCCATCCCCATTCTATAATGGTTTCCAAATAAACTTCAGGAAAAACATCACTTTCCTTAAGTCCAGGTAGAAAATAACGAACAACATTCATTTCTGAATTGTTGGCAGGAGGATCCTTCTTATTACCTTCCTTTGGTACCGGAAAACTCTTCTCATTCGCCGCACCTTCAAAGGATACCCATGAAGGATCAGCATTTCCACATCCAACTAGAACGATCATGATACTACACAACAGAACGAGAGCACGCAGCCATGTTATTCCACGCATGAATGTCCTCCTTACTTCATTTCGCTACTATCGCGAATGTATCGTTTTCTGCTCTATAGACACTATTAAGGGTTGGTTTAACCTATTTATACTTTATTATTATACTTGTAAGGCTATAACCTTCGGTAACAAAACTGTTACCCTCTTTTTCAACTCAACTATATCCGTCCATTCTTAACAGGTTTGCATGTAACCCTAATCGTTTAGCGTATGGTTATCATTAAGCGCCCCTGCCTGAAATCCCAACCAAAGTCCTCTATATGCACGTGGGAGCACCCTATATACCGAACTCGCTTAATTCGTGTGTATTAAGAAACAGTGAAGATGAATAAACTCTTGATTAACGATAAGCATGTTACGTTTCCTTGTCCCAATTACATCTTCTCGGACTTATACAAATACACATCCATTCATAAACCTTCTTTACTTACCTATGCTTACCTATGCTTACCTATGCTTACCTTTTCATTTCAACTCTCGCCCTTATTGGTTCGAATAGAAAGTTATCTCTCATTGGATGTAGCTCATAAGAGATTTCGGCATCATACATACCACACTTCCATTAACTTTATAAACACAAAAAAAGAACCACCGTTGATTTAGATCAACGGTGGTCTTTGTGTGCTTGGCGACGTCCTACTCTCCCAGGACCCTGCGGTCCAAGTACCATCGGCGCTGGAGGGCTTAACGGTCGTGTTCGGGATGGGTACGTGTGGAACCCCTCCGCTATCGCCACCAAACGGGATTTTTCTCGTCATCATATTCACCGCACTCCCCCAAGTCGACTCCGATCTCTCAACACACCTTGAGCTTGAGCCTGTACTACCAGGTCCAATACTGTA
>NZ_LVJH01000019.1 GCF_001637205.1 Paenibacillus glacialis
AACTGAGCGGGGGGAGCTGTAAGCAAGCTTTGATCCGGGGGTGTCCGAATGGGGAAACCCGGCTGTGGTAATACGCAGTCACTCACATCTGAATACATAGGGTGTGTAGAGACAGACCAGGGGAACTGAAACATCTAAGTACCCTGAGGAAGAGAAAACAATAGTGATTCCGTCAGTAGCGGCGAGCGAACGCGGATTAGCCCAAACCAAGGAGCTTGCTCTTTGGGGTTGTGGGACATCTCACATGGAGTTACAAAGGATTGGGTTAGGTGAAGAGGTCTGGAAAGGCCCGGCATAGAAGGTAAAAGCCCTGTAACCAAAAGTTCAATCCCTCCGAGATGTATCCCGAGTAGTGCGGGGCACGTGAAACCCCGTATGAATCCAGCAGGACCATCTGCTAAGGCTAAATACTCCCTAGCGACCGATAGTGAAACAGTACCGTGAGGGAAAGGTGAAAAGCACCCCGGAAGGAGAGTGAAATGTAACCTGAAACCGTGTGCTAACCCACCAGCGAGGGCCGGTCCTGGGAGGATGACAGTGCGTTTGTAGACAGAACCCACCCGTTACGGATCCAGT
>NZ_LVJH01000020.1 GCF_001637205.1 Paenibacillus glacialis
CAAACGTTCCAAAAGCGCACTGCCTATCGTACCTGTTGCTCCCATAATAACTATCATTTTTATCTTCTCCTTTTGGATGAAAAATTAGTTGTGACGGCAAGACGCCACCGCCATGTCACTATCGTGCTTGCTATGAATCCAGACAACGGGAAATCGATCCAGACACGACCGACCCAGGCCAAGTGATCGATGGGAATAAAAATTCCCAGTAAATCTGATGTCACCCATGCGGCGAATAGCCCCAACAAAGCCCCGGCCAACGCGAACATCCCTACCACAACCAAGTGAGGTGCGCCGATGATCCATCGTTTACGGCCTCCTCGGCTGCGCAACCAAAGGCCAAGAATCAAAGCCACCAAGGCCGATGTTCCACCGATTGTGGTTAAGGCCCCTATTTGGAGCCCCTTGTCGGCAGAGATCAAGCCCCCAATACCTGCCATGATCGCAGGAGCAGCATAGGCCATTACAACTTCACGCCATAGTACAAAAGTCTTTTTCTTGGAACCAGCAGCCTTGATGCCGTAAACACCATCTATCTGATTCGGGTAGTTCATTTTGTTCATCTAGTTACTCCTCCTTACTTTTCTAAATAGTTCTGCGATTCATTTCAGTAATATAATGATTAGGAACCTAACTATATAAGAGTAAAAATAGGCTAGCTTCACTAGCCCGTTCTACTCATTACTGATGTTTCCCTTTGGTTTCCGAGCCTAGTTCGCCCGTAAGTGCTGAGATGCCTTGTGTAACTCGGCCTAGCAGGTCGAGAAATACGCTGCGCTCCTCGATATTGAGTAAGCCCACCATGGCCTCCAGCCGAGCGAAATGCTCAGGAGCCATTTCACGGAGCTTCTTCGCGCCTTCCTCCGTCAAAATAACCGATCTCTGACGTCCATCGTCTGAGCTTGATCGCCGAGATACTAGGCCATCTCGTTCAAGAATGTCGATAAGACCAGTCACTGTAGCACGTGTAACGCCTAGATGCTCCGCTAATTGCGAAGGCAACTCTTCTCCTTCGTTATCTTCAAGATCTGCCAATAAACGATATCGCCCTGTTGATAAACCGAATCTAGAGAAATGAATCTCCGAGGCATGTCCAAGCTTGGCTCCCGCTGCCATTAGCCTAGACGCGACGAGTATAGCCTGTGCGTCTATGTCTAGGTTATAGCGATCAATCTGCCGCTTGGATTGTACAAGCGAGGGAATAGCGTCAATGTCATTCGTTACTTTATTATTGTTGTTCATATATGTAGTATGGCTCCTAATTACTTTTGTGTCAACACATTGTTATAACACTTAAGAAAATAAAATAAAGGGTTCTACATATTATGCATGACTAATATGTGGAATCCTTTATGTTTAACTATCGTTCGCCGTTAGGTTAATGGTAAAACCTGGAAAGCCGATGGTAGCAATGGCCAGACGATTAATCTCCAGATCCACGGGTGATGCCTTCGCCAGCGGTATCTGATTGCTAAAGCTACCTGATACTCGAAACCTTCATTAGTGAAATCTAATCCCGCCCACTGATCATTGAAGAGTTCAAAGAGCGTCTGTAGGCGGTGGCGGTTGATACAGTCACAGCGATGTCGGATAGCAAGCTGGTATTCAGGTTTAAGGACTGCTCGGAAGTTGAAGGTTAAATTGCGCAGATTACTACATTCATACCGATGCCTACACCGATGTATAAGTCGGAGTGGGCATCGGTATTTTTATGTTCTTTACACTGTCTGGTTTCATGTACGCAGAAACTTCTCCACGACTTACTCCTTCAGCGACAAATAATGCTTGATCGGAAAGGGAAATGCTGAGCGGGCGATCATCATCTCCGAAGCAGAATAAAAACAGGACGCCGATTTCTCGAAACTTATAATTACCAGCCGACAGGAAATTACTCGCTGCTCCTGTCTTTCTGCTCCCTATTTTTCTGTCAGTCAGTAATCTGTTTCATGATTGGATTAAGCTCGAAAAAGAGAATGTATCCGTTAGATACGGTTATGAATTTATATCTTACTTTTCAATCAAAGTATTCAACTTGAAACACTACCTTGACAGTCATGGTAGTGTGTCGTATTATACAAACATGGAGGTTGATTACATGAGTGAGAACAAAATTACATCCGACCTGCTGCGAGGACATACCGATACGATGATTTTACGGCTCTTATCCGAAGCTGACCGCTACGGCTACGAGATTGTCAAGCTGATTGCCGAGCGCTCAGACGGCGAGTATGAATTAAAGGAAGCCACCATGTATTCGAGCGTCCGGAGGCTTGAGGCCGACGGTGATATCGAGTGGTATTGGGGCGATGAATCACAGGGTGGTCGGCGTAAATATTTTAGGATTACCGAAAAGGGCAAGGATGCTTACGCCCGCAACAAAAGCAATTGGGAGTACGCAAAGCGCGTGCTTGAAAACTTATTATAAGGAGAGTTGATGTATGAATGAGAAATTGACCAACTATTTGAACGGCGTTTTCGCACCTTACGATGGGGTAAAAAGCGTTACCGAATTAAAGATTGACCTGCTCTCCGATTTGCAGGAGCGGTACCGTGAACTCAAAGCCGAGGGCAAGGACGATGAAACGGCTTTTGAGATGACCATTGATAGCATCGGCGACATTGAGCAAACGGTACAAGAGGTGGCTAACCTCTCCCGCTCGCTGGAACGGCAGGTACTGACAAACTTTAGCGCGAGCAACCTGCCAATGAGCGACTTTGCGGGCGTTATTGCGCATAAAGGAAATTTTACATCGAGCGCGTTACGCGGTTCCGACTTTGCGGGCGCAGACTTGACCGGCAGTTCGTTTAAGACCAGCGACATACGTGAAGCCAATTTTGACGGCGCAAATCTGACCGACTGCAACCTATCCGCCAATGATCTTTCGAATGCAAGCTTCAATAAATCGATCCTTGTACGCACCAACTTCAGCATATCGGGGCTGGACGGAGCAAAATTCACAGGCGTAAAACTGACCGACGTCACGCTAACCAAGACCGACCTTAGAAAAACAACCTTTGAAGGTTGTATCTTTGACGGCGTGGTCTTCAAATATTCCGACCTGAGCGGGCTGCGTTTTGACGGGCAAACATTTATCGGCGTTAAGTTTGACAAGTCGGCAATAAACGATGTTTCGTTTAGGGGCGCTACGCTCAAGAATGTGTCTTTTCAGGCGTATTTTTCGTTGACCAATAAGTATTACCGTGCTATCAAAACCATCTGCTTTGACGGCGCAGTCATGGATAAGCTGACCTATGCTACGCTTAAAGGCATGGGGGCCGATTTGTCCAAGGTTACTGTTCGATAAGGAGGGGGAAGTTATGCAAAATAATTCGATTCAAGTCATTGGACTGCAAAAATCCTACAAGCAGCATCAAGTCCTAAAGGGCGTAGATTTCGAGGTGGAAAAGGGCAGTATCTTCGCCCTGCTCGGCTCCAACGGGGCGGGCAAAACAACGGTTGTCAAAATCCTCACTACGCTGCTCAAACAAGACGGCGGCACCGCCACCGTCAACGGATTCGATGTTGCGTCAAAGCCCGACAATGTGCGGCAGGCGATCAGTCTGACCGGACAATTCGCCGCCGTAGACGAGATACTGACCGGACGGGAAAATCTTATCATGATCGCCAAGCTACGATACCTCAAAAATCCGCGTCAGGTTGCGGACGATTTGCTTGCACGCTTCGGCCTGACAGACGCCGCCGACCGCAGGGTTTCTACTTATTCGGGCGGTATGCGCCGCAGGCTCGACATCGCCTTGAGTATTGTCGGCAAACCTCAGATCATATTCCTCGACGAGCCGACCACTGGGCTTGACCCCGAGGCGCGCATCGAGGTTTGGAAGATTGTCAAGGAGCTTGCCGACGGCGGCACGACGGTACTTCTAACCACGCAGTATTTGGAGGAGGCTGAGCAGCTTGCCGACCGAATTGCCATTCTGCACGAGGGCAGGATTATCGCCAGCGGCACGCTCTCGGAGCTGAAACAGCTTTTCCCATCCGCAGAGGTAGAGTATGTTGAGAAACAGCCGACTTTGGAGGAAATATTCCTCGCAATCATCGGCAACAAGGAGGGAAAGTAAATGGAGCGGATAGAGAAACATTTTTTCAGTAATATGAGCGTCATGCTTGGACGTTCCATGCGCCATATTACCCGCAGTATGGACACCATTATCACGGTCACCATCATGCCGATCGCGTTTATGTTGCTGTTCGTCTATGTATTCGGCGGTGCAATTGACACCGGAACGGATAACTACGTGAATTATCTGTTGCCCGGTATTCTTCTGATTGCCATTGCTAGCGGTATATCCTATACGGCCTTCCGCCTGTTTACCGATGTGCAACGGGGCATATTCGAGCGGTTTCACACCATGCCGATTTCACGTTCTACCTTACTGTGGGGGCATGTGCTGACCTCGCTGGTATCCAACGCCATATCGGTTGTCGTCATCATTCTCGTAGCTTTGATTATGGGCTTTCGTTCATCGGCAGGGATCATGTCATGGCTTGCCGTAGCCGGCATACTCGCACTGTTTACGTTGGCATTAACTTGGGTCGCGGCGATTGCCGGACTGACCGCAAAAACGGTGGATGGTGCAAGCGCCTTTTCCTACCCGATTATCTTCCTTCCGTTTATCAGCTCAGCTTTTGTGCCGACCGAGTCGATGCCGTCGGTCGTTCGCGCCTTTGCCGAAAACCAGCCGGTGACCTCGATCGTGGAAGCCATTCGTGCGCTACTGTCAGGTCAGCCAGTGGGCAATGATATATGGGTCGCGCTTGCGTGGTGCGTCGGGATTTTGCTCGTATCATATTTCTTTGCAATGTGGGTGTATAAAAAGCGGGTGTGAAAAAAAGGACAGCCTTTTCTGTATTAACAACAGAGAAGACAGTCCTGTAGAATAAATTCTATACCTATATAAGGGCACAACTGATGAGCAGTGTAAAAATACGAATGCCGTTATAAACATTTATACTGGGCTTACATCTAGAGGGTATTTATCCGAGTTGTCGAGCTGTGGTCGCTAATGTTGAAAATGTCATATAACATCGATTTGAGGCGCAAAATCCAACGTATCGAGGCGCTCGTTTTTTTGCGAAGCTCAAATTAATCGCTCTACAGGAATTCTAACGAGCAGCATCCCACGGGGCACGATAGTTGTATAAAAAATATTGTTGAGCAGGCTACCGCAGTCTGCTCATTTTATTAAGTTAAAACAAAACTTTATCTTGAATCCCCTTCAAAACCACCATATTATTTATATTTTATTAAGGGGTGAAGGGGAATTGAATAATGTCTATTTCATAGATTTCTTTCCTTAAGGCCCGTAACATCAGGTAGTCGAGTCGAGTACCATCTACACGATATTCTTCGCTCGCGCCATCTTTATTGCTTCTTCGCGGTTGTTGACGCCGAGCTTCGAGTAGAGAATCGAGCAGTAATTGCGGATCGTTCCCTCCGATAAAAATAACTTGGCAGCGATCGACTTGTAGCGAAGTCCGTCTGACAGATGACTCAGAATTTCTATCTCGCGTTTCGTAAGCCCGTACGGATAGTTTTCCGGACTTGAGCCGATCTTTTCCAACTGCTCACGTTGACGCTTCATCTCTTCGAAAACTCGCGTCGCAACCGATTGGTCGATCCAGGTTCCTCCGTTATAAATAAGTTTTAAGGCTTCCTTCATCTCTCGGGGATGAGTCGACTTCAGTATGTATCCTTCCGCCCCGCACTCTAATGCAGTTGCTGCCTGCAAGGAATCCTCGAACGTTGTCATGAACACAACCTTCATTAGAGGCCATCGTTGTTTTACCTCGAGTAAAGTTTCAAGCCCGCCCATTCCTTGCATACGAATTTCCATTAGCACGATATCCGGTTGGGATCGCTCACAATGTTCTAATGCTTCTCGCCCGTCACCTGCCGTACCAACGACGATAAAATCAGCATGCTGATCCAAAATCTGCTTCAAGCTGTCGGCTATGATCACCTGATCATCAACGATCAGCAGGCGGATCGCGTCATGTACAGGCTCGGTCTGCAACGGAATATGACAGATGATAAACCCGGAATGTATCGACAGTGTGCCGTGAAATTGTTCAAGCCGTTCCTTCATCCCACCCAGCCCAAATCCGAATTGGTTTTCTTCCATGCCGATGCCGTTATCTTCAATCTGTAACCGGAGTTGCTGACTATCGAAATGCAGCTGAACAGATATCACGTTCGCTTGACCGTGCCGAACTGCGTTGGTTAGAGATTCTTGAAGGCAGCGATGTAGACAAAAGTTTATTTTTTGCGTCACGAGGGTCTCACTGCCGATCACACGGAATTTGACCGTTGTACCTGTCGACTTCATGAACTCTTCGCTTAACTGCTGTAACGACTCACTTAACGAATGGCTGAGCGGAGCATGAGAGAGCTGGTGCAGATGTTTTCGGATATCAACCAGACTGTGCTGAGCGATACCGACAAGCGAATCAATCCTCTCGAACTGCGAATTCGGTACGGTCGATCGCAGCGATTCGACACCGATGATAAGCGAGGTAAGCGAATGGCCAATCGTGTCATGCAGCTCATGTGACAGTCGGCTGCGCTCCTCCAGCAGCGTAAGCTCCTCAATCCGCTTAATATGCTGCTCCAGTAGCTGTTTCTGCTCTTGAATGATTCGGGCTTGCTGATGGGACTGAATTAAGATATTGAACGCAAAGCCGATGGCAAAACCTAGGCTGCAGCTAACGATGAACTCAAACGGGAGACGATCAGCGATCCAACCGTTCAATACCGGGAATACGATTCCACAGAGGATCCCTGTCCACACATAAGTTGTTCGACTGCTCGCCAATCCGATCGTTATCACGAGCAAGACAAATGACCATAGCAGTTCTGGAGCTGCGTAGGCTAAATAAAGATAAAAAAAGCCCGTTGCCATGACTTCAATAGGAAGATACCAAGCTTCTTTTCTATAGCGGACGATGAATGGAACGAGGTAAATGACGAGAGCAAAAGAAAGTACAAACCCAAGCGACCCAGTGATCAAGGACGGATTGACAAAACCAGCGCTTGCGATAATGACCAGCCAAATTGTTCGTATGGCTACAAGTATCCAATCATACCAGAACCATTTCTTCATGATAGAGAACACGAATTATGCACACCTGCTTGTATGTTTTTTGATAATCAATTTCCTATTGATTCAGACCCTATCATGCACCATTACATCTTGACTCGTCAAGCGAAAGAGGGGGAACGGTTGGGAACCTGGCTGCAGGAAGCACGTCACATGAGATATTGACGATTTGTCATATGGCTGATGTGACAGATTTAAGGGCGATGTCATCAAAAGTTTGGCGGTTTCATCAATAGCCGTTTTTACAAATTCGGAGGTAAGGTGAAGGAGTGAATCAACACAACATTCCAAAATAATAGGAGCGATGCATATGAAATCATTCATCAAGCACAAAAGAGTTGCACTTACGTTAACAGCGGTATTGGCGGTTGCACCGGTATTTCCTGCTTATGGCACACTGCATGCAGCGGGTCACACGGCAACCTATCAAGCGATCGATAAAGCTGCCAATAGCGACAATATTCCAGGTGTTATCGTTACTGTGAAGAATGGAGATGCGGGCTGGTCCTACGCTTCCGGTGAAGGGAATATCGAAAGAAACCATAAAGTGGACGCCGACTCCGCATTCCGAATCGGAAGTACAACGAAGACGTTTGTCGCTGCGGTTGTCTTGCAGCTTGCCGGGGAGAAGAAGCTGTCCCTTGATGATACGGTGGAGAAATGGCTGCCGGGGCTCGTACAGGGCAATGGGTACAACGGCAATAAGATTAAGATTCGTCAATTGTTGAATCATACAAGCGGACTTCCAGACTACTTGACGCCAGAGCTTAGAACGAAATTACTCACGAATCCAGGTGAAAATTATACAGCTGAACAGTTAGTCGCCATCGGTGTGGGGCTAAAGCCAGTAACAGGGTGGTCATACTCGAACACAAATTACGCGATTTTGGGTCTCATTATCCAGAAGTCTACTGGGGAAACCTATGCGGAGCAGATTAAGAAACGAATTATTGAACCCCTTCAATTGAAAGAAACGTTCCTCCCAGGCAACTCGATGGATATTCCGAAAAAAAATGCCCGCGGTTACTTGGACACGGGAAATAAATTAGTAGATATTACGCTGCTTAACCCATCATTTACTAATGCCGCTGGGGAAATGATCTCGACAGGGGAAGATATAACGACGTTTTTCCGTGCCTTACTTGGCGGCAAGCTGTTGACACCGGAGATGAAGAAGGAGATGCTGACTAGCACAGTCGATTCTCCATTTGGGCCTTATGGACTTGGCATACATCAAACAAAGCTGCCTAACGGCACCAGCGTATGGGGACATGGCGGCGGTATTCCCGGATTTACCAACTTTGCGGGCGGAACGGAAGACGGTCAGCATGTCATCTCGATCAATATCAATGTACTGGGAGATGCGGTTAAACACATTGACAATATTATAGCATCGGAGTTCGCAAGCGAACCCAAAAAAGAACTCACGGAAAAGGAAAAGAAAAGCAAGCATCGGGAAGATGTCAAACGCGTCATGGATGAAGTGGTAACAAACAAACGCGTCCCAAGTGTCGTGGCTGGCGGGCTGCAGGATGGGGGACGCTGGTCCTACGCTACAGGTACAGCCAGTTACGAAGTACCAAGCCGGGTAGAACCAGATTTTTCATTCCGTATAGCAAGCATCACGAAGACATTCACCGCTTCCGTTGTATTGCAGTTGGCTGAGGAGAAACAATTGAGTCTGGATGATTCAGTCGAAAAATGGCTGCCAGGCGTCGTAAAGGGGAACGGGTATGACGGTAACAATATCAAGATTCGTCAGTTATTGAACCATACAAGCGGGCTTGCGAGCTATACGGATGACAATTTGCGGGATATAATCTTGCCTCAAAATCCTTTCCGTTACTATTCCGTCGACGATCTTATCGGCTTGGCACTTGCAAAGCCGCCTGTATATGCACCGGGGAAGGGATGGAACTATTCCAACGTCAATACGATACTTGCCGGCAAAATTATTCAGAAGGTAACCGGGGATACGTATGCGGAACAGATCAGGAAACGGTTCATCGAACCGCTCGGGCTGACGGAGACGTTCGTCATGGAGAATAGCTCCCATATTCCGAGTAAGCATGCCACGGGATATAATATGGATAGATCGGGTCATTTGTATGATTTGACTGAAATGAATCAATCCTGGGCAAATGCAGCCGGAGATATAGTATCAAACGTCAAAGATTTGACCACCTTCTTCAGTGCGCTGTTAGGCGGAAAGCTACTAAATCAAGAGATGATGGACCAGATGCTCACAACAGTAGATTCACCTATGGGTAAAGTCGGACTAGGGATTTTTGAAGGGAAAACACCGGACGGGCAATCCTATTGGGGGCATGCCGGCGGTACTTTCGGATTTGAGACGAGAGCCTTCGGACCTCTAGGTGGGAAGCATATTTTGGTAACGGCCATCAACTCGGTAGGACCGGACGCTACTGCGGCTCACATTAAATTACTCAACAAGGAGTTTGGTCGTTAAGTTTAAAGCCGACATCGCGCTCTTTATTTGAGGGCGGGTGTCGATTTTCTTAAGTGAATCGTAGTTGTCGCAGGACAAGAACATATACGCTTATGAAGTCGCGGAAATCGCGGCTTTTTTGTTTTAATGATGTAGGTTCTTAGATTTGAACTTGGTGAACCTACGACTCTTGCAATTGCCCTGACTCCCGGCGCCGCCGACTCATGAATACCAAAGACAATGCAATTACCGTGAGGATAATCCCAAGCACTTGAAATCCCTCGAAGCTGAACTTACCTCCCATTACGACACCTATTAACAATGAAGAGAGAATGGTTCCAAGGTATCTTGATGTATTAAATAATCCGGATGCTACACCTATTATTTCTTTTGGAGAACTTTGGAACATAGCTGCTTGCATACCTACATTGTTCAACCCGTTGCTAATACCGAATGCAGCCAAAGCCAAACACACGCTGATAACCGGTGAAGTTTGATTCAATGTCACGAGCCACACCGAGCCAAATGTCATCAGAATTGCAGACACCAGCAATGCTGGCCCTGGTCCTGATTTATCGATCCATCGTCCTGCTATTGGAGAAGTAACTAGCGAGCAGAGGCCTAGGGTTAGCATAAGTATCCCTGTTTGGAATTCGCTGACATGGCGTACCATTTGCAAGTAGGACGGAAGCCCGAAAAAGAGCGAGTAATAAAGTACGTTAACGAGCATAAATTCCACATTAACCCAAGTCATCGCAGGATATTTGGCGAATGTGCGTAAAGGAATAAAGGGTGACGTCGCTTTTAACTCATGTCGTACGAAAGCCGCAAGTAGAACGAGGCCTATCAGCAAGACAATGACATTTCCTAATGAGATATGCCCAGATGACTTTGCTGAGAGTAATCCAACGAGTAGGGCAACCAGACCTACTGTGAAAAGTAGGATTCCTGACGCATCCATCAAATCAAACCATTTACGAAGGGACATGCCCGGTGCAACGGATGTTGACGGTTCGTCCTTAGGAATATTCCTCCAAGATAATAGAAAGCTTACTACCACGAATGGAATATTGACGAAAAAGATAGCAGGCCAGCCCCACCAGTGTATGATGACCCCACCAATAAAGGGTCCAATTGCTGCCGCTCCGGATAGGAATATGGACAAAACAGACAGCGCTGTCGCTTGTTTTTCCGTAATATGAATTCGTACAATGGCCATTCCAACGGCAACCATCATGCTTGTTCCGATGGCTTGCACAACGCGGAACATGATGAGCCACGCGAAGTTTGGTGATAACGGAGCTAATAATGATGCAATGAAGGCTACAACAAGCCCGGTAAGGAATATCTTCCTGCGACCGAATAAATCGCTGGCCCTTCCCATGACAGGTTGAGCGATGCTACTTGCAATGTAAAAAGAAAAGATAATCCAGGAAACACCTGTAAAGTCTAGTTGAAACACATTTTGCAGACCTGGAATGGCAACAGAAACCATCGAAGAATTTAAAGGGTTCAATAGTATCCCTAGACCAACTGAAATCATTAACCACCTGCTGCGAACACTCATTTTGAATCCTCCCAAAGCTTATTAATGTCATCGTACTTGAAATCGATTATTCATTCCAACGCATTTCATGTTATGATCTCATAGACTTGAAGGAATGAATGGAGGTGCGAAATGGAACTTCTTCAACTGCAATATTTCCTCGCGGTAGCTCGTTTGGAACATGTGACCGAAGCTGCACGAAATCTGCACGTTACTCAATCATCATTAAGCAAAACGATTCAGCGCTTGGAGGAGGATCTGGGGGTCCCTTTATTCGATCGTGTAGGGAGAAAGCTGCGATTAAATGAGTTCGGAAGCAGATTTCTTCGCCGTGCAGAAAGGGCTTTGTTTGAATTGGAGCAGGGGAAACAGGAGCTTAGCGATTTATCCAGCCCGGAACATAACTCACTTGAATTAGCGGTGACTACCGCTAGCACATTACCAAATATCCTTCGCGAGTTTCGGAAAAAGCGACCCGATATTCAATTTCATGTGCAAATGCTGACCACGCAGGAAATGGTTACACTTCTTGATAGAGGAGAGGTGGATTTTTGCTTGTCCTCACCTCCTATAGAAGGGGATGACATCGAATGTCAAATCGTGTTGATCGATCCAATCCTTGTAGCCGTTCCAAAGGGGCATCGGCTGGCAGATCGAAGCAGCGTCTCCTTGACGGAGCTAAGGGATGAATGGTTTGTCGGTGTAAAGAGTGGTTATGGAACTCGCGATTTAATAGATTCTGTATGCCAATCGGTTGGATTTGTGCCTAAATATGTGTATGAGGGGGATGAACCTGCAAGGCTTAGCGCTCTTGTAGAAGCCGAAATTGGCATAGCCTTCATACCAGGCACGGCAAGGAATTCACGGGAAGACATCAAATATCTCCAAGTAGAGAATCACGAACTGGTACGGGAGATAGCTTTATTATGGCACAAGAGTCGGTACATTTCGCGGGCTGCTCTGGAATTCCGTGAGGTGGTTGTAGAATATTTTGGAGCGATATCCAAACAGACAATTTAGTCATGCTGCACAACTAATTGTTGGTAACAAACTAGTCATTGAAGTGATCAAACTGAAAGAAGCAAAAACGATAAATATCAATGATATTAAATTGTGCCATCGGTTCAAAAAGCAGAAGTCGGTCAACGTAAAATATGATGGATTCGGTAATTGGGATGGTGACGTGTTTAGCGTATTCAGTTCCAACGTTAAACAAAATTAATCATAAGATGCAGGAACAATCAGTTAAACTCCCTCAATATGATTTATTTTTCTCACTCAGGCTCATGAATTCGCAGGATTTCATCTTTAGCTAAGTGTCAGATAAGAAGGAAACAGAGGAGCCTGTAGTAAGGCATTAAATTTAGAAGATGTGGAAGATGGCGATTTAATTCATATTGATGATGATACGAATGAGGTTGCGAATGGTGTAATTGATGTCATGGCGTATTGGCATGAAAAATTACATCGTTCAAAAATAATTTTTTATTTTAGGAGAGAACGACATGGAAGTTTTTGCAGAATATTTAGCGCATATTGATAACCCACAACATCGGGACCGAACGGAAGAAGTTTTGGCTTGGGTAACTAGGAAATTTACAAATTTAAAGCCAAAAATTGCGTGGAATCAGCCTATGTTTACCGATCACGACACATTTATTATTGGCTTTAGTGTAGCCAAACATCATTTGGCTGTTGCCCCTGAAAGTGCAGGGATTAATCATTTTTCTGATGAAATTGTGCAGGCTGGCTATGATCACACCAAGCAGTTGGTACGTATCCGGTGGGATAGTCCGGTTGATTTCTCATTACTTGAGAAAATGATCGAGTTTAATATTTTGGATAAGGCAGACTGTTCAACTTTTTGGCGGAAATAAAAAAATCGGGTTATGATATCACTGAAAGTCTACCACTGAACACTTAAAGTTTGCCGCTGAGCCGAGAGAAATCCAGGTATCCACTCCTGCATTTCTCTCGGCTTTTGCTTTCCCCAAAGCATTTTTCTCAATTTATCTAAAACTATAAAACATAAAAATCCTTGCCATGACAGCATTTCCCTCGATTTTCTCGGTGATAATTCAAGGGTTTCTCGTACAAACCTACCAACAAAAAGAGAGGAAATAAAGTATATTGGGTATAGTCGCTCTGCACTTATTGAAGGTAGCAAATGTTACGGAGAATTGTTTGTGACTTTAGTATATAATCCACCTGTTAATAGTAAGTTAGGTGAGTTAGAAACTGAACCTATAGAAAAGAACAGAACGGGGGATATTATGAAGTTTGACCGCATGTTAAGCATTTTAAATATACTATTGAACAATGAGAAGATAACCGCTAACGACCTAGCCGAAAAACTAGAAGTTTCTAAACGTACTATTTTTAGAGATATTGAAACTTTAAACATGGCAGGAATACCAATAGTTACATATCCAGGGATAGGTGGGGGCATAGGAATATTAGAAGGCTACAAATTAGATAAAAGCATTCTGTCAACGGATGACATGCAAAATATTGTGATGGGATTAAAAATACTCCAAAGTTTTGAAAATGAAGATATCATCGAACGATTGATTACAAGAATATCTCCTAACACTGAAGATATTGCGCTGATGGAAAGCAATGTAGTTATTGATTTATCGACTTGGTATTCAGATGGATATACGCAAACAATGATGGATGATTTTAAAAAAGCCATCTTGAGAAAGAATCGAATCCGTATAGAATACCATTCGAAAAATAAATATAGCATACGCACAATTGAACCCTATAAACTTATCTTTAAATATACCGACTGGTATTTGTATGCCTTTTGCACAGAGAAACACGATTTTAGATTGTTTAAAATCAATAGAATTTCATCATATAAATATATTGAAGAAGTATTTACGCCTATGCCAACAAAAGATATTTCTATGGATTTTAGTCATAAAGATAATTATTTTGGAGAAACAAAGAATTACCCATTGCAAGAGATAGTTTTGGAATACAAAGCGTTAGATAAAGATTTTTTAATTGATAAGATAGGAGCAAGAAATTTTACGGAAGATGGTAAATATATTATCTTCTATTCTTCTAATACGAATTGGGCGGTTGAATTAATTATTAGTTTGCAGGATAAGGTCAAAGTTATAAAACCACAATCCATAAAAACAGAGGTTACAGATAGAATAAATAAAATGCAAGAGCAATACAAAAGATGACACGCTGTTGTCATCTTTTGTGCTATATAATCAAATTAAAAGGAGTGTTACGATATGAAAAAGGAAGTTTTGATTTTTATTTCTAATGGATATGCTGATTGGGAAGCTGGTTATATAAGTGCTGAACTAAATAAGCCAGAAAGCGAATGCAAAGTAAGCACAGTTTCTTTAAATAGCGACAATGTAAAATCTATGGGCGGATTTACTGTTATTCCTGACTATAATATAGACAGTATACCCTCCCAGTTTGAAATGTTAATTTTAATCGGTGGTACAACTTGGAAAGATAATTCAGCTATTACTCCAGTTATTGAAAAATGTATACAGGATAGGATCCCCTTAGCCGCTATATGTGATGCAACAACCTTTTTGGCAGAACATAGCTATTTAGACAACATTCCTCACACTGGAAATTCATTGGATTATTTAAAGAAATTTGCTCCTAATTATAAAGGGGACGCAAATTTCATAGAACAACAGACAGTTTCGAGTGACAATATCATTACGGCTAATGGTACGGCTTCTTTAGAATTTACAAGGGAAATTATGAAGAAGTTAGATATTTCGCCAATAGAAACAATTGATGGATGGTATCATTTTTTTAAAAATGGTTTTTATCAATCATAAGGAAGAAACTTTGTAGATAAATGGCTAAGGGAGAATCTGAAAAGATGTTTCCATGGCTGAATTGTTTTTCCGAATATGATAATTATGGCCCCAGACGATCACCTTCTGATCCTTTTACACATTATCAATGAGACTAGACCGAGCTTTCATTGCTCCCCGTCGGGTAGCGAATGGCTACCGTGTATATACGGACGATTATCTATTGAAGATTAAGCTTATTAAAGACACCAAATCATTAGGTTATTCGTTAAGGGAAATCCAAGAAGCACATTCACAACTATTTGCGATCGTTTTATATTTGGATGAGTAATTAGGGTTATAGTGCGGGGGAACGTATCTGCTTTGGGGGATAGCACTAAAATAAGCAATACTAGTAAAAGCTAGCATTGCTTATTTTTTTATATACACTCATCTAATTAATTTAATATTATTTTGTATAGTTATCAAAATAACCTTGTATAAAGATAACCGGCGTACCTTTATCTCCGCTTCCTGAAGTTAAATCGGATAGAGAACCTATAAGATCAGTAAGTTTTCTAGGTGTAGTACCTTGTGCTTCCATCGATCCTACAAGATCGGATTCTTTATTGTTAATGTATTGAGATATCGCTTGTTTAAGTTCTTCGCCTCTTAAATCTGCAAAGTTATTATCAGCAAGATATTTTAATTTTACTTCATTAGGTGTACCATCAAGTCCTGATGTGTAAGCTGGTGATACAACTGGATCAGCTAGTTCCCATATCTTACCTACCGGGTCTTTGAATGCTCCATCTCCATAAATCATGACTTCAACATTTTTGCCAGTCTTTTCTTTGAGCATATGTTGTATGGTATCAACTATAGGTTGGCAATTACGTGGGAACAGTTTAACACTGTTTTCAGTTGATTTATTTGATCCTAGCAGACCGTAAGCTTCATTACATCCACTACCATCAATAGACTCTGATAATATGTTATCGAGGCTATAAATGATGACCCCACCATTGGCTTTTAATATTTTCTTCGTTCTGAATCTTGTATGTATATCACAAGTCAGAACATTCTTTGTGTAATCTAAAATGGTCTTTGGATTATTTGAGAATATCACTTCACATTCAACACCATATTCTTCAATTAACGATTTATAATAATCAATATAATCAACACCAGTAAAAGGATGTTTATTATATCCAAAATGATCACGGAATTGTTGTTCTGTTAGAACATCTGTCCAAGGATTAATTCCTTTTTCATCAAGCATGTCTAGATCTACTAAGTGATTACCAACTTCGTCAGATGGATAGCTTAACATTAAAACAATTTTTTTAGCGCCTTTTGCAATACCACGGAGACAGATTGCAAAACGATTGCGACTTAAGATAGGGAATATGACTCCAACCGTTTCTTCACCAAATTTTGAACTAACATCTTTAGCAATATGATCGATCGTAGCGTAGTTACCTTGAGCGCGAGCAACAATTGATTCTGTTACAGTAACGATATCTTTATCATTAATTTTAAAGCCTTCAACTTCTGAAGCTTTTAGCACACTATCTACAACGATTTCCTCTATGCTGTCCCCTTGATTTATGATGGGGCAACGAAGACCTCGAACAACGGTTCCAACTACTCTTTCCAATATAATCGCTCCTTAAAAGGACTAAAGTTTATACAAATTACTTACCTACTTGTAATATACATCGGTTGAGTGATATAAGTAAAATGAATATATCGAATGATAGGTATAAGGAGTGCTTATATGATAAGTAAATTAGATTTATATAAAGTATTTTGTAAGGTAGGAAAAAGTGAAAGCTTTTCTAAGGCAGCCAAAGATCTCTATATGACACAACCAGCTGTTAGTCAGGCGATCATGCAATTAGAAAGAGAATTAGATATACGCCTTTTTAATAGAACGCCTAAAGGGGTATCTTTAACAAATGAAGGCAGTCTTCTATTTGAATATGTCAATTCTGCTATTAATTTAATTGATGTTGGGGAAGAAAAGATTCTAGAATTTAAGAATTTAACGACAGGGGAATTAAAGATAGGTGTAGGAGATACGATTTCTAGATATTTTTTACTTCCATATCTGGAGGCTTTTCATAATGAATATCCGAATATTAAGTTTAAGATTGTTAATGGTACAACATTAGAGCTCTGTTCTATATTAAAATCAGGAGAGGTTGATATTGCTATTTGTAATTTACCTCTTGATGATTCTACATTAGAACTAAGACCATGTATTGATATTCATGATATTTTTGTTTGTGGGGAGAAATACAAGAATATATTATCTAAGCCATTAAGCCTCGATGAATTAGTAAAACTGCCATTAATATTACTTGAAACGAAATCAAATTCCAGAAGGTATGTAGAGGATTATATGATAATTAGAGGTATACAGATTTCGCCGGAATTTGAATTAGGCTCACATGACTTATTATTGGAGTTTGCTAAAATAAATTTAGGAATAGCATGTGTGACGAAAGAATTTTCCCAAGAGTATTTAAATAAAGGATTATTGTATGAAGTACAATTAAATGAAGCAATACCAAAGAGAAATGTAGGAGTATGTTTTTTGAAAAGTGTGTCTCTATCACCAGCTTCAACGAAATTTGTTGAGATCATAGAAAATAAACAGGTGTAAAATAATCTCGATATAGGTTTATGAACGGGAAACGGGGATTTAAAGTGATGGAAAGCGACATACAACAGGCTGACCGTAACACGTCTCCATCAAGCGCCAAACTGCGATGCGCTTGATGGAGGGACGCGTATAGGTCAGCCTCTTTTGTAGGTGTAGCCCGTTCTAGAACGGGCTCATGCTAATCGTATTCAATTTCTCGCCTGATTGATCATAATGGTAATACCAAAACTCGCAGGTGTTGTTTGGACCGAGAATTCAATAAGGTGTAAGGAACACAAATGGCCATGTACTTACTCATATAGATGGTATTTGGATAAATCTCCACAACAAATGAACTTTCAGCATAGGCTATTCGTATTATAGTTATTCTACTAGAAAAAGCGTATGGGGAAGAAGATATGACGCTGTTCAAAGTTCTATATACGCCAAAGAAGGGGTGAAGGAAGATGCTCACAATAAAACATTTTACCAAGAGCTATAAGGGTGGTAAAAAGGCAGTAAACGACTTGAATTTAGTGGTCGAGAAGGGCGATATTTACGGCTTTATCGGACATAACGGTGCAGGAAAAACAACGACAATCCGGGCAGTAGTTGGTGTCCTTGACTTTGAAGAAGGGGATATTGAAATTGACGGCATTTCGATTAAGAAAGATCCAGTTGCCTGCAAAGCGGTTACTGCGTATATTCCTGATAACCCGGATATATACGATCATCTTACCGGCATACAGTACTTAAATTTTATTGGCGATCTCTTTAGCGTATCCAAAGCAGATCGTGAGTCACTCATTAAAAAATACGGCGATGATTTTCAGATTACAGCCAATTTGGGTGATATGATATCCTCGTATTCTCATGGCATGAAGCAGAAGCTCGCTATCATCTCTGCTCTCATTCATAAACCAAAGTTGTTAGTGCTGGATGAGCCCTTTGTTGGACTTGATCCAAAGGCTGCTCACATGTTAAAGACAATCATGGTAGATCTGTGCAGCAATGGTAGTGCAATCTTCTTCTCAACCCATGTACTGGATGTGGCAGAAAAGCTCTGCAATAAGATTGCGATCATTAAAGCGGGCAAATTGATGACCCATGGCAAGACAGAAGATGTAAAAGGTGACAACAGCCTTGAAGATGTGTTCCTGGAGTTGATAGACAATGATTAATATATGGAGATTAACGAAGGTACAGTTACTTTCTTCATTTGGCTTGAATAAAGCATTGCATACGCGCGATGGTAAGGAAAGACGCAAATTACTTCTGCTGAGCATAAGTATTCTAATAGGTGTGGTCATGATGGCAGTGGCTTCATTTGGATACAGCTTCATGATGGCACGGACCTTTGAACAAATAGGCCGTATGGATCTGCTGCTTGCCATTATGATGGCTGTAACTTCTATTATCGGGTTCTTTACAACGATCTATAAAGCAAGTGGAGTATTATTTGGCTTTAAAGACTACGACTTGGTCATGTCGTTGCCTATCAAAACAAGCCATGTTGTAGCGAGTCGTGTTCTTCAGCTCTATGTGCTGAATTTATTCTTTGCTTTGATGGTGATGCTGCCAGCTGGAGTAGTTTATGCAATAAAAGTGAATCCTGGAGCGTTATATTTTCCGTTTTTTCTGATTACATTCTTGTTTATTCCGTTACTACCCATCATTGCTGCAACCATAATTGGCGCACTGATTAGCTGGATCTCCTCCCGTTTTAAAGCGAGTCGAATGATCAGCCTCATATTAACCTTTGTCGTAATAATTGGTGTTATGATTGGTTCGTTTCGTATCAATGGAAACGAGCAGGTACTTGCTGATATGAGTACACAATTGGCAGATATGATATTTAAGCTGTACCCTCTTGCAGCCATGTATGTAGATGCCGTTTGCTCGTATGAGATTGGTTCATTGCTATTATTTATTGCGATATCTGTGCTTGCGTTTATGCTGTTTACCACTGTACTTGGCACAAGATATAAAGCTATTCATACAGGCTTAACGACCTCTCATGCAAGCAGCAAATATATAATGAAACCACTAGAAACATCATCACCTTTTCGTGCACTTTATAAGAAGGAGCTGCGTCGATACATTAGTTCTTCCTTATATGTGCTGAATACGAGTATTGGCATGATTTTTTTACTCGTGATGTCGATTTCTTTATTGTTTATTAGCTCGGAGAAACTTGGGCAACTGATAGAAATCCCGCAATTGTCCGATTACCTGAGCAAACTGGCTCCACTGTTCGTTTCTTTGTTCGTAACTTTAAGCTGCACAACGTCAAGTTCCATTTCTCTTGAAGGTAACAATTTATGGATACTAAAAAGCTCACCTGTATCGAAACAAAACATACTGCTTAGCAAAGTTGCGGTGAATCTCACCATCACAATGCCTATCTCGATTATCAGTTGTGTGATGCTCATGATATCGTTGCGTACTGGATGGATTGAAAGCTTGCTATTGCTTGTTATCCCATTGATATATGCCTGTTATTCAGCGATGATGGGAGTTATTGTCAACTTGAAACTTCCTAACCTAGTGTGGACAAGCGAAGTTACGGTGATAAAACAAAGTGCATCGGTCATAGTGTCCATGTTGATTGGCTTCATCAGTCTAGTGATTCCATTGGGTATATCGCTTATTCTATCCCATGTAAATGGCAATCTCATTTTGTTAGGCATTGGAATAATGATAATGGCGGTATGCAGTGTGATGTATAGATACATCCAGACAAAAGGGGAGCAGCTGTTTCAGGCTCTTTAACAATTAACATAAAGTGTGGAGGTAACCTTGCTTCTTTTCTTTGATCGTGAGTAAGGGAAACGCCCATCTTAAAGTGAAATGACAAAAGAGGCCTTCTCGCTGTTACAGCGGAGAGCCTCTTTTTATGATTTCAGGTGTAGGTCAAGTGGGGGGCAAGAGCGAGCCTCTAGAATCGCATCACTCTTTTGAAGCAGTCTTCAAAAGGAGGTCCTTGAATATCGCTTTATAGAACCAAGCAAGAATAGTAGATGCTCTAGTGTCTTTACTGGGTTATGGTATTTATCTTGAGAAACGCTTGAGTTCAAAGCACCGTACCATTTTGTGTAATCAATCGCAGTAAACTTGACAACGTAGTGGAGTAAATCGAGTCACTTCTATGAACAAACCATACGTGCAAATCCCGATACCCTTCAGGCAGGCGATGGGAAGCGATTATTCCTGCCTCTTCCGCCTTGGCAATCGACGACTGTGGTAGCATAGACACGCCGAGGCCAGCGGATACCCCACCTAAAATCACTTCTAACGTACCAAATTCCATAATCTGATAGTTAGTAAATCCTTTTTCACTTAGGAAACTCTCAGCCTTTGTGCGATGCGTGCATCCAACATCGAAAAACAACATCGGCTTCGTAAGCAATTCGCGCATGTCGCTCTTTCCGGGTTTCGAAATAAGCACCAACTCCTCTTCGAAAGCCGCGACATGTCCTATATCTGGATGGTTAATTGGTCCATAGACAAAGGCTCCATCTAGTTCGTAATCCAACACCTTTTGTATGAGACCATGCGTTGCACCCGTTATGAGCGATAGATTGACGTCGGGATATAGCGAGTGATACTCGGTCAGTAGAGGAGTCAGGTGAATGACCGCTGTCGTCTCGATAGAACCTAACCGGAGAGGACCAGCAGGATGTTCCGAGTATTGTGTGGATTTCACAGCCTCGTCCATCAGAATCAGAATTTTATTCGTATAATCCAGCAAGTTCTCTCCTGCCGGCGTTAATGTCATCCCCCGATTGGATCGACGAAAAAGAGGTATTTTCAACTGAGCTTCAAGGTACTGAATCCGGGTGGTCACATTGGACTGTACATAGTTCAAGACTTGCGCGGCCTTCGTTATGCTGCCCTCGCGAGCGACGGCTTGAAATATTTTCAAATCTCCGCTTTCCATTTCCATGTCACCTGCTTGGTATGATTATTTATGATAGTCACATTCGATTTTATCCATTTTACTGAATTATTTCCTCTGTGTACAATTCAATATAGATTCACGAAAAACGACTTAAGGGAGGAAACAGGATGAAAGCAATCGTACATGCGGGCATGAGTGGGCTGAGGGGTTTGACATATGAAGATGTCACTGATAGACAGCCGGGCTACGGAGAAGTGAAAGTGATGCTGAAAGCTGCAGGGTTGAACCATCGGGACTTGTTCCTCATGGCAAATAGAACAGAACGAGATGCCTCATTGATTATCGGCTCGGATGGTGCAGGCAGAATTGAAACAATAGGAGAAGGCGTATCCAATCTTACAATAGGTACCGATGTAATCATTAATCCGTGTATCGGATGGGAAACTGTCCACAATGTTCCGTCCGTTCTAGCCATTGTAGGCGGTCCTTCAGATGGTACATTCGCCGAGTCTATTATCATTCCTGCACAAAATGTCGTCAGCAAGCCATCTTACCTGTCTTGGGAAGAAGCGGGCGTGCTGTCCTTGTCCGCCTTAACGGCCTATCGGGCTCTGTTCACGAGAGGCCGCTTACAGCAAGGTGAACATGTTCTCATTCCTGGCATTGGTGGAGGTGTTGCAACTTATGCCATGCTTATGGCTTCGGCGGCAGGTGCACGAGTCAGTGTCACATCACGTAGTGAAGCGAAGAGACAAGCAGCACTTGCATATGGAGCTGAACATGCATTTGACAGTCATAGCAATTGGAAGGACAGTATGGGTGGGGACACCGTGGACCTCATCCTCGACAGCATTGGGCCTGCTACGTTCCAACACTACTTTGATATTATTAAGCCAACCGGACGTATCGTCACGTTTGGAGCAAGCTCCGGAGACCAATTGGAGATTCCGATGAGGGCCATATTTTTTCCTCAAATTAGTATCATTGGTACGTCAATGGGAAGCAGCGAAGAGTTCGATGCTATGCTTCAATTTATGGAACTCCACTCGCTCCGTCCTATTATTGATAGTGTGTATCCATTACATGACACAGTTCAAGCCTTTCACCGAATGCAGCAGGGGGAGCAATTAGGTAACATAGGGATAAGAATAAAGTAGCGCACGCTTGTACGGTGAAAACAGAAACATGAATTTTTTTGAATCGTATTTGTAACCTTTGAGAACTCCGTTGGCACTTCTATATAATACGGAAGAAAGGAGCGGGGGAGAGCATGCTTCATTGTATTGAAGACGCAAAACAAGGAGATCGGCAAGCTTTTGAACATATCCGCGTCTTAAAGGTATTTCCCGCTTATAACGAATCATCGGTACCATTTCAAAACAGTGATGTTGTTTTAACGGGGTTTGGAAAGAACGTTATGGATGGAAATGAGGACTGGGTCGAGAAGAAAGGGATAGATGAATGGTATGGCGGGGTGCATCTACAAGGATACTTTCAGCGATGGCGTTGGAATTCGTCCCTACAAACGATTCAGGATATAGGCACTGAGGTGTAACTTTGTTTATGAACAACCAAAGGCGAAAAATTTTCCTGCAATATGTCATACAAGAATTTAAAGGACACCGACATGGTGTCCTTTAAATTTGCCATAAACGTAATTAATCGTTGGTTTAGAGCCAAATCCATGTCACTGAGCTAGAAGGAGAAGCAGGAAGAACTATGCGACAGTCGGTTTTTCCAATGCTCGCAAGCTTAGAGACGTATCGGTTGAAAGCATGTTCAAATCCTTCAGCTCTTGGAGCGAGGTGATCGTGGATCGTCTGAATAAGGCGCGTAGGAGGAAGCGTTATCATTAACAGCCTGGAGGAAGATGTGACGACAATGGTCTTCTCCTTGTTCGATACAGGCATCGATATTGCTTGATGCCTGATCGGTGAAATCGCGCTCTATTACGAATTACTTAAGCAATGTAAGTGTCGCTTTTATCGCATTATCAACAAATGATCGCTGTGGACGAGACTTCATCATTACGGTTAGTCCTATTAACGCTATGATTAGCGCCTGCGCTAAAGACTTTGCGTCTGTATGGGTCTCGAGCTCACCTGATTGTATACCTCGTTCAATGGTTTCTTGAAATATGACCGATAGGTACATTTGATGTTCCCTTGTCAGAATTTCAAATCTCTCATCATGAGGCGCAAGTTCGACCATTGTATTGATGCAAAAGCAGCCCCGACTAGGATTTTCTGCATATTCCTCAGCAACCACATTTTCAAAAAAAGTGGAAAATGCTTCTTTTACAGATGAATGGTTTTGAAGTCTAGTTCGTACATCGGAAGCACGGGACATCGTGTATTTGCGCAGCGCGGCTTCGAACAATTCTTTTTTGTCTCCAAAGGCAGAGTATATACTGGGGCGTTGAATGCCCATTCTGGAAGTTAAATCGCTTAATGAGGTAGCCTCATATCCCTTCTCCCAAAATAGTTGCATAGCTGCATCTAATACTTTTTCTTCGTCAAATTCGCGGGTTCTTGCCATTATGAATACCTCTCATTACTTGATTTTTTCTTTATTGCTCAATGATCCCGATTGTAGGTAACTGCCAATTGTCTCTATTTACGTACCGAACAGTATATTATAATTTTATAATTTACCGTTTACTTTGTCAAATATAGGTTGGTTTATCCTAATAAGAGAAGATGGAATATTAAAATATAACGAGTGAAATCAAATATTATTGTTGACAGCAAGAGTAACCGTGAGATATATTTACTGGGCACTATAACATACCGATCGGTACAGTATGATGCTCAGCATCTAAAATGAATGGAGGTAAGGTGTGAACAAAATGGAGGATGTTATAGAAAAAGTAGCAGTCAATGCCGATATAAAGGCGAATTCGTCACAGGTGCCGGTGATCACGTCTGATTCAGGTCATCATGCTTCTATGTCTCGCTATGTGACCCTATTGTTTGCTGCTGCCTGCGGGATGTCAGTCGCCAATATCTACTTCGCACAGCCACTACTCGATAAGTTGTCGATTGAGTTTGGTATTGGCCATTCCATCATAGGCATTGTTATTACCGTTACGCAGATCTTTTATGGATTGGGACTGCTGCTGCTGGTGCCGCTTGGAGATTTGCTGAACCAGCGCCGCTTGATTATCGGGCAGATGTTATTATCCATAATAGCTCTGGTTATCGTTGGAACTGCCTCCACCAGTATGGTGCTATTCGCAGGTATGGCCTTGGTGGGACTGCTTGCCGTTGTGACACAGACTCTTGTTGCGTTCGCAGCGAATATGGCTGCCCCTGCCGAACGAGGACGCGTCGTTGGCATGGTAACAAGCGGGATTGTAATAGGCATACTTCTTGCGCGGTCCATTGCAGGAATATTAACGGATCTTGCGGGTTGGCGTTCCGTATATCTAGTCTCTGCTGCGCTGATGCTTTTTATGGTTTGTATGTTTTTTAGGGTGTTGCCCAATGTTGAGCGCGAGGTAAAGTCACTGTCCTATCCTCAGCTGCTTGGATCGGTGCTTATGTTGTTTATACAAGAACGGGTGTTACGCATCCGCTCTGTTCTGGCCCTGTTGATTTTTGCTGATTTCAGCATTTTGTGGACTTCCCTCGTACTGCCCCTTAGCACGCCGCCATTATCTCTTTCGCACAGTGCAATTGGAGCATTTGGTCTTGTAGGAGTAGCTGGAGCGTTAGCTGCAGCACGAGCGGGGAAGCTGGCTGATCGAGGTTACGGACAGAGAACGACGGGTATTGCTTTGATCCTATTATTAATTTCATGGTTGTTCATCAGCTATACAGAGCAGTCGTTATTCGCATTAGTTGTTGGTATTGTTCTGCTTGATTTGGCAGTGCAGGCCATACATGTCACTAATCAAACTATGATCCTTCCATTGCGTTCGGAGGCACGTAGTCGTCTTACTGCCGGGTACATGGTGTTCTATTCGATCGGCAGTGCTAGCGGTTCAATTGCTTCGACCCAAATGTATGCGCACTATGGCTGGGAAGGAGTATGCTTACTCGGGGCCTCTGTCAGTGCTTTAGCTCTTCTATTTTGGGTAATGACCAATCGCGCTACGGCTGCGGCATTAAAATAAAAAAAAATTTGTGATTTGTAAAAGGAGAGATTACACGTGGAAATAGGTATTACTTCGTTTGTAGAAACAAAGCCGGACGTTAAGACAGGGGAAGTCATAAGTCACGCACAGCGATTGCGTGAAGTTGTCGAGGAAATTGTCCTTGCCGATCAAGTGGGACTTGATGTGTTTGGCGTAGGTGAGCATCACCGGCAAGATTATGCAGCATCCTCACCAGCAATTGTACTGGCTGCGGCTGCAGCGCAGACGAAACGGATTCGGCTGACCAGCGCAGTGACGGTACTTTCTTCCCTTGATCCGGTGCGCGTTTTTCAGGATTTTGCTACGCTCGACGGCATTTCAAATGGACGTGCGGAGATTATGGCGGGCAGGGGTTCCTTTATCGAATCATTTCCATTGTTTGGCTATGATTTGAATGACTATGATGAGCTGTTTGAAGAACATCTGGAATTGCTTCTTAAAATACGGGAGTCCGAAAAAGTAACCTGGAAGGGCGGGCATCGGCCAGCGATTAACCATTTGGGCGTGTATCCACGGCCCGTTCAGAATTCTTTACCGATATGGGTTGGCAGCGGGGGCAGACAGGATTCTGCTATCCGTGCAGGTCTGTTAGGACTGCCACTGATACTGGCGATCATTGGTGGAAGTCCCACGGATTTTGCACCGCTCGTGCAGCTTTATAGGAAAGCAGCAGCGCACGCTGGTCATGACCAATCGCGGCTTAAGGTTGGGTCGCACTCGATAGGATTTGTTGGAGAGAGTACTGAACGAGCTGCCGATACATTTTTTCCTTCTACCATGGCAGGTATGAATAAACTCGGCAAGGAGCGGGGCTGGGCGCATTATGATCGTTCTAGCTACGATGCCGCACGCAGCTTTGAAGGTGCACTATATGTCGGCGATCCCGAGACGGTTGCCCAGAAGATCATTCACCTTCGCAAAAATGTAGGCGTTACACGCTTTATGCTGTATGTACCGTTAAGCACGATGCCGCATGCCGATGTGATGCGAGCTATTGAGCTGCTAGGAACAGAGGTAGCGCCCCGGGTTCGAGAGGAAATAACCAAGTGGGAAGCTGAGACGGAAAATGGATCATCATTCAATTTTGATTCATAAAACCACAATTGATTCGAGAGCACATTTAATTACTAGGAGGAATTGACATGGATTTTGAAAGTCGGATATTGCCTGAATTAAGACCAATAGTAGCACAATTTCCTGGTTTTCAATTAGAGGAAAATTTAGAGTGGAGCAGGAGCTTGTTGTCGAGTCCTCCTATTGAGAAGTCGGAGCACGTAAGCACGACAAGCCGGATGATTCCGGGCGCAGCTGGTGAGATACTGGTCAAAATTTACGAACCCGCCCAGCGAACTGGTGCTAATCTTCCGGCTATGCTGTGGATTCACGGGGGAGGTTATGTGTTGGGGCACCCCGATATGGACGATGCTTTGTGCGAACGCTTCGTGCAGGCGGCTAAGTGCGTCGTCGTATCGGTCGATTATCGACTTGCTCCCGAGCACCCCTATCCAGCTGCCATCGATGACTGTTATGCCGGTTTGACTTGGATGACGGGCGAAGCTGAGTCGCTGGGAATCGATTTGGATCGGGTCGCGATTGCCGGTGCAAGTGGGGGCGGTGGTCTGACCGCAGCGCTTGCTTTAATGGCTCGCGATAAAGGCGGGCCAGCTCTCATATTCCAAATGCCGCTGTATCCGATGATCGACAACCGCAATATTTCGGCATCGAGCCATGAAATTACAGCCGATAACGCAACCTGGAACCGGACGAACAATTTGGCGGCCTGGAGCATGTACTTAGGAGAGAGTACCGACGCCAGCGAGGTATCCCCATATGCGGTGCCAGCGAGAGCGGAAAGCTTGGCGGGGCTGCCGCCGACCTATACTTGCGTAGGCCAGGTCGATCTGTTCCGAGATGAGACGATCGAATATGTGACACGCCTTGCGCAAGCGGGCGTAGACGTCGAATTTCATCTGTATCCCGGCACCTTCCACAGCTTTGAAATGATCGTTCCGCAAGCGGAAGTGAGCCAGCGTGCCAGCCAAAGCTATGTGGATGCGATGGCGAGAGCACTTAATCCTTAAACAATTAATGGAGCTGTCTCCAAAGGTTTTTGTTCTAAATTAAATAAATGGCATCTCAACCCAAACAGTCCCGATGAAGTGTTCATTCATCGGGACTGTTTGCATATAGGACTCATGAACTTCGTTTACTCATAGAATTTGACCACCCACCATCGTCCATAGAACTTGAAATTCATCATCCAATAGGACTAGGTCGGCATCGAAACCAGATGAAATTTCGCCCTTTTGTTGAAATCCGAGAATATTGGCCGGGGTAGTTGAAGCCATCTGTACGGCATCTATCAAGGAAATTCCGGTTTCGACAGTATAACGTAATGCTTCATTCATGGTAACTGTACTGGAGGCTAGCGTCCCATCCTCTAGCCTCGCAATGCCACCCTCTACCGTGACATGATGGCCTCCAAATATATAATTCCCATCGCCCATACCCATGGCTTGTAAAGCATCTGTGATTAAGACCATTCCTTCTGGTCCTTTTATGCTATGCATCAATCGAATGATAGCAGGATGTAGATGGACATTATCCACAATTGCTTGAAGACTCACATGTTTCTCTTCGAAAGCAGCCACAATCAGACCCGGATCTCGATGATGAATCGGTCGCATGCCATTAAAACAATGCGTAACATGACTTGCACCAGCTGTAAAGGCTTGTTTGGCTTCCTCATATGTGGCATCAGAGTGAGCGATCGATATAACGACTCCTTGTTCTTTCAAAAAGGAAATTAAGTCCATTGCTCCTGGTAACTCAGGAGCAATAGTAACCATCTTAATGAGGGAACCTGCTTCCTGAAAAATGATTTTCATTTCTTCTAGGTTGGGATGCCGTAAATACTTTTCATTCTGCATTCCTTTTCGCTTCGGATTCAGATAAGGTCCCTCTAAGTGAATCCCTGCGATCTTTGCTCCTACTTCTTGTCCCATTACACGCTTGACACTACGAATCATTTCTAGAAGATCCTCCATCGTAGAACTAACAGATGTAGCCAGAAATGAGGTGCATCCCGTCGAAGCACAAGCACGTGAAACTTCTTGAATACTCTCTTCAGTACCGTCCATCATATCCAAACCATTGGCACCGTGGATATGAACATCTATCATCCCTGGTACTAACAAATGCCCTCTAGCATCAATCAGTTCATGATCTCCCTCTAGAATAGGAAGATCACCTGTGTCAATCCTCATGATTTTTCCTTCAGAAATCCACACATTGGCTGTTGGAACGATACTGTTTCGAAGTACCATTTGTACATTATGCAAAATATAATTCATAAAAAATCCTCCTCTTCCCTCTGGGTATCAATCTTGCTTTCGAACCTCTTCATGTTCTTCCTGACACTCAATAACAGTGATGTTCTTCTGATCGAGAACTTCTCTTATTTCACTCGGAATTTCTCGATTTGTAATTAAAATGTCAACGAAATCAAAGTCTAGCCGATGAACAGATTTTCCAATAAATTTTGTGTGATCAGCCACTACGATAACCTGATCCGATCTTCGGGCCATTTCTTTCTTTACTCGGACATCTTCTTCATATGGATAATAGAGTCCATCAGATCGGATTGCCGATGCTCCAATAAAGGCTTTATCAGCATGAATTTCACTTAGTTTATCGATAATGGAAGAGCCATATAAGAAACGGTGTTTTACATTCAAGTAACCACCGAGAACATAAATTTGAAGATCCTCACGATTCGATAAGATCCCTACGTTATCAATCGAGTGCGTGACAGCCGTAATATTTTTCGCGCTAATTTGTTCTGCGACAAATTGTACTGTGGTTGATACGTCTAAAATCACAGTCTCATGGTCTTGGATAAGTTTTGCCCCAAACTTGCCTATTCTTTGCTTACTCTCGGACTCATCAATCAAACGATCCTGATAAGATAACATTTCTTTCTGTAACTCAGGTAACGATAGCCCCCCATGAGTTCGAATAACAACGCCTTCTTGAACTAATCTAACAATATCCCTTCGTGCAGTATCCCTTGATACTTCAAATTGCGTACATATATCTATAACACTCATCGTTTGGTGTTGTTTCAAGTATTCGAGTATTTTTAACAATCTTTCCTCTTGATACACAATACATGCACCTCCTTATAAGTGATTATAATTATATTTATAAGTATTTACAAGTATATTTTAATTATGTTTAAGCATATATAAGTGTTTATTCCTGACAGTTGAAGAATATAACAGTACGTCTAGTACCTACCTCTTACGTGCTATTCATGAGTCTACTGAAAGACTTACATTTTGATTAGGTTTGTGGTCTTCTTAGGCTATATTTTAATCCATTAGTTTCAATATTCGTTTGAGGTTAACGGTGAATATGGCAGGACTTTGGAAAAGAGTGGAGAGAACCATTATGAGGGAATTGCAGACTTTTAGAAATATTTACAAATATTCGACTTATATGATGAAAATAAATTCTAATTTTAAAAAATGACAAATTTCGACAGCATATGACCTCGGTTAAAGACTATACTCAACTATGCTCAGCATAATAAATTTATGAAAGGGGGGGGGATTTTGAAATTTATTAGAATTTTGTTACTAATTTCAAGCTCTGTATTAGGAGTCGTTAGTTATTTCTTAATTCTTAACATTATTTTTACGATAGGAGATAGGGAGAGTGTATTTACACAGAGAAACCCCATAGTTACTGTAACATCAATTCTTTTATTATTAATAATTATTGTAAGCTATATTGTACTATTTATTAGGCCGAGTAAAAGAGGAAATGAAAAATTTATAATAATAAATATTGTAGTATATTTCTTTTTTCTAATTAGCACACCATATTTTCAGACACTTAAACTTGAAATTAGTCATTATTTGAAGACACCTTCATCACAAGCTCAACAGGATATCATTAAAAGTTTTGGGTTAGAACTTAAAAAAAATCAACTTCCTTATGAAATTGATTCAAAATTAAGTGAAAAAAGAACACATGAGGAGATTATTAGACATGTGGTTATTCTCAATAAAAATGTAGAGGGGAAAATCAAAAAAAGTGAAATAGATGCAATATTGAGTAAGACGCCTAATATTAATCTTAAGTTACGAATTTATGACAAAAATAAACAAGAATATGTATCTATTATCATAGATGAATATAGAAATATTATATATTGTAATCCAGTCGATTTTTGTGAGAATAATGACTAAATGAAATCTAAAGGGGAAAAACATGGAAAAGGTTACCTTGACGATTAAAATGTAAGCGGATACACTGAATACAAATATATGAAAACTGAAGGTGAGAGATGGTATGGAACAAATAATTCCATTATTTATCGTGACTGGTGCAAGTGGATCAGGTAAATCCTACGTTATCAATGAGTTGAGAAAAATATTGCCAGACTATGATATCTTTGATCCTGATGATATCCGTGAGTTTATTTCAGATGATACTGTAATACAAAACATCTGGCTTCGTGTTGCGAGAAATATTGCTGAAAGTGGTCGCATGACCATAATATGCGGTACAGAGATGCCAGAGGATATTGCAAAGTGTGTGGATTTTTCTTATTTCAAGCACATCTATTACCTGAATTTACATTGTGATGAGGAAACTCGTGAGAAACGATTACGTCAAAGAAACTGGTCAGAAGAAATGATTCAAAACCATAAAGATTTCGCCAAATGGCTGGTCGAAAACGCTGATAAGGCATATATGCCTCACATGCCGATCGTAGACACTTCTAATACCGATGTAAGTGAAATTGCTGCACAAATAAAAGAATGGGTTATTAAATACTCATAGCTTTACTGAGAAAGAAATCTTATGAATTTAGTGATTAGACGGTTTTAAGTCGGAAAGAGACAAATGATAACCTAGAAAAAAGATCAAGCAAACGGAATACGATAGTTACATAAAGACAGCGGTATCTGTTCTGCTTGAAATAAAAAAAATTGTACGTATATTTGAATTCATAGATGGTATAGTAATATAATATTCAAGCAACACACATAGGAGGTATAAATGATGTCAACACCACACAATACAGCACAAAATGGAGAAATCGCGAAAACAGTATTAATGCCAGGAGATCCTTTGCGAGCAAAATATATCGCAGAAACATATTTAGAAAACCCAACGCAATTCAACACGGTACGAAATATGTTTGGATACACCGGAACCTATAAAGGTGTAGAAGTATCAGTAATGGGTTCTGGAATGGGAATGCCAAGTATCGGTATTTATTCTTATGAATTATACAAAAGCTATGGCGTAGAAAATATCATTCGTATTGGTAGTGCGGGAGCATATACAGATAAATTAAATTTGTATGATTTGGTTCTTGCAGATAGTGCATGGAGTGAATCTACATTTGCCTTTGTGCAAAGTGGAGTAGAAGGAAATGTACAACTACCAAGTGAATCATTAAATGAAAAAATGGAAGCAGCTGCTAAGCGCATTAACAAACCACTCATGACTGCAAGAATCCATTCAAGTGATGTATTCTATCATGAAGATAATGTGCCTAACCACAATGATTTCTACAATGAACATGGATGTGTCTGTGTAGAGATGGAAAGTTATGCATTGTTCCATAATGCGAAAGTATTAGGTAAACATGCTGCTTGTATTCTTACAATCTCAGATTCACTAGTAACACATGCTGTAACAACCGCAGAAGAAAGACAATCTTCTTTTAATAACATGATGGAAGTTGCATTAGAAGCGGCGATTTCTATTGCACACTAAAGAATTTGTAGTAGATTAAGATGCATGTTTTGGACGGGTAAAGTAAACTATATATACAACAAAACTTAAAGCCGAGCAGAAATCAGGTGATTACTCCTGATTTCTGCTCGGCTTTTTACACTTAATTGAATTAACCATCTGTTTTATCGACTGACCATAATCACCATGTTTACTGAGGGGATGAGTAAGAAGAGTAGCAGATAAGCCACTAACCTAGTTTGAACCATGTAATAGCCAGTAGAAAAGCTGTGCATTGGCTTATAAGCCAATAAAAAAACAATGAAAGCTTAGTGATAGCTCTCCTTAACTAGTGAAAGCGATAATTCGGCAATTAAAATTAAGCACGGTAATTGCTCTTCTGCTACATCTGGTTCACAAAAAAAATGCTCCTCTTGAACACAAGAATATCCAATTATTAACAGGGTTAAAACATTAAATATAAGTATGAGGAATAAGTAAACAAAAGTATCATTTTTTGGTTATTAATGATAAAGTTGTATTAAAATAGTGTTCTTTGACAAATCAATAGACTCATAGATTGCAACAAAATAATTATCCTTTTACTAGATTAATTACACAAATTCACGAATTACCATCTTTGGTATCGAGACATGTAACATCGTCAGTTTTCCCCCAACAAGTAAGACTACACGTTAATTTATAATCACATACCCTATTACGAACTCAGCATTCGTACTCAATCCACTCGAATAAGTACTATTTAATTCAATCTACTAACCTACTAACTCACATATCTCAGATGATTTCTATTAACTTGGTTTTTTGGTGTCTCCAGTTAAGGCATTGAAGCATTATTTATGCTGTTAAAGATTATCTCTATTTAATATTCCATAAGGGAGCGTGTATTTATGTTTAGAGAAATCCATAAGTCCAAAATCCATCGTGCAGTTGTAACAGAAGCAAATTTAAATTATGTAGGAAGCATTACGATCGATGAAGATATTCTAGATGCGTCTAATATCATTGAGAACGAGAAGGTACAGATCGTTAACATCAATAACGGAGCAAGACTAGAGACATATGTCATTGTTGGACCAAGAGGATCTGGTGTTGTTTGTCTAAATGGAGCAGCTGCTCGGTTGGTACAACCTGGTGATCTGGTGATTATTATCTCGTACGCAATGATGGAAGAGAGCGAAGCAAGGAATTACAAGCCTAATGTAGTTATTATGGATGAAAATAATCGCATCGTAACGGACTCTTATAAAGAGCTGCATTCCACTACGGTTTAATATCTGAGACGAAAGTAGGGGAGCTAAATGAGCTTAGTCCACAATCTCTCGCAAGTACTCCTTGCAAGTCTAAGAAATGGTGCTGGAATAACGTTTTGTGAAGCGGGAAGAGAGCGATTCATGTCGTATGGTCAGCTTCTCGAGACTGCTCAAGTGGTATTAGGCCAACTGCAAGAAAGAGGAATGGGGGTTAAAAGTTATGTTGTACTCCAGACAGAAGACAATGAACGGTTTATTGTTCTGTTCTGGGCCTGTGTATTAGGCGGAATGATCCCAGTTCCGCTTACGGCGGGACGAACGGATGAAGGACGAAGAAAGCTACTCCAAGTAAGTAAGCAGCTTGGTGAACCGTATTTGCTGTGTGAGCCCGACATTTGGGAATCTGTTGTCGCTTATTGTTCGAAGAATGAAGAGGATCATGCAGTAGAGAAGCTCCAGAGCAGAATGATGTATATCGAAGAAGTGATGGAAGCTGGAGTTGGGCTTGGTCGACGGGGTAGCATTTATGATTCAACAGAAGAAGATGTAGCCGTTATACAGTTCACCTCAGGCTCAACAGGAGATCCTAAAGGTGTTGTATTGACGCATGGTAACCTGTTGTCGAATATGCGAGCGATCATGGCTGGGTCACAATCAACAGAAGCAGATTCATCTCTAAGCTGGCTACCGTTAACCCACGATATGGGCTTAATCGGATTTCATCTGACCCCAATTCTAGGGGAAATGAATCAATGGCAAATGCCTACGTCGATGTTCGTGCTTCATCCAATGAAGTGGATGGAACTGACGAATAAACATCGTATTACTTGTTTGTCATCGCCAAACTTCGGATATGTTCATTTTCTCCAGCACTTTAAAGCTGAGTCAGCGCTGCATTGGGATTTATCTTCAGTACGTCTTATCTTCAACGGGGCAGAGCCAATATCAGCGACTCATATTCGGCAATTCATTGTGCACATGAAGCCATATGGGCTTAATGAAAATTGCATTTTCCCCGTATATGGATTAGCCGAAGCTAGCTTGGCTGTGACGTTCCCACATGTGGAGGAAAGGTTAAATACACTTTACTTGAACAGGAAGAGTCTCAATATCGATGACGAGATACAAATCATTTCATCTGAGGATCCAGATTATATCGAAATTGTCGAGCTTGGATTTCCAGTGCTGGATTGTAATGTACGAGTATGCAACGAGAAGGGGAAAGAAATATCAGACAGCAACGTCGGTCTTGTACATATCAAAGGTAGCAATGTGACCAAAGGTTATTTCAATCGACCTGATGTAAACGAAGTAACGATATCTACAGACGGTTGGCTTAATACAGGCGATCTCGGATTTATACGAGATGGCCGTTTATATGTGACGGGTCGTATGAAGGATATTATCTTCGTGAATGGACAAAACGTATATCCACATGATCTTGAGGCACTTGTAAGTGAAGTAAACGGTGCTGAAATCGGAAAAGTGGCCATTTGTGCTGTCCAAGATGATGTATCAAAACAGGATGAAATCGCGGTGTTTATTCAGTATCGCGGTAAGTTGGGTGGATTCATGTCGCTAAGAGATCAAATTCAGAGGCTCTTAAACCGAAGAACTGGATTCCATGTGAAACTTATTGTTCCGGTACGACGCATTCCAAAGACAACCTCTGGTAAAATCCAACGATATGTCCTTGCCGATAGTATGCGTTGCGGTGAGTTTGCCTCTGTTCTCGCAGAGCTGTACTTACTGGAGCAAACACTGGAAATCGTACCTACTGAAGAAATCATTGTTCCTCCTAGCACGGATAGCGAGCGCAAAATATTGTCTATTTGGCAAAAGGTATTAAAGAGGGATCGGATCGGTATTGATAGCCATTTTCTAGAGCATGGGGGCAATTCGTTGCGGGCTACATACGTAGCTGCCCAACTGCAAGAAGCGTTCGGTAAAGACATTTCGCTTGGTGAGCTCTTCCAACATCATACGGTCCGATCACTAGCCACGTTTATTGATAATATGGAGGGAAACGTTCGAAGTAACGCGCTAGGACGTATTGAGAAGGCGGAGTCGAGGGAACGGTATCCAGCTTCATCTGCACAGAGGAGATTATATATTCTCGAAGAGATGAATCCGGGCTTACTTAACTATCACCTGCCACAATCGATTACCATAGCCGGGAAGTTGGATCTGGATAGATTCAAGCAATCTTGGCGATTACTTGTTGGACGGCATGCCGGATTACGCACTTCATTCGTCATGGAAGATGATCGGGTTGTACAGCAAATTGCTAAGGACGTAGAAGTGCCGATTGCATATGCGGACGGTCGCGAATGGTTGGATAGTGGAATACAGAGCAGGATGAAGTCATTTCTTCAACCCTATTCACTAGACAAGGCACCATTGTTCCGGATTGAACTGATCACGCTAGAGGATGAGCGTCATCTTATGTTGTTCGACATGCATCATCTGATTACGGATGGTACGGCGATGGGTATTTTGATTGGAGAATTTGTTGCCTTGTACGAAGGTAAGGAACTTCCTCCATTGCCGGTAGACTACGGCGATATTGTCTTGTGGGAGGAGGCAACCAAACAAGATGAACGCAAGGTTAAACAGCAATTGTACTGGCGACAATTATTCGACAATGGTGTTCCGATGGTTAATATTCCAACGGATTATTTGCGTCCGCTTAGCCCTAGTTATAGGGGAGCTACAGAAAAGGTTGTTTTGGATGCGAAGCTCACAACAGAGCTGGAGCTACTGGCTACTCAAACGTGGAGTACGCTATATGCCGTATTAGTTTCGATTTATTACATATTACTAAGTAAGTATACGGAAGCTGATGACGTCGTCATTGGTACAGCAGCAGCTGGAAGAACACGCTCGGAGATGGACGGTATTGTTGGCTTGTTCGTCAACATGGTGCCGCTTAGACTCCAGGTGGACCACACACTACCATTATCCCAATGTTTGAAAAAAATGAGCGGAGATATGATGGCATCACTAGATAATCAGGAAGTTCCTTATGAAGAGATTGTGGAACTGGCTCAGGCTAAACGGGAATATGGACGCAACCCAATGTTCGATACCGTGTTTACGTTGCAAAATATGGAGCTTCCGGAATTCAGAGCGACGGAAGTAACATTTAAACCAGCGCCTATGGACACGAACACAGCGAAGTTTGATATGAGCTGGGAATGTGTATCGTCAGAAGAGGGCATTCATATTTCCATCGAATATGCGCTTGATTTGTATAGTTCAGAGACGGTACAGCAGTTTGCTCGTCACTACATCGCCTTGGCGAGAGAAGCGGTTCGGTATCCCGATGCGCCTCTGATCGAACTCAATCTGCTGGATACGGATGAACGTTCAATGCTTATGGGCAATAGCCAAGCACAACAAACGCCGTACCCTAGGGATATTCCACTTCATCGGATATTTGAACGGCAAGTTTCACTTGTGCCGGAACATATCGCAGTTGTGTTGGAAGAAGAGTCCATGACATATGCCGAGCTAAATGAGGCGGCGAATGCGCTAGCGAGATGGATGACAAATCGTGGGGTAACCCAACATTCGCGTGTCGCGCTTGTGCTTTCTCGATCTTGTGACATGCCGATTGCGATTCTCGCAGTCTTGAAAACAGGTTCGGCTTATGTACCAATCGATCCCAAGTATCCAGCAGATCGTATTCGATTCATGCTTCAGGATGCTGGTATTTCCACACTTATCGCGGGTGCCTCGACAACCAGTATGTGCCGGGAGCTTTTGCACGATTCCGATATCGATGTCATTGATATGGATGCTAGACGCGGGGAGTGGAGGAAGGAAGACAACCATAACTTGTCTGTTGAATCAACGGCGCAGGATATTGCCTATATTATGTACACCTCTGGCTCTACGGGTATCCCGAAGGGCATTTTGACAACTCATCGCAACGTTTCCCGAGTTGTTGTGGATACAGATTATATTCGTTTAACAGATGAAGATGTCTTGCTGCAGTTGTCTAATTATGCCTTCGATGGTTCGACCTTCGACTTATTTGGAGCTTTGTTGAATGGAGCCAAGCTTGTTCTTGTAAATGAAGAAGATCTGTTAGATGTCGATCAGCTCATAAGGTTGATTAGAAGTAATAATGTTAGTGTGTTTTTTACGACTACGGCACTGTTTAATACGTTGGTCGATCATGGACTGGAAGAGTTATCTAAGCTTCGTCACATTCTGTTCGGTGGTGAACGGGCATCTGCCCCGCATGTTAAGAGAGCGTTATGTGCTCTAGGCCCTGGGGTGCTATTACATGTATATGGACCGACAGAATCAACCGTCTTTGCAACTTGTTATAAGGTTGAAGAGTTGGAACCAGACGGAGTAATCATTCCAATTGGCCAGCCAATTGCACATTCAGAAGCGTATGTCTTGGATGTGAGTGGTAATATGGTTCCTGCACTTGTTCCTGGTGAGCTATGTATTGCAGGTGATGGCGTAGCTTCAGGTTATTTAAATATGCAAGAGATGACTGACTCTAAATTCATTCCGCATCCTTTCAAGGCAGGGGAATTGTTATACAAGACGGGAGATTTGGTCAGACGATTGCCAGATGGAAATTTAGAGTTTATGGATCGAATGGATACGCAGGTGAAGTTGCGCGGATTCCGTATTGAGCTTGGAGAGATCGAGAGTAAGCTGCTAGAGTGCATGGGCATGAGAGAAGCGGTTGTTGTCTTGAAATACCGTGATAGTGATCCGCTGTTATGCGCCTATGTCGTAGCTGGAGAGTCGATATCTATTGAACAGTTGCGTACGGAGCTTGGAGCGAAGCTTCCGATGTTTATGATTCCCTCTGCATTCGTACAGCTAGAGAAGCTTCCACTCACCGCGAATGGGAAATTGAACAAAAATGCGTTGCCTGAGCCGGATTATACCGCACAAGGAGTGGCTGCTGCATATGTCGCGCCGGCGACCCTTACGGAGGAGAAGGTTGCGGGGATCTGGCAACAGGTGTTGAAGGTAGAAGCTGTCGGTGTATGCGATCATTTCTTCGAACATGGCGGGCATTCTCTGAAAGCGGCGACGCTTGTATCTGAAATTTATAAACAATGCCAGGTTCGAATGCCGATCAAGGAGATTTTCCAGCGTCCGACGGTGAGAGAACAAGCAGCATGGATCGACGGAGCGAGTAAAGAGGCATTTGATCCAATCTTACAGGTACCTATGTCATCATCTTATCCATTGAGTCCTTCACAACAGCGAATATTCCTTATTGAAGCCATGGGGGATGTTGGGATAACTTATCATATTCCGCTTGTACTGCGTTTAACGAAGCAAGTTCAGCGCAGTGAGCTTACGTGGGGTATTAGGGAGCTTATCAGCCTGCATGAACCGTTACGAACATCGTTTCGTTTGATTGGCGGCGAGGCATGTCAGATTGTGCATGAACAAGTCCATTTCGAGCTACAGGAAACGGAATGTGAAGAGAATGGGTTAGAAGAGTTGTTTCGAACATTCGTACAACCGCTCGACTTGGCGCAAGCGCCATTGCTCGACGCGCGTCTTGTAAGTTGTGAATCGGGTGAAGCCTACCTATTCTTTAATCTACATCATATTATCGCTGATGGCATATCTATCGGGTTAATCATGGAGCAACTTGTACAACTAGTGGATGGAGAGAACCTAGAGCCACCTCTTGTTCATTACAAGGACTATGCCGTATGGAGAACAAAACAGAACGTGACTGAGCGACTGCTGGAGAGTGATCGTTATTGGCAGTCTCAACTTGCTGCACCGTTACCACTTTTAGATATGCCACTTGATTTCCCTCGTGGAGAACGGCAATCTTTCGGTGGTGAGACAGTGATATTCGACATTCCTGTTCAGCTATCTAATCGCCTCCAAGAGTTGTCCGACACCATTGGCGTTAGTCTAAACAGTGTGCTATTTGCTTCCTACGCGATATTGCTCCAGAACTATACGGGTCAGAGGGATTTGGTCATTGGTGCCCTAACGGCTGGAAGGACCCATCCTGATACGACGAATATGGTCGGGATGTTTAATGGATTCCTACCTATTCGTCTTGAAGTGGAGGAAGTCGAAAGCTTCATTCAGATTGCAAAGGATGCCCATGAACAATTGCTTGCAGCATTCGAGTATCAAGAAACATCCTTTGATCGAATGATCGAAGCGGCACAATTGTCGTATGAACCATCGCGTAATGCGCTGTTTGATACGATGCTGATTTTGCATAACCAGTTCGATGCCAACCCTGAAGTGAAGGGGCGTACATGGGGATTACAACCCGTTCCAATTAGCGGGAATGCTACGTCCAAGCTCGATTTCAAATTAGATATTTATGGTCAGGGCAGCAGCGGTTTGCGTGGAGAATTGGAATTTAACACAAGTCTGTTCCGAAGAGATACGATGGAGCGTCTTGCTCAGCGATTGATGATTCTGCTGGAGCAAGTGATAGATCATCCAGCGGAGAGTTCTTCTTCTATTCGCTTGATCTCGGATATGGAGGAGCAAGTCCTACTTCGGGAATGGAATGATACGACTAATGATTATCCTCAAGGCTACACGATTCATGGAATGTTTGAGACACAGGTAGCGAAGACCCCTGATGCCATTGCGATCCGATCTCGGGAAGGGACGCTTACTTACTGGGAACTGAACGAGCGGGCAAATCGACTCGCTCTGCAACTCCGTAATAAGGGAGTCGAGGCAGATTCGATCATACCGATTGTTGCACAACGTTCCTTTGCAATGATGATTGGCATTATGGGTATTCTGAAGGCTGGAGCCGCTTACTTGCCTATCGACCCTGAATTTCCTGAGGATCGGATTCGCTACATTCTCGAAGATAGTGGGGCCACACTTCTGTGCGCAGAGCGCAGATGGATGGATCGGTTGTCATTCGAAGGAGAAATTGTTGATCTCGAAGGTTTAGAGGAGAGCGTACAACTTCATTCGGAAGTGCTGGAACCGATATCTAGCTCACGGAATTTGGCCTACGTCATTTATACGTCTGGATCTACCGGTAAGCCGAAGGGTGTCATGATTGAACACGAATCGGTCATAAATAGATTGAATTGGATGCAATCTCAATATCCTATAGATTCACAGGATATTATTCTACAGAAGACGCCTATTACGTTCGATGTTTCGGTATGGGAACTATTCTGGTGGAGTTTTGTCGGCGCTTCTGTTTATTTGTTGGATCCACATGGAGAGAAGGAGCCACAGGTGATGATGAACGTTGTGGACGAGGAGTCCGTGACAGTCATGCACTTTGTTCCTTCCATGCTTGGCGTATTTCTTCAATATGCAACGGAATCGGGACGTCATAAGCCACTCGGTGATATGCGTTATGTGTTTACCAGCGGAGAGGCATTGAAGCCTGCACATGTGGAAGGTTTCTATCAAATGATTTCACGTGGAGAGGCGAACACTAGACTCATTAATTTGTACGGACCGACAGAGGCAACTGTGGATGTCAGCGCTTATGATTGTGCCAACTATTCACAAGGGTCAGTCCCAATTGGTGCGCCGATATACAATACACGATTATATATTGTTGATGAGCAGTTGAGTCTTCAGCCTATTGGCATTCCAGGAGAGCTATGTATTGCAGGGGTTGGTCTCGCTAGAGGTTATCTCAATCGTGGTGAGTTGACGTCAGAGAAATTTGTCACCGATCCATTCTTCCCTGGCGAGCGAATGTATCGGACAGGTGATCGTGCACGTTGGTTATCAGATGGTAATATCGAATATTTGGGAAGATTCGACCATCAGGTTAAGATCAGGGGGCTCCGGATTGAATGCGGAGAGATAGAGCATGCTCTACTGCAGCTTGAGACGATCTCCGATGCTATTGTCACAACAGTGAAGGATCGAGTCGGTGAGGTCGCCTTGTGCGCTTACGTAGTAACAACTTATACATTTGATGAGCGTGAACTGAAGAATACACTCAAGCGGTCGCTCCCAGAATATATGGTTCCATCGCTATTTGTTTTCATGAGTGCGCTACCTCTGAGTGCTAGCGGCAAGACTGATCGTAATCGGCTTCCGCAACCGACTTTTACTGATTCTGTTGGCGGGGGAGAGCCGCGAAGTGAAACAGAACGGAGACTAGCAGAGTTATGGAAGCATATCCTTGGCGTTGATCGAGTAAGTGTAGACGACCATTTCTTCGTATTAGGCGGACATTCGCTACGCGCTGCGCAGTTATCCGGAGCGGTGGAACAGCAACTAGAGGTTGCCTTCTCGTTGAAGGATGTGTTCGGGGTTCCAGTATTAGAAGATATGGCGGCGTTCATCGATGCGGCGCCGAGGAAAGCGGTAGTGCATATTCAGAGAGCGAAGCAGCAGGCTACGTATCCATTGTCACTTGCCCAGAACCGAATGTTCGTGCTGCATCATGTGAATCCTTCCGGCACGACATACAATTTGCCACTAGCGCTAAAGATGATAGGTGAGCTAGATATGGAGCGGATGCAACGTGCGCTGCAAGGTCTCATCGACCGGCATGAACCGCTAAGGACGAGCTTCGAATGGAACGATGGTGTGCCTGTTCAACGCATTCATGAAGATGTGACGTTGATAGCAAATGTAACAAGAGTTGAAGATGTGGATAATGCGGATGGAATGCAAGAGTTTATTGAGCCGTTTGACTTACAGCAGGCTCCGCTTCTACGTGCTTCGCTGATAACGAATGGTGAACAAGATCATATGCTATTGCTCGACATGCATCATATCGTATCAGATGGTATTTCCATGTCTGTACTGGCAGGAGACTTCGCTGCGTTGTATGGCGGAGGCACGCTGACTCCGCTTGACATTCAATACAGAGATGTCGCGGTATGGCAACAAGCTTGGATGAGTAGCGATGAAAGATATCGACAGGAGCAGTATTGGCAGGAGACGCTGTCGGGAACGCTACCACTTTTGGATTTGCCAACAGACAGGCCTCGTTCCTCCGAGCAGAGTTTTGCGGGAAGCAAGCTTATCGATACGCTACCTCCTTCCTTGATGGAAGAGGTAGAGTCATTAGCAATCGCTTCAGATATGACACCATACCATGTCATGCTAGCGTGTTTCCACGTTCTACTCTACAAAATGACGGGACAAGAGGATATTATCGTTGGAACGCCGATAGGCGGAAGATTTCATCCGGTCACAGAGCCGCTTGTTGGAATGTTTGTCAACACGGTTGCCATACGTAGCGAGCCATCGGGTGATCTGACCTTCCTCAAGTTCGCAGAAGCGATAAAAGGGAGTGTGCTAGGAGCGATGCACAACGGCATGTTGCCGTTCGAGCATTGTGTGACCGCACTTGATGTGCCGCGCGATCTAAGTCGGAATCCGATCTTCGATGTAATGTTTGTTTTGCAGAACATGGAGACTCCAACAATGGAGGCAGATAAGCTTCAATTGAAGACATGTTCGTTGGAACATGCTGTATCCAAGTTGGATATGACGTTTGAGCTGGCAGAACGCGAAGGCAGAATAGATATCGCCGTAGAGTATGCGACGGCTTTGTTCGACACGGAAAGCATTCGCAGGATGATAAGCTACTATATTCGCATTGTAGAAACGGTTACGCGGGATGAGCATATACCATTGTGTCAAATTAGCTTATTGACAGTAGAAGAAGAAGCGAAGCAAATCACTGATTTCAATGAGACTGCTATAGCTTATCCAAGTCAAAGGACTGTAGAGAGCTATCTGGAAGCACAGGCAGAGTGGATTCCTCATGCAACGGCCGTTGTAGATGAATCAGCGGAAATATCGTATGGAGAGTTGAATGAGCGTGCCAATCGGTTGGCAAGGGCATTGAGAAAACGCGGAGTGAAGTGTGAGGATACGGTTGCCATCATGATGGAACGTTCCATCGAGATGATCATTGCGATCTTCGGCATATTGAAGGCGGGAGCGGCGTATGTGCCAATAGCGCCTCAATTACCAGAGGAGCGCATCCAGTATATGCTTTCTGATTCTGGAGCAACGATCGTACTTACACGGGGCACAGGAATACGTAATTTACCTCTAGGTTCCGAGATATTGGATGTCGCTGTTGTGCTACAGCAAGAGCAGAATGGTTCGGCTTTGGAGAAGATACATCATTCGCGAAATCTGGCCTACGTACTGTATACATCGGGTTCAACGGGACAACCAAAAGGTGTCATGATTGAGCATCATTCTGTCGTTAACCGTATCATGTGGATGCAGAATAACTACGCCTTGGATATGAATGATGTCATTTTGCAGAAAACGCCGATCACATTCGATGTATCAGTTTGGGAGCTGTTCTGGTGGAGCTTTGTTGGAGCTAAGCTGTGCTTACTTGAACCTGGTGGAGAGAAGGATCCTGGCGCAATCGTAAATGCGATCGCCAAACATGCGGTGACGACCATGCATTTCGTACCATCGATGCTTCATCTCTTTATGGACAGTCCCGGCATCGTTGACGCTGGTGAGGATCTTGCGAGCTTGCGAACTGTCTTCGCAAGTGGCGAAGCACTTACAGTCGACCATGTGGAACGATTCAGAAGTAATCTAGGCAAACCATATCATGTCGCGCTCGTCAACCTATATGGTCCGACGGAGGCGACGGTTGATGTATCGTATTACGATTGTATGCGAGAAGGATCTCTGACAAGTGTACCGATTGGGAAGCCAATCGACAACATCTCTTTATATGTGGTGAATGACGCTCTGCGGATACAACCTGTAGGAATAGCTGGAGAGCTGTGTATCTCAGGTGTTGGCTTGGCTCGTGGTTATTGGAGACGGCCTGATTTGACAAATGATAGGTTTGTGAAGAATCCGTTCGTATCAGGTGGCGTTATGTACCGGACAGGCGATTTGGCGAGATGGCTACCGGACGGCAATATCGAGTACTTGGGACGATTGGATCACCAAGTGAAGATAAGAGGGTATCGCATTGAGTGCGGTGAGATCGAACATGCACTCACGAATCATCCTAGCGTGAAGGAAGCCGTTGTGATTAAGCGTGAAGGAAATGCTGGTTCATCCGCATTCCTCTGCGCTTATGTCATAACGGAAGAATCTGTAACCTCGATACAATTGCGTGAGCATTTGGCGACTACATTGCCAGACTACATGATTCCAGCCTTCTATATGGAGCTTCCTCAGATGCCGTTGTCTCCGAATGGCAAAGTAGATCGGAAGGCATTGCCAACACCAGATGGGATGTTGGATACGGGGATAAGTTATGTAGAGGTTTCAGGTGACACGGAGCGAACGATCGCTGTTGTATGGGGAGAGTTACTTGGTCGCTCGGATATCGGTGCGAATCATAATTTCTTCGATGTCGGTGGAGAGTCGTTGCTACTCATCCGCGTTCATCAACGTCTAGACGAGTTATACCCTGGTGTACTGAAGGTGACGGATTTGTTCAACTATCCGACGATTGCATCGCTTGCTGAGTATATCGAATCACATGGTGATAAGCTTCGCCTCTGGCATTGGAGTGGTATTCCGTTGCGGGATGATTGTAGCAATGAAGCATATGCTGCGCAATGGAAGAGCTCGTTCCAGTTAACTCTGGACACAGATTTGGTCCAAGGGCTAGCGAAACTCGCGGAGTCTCAATCGGTTGCTGTAGAATCGGTAACTTTGGCGCTTTACCTGCTGTTCTGGAAGCAGCAAGCGAATTCGAATCTTATTCTATTGCCTGTTGCAACATCTAAAGGACGGATCGCGCCTATTGAGATTGATTTCAGCACAGTGAAGGAGTTCAACGAAATGCTACAAGTAGTTGTTTCGTCGTTGAATGATGCTGAGGTGGAATATGATGTGCAACAGGTGAAGTTAGAGCGCGGAAGTCATGATGGATTTAGTGTGGCGCCGTTGTATGTGGATGGATCAAAGAATAGCATGACTGCCGGACAGGAACTGCTCCAAGTATTTGATATTGTCCTTACGATGGATATTAACAAAGGAACGGCAGTTAAGGGTGTCATAAATGGATTATTGGAATTTAATGCACGCCGTTTGAAGAAGGAGAAAGTCAAGGAATGGGCGCAAGGGTATGTCAAACTGCTAAGAATGGCTGTTCATCAGTTTCAACAGACGGCAAATTCCGGCACGGACGATAACTAGACAAACAAATCTAATAAGCAAAGGAGCACCTATGTGAAAAAGATATTATTAATGATTGGGAATATTGCTCTCTATTTGGGTATCTTCTATGCCGTGCTATTTTTGCTAAGGGCGACCTATCAGTGGGAGGCTACTACTGGCTTTGCGAGATTTCTAGATTATAATCCTGCTATGTTCATGGCAGTGCTCTCTGGTTCAATCTTGTTGCTCTATATGCTGTTATTCCGCTTGAAGAAAAGTATTTGGCCCGGGCAGGGGCAAACCTTGTTTCAGGCGAGTAGGTTTAAACGAATTTCATTCAAAAATACCGTGTTTATGTTTGGGATGGGGTTAGCAGGCTGTCTATTTAGCATCGGGCTTATGGAAATAGACCTTGTAGCACGCAACTTCCCTTCCATTCCAGGTCTTGTGAATGACATGTTGAGAAGTGACTCCATAGTCTTCGTCATACTTGGAGTAGGTCTTCTAGGTCCAATTTACGAGGAGATATTGTTTAGAGGATTAATTTACAATCATTTACGATCCGTTATGCCTATGATCGCTGCGATTATTGTACAAGCTGCAGTCTATGCATATTTTCAACCGAGTCTAAGTTTGTCTGCTATCGGACTTGGATCGGGGATTATATATGCGATATTGTGCATTCGACTGTCCTCCATATGGGCTCCAATTATTTTACAAACTTCAGCGATGAGTCTGATCTTTATTGCTAAGTATGTTGGATTCTATGAAACAGTAGATAAACTAGGCGAAGGTATGCTTTATGTCATAACCATTGTGAGCTTACTCAGTTTACTAGCAGGTACTGTATATGTATGGAGAAATGGCAATGGAGAAACTAGGAACCCTGTACAAGGGAAATCTATTCCGACGAGTGGGGGGTTATAAGTTGAAACAATGGGGTCTAATGTTAGCAAAAGTTGGCGTTATTATCGGCATTTATTTTGCTTGGTTTTTCACGGCACTTTATATATTCAATCATTTCATTTATCAGGATAATGCCTGGTTTCAACAGAATACATTAATCTTTATCGTCTTTAATGATATTGTGAGTTTCCCGCTTATGTACCTCGCACTGAAATATATTTTTAAAGTGAATATATTTCAAGCTGCACGGTATCGGAAGATGGGAGGGAGAGCGCTTGTGCTTTCCCTAGTTGTTGGCTTAGGAGCAGGGTTATTTACGGTTGCATTCGCACAATGGCCAGGAATTCAATCCGAATTGGTTCAATTCAATACGCTTTTTGATTACCTTTATCGAGTTGAGTGGTATGTGTTTCTACTGTTCCTTCTTCTTGGAAACATATATAAGGAAACGTTATTCAGAGGGGTACTCCTTAATGCGTTTAGAGGCGTCCTTCCATTAGTTATTTCCATTATTCTTCAAGGTATTTTGTACGGCGTATTATTTTTTACCGGTGATATCCCACTATCGATTTATGGGTTTCTAGGAGCTGTTATTTTTGCTCTGATCTATGTCTGGTTCGATTCCATATGGGCGCCAATAGCCGCTCAAGTGGCTTGCCAAGGCATACAGTATATCCTGTGGCATTGGGGTCCTAAGACGGATAATCTTCCTGTTTTAATAACTGGAATGGTCATATCACTCGTAATCATTGTCATCGGAATGTTCTTATCCAAGCGGGCGGTTCGTAATACATCAACAAATCAAGGGGCGATTAATCTGTGAGAACAGTATTGATATTCGCTAAATCTCTGTTATATCTCATCATTTATGCAGGAATCGTCATGGTTATGAATCAAGCGATATATAACTGGATAACACAGCCGGAGCTAAAAACTTGGTTTAACAACAATCCAGCGAGCATTTTTATTATCGCAAATCTCATTGTTCTCGCACTCTATGTACCTCTACAACGCTTGCAACGTATTTCTTTTGCCGATCTGGGTTTTGTCCCTCCGAAATCGTTGATGGTTAGCGCTGGAGCGGGCCTTTCACTGGGTCTGTTTATTGCATCATTCTCAGGGATCTCATGGATCAAGGACAATTATCCTGAAATATCCAATCTAGTAACATTCATTATTGATGGAGGGCACTTTCTGGTTATTTTGTTTGGCAGCATCCTACTAGGCTCTTTATTGGAAGAATGGCTCTTCCGTGGTTTGTTGCTACATTTGTTCCGCGAGCGATTCTCCACGCTATTGTCGGTATTGCTACAAGCTGTGTTTTTTGGGGCTGTTTTTATGAACATAACCGTAGGTCTCTTTGCGGCACTAGGAGCAGTTATTTATGGTGTGATTCGTGTCTCGACAGGGTCGCTATGGTCATCATTAATTACACATATGATCAGTACGACCTCCCTGTATGTTGTATCGCTATTCATAAAAGAATGGTCTTCAGGTACGGTGGTTGCACTTACCATTATTAGCGGATTGGCGCTACTAGCGCATATCTTTGTTCTGTTATTTCGTTCTCGCCGACTGCCACAGAATAAGCAAGCAGCAGGTAGCTTCAAATAGAGTAGGAAGGGAGTGTGAGGCATGTTTCAACTTGATCTGCTGGAGGAGAAATCGGATATACTCAAATCGGATGTATTCGATGATGAAATTATAGAAACATCATTAAACGAAATAGCAATTGTAGGTATTTCCGCAAAGTTGCCTCAGGCTCAGACTCATAACGAATTTTGGGACGTGTTGCTTAGTGGTATCGATTGTGTAGGTGAATTTCCGGAGTCTCGTCGACGTGAACTTGAACCGTATTTACACAAGCTTGGAGCAATGTACAACCATGTTTCTATATTTGATGGAGCATATCTGGACGATATTTCGTCATTTGATTATTCATTCTTTCGATTATCTCCCAAAGAAGCTTCTTTGATGAGTCCCAACCAGAGGTTGTTTCTACAGACGGCATGTAACGCACTTGAGGATGGTGGATATGGGGGAGAGGCGCTTCAAGGTACGCGTACGGGTGTTTTTATCGGTCATAATGCAGATGCGTTACATGATTACAAAAGGGTGATCGAGGCGGTTAACCCAGATGCACTCTCTCTAGCAGCTCCAGGAAATTTAAGCTCAATGATAGCAAGCCGGATCTCATATTTACTCAATCTAAGAGGACCAGCAATTAGTGTAGATACAGCATGTTCTTCGTCGCTCGTGGCAGTTCATCTGGCTTGTCAGTCTATTCGTAGTGGAGAATGTGACATGGCATTAGCTGGTAGCGTAAAGATCAATCTGTTACCGCTTGATATCGGTATTCGGTTAGGTATTGAATCAAGTGATAATCGTGCCAAACCGTTTGATGATTCCTCGAACGGAACAGGTATCGGAGACGGTGTTGTAGCCATGTTACTTAAACCACTGTCCACAGCGCTTCAAGATGGAGATCACATCTACGCTGTCATTAAAGGCAGTGCTACCAATCAAGACGGAAGTTCAGTTGGTATCACTGCTCCGAATGCGTTGGCACAAGAAGATGTGATTGTTCGTGCTTGGGAAGCTGCGGGAATTGATCCTGAGACGGTGACTTATATGGAAGCGCACGGTACGGGGACTACGCTAGGAGATCCGATTGAGGTTGACGGTATAACACGTGCATTCAGCCGATTTACGGATAAAATGCAGTTCTGTGCAATCGGTTCTGTTAAAAGTAATATCGGTCACCTAGATCATGCGGCAGGTATCGTCGGTCTACTAAAGGGAGTACTCTCGCTCTATAATAAGCAACTTCCGCCGACGTTGCATTTTCGATTACCGAATCGCAAAATTTCATTTGTTGATTCTCCCCTCTATGTGAATAACGAGTTGACGCCATGGAGCGATGAAGACGGGGCGAGACGTTGTGGGGTTAGCGCATTTGGTATGAGTGGTACCAATTGTCATGTCGTACTGGAGGAAGCTCCTCCAATAATTAATGAGATTAGTAATTATGAAGCAGAGAATGATATGAGTATTCTCTGCTTATCTGGGCATAGCAAGAGAGCACTGAAACAGATCGTTCAGAATTATCGGGAATGGATTTCTGCCCGTGATATGGATAGTTGGAGCATGGAAGATCTTTGTTTCACTGCCGCCACGGGACGTGGTCATTACAAGTATAGACTTGCTATCGTTGCAACTGATCAGGTTGAGCTTAGACGAATTCTTAATTCGCTGGACATCGAACGGATTGGGGACATAAATACGCAGGATGTGTATTATGGGCTGTCGGCTTCGTCGGACACTGTCATAAGTGACGAAGTGCTTGTGCAGGAGCTTCTGGATCACGAAGCGAGCGGTAAACGAAGAGATTGCGGGAAACTAAACCAAATAGCTGAGCGTTATGTTGCCGGCGTTAGAATTAATTGGGTACGGATGTACAGTAGAGGGTATCGAAAGCGTATTCCTATCCCCGTATATCCTTTCGACCGTCATTCCTGCTGGGTTGAAGAGGCAAGTGTTAAGTCGAATGTTTCCCCACTATCCATGATTCAAGACTTGTGGACACGCAATGAGGTTCCAGCGGACCTGAGAATCGAAATGGAAGAAACATTTGCTAACTGGCGTGGTAGGCTTCAGCAGCAGGATCAAGGAGATAAGGGGCAAGGAAAAGTCGTATTACTACTCGGTGAATGCGGCAATATGGAAGTGGGACAAAGCGTAGCAGAGGTATGGGGAGAGATGCTCGGATACAACGAGCTTCATACCGAGGCCAATTTCTATGAGCTTGGCGGAGATTCTATCATCGCTCTCAAAATTATGAATAGGCTGAGTGAACGATTGAGTGTTCGGCTTGAAATCGTTGATCTGCTCGCTAACCCTGTACTGGGAACGTTTGTTGATGCAGTTGCTGAACGTAGATTGAAATCTGTGCAGGAAGTGGAGGATGAAGCAATCATCATATTGCCGATTCCATCCGGCGAACATTATGCCATATCTTCTCCACAGCAACGAATGTATCTTCAGCAGTTGGCAACACCTGGCGACCGAAGCTACAATTTGCCGGAACTCCTCCACATTGATGGCGTTATTGATGCATCTAAGCTGGAATCTTCCATTCAGACTCTCATTCAACGCCATGAGATGTTGAGAACATCGTTTGCAGTTGTTGAGGGAGAAATTCGGCAGTTTGTTCATGAACATGTATCCTTTACATTAAATAGGTTGCAGGTGAACGAAGAAGAGCTGCCGTTGGTGTTGCAAGACATGTTTGTTCCCTTTGATCTAAGTAAAGCTCCACTACTTTATGCGACATTACTCACGATTAATCCAGACCAGCATGTATTGTTGTTGGATCTTCATCATATTGCTTCTGATGGGATGTCGGCAGGCATATTACTCAGTGAGCTTATAAGTCTTTACCGTGGAGGTTTATTAGAACCTCTTAAGCTACAATACCGCGATTATGCTGCTTGGCAGCAACAACTGCCGCAATCGAAGCGTTTGGAGCGGCAGCGTCAGTACTGGATCAATCAATGTGAGGGCGAATGGCCTGTTCTTCAGTTGCCAACGGACTTTCCTCGCCCTCCTGTGAAGAGCAGTCGTGGCGAAACCTTTGATCTTTATGTGGATGCTGGGTTGACCGCAAGCATTCGAGAATTGGCAAAAGGGACGGAAAGCACACTGTTTATGGTATTGCTTTCTGCATACTACACACTGCTTGCGAAATATACAGGTGGAGAAGATTTTGCTGTCGGTACACCCATTTCCGGACGCGTAAATCGTGAAGTAGAGTCAGTTGTTGGTATGTTCGTAGGTACACTTGTGTTGCGCGGCTATCCACAAGCTAATAAAACGTTCCTACAGTTGTTGTCTGAGGTGAAAGCAACAGCGGTTAACGCATATGAGAATGCAGATTTCCCATTTGAAGAGCTAGTCCAACGGGTCGACAGACGTGATGCCAGTCGAAATCCACTGTTTGATACGATGTTTATTATGCAAAATTTAAATACGCCAGATTTCTCCGCAGAAGGTCTGACCTATAAGCATGAACGTTTCCCCCATGGAACGGCTAAATACGATGTAATGATTCAAGCAGTCGAAGGAAAAGAAGGGATACGTTTAGTTGTCGAGTATTGTACCGATTTATTCCGTCCTGAGACTGTGCAGACATTTATGCGGCATTATATATCCTTATTAAAGCATGTAACAAGCAATCCGGGACATACATTAGCGGACTGCGAAATGTTATCTGTGCAAGATTATGACCAGCTTCTATCTGATTTCGGAAGTCGTGATACACAGTTCGATCCACCGCGTAGGTTTCATGAATCTTTCGAGGAGCAGGCGTGCTGGGTGCCGGAGAGTTGTGCGATTTCGCACCGTGGAGAGTCGATCACATACAGAGAACTCAATGAACGAACGAATCGATTGGCTCGGAGGCTTCAACAGAGCGGCGTCGGTACTCATACCATTGTAGGTGTCATGGCAGAAAGATCGATACCTATGCTGGTAGGTATGATCGCTATTATGAAAGCTGGCGGCGCTTATTTACCCATTGATCCGAATTTCCCTCAAGAACGAATTAATTATTTATTGTCTGACAGTGAAACGAAGTTGCTTCTAACAGATCAAATAGATGCTGTGGAAATCGAATCTTCAATAGAATTGATCGCACTTGATGGCGATTATGTATATGAGGGTGATGGAAGTAATCTGGAGCTGACAGGTTCTGTTGAAGATCCAATGTATGTTATTTATACTTCTGGATCTACAGGCGAGCCAAAGGGTGTGGTTGTTTCCCATCGGAGCTTATTCAATTTCGGTCATTCGCTCAAGCGGTTTTTTGGTGAGAGGTTTGATGAACGCGATCGATGCTTGAGTCTGACGAACATTTCGTTTGATGTGAGTGTATGCGAGTTGTTTATGCCACTTATGTTTGGTGCAAGTGTCATCCTCTATCCTGAGCCTAAACTGATTGACCCAAGGCAACTTGCTTCTGTAATCGCTTCGGAGGGGGTGACCTTTGCCTACATACCTCCGACGTTACTTAAAGATGTCGCGCGCGCATTGGAGCAATCGAACACTAAACCTCAGCTTAACAAAATGCTCGTTGGGGTTGAACCTATCAAGGATGAGACACTGGAGTTATTCGTAAGCTTGAACCCAAATATATGTATAGTGAACGGTTATGGACCTACAGAAGCAACGATTTGTTCCAACATGTATGTGTATGAGCATGGAACGCCATCTGGAAAGACTGTGCCTATTGGAGGACCGATGCATGGCGTCGAAATTTATATATTAGGCTTCGGAGACAGACTCGCCCCAATAGGGGTAACGGGTGAGCTATGTATCGCCGGTAGCGGCCTAGCACTAGGTTACTATAATAAGCCTGAGTTGACTGCAAGCCGTTTTGTCCAGCATCCAATGCTGGATGGTAAGCTGTTGTATCGTACTGGCGACCTGGCGAAATGGCTTCCGGACGGCAATGCGATGTATTTAGGCAGGTTGGATCACCAGATTAAGATTAGAGGCATTCGTGTTGAGTTGGGTGAAATACAGATACACTTGTTACGGCATGAAGCGATAGAGGAAGCTTTTGTTATCGCTACTGAAGATAATGAGGGTGACAAGAGTATTTGCGCTTATATCGTTGTGAATCGTGAAATCGAAAAGGTTGAAATTAAAAACAGCTTGAAGAGCAAGTTGCCTGATTACATGATCCCGTCCCATTTGATAACGATTGATGCGATACCGCTCACACCAAATGGTAAGGTAGATCGGAAGGCTCTGCCTGAGCCTTCCCTCCAGTTGCAGGAAGTAAGAGATATCGTACTGCCACGTACAACATTGGAAGCGGATGTAGTTGAGGTTTGGCAAGATGTATTAGGCTTCGGTGATTTTAGTATTTATGACGACTTTTTTGAGCTTGGTGGTCATTCACTTAAAGCTGCCGTGCTGGCAGGCCGCATTCATGCGAAGATTGGCATCGAGGTGCCCCTCGGTATCTTGTTCCAGGCACCCACTGTTGCGTTGATGGCAGCATGGATTTCAGACGAGGTAAGTCGCAATGATGGTCAGTTCACACCAACATATGAGCGAATTCAGCGACAACCAGATCGGGTAAATTATCCGATGTCACGGGCGCAAAGAAGATTATATTTGTTGGGATTATTATCAGTAGAGGATACAGCATATAATTTGTCATTTGTCTTGCATATGCGTGGGAGGCTGGACGTTGCCAAGCTTGAGGAGGCATTTGTTGCAGTCATCACGAGACATGAAATTTTGAGGACAACCTTTCATTATGAGGGGATTGAGTTTAACCAGCGTATACACGCTAATGTTATGTTCGATCTTGATATCATCGAATTGAGTGAAGATGAGAAATCTAACATGTTATCCGATGCAACAATAGTGACAACCAAGGCTTTTATCGATGAACTGATGTTGAAGTTTATACAACCATTCAACTTGGAAACAGGGCCCTTACTTCGTGTAGGCCTGGTTTCGTTGGACCAGGATAGTCACTTACTATTGTTAGATATGCATCATATTGTGTCTGACGGTGTATCCATTGGCGTGCTGGTGAAGGAGTTGACTGACCTCTACGGCGGTAACAGTCCCTTGGATCTTCCTATACAGTACAGAGATTATTCAGTATGGCAAGAACAGAGACTGCAAGGTGCAAGCTATGCAGGGCACGAGGAACATTGGTTGCAGACGTTCGAGGGAGAGTTACCTGTACTGGAGTTACCAACGGACAAGACACGTCCGTCGGTTCAAAGCTATGAAGGACGAACTATTAGTTTTACTTTGAATGCAGAAGTGGCACAAGGCGCTCGTCGATTGGCCAGTGAGAATAACACAACGCTTTATACGGTTCTGTTATGTGCTTACGCGATATTGCTAGGCAGATACAGCGGCCAAGAGGACATGATTATCGGTACGCCTGTAGCTGGTCGGAGCCATGTTGATGTGGAAGGCTTAATTGGAATGTTCGTGAATACAGTAGCCGTTCGAACTCGACCAGAAGATGCGCAGACGTTGGGTGAGTTCGTAAATCTGCTTCATCATGAAGTATTACTTGCGCTGGAGCATCAGGAATATCCGTTTGAGGAACTGGTAGAGCGTTTGGCCATTGAGAAGGACCAAAGTCGTAATCCGCTCTTCGATACGATGTTTATTTTGCAAAATATGGATCAGTCGGTACTGAAAGCGGGAGAATTAACGTTCGTGCAGTTACAGTTCGATCCAGGAGTAAGTAAATTCGATCTGACCATGATTGCAGCAGAAAGTGGAAACGAAATCGTGTTTACTCTGGAATATGCAACGAGCTTGTTCCATGAAGAGACGATACAGCGATTAGCGCGTCATTATCGTGCAATTGTAAGTGAGATGACCGTTAGCGACGGATCCACACGAAGATTAGGCGAGCTAGTTATTATGGATGACGAAGAAAAGGCTCAGTTATTAACCGTGTTCAATCGAAGCGCGAGTGAAGTAGGGACGGAAGGCTTCGTACCTGCTGATGAACATGCACAATGGGTAAGCATTTTAACTGAGATTGAGCAACAAGCGGAGCGAACGCCGGATGCAGCAGCGATTCAGTTCGGTACGGAGCAAATGACGTATCGTGAACTGAACGAACGGGCGAACAGCCTTGCACATACGCTTCGCAGTCGTGGGGTTGGGCCCGAACGTATCGTTGCGTTGATGGCTGATCGTTCACCACAGTTGCTTGTAGCTATCCTCGGCATACTGAAGTCTGGTGGAGCGTATGTCGCGATTGATCCGTCCTATCCAGCAGAGCGTATAAGTTGGATGCTAGAGGATTGTGGCGAGCAGCTATTGTTGACG
>NZ_LVJH01000021.1 GCF_001637205.1 Paenibacillus glacialis
GGCTCCGTCTACGAATTGGACTCGGAGATTTTTTTTCAACTTCAATAAAGTATCGGTCGCGATATCTAACGTGATACGATCTGATACTTGGTAAGATAGTATTTCGTTTGTGGATGCGTCTTTTACAGTGGATAGATAGGCCTTCTTGCCTTTGCCATAGAATAAATAAGTAATGTCTGTTAGGAGAAAACCTTCCCAGGTATATTCTGCTTGAATTGACGGTTTAATAGGTTCGGAAATGTTCTGTGTTCCTTCGTTGCTTTCGCCATTCGACGATAAGGATTGGCTTGGCGAATCGGACAAATGATATTATATTTTTTCATAATACGTCGGATACGTTTTAAGTTGTATACTATGTTGAATTGACCTGCTAATGTCATTTTTAGTTGGCGTGCACCTTTCTTTCGTCTACGATAATAGAAGGCTTTAAGTACGATTTCCTTAACAAGCCTATCCTGCTTCTCTCGCTTCGCTTTACGTTCTTGTGATGCGGCAGAGAAGTAGTTATAGTAGCCAGAACGCGACACACCAGCTACTTCACATAAATACCTGGCTTTATTCTTTAGATTGTATTTCGTGACAACCGATTGGATCTGTTGAAATTTCTCCCCCGCCCTTATTTTGATTTCTTTCTCATCCGCCTCTCTGCCATTTCGAGCTTTTTTAGTAATTCATTCTCAGCTTTAAGTAAATTATTTTGCGCCTCCAAGCGTGCGTATTTCTCCTCTAAAGAAAGTTCACTTTCGCTTGGTCTACCTGAATTACCTTTTCGTGTATCTTGAAGACCCACTAATCCTACTCTTCGATACGCAGAACGCCAACGCTTCGCTGCTGAGTGAACGCGATCCATCCCCAGGATTTCGACGTCGAAACCACACACTTCAAAGATTTGTCTCGGTAGCATTCCTGTTTCATATTCAGCGATGAATAGGCGTTTAAATTCATCTGTGTAAGTGATACCTTTTTCGCTTACGGTTTTCACGTATGAATTCGTACTTAATCGTTTGACTTCATTCTTATTAAATAATTTTTGACTCATTAAGAATCACTCCAACATTATATTTTTTCTCATTATACAGAAAAACACCCTATAGAATAGACTTTTTTAAAGTGTCTATTCTATAGGGTACATTTTAGATAAAGCTTGGGCTTTTTTATGCAAAGAAAATACTTGAGTAATCTCCCTATTCGAGATAACATGCAACAAACTCCAAAATTGGGTATAATCAACTTGTGAGTGTAGTAGTTGAAATGACTGTATCGAAGCTAACAAATGACGTTGATATTCTAAACAATTATTCCTTAATCGGACTAGAAGTAGACGATGCAACCTCGGCTCAATTATTAGAAATTGCAAGGCTCCACTGCAAGCTTGCCCTCGAGCATGGCAAAGCATGTTCTTATTGATCAATTGAAAGAATCGCAAAATATTGAGCTTGTTATGAAGAGAGAGGTATTTTATTGGAACAACTTCAACTACCAGCATGGGCAAAACCCTCGTTCGATGAACGATTTAATGAGCAAGCAAGGTTGGTTGGAAAGCTACCTGAGATTGAATTATTGCGTCTAAAGCGTATGCTTTCTCTTTTTTTAAGGCGTACATATTTACTCACATTATTTTACCAAGCTGCTAGCTGATTGTTTTTCTTTCCACATCATTGTAATGACAAGACCAATAAACATAATGACAGCAGCAAAGAGATATGGATAGTTGATGTTTACATCAAATAATATACCGGCTAATGCGGGCCCGACAATATTACCCAAGCTTGTATAGGTTGAGTTCATTCCAGCGATAAATCCTTGTTCTTTTTCGGCCGATTTTGATAAATAGGTCGTTAATGCTGGTCGTAGCAAGTCAAATGCGAGAAAGATGAAGCAAGTTACTAGCAAAATGGCTAAATAGCTAGAGATCATGGTGGATGCTACTGCTAATACCACGCCAGTGATTAAGCATAACTGGATGAGTTTCTTTTCACCGAGTTTATTTACCATTTTACCAAACATAAAGACTTGAACAACAACTCCAAATATTGAACTTATTGTAATAATGGTAGCAATATCTCGCGGAGTGAAACCAAATTTATGATCAGAATACAGACTAAATACAGTTTCATATTCTGATAAACCAAAGGCCAGTACAAACACAATAATAAAGGCAATTAAATATTGTGGATGAAATGATCTTTTGATATCACTTACAAAGTTTGTATCTTTTTTAAGCTGTGTGGTTTCCAAAAGCTGCTGTTTGGTTAGTGGCTCTTTTAAAATAAATAGGGATGAAATACATGTTATTAAAGCGAAGCCACCAGCAAAGTAGAAGGGTGCACGCACACCCAGCTCAGCAATAAAACCTCCAATGCCTGGACCAATAATAAAACCGAAACTAATGGCGGCAGAAATATAGCCCATCGCTTTTGGCCTTTCCTCTATTGAGGTAATATCTGCAACATAGGCAGTAACGGCTGGCATAATAAATGCACCACTAATGCCTCCTAGAATTCTGGAGAAATAAAGAACGGATACTTGTGTACTTAAACCAAAGATCACCTCGGATAGACTAAAAATAAATAATCCGATGATGATCATTTTCTTTCTGCCATAAGTGTCAATCCATCGTCCTGCTAGGGGAGACATGAGTAATTGTGCGAATGCAAAGGCCGCCATAAGATAACCCATCGATTGGCCTGATAAATGCATCATATTCATAAAGGATGGCATAACAGGGATGATGAGCCCGACGCCTAGAAAAACAATGAATATATTACTTAATAGAATGAGTAAGACTGTTTTTTGTTCTTTCAATGGTTTCTTCATGAAGTAATACCTCTCTTTTGTAAAATCATAGCTGTGAAATACCTCTCCAAAATACGGTCCATGAGGCATTTAGTTTATCGTTTAAACGTTGTTCATTATTCCCATATGCAAGCTCTAACATGATCGAATCAACAACACCTAAGAAGGCAAGAGTAGGGATGGAGGCGGTATCTTCCATGATGCCTTTGGCATCAATCCAATCTTGAAATTTGCTTTCTAGAACGGTTTGAATCTTTGTCTCCGTATCAATGACTTCCTCATTAATTGCTGATGCCAGATGGAGAGGTGGGAAGAAAGACATACGTAGCCAAAACTTTAACTGCTCGCTCTTTTGAAACAAATCAATGACCAATTGCAAATATCCAAATAAATCTGCTTTGGGATTATGGGTATCCACTTTACTCAAATATTGTAGTTTCGATGAGATTTCTGCCTCTTTGGCATCTTGTAAAACTTGTAGAAATAGATCATCTTTCCCTTTGAAATGAGCATAGAGAGACTGCTTTCTCATACCGACATTCTCAGCAATTTGAGACAGAGATGCTCCCTCATACCCATGAATTGTGAAAAATTTTAAAGCGACGTCTTTAATTTCTTTTCTTTTCAATATAATCACCTCGACATTAACGAACGTTCGTCAGTTATATTATCAAATTTAACTTTTTAATGCAAATATAAATTGTTATCAGTGTTTAAGGTCGAGAGGTTATTCTATACTCATGACACCCTTTTAATGTACAGAACAGAAGCTCTCTTTTTCTTGCCAAGGGAACTTTTGTGTTTATAAAAAGAACATTCTGTTATTGGAGGATGTAAATTGAACCTTGATTGTTTCCAAACTGGACAATAAGAGGTAGATAACTACTGTAGAGCCGTTATTGAGGGAAGGTCAGTGGCGAATGAATGATAGAATAATTTTTGGGTAGTGTAACTAGCTTGCGTGGGAGAGCGCTTCGCTAGCAACGATGAGGACAGGGGTTCAGCTAAGCGAGTTGTACGAATCTGAGCTCTATCTCAGCGGGCTAGGAACATAAAGTCACGCTCTTTGGCCGCGAAGCTAAAATATCCCTTCGGGCAGTGATGGAGCCAAGGAAACACCTACTTATTATGTGAGCATGTCATACTTCCTGACGGATGTCACATAGTTATGGTAACATATAGGAGATGATAGTTTTAGATAATGCCTATTTGAATGGAGAATGTTCTTATGGAGAAATGTACTAAATGTAATGGGATCGGCAGAATCAAAAAGTTTCTAAGGAGTAAACAGTGCGATACGTGCATCGGAAAAGGCTTCATCATTCATGACATTTATGCATCGTACCCTTCATCGAACAAGACTAAAATTGGTAGATCAACTTCTAATACTAATGATCTACTTGATCCTTTAAATCCCTTGAGTCCAATCAGTCCTATATATCAAAGTAACTATTATGGCGATAATCCACAGCAAAACACCAGCGAATCATCATGCAGTAATGATAGCTCATCTTCAAGCAACGATAGTGGTGGTTATGATTCATCGAGTTCTGATAGTGGGTCTTCTTCTTGTGACTAAAGTTAACAAGGGTAGGATTGAAGCCAAGCAGCTATACATAAATCTCCTCTCGTATTTCTAGTGAGGAGGTTTTTATATGCGAACAAACACTTGCTGACAGATTAATGATGGTCCGAAATTTTGATGAAGAACCATATGGATATGGTGTGAAAGATTGGAAAAGAGAGAGTATTAGCATCCATATCTGTGATTCCCAATCTTCTTTATACCTCTATTTAATGTTGTTAAGGGAGGGGAATGTTCTGGGGCTATACAATTGATGCATTTGGTTACGATTGGATAATTGCGTCTTTCTCCGATTTTTTTAATCCTTTAAAGACTAATTCGTAAGAATGATCAATCATTTCGAATAATTCTTGTTCTGAAATAGTTCCATCGATCAAGATGGTATTCCAGTGGTTTTTGTTTAAGTGATATCCCGGAGTAATCGAAGAGTATTGTTGTCTTAAGCTTTCCGCTATAAATGGATCGCATTTCAAGCTGATTTTTAGCTGATTGTTATGCTCGTTAATCAATGCAAACATTTTTGAGGCAACTTTTACTACAAGAACATCGTTACCGAAAGGATAATCCTCCAGGCTGTTCTTTTTTGACAAGCAGTAACTGGATAATGCTTTAATGTCCATGATCATCTATTTCTCCTTGAGTTAATTTATTTGCCAAATGTACAATTCAATCAAAAGAGTATCACATCATTATTTGCTAATATTCTGCGAGGAAGAGATAGCATGCAATGAATAGATTTTCTAATTTTACATTGTTTAAATAGACTAAATCAAGCAACACTTTGAGTCAGATATATTTTAACTATTACAAGGGTAATTTCGCCATGAATGAAAGCTGTAAGCAATCGTAAGCTCATTTTACTTACCTGAACTATTTAACGCGCTGGTAGAGAAGAAAACCATTCTCTTTCCAACGCGTTATTTGTTTACTTCAGAGAGGGATGGGATTGAGGGAAATGCTTCAAATGGAAGAGCATGGTGTCTGAAACGACCGCTAAAAGTTTACACCGGAATAAGCTTCATAAGCCTAAAATTAGAGTGATGTGAATCCTTCTATTCTCCACCATATTTTGGCCTTTAAAAAGACAGCTACATACTGCTTAAAGAGGATATGCTATCATCCTAAGTTCCTTGATCAGTCTTGACCTGGACGGGCATGGATACGGAATTTTACAAACAATGTAAAAAACACTTGTGAGAGTCTTCTAGCTCCTGTATACTTCAAAAGTGAAAGGATGTTCATTTATGGTCCAAGTATTGAAAGATGAATTGCGTCAAGCGATTCTCCGAAACGCTCAAGATGAATTTATGGAATATGGGTATGCAGCAGCTTCCATAAAACGCATTGCAGACAAAGTAGGCATGTCCGCTGGCAATCTTTATCGATATTACGCAGGTAAGGAAGCATTGTTCGATGCCGTTGTTAATCCCGTATTCCATGAGTTGGAATTGGTAATCAGGAGCAACGTTAAGGAGCCCTCGAACGAAGGGAATATATTTGAACTTGTTGTTCATGCGTTGACCGATATTATCGGAAGTATACGCAAACCGCTATTAATTTTAATCGACAGTAGTAAGGGGACAAAGCACGAAGATGCCGTACTGAAGCTGCATAAGATGATGGTAGACAATGTCGCAAGCCATTTGGAGGCATACAACAGTGCTCAGGGGCGGAAAGTGTTCACAGAGCAGGCAGCTTGGCCGATTTCTGTTGCTTTTATGCAAGGTTACTTTGAAATCGTTCGGCGACATCCGAATACTGATGATTGTAATAGTATGGTTCGCCAGTACGTCTTATTTTGGTACCAAGGTTTGCGAGCATTTCTTTAACCTGTGCTGGCAGGCTTTTTCTTGGTTTAATAATGAATATATATTCATTTTTGAGGAGGGGATAATATGAATAGAATGACTCGTAACTACATAACCGAAGAAGGATTTAATGTGGAGTATACCGTTGTTGGACAGGGAGAACCCGTTCTGATCATGCACGGTGGGCATTCCAATTGCAATGAGGTACTTGGTTACAGCAAATTAACAGACCGAGGCTATTCTATCATCACCCCCTCGAGGCCGGGCTATGGGAAGACCTCCAAGGAGCTAGGGGAGAATATTAGCATCGCGTGCGAAGCATACCTGAACCTTTTAGACGATTTGTGTATCCCTCAAGTTCATATCATTTCCATATCTGCCGGCGGTCCAAGCGGTATTCATTTTGCATCAAAATATCCTCAGCGAGTAAGAAGCCTAATCCTTCAGTCGGCCGTTTCCCATAGATGGTTGATCCCCGATAACAAATTGTATAAATCTGCCCAACTCATATTTCGCCCATCTAATGAAAAATACGTTTGGGCCATGATGAGGTTCATGAATAAATGGTTTCCTCGTTTACTTTTCAAGAGCATGATTGCATCCTTCAGTACATTTCCGAGAAAAGAGGTGTTACAGAACATTAGTGAAGAAGATCTATATCTGTTCAAGCAAATGTTGAATCGTCAGCGTTCAGGATCTGGTTTCTTTATTGATTTAGAGCAGACAGGACATGATCTAAATCCCGTTTTATCCACCATTCAGTGTCCAACTCTCATTATGCATAGCATTCACGATGCGGCTGTATCCGTGGTTCATGCACGGCATGCTCATCAACATATTCCTAATGCACAACTTTGCGAGTTAGATACTTGGGGTCATTTGATATGGCTTGGAGAAGGTGCCCATGTAATGTATCATAATTTGTTTGCTTTTCTGGAAAAACAAGGTTAATCATCATTACCATGCAAGTCTATTAGATCTGAGTCCAAAAATATATTAAATGCTATGGAAGTGAAACTAACCACTTCGGGAGAGCGCTTCGCTGTCAGCGACGTGCTCAGGGGTGATGATCCCCTATGTTCCACGAACACCTTATACCAAACTGTAGATGCCGATTTTCCAAAAAAGTCATGGTTAGAATATTGTTATCTATTTCTATCATTTAAGTTCAAGCTACTGAATGGTATGATAGGAAGTGGGGTGAAGATGAATATGAATAATGAGACAACAAACGAGGAAGTAAACAATAATCAAGAAACTATTTCCGAAGAAAACATGGTTGAGCTTCTAAAGGCTGTTCACCATAACGGCATCGTATCTTTGAACAAGCACTTTAAGGAAGTCCAAGGCCAAGTGCTGCACCTGGAAGCCTATGGTCCGGTTTTTATTTATCATGTGAAGGACGATTCCAATGATGTATATTCCTGTGGTTTTTTTCTGCGAGAGTTGGTCGCAAGGTTCCAGTCAGGCAATGATCCGGCAATTTGGATGGCTTCCTTCTTCTTTGAGTTGATGAAGATTAAGGGAGGTAAAGCCCTTCCACAACCAGCTTCAAACGAAGACGAAGCGAAAGCAATCATAGACAAGGTGTTAGTTCCCAAATGTATAGAAGAAGTACGTCAGGAATTTGCTCCGGAGGAAGTACAAGCGGGGCTAGGCTGGAACCAAGAGTACGGTCCGATCTTCGAAGCTGGATTCCCAGCGATAAAAGAAGGAAATAACGTGTGTGCATTCCCTTTACATCTATTGTTTACACATTTGCAGTTGAATCGGGATCCTTCAGAGCTGCTTCTTCAAGGCTTGTACAAGATTCGCAAAGAACATGGTATGGACTAAGATGTGCTAATATGGAGCTCAAGTATGAAGTTCTCCCTAGGTTACACAAGACAAAAAAGCTACTTCTTCGGAAGTGGTTTTTTTGTCTTATCTAGTCTCAGAGAAGGCTAACCAGGATTAGTCGGATGAATGACTTCGATCATTATAATTCATCTATGACTATTCCAATGTTATCCACTAAACTATATATCCCTCCGTCTCGATCGAAGTTAGTTGGACTAACATCAACCTTTTGATCGTGAAATACGGATAGTTGGTAGAGCGCATCACTGGCAGTTATGAGGTCAGAGGTGAGGGTCCCCCTAGGTTCCACCATAAAACGAATATAAACCACGTCTTCGGACGTGGTTTTTTTGTATGCTGAAAGCCCCAACGGGAATGAAATTGGGTATTCTGTAAGCGCCGAGGGAGAGAATGTTCATACCTGTAAAGGCAAGAGCAATGGGTAATATACGTCGATTTGATATTAGAGACTCTTCGGTCTGTCGCACGTTATAGATCTTGTATTTTTATCAAAAAATAAAAATCATGCTATCGAATCATGGATTTGTATCATTTATCGAAAAAAAGTTAATGTGAAAGTGCAAAAAATCATGCATCTATTATCTCGTTTCATGTATTTGAAGGAAGTAGAATGTTTGTAAGAGGGAGACGATAAATTCCAATCAATCCATAAGTAATAACTTTTTCGTAATGAATTGAAAGGGGTTGCAACAAATTAGCAGGGAGGATGATTATGTCGCAGGTAACGGCGAAAGAACACTACTCTTCGATTCCGCCTAAACGGAGATCCGTGAACGAAAAAAGTTTTTTTCAGCGATTGTGGAAGCAAATGGACATCCAGTTAATGGTCTGGCCAGGGGTTTTACTAATATTTATTTTTGCATACATTCCGATGTATGGCGTGCTTACAGGGTTTATGGATTATAACATTTTTACGGGAGCAAATATTTTTGAGAACCCATGGGTCGGATTCAAACACTTTGAGGATTTTTTTAATGCTCCGCAGTTTTGGACGATTATGAGAAATACGATCGTGATCAGTCTTTTGAAATTGCTTGTTGGTTTTCCGGCTCCGATCTTGTTGGCGATGATGTTGAATGAGGTTCGTCATAGGAATTTCAAACGTGTTATTCAATCGATTACATATTTGCCGTATTTCATGTCATGGGTCATCGTAGGTAGCATTGTTATGAGTTTGCTCTCGACTGAGAACGGGAGTGTCAATATGTTGCTCAAAGGAATAGGGGCTATCGATGAATCGATTAACTTCCTCTCTATGAAAGACTATTTCTGGGCGATACTCGTATCAACGAATGTATGGAAAGATATCGGGTTCAACTCCATTATCTTTATGGCTGCGATAGCGGGGGTAAATCCGAGCCTATATGAAGCAGCGGAAATCGATGGTGCGAGTCGTTTCAAACAAATGTATCTCATTACGATTCCGACCATTATGCCGATCATCATTATCTTTATGATTTTGGCCATGGGAAGTCTGCTGAGCGCTGGTTTTGAGGATATATTGATCCTTGCGCAAAATCCAAGTCTACGACCCGTGTCTGATGTTATTGACACGTATGTATACCGAGTAGGTTTGCAAAATCAAAGGTATGACTTCGGGGTTGCGGTTGGTTTATTCCGTGCAGTTGTAAGCGTTATGTTGTTAACCATTGCTAACTATTTGGCGAGAAGAACCGGTAACAGTCTTTGGTAGAACATTCGACACTAAGGGGGGGATACAGTGCTTTTCAAGCGTTTAGGATATACTGACCGCATTATGATTGTAGCGATATATGTGTTTCTCATTTTGTTATCTTTTACTGCTCTATATCCGTTCTGGAACACACTGATTGTATCTTTAAATGAAGGTCTTGATACAGCGAAGGGTGGCGTTACGTTCTGGCCAAGAGCATTCACCTTGAGCAATTATTCAACTGTTTTTGCAGACGATAAGTTACTTAATGCATTTATGATTACTATACTTCGAACCGTTATTGGTACCATTTCCGCGATATTTATGACAACGATGCTTGCCTATGGGATGAGTAAATCCTATTTGATAGGTCGTAAATTTTTTACCATATTTTTTATCGTCACGATGTATTTTGGTGGCGGGTTGATTCCCACCTTCTTACTAATCAAATCTTTAGGACTGATGAACAATTTTCTTGTTTTTATTATTCCTGGGCTAATCAGTGTATGGAATATGATCATATTCAGAACATTCTTCAAAAGTTTGCCTGCTGGTCTTGAAGAGTCGGCTCAAATTGATGGTTGCAGTAACTGGGGGGTATATCTGAAAATTATACTTCCGCTGTCTGGTCCCGTTATTGCGACGCTCGGTTTATTTACAGCTATTGCACACTGGAATGACTGGTTCGCGCCAACGATTTATATTACAAATCAAGACTTGATGCCTGTTCAGACAGTACTGAGACGACTTCTAAATGCTAACCTCTTTAACGAAGCAAGCGGGAACAGCACCGGCACTATCAATAGTTTGACATTGGAGACGGCAAGTAAGAAGAGTTTAACCTCGAAGTCACTCATAAGTGCTACCATCATGGTTGTATCGCTTCCGATTATTGCGGTATATCCATTTGTTCAAAAGTATTTTGTCAAAGGCGTCATGGTAGGCTCCTTGAAAGAGTAGTTGTGGCTTTGGTGTGAGGCGCTTGCGCTTTAGACATATAGAATATGAATGAGAGGGGTAATATTGGGATGAAAATAATGAGGAAGATGCTATTGGTCGTTACAACCGCATTCCTTCTGACAACTGTGTTCGCGGGCTGTAGCAAATCAACTAACGATCCGAAGCCTAGCACACCGAAGAACTCGAATGTCAGTACAGATGAAAAGCCAGCAGATGTATGGCAATTGGGTTCAAGCGATCTAGAGTTCTCAGCCTATGCTCACTATGGATGGCTCGATCTTCCAGCGAAGATGGAGGATGTTCCATTCTGGAAGTATCTGAAAGAGAATAAAAAAGTAAACATTAAGACAATAGCTGCACAAGGTAATCACTCTCAGCTCATGACGACAATGATGGCGGATGATGACCTTCCTGATATGATCTTTGGAAATCGTTATGATCCAGATATTATGAGACTTTATGAAGCTGGTAAGCTCGTTGCGCTCGACGATTACATGGAGAAATATCCAAACCTTAAGAAATGGCTCGATACAAAAAGCGCGGATATGCTTCGTTTCCCGGATGGAAAGCTATATCAATTCCCGAATTGGTACACATCTAGACCAAACGGAAGCGCAGGCTATGTCGTGAATAAAAAGATTTACAAAGAACTTGGCTCACCGACTTTAGAAACGATGGACCAACTCTATGATTACTTAGTTAAAGTAAAAGAAAAGTACGGTGAAGAAGTTATTCCTTACGAAGCAGACCGTGCAGTAGACGGTCAAGGTGTGGGTCTAATTTATACGGGCTTCAAAGAAAATGCTTATTATAGATCTTTAAATGGAAACACGCTTGCCGTTGTTGATGAGGCAAACAATAAGCTGGCTTCCTTGTTTACAGACCCAGCTTTCCACGAATCACAAAAGTTTGTTTCTAAGTTGTATCGTGAAAAATTGATATCTCAGGATATGTTTACGATTACGGATAGAGGACCGGTACAAGAGAAATTAATGTCTGGTCGAGTTGCAGTATTCGGTAGTTCGGATCCAATGCCTTATGCTTCGGCAGCACATTTGGCTCTTTCTAAAGAAGATCCTGAAGCAGGTTATTTCATGATTTGGCCATTCCATAAAGCGGGTCTGGACAAAAACAAAATTTATCCAGGCGGTTATGACCTACTAGGTTGGAACGTAAACGTCATAACTACTGCTGCTAAAGATCCTGAGAAAATCTTTGCATTCTTGGATTATATAACAGGACCAGAAGGCATGGTTATTCAATATTATGGACCAGAAGGCGGTAACTGGAACGGATTGGATGAGAATGAGCAACCTATTTTAACAGATCAATATAATGCGAAAGAAGTATCTGAAATTCAGGCAGCCAACAATCCGGTTATGATCGCAGGTAACACGGCATATATTGACCCAGCTAAGATGAAGTTTGAATTAGCTAAGCCTGTGGAAGAACGCAACTGGCTTGCTCGTTATCAAGAGTCGGTGACATGGAAAACGCATATTGACCAGACCGCTTTAGCGACACACTTGACGCCAGATCCTGGCACAGAACTGGCGGATACAAGTGTGAATGTACTTGATATTTTCTTGCAAACATTATCCGCATCTTCAACAGCTAAGAGTGATGAAGAAGTTGATAAGATTCTAGATCAAGCAGAAAAAGATGCTCAGGCATTAGGTTATAACGAACTGCTTGAGTGGCGTACTGAAAGATGGTTAGAGAATAAGAAAATGCTTGGTCAGTAATTTTCAATTGTAAGATAGAGTCCATCCCTGGGAAGAGATAGTATAACCTTGGGATGGACTCTATCAATTACTAAGGTTAGCGTCAAAGACTAAATTTGATGCTAACCTCAGTAATGGAGAATCAGATGTATTAATTTTTAAATTGTTGTGTATTGTTATCGAATATATTGATATAATTTTACAAAAACACCTTTATATAAGCGAGTTGTATGGGAATGTTAGACTTTGAATGAACATAGAGAAAGGTTCCTGCGGTTAATGCTAGTCGGAGTTGTCTTAATCAACTTGATTTACAAAATAGAGATGATGAGCAGAAGTTGTATCCATTAGGGCTGGGACCCCTTCACATCAGTTTTTATGGTCATTATAGTTACTATACTATGCCACAATGGGGTACAGATCCTTCATCGAAATGGATTCAAGACAACTTGAATATACATATCAGTGGGATAAGCGCGGATGGAAATGCGAAGTTGACATTGCGGAAGATGATCGTAAACAAACAGCTTCCAGACATCGCAGATGGGAGAATATACTATTTTCCCAATTATTATACGAATAGACCTTATGGCAATGCTGGTTATGTATTAAATAAAAAAATATATAGGCGCTTGGCTATCTGAGGTGCTAAGCATCTTGGATGAAGCGCACCGTGCTTCTATGGAAGTCGGTTTTAAGAAATATTTGGACTATATTACGATAAGATGCATGAAAATATGAGGGTTCTGAATAACGAGTAGCAACGAACATTTCGCATTGATACGATTGTGGAGGGAAGAGTCTATGTATAATGTTTTGTTGGTGGATGATGATGAACTTGATTTGGAAGGAATGAAAAGATTTATTCCGTGGTCTGAACTAGGCATGGAAGTGAAGGGTTGTGTAAATAATGCGTTGTCAGCTTGTGAAATACTGGATCAACATGCCATTGATATTCTTGTAAGTGATGTAAATATGCCTTACATGTCAGGGCTCGAGTTGGCACGGATCGCATTGCAACGCAAGCCCAAAATAAGAATCATTTTTGTAAGCGGTTTCCAAGAATTTAGTTATGTGCAGCAAGCGCTATCGCTAAAGGCCTATAGCTATGTGCTGAAGCCTTTGGAGGATCGCGAGCTTATCGCTTCACTGATGAAAGTGAAGCGGGACTTAGACGAGGAACTGAAATATCGTGAAGTAGAAGAAGCGTATCAGGATATGATTCCAATTGCCAAAAGCGACATGCTTCTGCGGCTCTTCGAAGGCGAAGATACGACGGATCGTGAATTTATGGATAAATTAATGAAAACACATGAACTACACCGCTTGAACTGGCCCGTTCGCGTTGCTGTCATGGAATTGGATATGCTGTCGAGAGTGGATGACAACGCTCCATCCAGGCTTGAAGAATCCAGAACATTTCTGAAGCAGCTTCATGAAGCTGCGAATCGAGGGGACGTCGTTCCCTATTGCAAGCTGAGTCCACAGCGAATTGCCTTGCTTCTAGAAGCAAATGGAATCGAAGATAAGATCACACAGCTGATCGATTTCGCGCAGCGGAGACTGTCCCTTATGGTCACAACTGGACTAGGATCACCCGTACATACGTCGGAACAACTGTATGAATCGTATCGACAGGCAATTCAGGCCGTTGAAGGGAAGATGTTCTTTGGGAAAGGAGGCATCATTCATTTTGAAGAAGTAAGCATCGAGCCGGCCATGTTGGATTACCGTATGCTGGATAAGCATATGAATGCTTTGGTGAACGCGATTAAAGAGTATGAGCTTGTTCAGATCTATGATGAGCTTGAGAATTTATTCTGTGCCGTTACGAACTTGCGTTCCAAGTTCACGGTGCATAATTTGACCAGTTATATCATTTGGAAGCTGGATCAATATTTAAGCTCGATGAACGAGGATCTCTTCGAACTACTTGATATCGATATCCGCAAACTTGATATGTTGTTACAATTCGAGACGATCAATGATATACGCAAATGGATGCTTAATCACGTATTTCAAATTTCGGAGAAGCTCCACCAGAAGAACAGCACGAATGACAGCCAGTTTATCCGCAATGTGGTGAAGACGATCAAAGAACGGATGAATGAAAATATTACAGTCAAGGATATCGCTCAGCATTTTTCATTCTCGCCTAGCTATTTTGGATTTCTGGTCCGAGAGAAATCAGGACATACGTTCAACGAGTTGCTTGTACAGCTGCGCATGGAGAAAGCCTGTGAACTTCTTAAAGCGCCAGGAATGAAAATTTACGAGATTTCGGATCAAGTGGGCTACCGTTACTTGCCTTATTTCAGCAGGCAATTCAAAGAAAAGTTCGGCATGACACCGCTTGAATATCGGAAGAAAGAGAAGTAGCAGTGGAGGTAAAGATGAGACTGGGTTGGAAGAAAGGAAAAAATCGTAGGTATATCCCAATCGGGTATAAGCTGATGATGTCCTATCTTGTATTTATTATTGTTCTTGTAACCGTAAACGGCTATGTATCCCATTCGATGTACGATTCTTCCATGCGCAAGCAGACAAGTAGTAATATCCAAAGCACGCTGGTTCAAATTCGAGACAATGTAGCCTATAAAAGCGATGATATGGTACGAATTTCATCAACGTTATATGACGATGAAAATTTCATTGAAAAGTTAAAGCTAAAAACCGATAATCCCATGGATGCCAACTCGAGTTTTGATGACGTGATCAAACCGAAGCTAGCGAGCGCATCGAAGTCGATCGGCATTGATCTAAGACTGTTCTTGTATGTGGAGAATGAGACGATACCGGAGCATTATTACAATTATGAACGAAAGAATTATGATATCTACGAACGGGGCGCCTCGAACACTAGTCAACAAACGTTTAATATTTATCATAGGGCCCGTATTGAGCAGGATCCGTGGTACGATTTACTTCCGGATGAGGAATACGGCATTACGAAGTTATGGACCGAAGTGGAGGATGATGCACACAGTAACCGTATATCTATGATTCGCCGAATAGTAGATATACAAAACCCGCTAAACCTTACGGAAGTGGGAGTGATGAGGTTCAGCGTACGTAGAGATGAGTTTTTTGAAAGTGTGGATTATCGAAAGCTTGGCGAAGGAGCGATGCTAATCGTCCAAGACCGTACGGGGAATGTCATCTATGCTTCAGACGAAGAGCGGCATGATGTAACGAAGGAGAGTGAGCTCGATCTGAGTATGGCATTCCAAGAGGATTTCCACTCGGATGGGGAATACTTGACGCTAAAAGAGTATTTGCCTCAGCAAGATTGGTCCATTGTTGCGTATGTTCCTTTAACGACGATTCAACAAGAAGCCGTGCGCGTGCGGGCATACATTATAGGTATATGTATCCTGTGTTCTATTTTGTTTACCTTTATGGGCATATTTATGTCGGGTTACTTCTCCAAAAGGATTACGAAATTTATTTCTGTTCTGAACGCTTTCCGAGAAGGAGATTTACATAAACGCATTTCTTACAAAGGAAAAGATGAATTCTCGCAAATTGCCACGGCGCTAAATAGTATGGGGGAAGATTTTGAAGCCTTGATCAAGAAAGTATACTTAACCCAGCTAGAGAAGAAGGAAGCGGAGCTTGAGATGTTGCAGACGCAAATTAATCCGCACTTTCTCTACAACACACTCTCATCCATCAATCAGTTGGCCAAGTTCGGAGAAAATGAGAAGTTGCAGAATATGGTCGTAGATCTGGCTAAGTTCTATCGATTAACCCTGAATTCCGGTAGAACGTTAATTCCCGTCTCGTCAGAGGTTGAGCAGGCCAATGCGTATCTGAATATCCAAAAGGTTAAATACGGGCACAGGCTTGAAGTGACTTTGGATGTGGATGTTGAAGTGTGGAAGTATGAGACGATCAAGCTTATTCTCCAGCCCTTCATCGAGAATGTACTTAATCATGCATGGAGTGGCGGGGATCGTATCCATATTCGAATTGTCGCTCTGCTAGAGGGGAACGATATTCTGTATCGCGTGATTGACGATGGCATGGGTGTAAGGCAGGAACGCATTGCAGAGATTTTGAATACTTCGAGCGAAAGCGAGACTGGGTTTGGTATCCGAAATATCCATCAGCGCGTACAACTTCAATATGGTGAGGAATACGGTGTGTCTATATTTAGCCGTAAGGGCATAGGTACTTCTGTCAATATACGTATTCCGGCAAGGAAACGCAGGCTGTTTGTGGTGGAAACACAAGCATCGATCGAGAAGTAGAGAACAATATGCCTCAAGATTTTGCAATGCTTGACGGAATCTCGAATGTAGAGATTATGGTAGGCTGTGGTTTGTTTACAGAGTCGTTTCTGTGATTTGAGTCAGGTTACTAGGATTGCTTTTTGTACTAGTGAGTATTGGAAATGTCAGTCCATTACCATTCGCATCGCAGATGAAAATCTACAAGAAGAATATGATATAGAATAGTTGTCGTTGCGTCGCACTTCCATGGTTTTATAGCAGTGGATACGCGTGTGAGATGAAGTATCATGTTGGGAAGCTAATTTCGGCTATGCTATCGTTGTGAGGTCAGGGGTGGGATTCCCTAGGGCTCCGCCCAAACAATAAAAGCTACTTCCTAAGAAGTGGCTTTTATTGTTTGGGTTGAGCAAAGAGTTCACTTGATTCCGCTTTGTATACTTATTGAACTTTCAGATGTGATACGAATACTTGCGAATAAACTCATTAGTATTAACACAAGATTGAATCCCATCGTTACAATTAATCCAGATTGCATCGTCAATCCTGCAGCCTGACTAACAACTAGGATGGCACCGCCTATACCAATGACGACACCTGGTGTAAAAGAATCCGCAAATTGCAGATTTGCTGAGGTCTCGCCAGCCCCTTCTTCTCGAGTATGAGCAAATGCCACCGCACCGCTCGTTGGATGGGCTAATCCCATTCCGATCCCCGCTATGATTTGCCCAATAACCGCTAAAGTAGGCGTTACGGTTGGAATCCAAAACACGACTGCAAATCCGAGTGTAAGTAGCAGCACGCCTAGGATAATTCTTTTGTTACGCCCAAGACCCTGATCCGCCGTATCCCACCGTCCTTGTAGATAAGCAAAGAGACACCAACTTAGTGCGGCGCTAGCCACAATTAATCCAGCATTAGCTGGGGAAATACCTTTTATATCTATTAGACCTAGTACTAGAAAATTCTGCGTGCTGACATATGCTGCGAAGAACAGTCCCCGTGTTGCTAGAATAGCTGGCATACCTCTTTGGAATGTAAGAGTTCCCTTTGGTAGTAGCTTGCGAAGTGGATATGACATTATTGCTAAGCCAACAATGCTTAATATAACCCCTGTAATTTTCGGTAGCATGCCAAGTCCAGCTAAGAAAATCCCTGTTCCCATCGTTAACAATAAGGCCAACCAAGTAGAGGTGGCTCCATTCCCCTCTTGTGTACTATGTACCTTTAATTTCCTAAAGGCTGGTAGGCTAAGTAGTGCTGATAGAATTATGATTGGTAGTATACCCCAGAAAACAAACCTCCAAGACCACTGCCCAGCAATTAAACCGGCAACATATGGACCTAGCATGGATGGAAGAACATAGGCTGTCCCGAATGCACCGAGTATTTTGGCACGTAATTCATCGGGGTAACTTAAGGATATGGCGGTGTACACGCAAGTCATCATAGCACCAGCACCAAGGCCCTGAATCGCTCGTGCTAATATCATCATATACATGTCGCTTGCAGTCGCGGCAACGATCAGCCCCACGATAAACAAAACAAGTGCGTAAGTAAATGGTGCTGCAGGTCCTTTTTTATCAATGATACGACCTACCACCAAGGTGCCAACAATCTGGGCAAGCAGATAAGTGCTAAATATCCATCCAAACAGATGAATGCCTTTCAAATCACCTGCGATGGAAGGGGCGATCGTAGTTACAGCTAAACCTTCAAATCCTACTGCCATCACTGACAGAATAATTCCTACCGATAGTGCAACATAACGCGGACTGAAAATGCTTTGATTGTTAGACATTGGATGTAACCTCCAAGAAAGTTTTTTATGTATACGCCATATCCGGATACTTAGTAAACATATTTATTTATAAAGTTTAAGCTACAGTTCGGCTTTGACTTTGTCAACATTTTTATTTAAAATGTAGAGAGTGATGTAGAGACGTTGTTTTAAAAGGAGGGGCCCTATGAGCGGAAATCAAACGAATAAGGATACCTCAACAAAGACACGAAGAGGGATCATTGATCTGCTAAAGCAGCAGGGGGGAATGGATGTCAACGCACTTTCCTCAGAGTTTTTTCTATCTGGGATGGCCATTCGTCAGCATTTAAATGCGCTGAAAGAAGAAGGATTAGTTACTTATGAAGAAGAAGCTCGCCCTATGGGCCGGCCAGCAAAGCTATGGAGATTAACTCCTGAGGCTAATCGGTACTTTCCAAGCGGGTATTCGGAATTGTCAGTCAGTCTGATTAATTCAATGAGAGAGGCTTTCGGAAACGAGGGGCTAGATAAGCTACTGGCTGTCCGGAATAAGAATATGCTTGACCAATATCTTCTGCACCTTAGTGACGCATCGGACTTAAGGGGGAAAATGGAGAAACTAGCCGATATTCGAACAAATGAAGGTTATATGGCTGAGGTAAAGGATCAAGGCGATGGAAGCCTGTTGTTTATTGAGAAGCATTGTCCGATCTGTGAAGCTGCTGCTACCTGTGCCGGGTTATGTAAGAATGAGTTAAATCTCTTTCAAACCGTCCTTGGAAATAGTGTTCTTGTCGAACGGGTTGAGCATATTTTGGTGGGCGGAAGAAACTGTGTCTATAGGGTTAGTGAACGAATCAATTAGATACTAAGGCCTTCTAAAATAGTGGTTTTTGTACGGTTCCAGCTCGGGTTTGCGATGAGGTCAAGGATTCAATCCCCCTAGATTGCACTACAAACGGATATTACCACGTCATAGGACGTGGTTTTTTGTTAATTCTGGTGTAAACGCTGTTTATGACTTTTTCTAGTATGAAATCGCATAAAAATCATGTATGATTACGATTTGGAAAAATAACCCTTGCCTAAGGAGCAGACTATTGAAAAGAAAATGGATGAAAATATTGAAAAAAATTAATTGTTAATTGTGATGGTTGTGGTGGTTGCATTAATCTTTCCTACATGGACACCCTCAATTAAAGGAGATCATAGTATAAGTACATTAGAACAGATACAAATCAATGGCACTGGACAAGAAGTGATGATTAGGGGAGTGGATAAACGCAATCCGATTGCTTGAGAAGAATTTTACGATCGTTCGTTATGATCAACGGGGGAGTGGGAAGATATTGGAATCGGACAGGTTGCCGACATTGCGAAAAGTGAACGAGATAATTTTTGAGTATTCATTAGGTCAGGCAAAGACAGCTGGTAACATAAAAGATGTGGAAAGACTAGAACAACTGAGAGGCTTTGATGTGCTGAAAGCCTCCCGTAAAAGAATTTGTCTTATTTGAGAAATCGGCTCATTATCCACAGTTCGAGGAAGAGGAGAAATTCTTTGAGTGGTTGAATACAACTTGGAGTCACCTTAAATAAATTGGGTTATACAAACCCACCTTATTATTTGTTAACTGGTATATGTAATAATTCTGGAACGGTCACGAAGGTATAACCTTTGCTCCTTAGAATCTGAATGATTTCGGGTAAAGCTTGGATGGTGCCAGTCAGATCTGATCCGACCCCTCCCCCTGCATGTTGAAGAATGATTGAACCTCGTCCTACAGAGGAAAGAATATTCTTTTTCACTTCATTTTTACGAAGTCCTTTCCAGTCTAGAGAGTCCACATTCCAGTTAACGATTTTGTAGCCTTGTTTCTTGGCCCATTTCAACTGCTCTTCTGTAATATCCCCATAAGGAGGGCGTATGATCCTTGGTTTGTAACCAACGATATGTTGAATGATCATGTCTGTCGTTATTATCTGCTTCTGAAATTGTGATAAAGGTATTTTGGTGAATAGAGGATGATCATAGGAATGGTTACCAATGGCATGACCTTCGCGTTTCATACGAGAGACGAGACCGGGATATTCCTCTGCACGCTTACCAACGACAAAAAAGGTAGCCTTTACGTGATATTTAGAGAGTACATTTAACACAGCTGGTGTGAAGCGTGGATCTGGGACATCATCGAACGTGAGCGCAATTTTTTTACTTCTAGGTCCTTTGGTAACAATCGTCTCCGGGAATTTACGATAAAGCTGTGATAATGATAAACCTTTATTCTTTTGTTGATTTCGATGGGTAGAGTTCACTTTTTTAGAGTGCTGTTTAGATTGTTGTTTATGTAATATAGGCTCGGAAGCAACGCATAACTTCGTTAACGTATGAATGGACGTACCCCGTATTTCAGTCTGATCTTGGGGGATTCCGCCTAATATTAGATAGAACATGAAACACAGGGCTATTTTTTTTAACATTTAAAAGGGACTCCCTTCGAATCGAAACTGCGATGAACAATCTTTGTTGTTATTTCCGTAGCGTGTTGAAATTATGCTTGCAAAGATTATAATAGTTACAGATATGGAGAGTGGGAAGGGAGAATATAGACGATGACGGATCTATTTACACCTTATGAGCTAAAAGGAATGACATTGAAAAATAGAATTGTGATGCCTCCGATGTGCCAATATTCTGTACATGCAGAAGATGGAATTCCGAATTCCTGGCATGAAGTTCATTATGTTAGTCGTGCTGTTGGAGGTGCAGGTTTGATTATTGTAGAGATGACGGGGGTAGAACCTGATGGGCGTATTTCATCTCGAGATACTGGGTTGTGGAATGACGAACAAATCCCAGCACACCAGTCGATCGTTAGAGGCGTTCACGACAATGGCGGCAAAATTGGTATTCAGATAGGTCATGCGGGGCGTAAAGCTCAAGATGCACTACCACCTGTTGCGCCATCACCCATCCCCTTTGACGAGCGATCAAAGACTCCTAGAGCACTAACGACATTAGAAGTGAAAGAACAAGTTCAATATTTTCAGGATGCTGCAGGGCGTGCTGTAGAAGCAGGTTATGACACGATTGAAATTCACGGTGCACATGGTTATTTGATCCATCAATTCCATTCGCCTCTTACGAATCATAGAGAAGATGAATATGGAGCCGATCTTGCATTGTTTGGAGAAGAAGTTGTTAAAGCTGTGAAGCAAGTTACACCTCCTGAAATGCCCATCATCATGCGTGTATCTGCGATCGAGTATGTTGAAGGAGGCTATGATCTGGCTTACTGCGCAAAGATATGTGCGCGATATCGTGATGCTGGAGTGGACTTATTTCATGTATCTTCAGGTGGAGAGGGACTCATTGGATCGAATGGTGGACCTAATGCCATCCAAGGATTTCAAGTCGCATTAGCAGAAGGCTTACGGTCATTACTATATGTTCCCGTTATTGCGGTTGGAAGACTGGAATCGTTCGAAGATGCTAATCAAGTCATTGAAGCTCATAGATCGGAGTTAGTCGCTATTGGACGTGGGATGCTGAAAGATCCTTACTGGGCATTACATGCAGCACAATCATTAAATATCTCTGGGCAGATTCCTAAGCAATACTTGAGAGGATTCTAGGATTCTTAATTGATAGAGACACATTAGATGAAAAATAGGAGCTGACCCAAAATCAGGTGTTCAATTCACTTACTCATTAACGCTGTGTGGAACTGACTATTATTTATCTTTCACCTTAATATCTACAACAAATGAAACGTCTCGGTAGAGAATACCTCATCCGTAACGTTTTTTTGCTGTGCTGTGAAAAAGGTCATTTGTTTTCATAAATTCATAAGCTATCTTTAAGTAACTGGATTGTGGTTGATAAGGAGGCTTATTCCCATGGGGAAAGTAATATCTAACGAACGTGTAAGCGAACAAGTGTATTTGTTGAAGGTAGAACGAAATGATGAATGCCGTATGGGGCAATTTTATATGTTACGTGCGTGGGGGAACTACCCGTTACTCTCTCGTCCAATAAGTATTTTCAATAAAAGTGATGAAGGAATCGAGTTTCTAATTCAAGTGGTTGGAGAAGGTACGGAACTTCTTGCGGCACTTCGTCCTGGAGATCCGGTTACATTGGAAGGTCCATTTGGGAATGGATTTCCTGAGACGCAAGGTAGAGTAGCATTGATTGGTGGAGGAATCGGAATAGCACCACTGTATTACTGCGCACAACAAATCCCGAATGCCGATATCTATCTAGGGTTCAGTAAGGAGCCTTATTTATTAGATCGTTTCAGTTCTGTAGCGGGTAACCTTTATACCAATGTGGGGGGATATATCGTGGATGATGTTGATTTCCATCAATACGATACCATTCTAACTTGTGGACCCCATGGCATGATGAGAGCGGTCCAAACGAAACAACAAACAACAGGGTGCTTAAGCCGTGTCTATGTTTCATTAGAGAATCGAATGGCTTGTGGCATTGGAGCTTGTCTAGTATGTAGTGTGTCTTGTGTAGATCGTCGTAAAAAAGCTTGTACAGATGGGCCTGTGTTCGCGGCAGAGGAGGTTTTGTTCCATGATTGATTTAACGTGTCGAGTAGGGAATATTGATTTTAAGAATCCTATCGTAATGGCATCTGGAACTTTTGGTTTTGGAAGAGAATACGGTAAGTTATATGATATTTCCAAGCTTGGTGGTATTAGTGGGAAAGGACTCACCTTACATCCCAAGGCGGGTAATGATGGACTAAGGGTATTTGAGACGCCATCAGGAATGTTAAACAGTGTAGGGTTAGAGAATCCAGGCATCCCCTATTTCTTAGAACATGAATGTGAGAATTGGGAGACGTTGGACACGGTGCGAATCGTTAATCTTGGTGGTAATAGTATCGACGAATATGTGATGGGTGCCATACTTATTCAAGAAGATTATGATAGAAGACAAGCTTTAGGACGCCAAGCGGTGGATATGATTGAATTGAATATTTCCTGTCCTAACGTAAAAGAAGGAGGTATAGCTTATGGTGTGAAGACATGCGCTGCACGCGAAGTGGTTCGTCAGGTTAGACAAGCTACGTCTCTTCCACTTACGGTTAAATTGTCCCCAGGAGCAGAGAATCTCGTAGAAATGGCCATGATGTGTGAAGATGAAGGGGCAGATGCACTTTCTCTAATCAATACCATTTCAGGTATGAAAATAGATGTACATCGTCGGTCTAGTGTATTTCGTAACCTCTATGCAGGGCTGTCGGGGCCAGCGATTAAACCGATCGCACTACGAATGGTACATCAAGTGGCTCAACATGTGAATATTCCCATTATGGGTATGGGTGGGATTGTATCAGCAACGGATGTCATTGAATTCATCATGGCTGGCGCGTCAGTGGTGCAGGTTGGAACTTATAATTTCATGAATCTTCGAGCAGGACAAGATCTTATTGAGGGACTAGTACAGTTTATGCAAGTTGAGAATATAAAATCTTTGGACGAAATACGTGGAATATTATAGAATATTATATAGATCCTGCCGAACAAGAAAGGCTGAAGAAGTATGCACGAATACAATCCTGAGGATATTGTAGTAACAGAAGTTCCAATCGGACGTGATATGATGTTGATCATCACAGGAGGAGCTGCACATATTGGCGCTGTGTCTACGGCATATGTAGGTCTGAGCGGTGAGGTTGAAGTACAAACATCGGAGCTTCCAGGACACAAAGAACATACCATAAGTGAAGATTTAGCACTCAAAGCTGCACGGGTGCTCAATCGAACCGTAACCGTAGCTATGGGAATTCATTATGATGATATTTCGAAAGAAGAAATCATGGATATCATTGCAATCGTGAACGGTAAAATGGATGTTTTTTTACGGCAGGAATCCAAACTTCGAGCCTAATAAGGAAAAATATTAAAAAAAATGAAACATTATTTTTTTTAATGCGTAAACCTTATTATAAAAAACAAACATTTTCCTAGGAGGAAACAAATTATGTCTATGTTCAAAAGATTACGCGATTTAACGATGTCAAATATTAATAGTATGATCGATAAAGCAGAAGATCCAATTAAAATGACAGACCAGTACATTAGAGATATGCATGAAGATCTTGAGGATGCTGAGAAAGCTGTAGCAGCACAAATTGCAATCGAGAAGAAATTCAAACAACTTTATGAAGAACAAGAAGCACTAGTGGCTAAGCGTGGTCAACAAGCAGCTACAGCGGCTCAAGCTCAGAACATTGATCTTGCTCGTCGTGCTTTGGAAGAGAAGAAAGCAGCGGAAGTGAAGATGAACGAATACAAAACGAATTATGATCAGAACAAAGCAGCAGCTGACAACTTGCGTGGTAAGCTTGATGATATGCGCAAGCAATTGACAGAGATGAAAAATAAGCGTGAAACGTTGGTAGCTCGTTATAATGCTGCTAAAGCACAGACTGAAATTAACAAAGCGATGACAGGATTCAGTACTGATTCTGCAGCAAGTGGTCTTAAACGCATGGAAGATAAGATGATGCAAATGGAAGCACAAGCTGAAGCAAGTAATGAATTAGCTTCAAGTGAGAAATCATTGGATGCTGAGTTCGAAAGCTTAAATAAAGACCAAGCGGTAGAAGATGAGCTTGCAGCACTTATGAAACAATACGAGAAATAATAATCTTCTTATCCATTGTGTGAATATGAGGTTTCAACAGGCGAAGGAGCCAATTTATCAAATAGGCCTCCTTCGCTTTTATATGAATAAAAATAAGTCTGATGTGTAATTTGATGATATGGGGTGACGAGTTTAATGGATTTTGAGTATGTTCTAAGAGTGTTGGTCTGGACAGGTGTAGGCTCAGTGTTATTGTTTGTTCTACTCTATGTAGACTCCTTATTTACGAAATACAAAGATTTTGAAGAGGTTAAAGCAGGAAATATGGCAGTTACATCACGGATGATGATGAAACTACTAGCACAAGGATATATCCTATCAGTATCCATCTCTTCCTCTAATGAACTATTAGAAGCGATCGTAGTATCGATCATCTCTTTTCTTGTTCTACTTGTATTGGAGAGTATCGTACGTGTATGCTTACGAGCATGGGCTAAACTCGATTTAGATCTAGGAACGCAGCAAGGAAAACTTGGTTATGGCCTATTTGGTGGGACCCTTCACGTTGTAGGGGCTTTAATTATTACTGCTTGTTTGTAAAAGAATAAAATAGGAGAGGAGTCATAAAAGATGAGTATGTTTAAACGAATTGGAAACTTATTTAATAAAACAGAACCTCCTGTGAAGGAGAAAAGCATGTTAGGGCTTGCACCTGGTGATATATGTGAAGTATCTCTTGTGACATATGAAGTTGTGGGTAGAGTCCACAATCGAAGTCGTAATGCCGTAGTACTTACGTTACAGGATGGTCAGGACCTCGCTTATCTTCATATTGAAGAAAGAGAGAATTTACAGTATGCGTTGTATAAACCCATTGATGGTAGGTTAGATAATCCTAACGAGGTTCCAAGTATCATTGATTTGGATGAAAGATCTTTTCATCTTGAGGAAGAATACGAAGGAAATGTGTTAGTTACTGGAAGAGCACCATTTATGCAAGGCGGAGAGCAGCACGTATGGCAGTACCAATCTGATGATAATTTTCTGCTTCGTATTGAATGGCAGAATGGGCGTTTCATGATGTATGAAGGTGAAAGCTTAATTTCAGCAGATGTTAAAGTCATTCGCGCAAGCTAGGAGAGGATCATGTGAAGAAACGCTCAGTTCTTTCGATGAAATTATTGATTGTTCTTAGTTTACTTATATCTTTATTAAGTGGTTGTGGATCATCGGGGGATTTATCGAAAACCTATCCGCTTGAATCTGTGAATAAAGAGGGTACGGCAACCTCATATGTATATAGAGCTGTAGGACAGACGGTACCCGAAGTAGCTAAAGATCTTACTGATGAACGTAAGCCGGATCAGATCTCACCAGAAGATCCTGAGCGAATGTTCCTTGTCTACGATAAAGAATGGTATCATTTGCAACAGGACCCAGACAAAAAAGAGGATACGCTCATCGAAGTGGATTCCAAAGAATATGTACAGAAAAACTATGATTCGAGCTTCTTGCAAGGCTATATAGCAGCAAGTATCATAGGGAATTTGTTCGACTCTATGGGTGGTAGTGGTTCCTATCGAGGATATTCAAGTAAAAATGTCTATAAACCGAAACAGGGCACCTATCGTAAGGCAACGGTGGATGATAAGAAAATCGCGCCTCCACTAACCGTTGAGAAAAAAGGTTCGATTACACGTCGTGGAAAGAGCAATAGTAGCACTTCTAGTGGTAAAGATGATACGATCTTCAGCCGAGGTGCCAACGATTCCAATACGAGTAGGGGAACGATAAAGAGAGGGAGCGATAGCGGAGGGTCCAGTATCTTTGGTTCATCTAGCAGCTCTAATAAGTCCAAGAAATCGATCAGTAAGCCTAAGACCAAGTCTGGTTCAGGTAAAATTAGTAGGCGAAGTAAAAGAAGGTAAAGAGTCGACAATGTTTTGTTGATTTCTAACTTTTGATAAATGAACTGTTCCATCTATAGGCAGTGTACGAAGCATGTTTTCGTATACTGTCTTTTTTATCTTTTGTGAAAATGATATGTTATAGAAGAAACTACAATTCCCATCGGAGGTTACACCATGGCTGATGATATACATAATAACTCTAAATTTAAGCGTAAAGCACTTCAGGTAAACGTTGCTCAATCCATGATTTCGCAATATATAAGTGTGGGCGAGACCGAAATGGTTACATTGCAAGAGAGTCACGGAAGAACTTTAGCGCAGGAGATTTCAGCGCCTCATCCATATCCGCATTTTCGCCGGTCTGGAATGGATGGGTATGCCATTCGTTCTGCAGACACAGAGGGCTGTAGCAATGATCAATCGATATGGCTTCAAGTGATCGATGAGATTCCTTGTGGTACGGTATCTGACAAAACAATCATTCCAGGAACGGCTGCACGTATTATGACTGGTGCACAAGTCCCAGAAGGGGCAGATGCGGTCGTGATGTTCGAAATGACAGAGATACGTGAGGATGAAGGTGGATCTGTTGTCGGATTGAAACGTTATATTGAAATCGGGAAGAATTTAACCCCCATCGGTTTGGAACTTCAGGCAGGAGAATTGATCCTTAGTCCAGGGATTACGATTTCAGCAGGTGAAATTTCAGTATTAGCGACGTTTGGCATTCATCATGTGGCTGTATATCGTCGTCCTCGGGTAGCTATTTTCTCAACAGGATCTGAATTGTTATCGGTAGATGAACCTTTACAACCAGGGAAAATTCGTAACAGCAACACGTATATGCTCGCTTCTCAAGTGATCGAGGCTGGAGGGGAACCCGTTATTCTAGATGCTATTATGGATGATTTGTCTCTAGCTCGTGAGAAAGTGGAAGAGGCTCTTCATGCGTATGATATGGTCGTAACTAGTGGTGGTGTATCGGTTGGTGATTTTGATATTATGGGTGACCTCGTACGTGGTGATAGTGTTGAAATGTTGTACAACAAAATCGCAATGCGTCCAGGTAGCGTGACAACAGCAGCGGTTAAAGATGGCAAGTTACTATTTGCTCTCTCCGGAAATCCGGGAGCTTGCTTCGTTGGATGTGAATTATTTGTTCGACCTAGCATCAGAGGTATGATGGGTGATCAGAAGCCCTATTTAACGGAGTGGAGTGGGATATTGGGTGCTGATTATTCTAAGGTAAACAATTTCACACGGTACGTTCGCGGAAAGACTGAGATTAGAGAAGGTGTCGTTTACGCCATGCCATCAGGTATAGATGAATCTGGTGTCATGATAACAATTAAGGATAGTGATTGCCTAATCGTCGTACCACCAGGACAACAAGGGATGAAGAGTGGAGATAAAGTTCAAATGTTGATGTTGAGATAAATGTGCTTCACGTGGATATAATGGATCATGAAAGTGGGCTACCGTCAATAATATTGATGGGTAGTCTTCTTCTGTTTGAAAAGAGATTACTTAAGCTTATACTAAAGTACTTTGAGAATTAGAAGAGAATATTAATTTGTACGAATTGGTTGAGCCTGGTTTTGCAAGAAAAATAAGTTGAGATAATGAAGCACTTCTACCTGGTGGAACTTCAAATCGAGCATGTTGCTTACCGAAGTTAGGTTGAATGGTTGATAGGAATACATTGCCATCAGAATGCCAATGGTAGGGATATTATGTTATAATTGGGATTAATAATCGGAGGTGGTATGGGTGAAAATGATTAGAAATTTTGCTCTTGTCGTAGTGAACTTAATTGGTGAGTTATGGATTGGGGTCGGTAGAAAACCTACGTTTTATGATAATCATACGGCTAATAATACTAAAACAGGTTATGTCATCTTTGTATCATTAGCTGCCCTTATATCAATAGGTGTAGCTATTTGGTTAACTTTGAAATTATACTAAAGAAGAATTAGAAATTAAATCAAATTCATTAAGCTGATTAACTTCAATAAAGAAGGAGACAGAAATGAATACATATAAGCACCTCGATTTAAGCAACAATCAGTTAACGATTGATTGTAAAGATATTATTTTGCGTGAGTATAAAGTTGAGGATTTGGACGAAATGGTTGCCATCACCCATGAACCAGAAGTAATTGAATTCCTGCCTGATTGGAATGCACCTAAAGAGCAAAGGTTAGATTGGTTAGTTCATTATGAAATAGCAGAAAACAGCAGTTTTTAAACGTTGTAGCAGAGGGTGGGAACATCGGAGAACTCCGTCTTCGTTTAGCCATTATTTCGAAGAAAACCGGTGGATTTATCGGATGGTGTTGTACAGGGATCAAAGAGGAGTTGCCTCCTCCTAATAGAGAAATTATGTATGCAATATCGAATAAACATACAAATAAAGGGTATACCACCCAAGCTGTACAAGGCGTAGTTAAATATCTGTTTGAGAATACCAACGTGGAAGAACTCATTGCTTTAGCTCTAATTCGTAATATTTCATCCAATAGAGTCATACAAAAAAGCGGATTTGATTTTCTGGACATCATTGAGTTAGATATCGAGGAATATAATATATATAAACTAGCTAAGCGTAAAAAAGAGTAGATAGATTACTAGGCAGAAGGAAAAGGTAACTATCGCTTTGGAGGGAAAATGGCGGTGAAGATGACACCTATTTCGTTGAAACTGTTACAGATGATTTTCTTCTCATCCACCCCATTAAATCTGGACTTCTTACTCTTGTGGACAGAACAACAGTAAGGAGCTCAAACTGTACGACTAAGTATTGCTCGATTCATAGGAAGATGTATACCTATACATAGCCCATTCCGCTAAGATGATTTTATATGTTAATTAAGGAGCTGTGCTAGTGTCGAATAAAAGCAAACTTCTTTCAAAAGTGTTATCAACTGCAGAAGAAATAGGATTAACTAATATTATTCCTATTGAGCTTAGTGATGGTGGGAACATGATCATTCACTTGGCTCCATATCCAATTGTGGCCCGAATAGCCACTATCATATCAGAAGAAAATGCAGACTACGCATACATGATACTTGATCGGGAGTTACGGGTAGCACGTCACCTTCAATCCAAAGGAATTCCCGTGTTACTTCCTTCTAACCATACCGATGCACGACCGTACGACGTAGGTGGGACATGGATGACGTATTGGAACTATGTACCCCCTGTTCAATTACATCCTCCTACAACGAGTGAGGTTCTTGGACTGATTAACAGACTTTCAGTAGCTATGATGGATTTCTCTGACGAACTTCCAGTACTTGGTGTTTGGGAGAAGACATGCCGATCGGCTGTTAGATTGAGGAATTATTCCGACCAGCGGATACAAACCTTATTAAAGATGTTTGTAAGCGTAGATGAACAGATGCGAGTCGAGCCCCAATTGTTAGTGCCGTGTCATGGAGATGCCCATGCGAGAAACTTATTACCGAGTCCTGAAGGCTGGATATGGACGGACTTTGAAGATGTATCATTGATGCCCGCTTATTGGGACGTAGCATCATTTGTTAGTAATCTTGTGTTGTTTAACGGATTTGAAGAGCCAACTTTTAGTTACTTGTTGGAACATATCGATAGTAGTTCCGATCTAAAAGCTTTTGGATTTGCTATCACCGCACGAATACTGATGTCTACTTTAGGTAATTTGGATTTCGCCCTTTCAGGTCATGGAGATTTGGAATTTGCAACTAGACAACTAGAACTTACGGAAGATTTTCTGAGTCAGTTAGATCAAATAATCGGAGAGAAATAGAGGGGGATTAATTATGAAGAAGAAAAATATCATAATTACTTTATTTCCTGCATTGGTAATGGCTATTATCTCCATAATGACTTCTACAAATATGTTCAGTTTGTCAGACCTAGAGGCTAAGTCATTAATTATCGACGGATTAGTCATAATTTTTCCGGTAGTATTTATCTTACAAGGGGTCTCATGTGCAATAACACATACGAATGTCATTTTATCGTTATCAGTCTCCATAATAACTTATTTAGTAATCATGTTTGTATTCTTAAATAGTTCAGCATTTATATACGTGTTCGTGTATGTATTCATCTGGACAATTGGATATTGGATAACTAGATGTTTGATTAAATCAAAATCTCCAAAAGGCAATTAGACTAAGAAGAAATGGTAAAATACAGATCTTCTATTAAAAAGGAGATCCGTATTTTTATGCGCAGCTATTAACGAAACAATCAATCAATAGTAATTTCTTTCATTTTTCTTTCAAAAGGATTAGCATAGAAAATCTTGTTATCTAAGATGTGAAGATTAGATATTTTATCATCTCCGAGTTTTTGTGTTGTATGGTCAATAAGGTTGATTCGATATAACTTCTTGCTGTATTCGGAATAATTGCTGTAATATAGCCAGTCACCACTCACGTTAATATTTTGAGCATTGTGATCTGATATTTTTGTTAGGGATGTTCCGTCTGTGCCCATCGTGTAAATATTTTTATTGTAATTGAAGTATAACGTATTATTTTTAACAACTATGTTAGAGAAAGAACCGTCCAATAATTTCTTTTTATTGCTTCCGTCAACATCCATGATAAATAGTTTACTGAGATACATAGTATAATAGATTTTCCCATCTACCACTGCGATACTTGATACTTCATTCTTCTCAAGTAATTGGTTAGATGTTCCGTCAGTTTGGATGCGGTACAGTGGCATAAACATAGAAGTGCCTTTTGTGTAATAAATCCAGTCGCCAACAACAGACATCAAGTGTGGTCCTCCCAATCCTAATTCCATCACAATCTCTCGGTTAGTCCCGTCTATATCTGATTTATAAATAGTGTTTCCACTTACGTAGTATAGCTTTTCGTTAATCATATTTAGGTTATCAACAAATACATCATCGTTTATTTTGTGCCGATCAGTTCCATCTAACTTTTCCTTATAAAGTGTGCCTTGGTCAAGTGGGTTGTTGAAAAATATCCAATCTTCGTAACTTGCATACCATCCCCCGTTGTTAAGGTTTCCGATAGAATTACCACGGATAGCAGGGGATAGAATAGGTGACTCATGAGTAACAATGGACACGTTATTATTACTGTATTTTATGCTTGCACCAAATGCTTCGGAGAGAAATCGTAGGGGTACTAACGTTCTACTGTCTACTAATATGGGTGCCTTCGTAAGCGTGAATTGCTCTTGATTCTTCTTAACGATCTTAGAGCCAATGTTTAATGTAATCGTTGTGGTTCCCTTGGATAAGATCAACTCGTTGTTATTCAATGAGGTTATATTGCCGCCAAGTTCATCCACTACAAATCTAAGGGGAACAAGAACTATACCGTGATCATGAATCGGCTTCACATCGAATGTAATCAGATGGTCATTTACAGTGACAGTAATTGGTGGAGTTTCAGCCGCATTAACGAAACTTGTAGCTGAACCTAACAAGTAAAAAGAGGAAAGTAGAACCAACATCCATTTTTTCAAAAGAGAGACCTTCTTTCTTGAATTTGTTATGTAATGTCATATTGGTAGTTACATACGTTGAGAAATCGAAAGTAGTGTTGATGTTCGTACAATTGTTCAGGTAACCACCTATATATTACTTTCCAGGCTCTATTAAGACGTTCCAACATATTGGGAAGTTGCATCTATCTATAGATTTTAGCTCATTTTTGATTAAGTTCGTCTAACGAAAGGCTGGTGTACTAGCATTTTTTTATATCGATCATAGGATATGAATGTGTTATATCCAAAATTGATAGGAGAGGATTAAATGAGAGTACTAAAATCTTCAATTACCAAAAAAGCGGTGCGCAGTGTAAAGAAAATTACAAGATCTACTGCAATGGTGATGTATAGAAAGCAATTATCCCGGTTCCATAAGAATAAAGCCGGAAATAACATTATCATCACCCAGCGTAATGTAGTCATCGGTACGGATGATACTTGGTTTAATGCACAGGAAATTGATAGAAATCCGGCTTGGGTTCAGGTTCCTGATGCAAGTTACGTTTGGAGTTCGCGTGATCTGGGCGCTGAGGTTGCCGTTGTCTCCAAACAGTTCACACTCTCATCAAGAAGAAGAGTTCGAAACGCAAGCCTTTTACTGTCTGTAGATAATTACGCCATCGTGCTTATCAATGGACGATTCGTTGTATATGATACTCCACAGGCTACGGTTTCTTTCTTTAATCCTGGACGTACTTTTGACGTACGGCGCTTTTTGCGAAGAGGTCAGAACGACATTGTTATTATAGCCTTTAACTTTGGCGGCCGTAGAACGATAGATAATCCGGCTGGTGTAGCTGCACGTCTCTCTATTCGCCAATCCTAGTTCTGAGAGTATGTTGAACCGATATGCAAAAATTAAAAATGGATTGAGCATCAGATATATTTCTGATGACTCAATCCATCTTTTGCGGATAAGACAGTTAACATTATTTCTGACAATATATGTCGTATACGCTAAAACGCTACGTGGACTCCGCCCGGCGTTCAATCGCTTCAGACATCGTCTTATCGGTTAGATGCGCATATACTTCGGTCGTCTCAGTAGACGCATGGCCTAACTGTTCTTTCGTCTTATAGATATCATTCTGAAGATAGTAGTCAGTGGCAAAAGAATGGCGTAATTTATGAACGGTAAGGAAGGGTTTGCCAAAGCGTGTAGCGTATTTAATAATCATGGCTTGAACGGCGCGTTTCGTCATTCGTTTACCTTCTTGTTGTCCGTTAGGTACGGTAAGAAAAAGGGCCTTTTCTTTCTTAGGAGCATGATATCGTACATGTCTAAGACTAAGGTAAAGGGCTAAATCATCCTTCGCTTGTTCACGGAAATAGACGGGTGTTTTGTATGTTTCATCATTATTACCTTTTCGGAATATGTATATCATTTTATTGTTGAAATCCAGATCATCCATATTCAGATTAATAACCTCAGAGACACGTAGTCCTGAATTTAGGATAAGGCTAGCGATACAAGCATCTCGTTCCTTGTTTAGCGCATATGAGTATAGGGCTTGTTTATTCTTGGCAATGTCTACCCCATAACCTTCGAGAATATATCCTATGAATTCAAGTAACTCTTCATCTTCAAGGATTTTACCTTTTAACTTAGCGGCGGTGTCCTTGGGTTTGTGAATGCGTTTGACTTCTACTTTCGCCATAATATTCCGCTTCAGGAGCGGGTAGAATTCTTCATCTTCGGCAATCTGGCTTAAGTAATGAAACAGCGAACGTAGGGAAGAAAGCTTACGAGAGATCGTGACTTTAGCATTGGCACCTTCACGACGAGTCGTCAGATAAAGTCTGTAGCTCACGATATTCTCCATACGTAACATTTCCAGTTCCGTCAGAGATATCTTTCTATTATGATCGGCTTCAGAGAGAAGCTCCCCTCGTAACCAATTGAAGAATGTTTCGTAATCACGAATATATTCTAGTAGTGTTGATGGCGACAGATCAGGCAACTTATAATCTATGAATTGCTGCACGAACCAAGGCATGTCAAGAACCTTTTCATCTAGTCTATTGCGATCACTTATCTTTTGAATATTCACTGACATCACCCCTTGTTGGTTAGAACTCTAAATACTATTTTACCATAGGAAAAGAGAGTTGTCTTAGTCGTGTAAAGTGTTGTGTAAGGGTATACATTGCGAGAAGGGTGTATAAAGTAATATAGTGATAATAAAATGGAGTGATACTGTGGAAATGAAGATGGAATTGGTTCCCCCTGAACGTAAGGAAGTTATCGATCACTTAATGCAGTTCTATTTGTATGATTTCACGAGCTACTTGGATATGGATGTCACATCTAACGGGAAGTTCAATGCTTATCCAGATCTGTACACCTATTTAAATAACAGGGATGGCAGATTTGCTTATCTGATCACGTGCCTAAACAACCCAGCGGGATTTGCATTAATTGAACAACTTCAGAATCCTCTAGAGGGGGATTATTATATGACGGAATTTTTTATTATGAAAAAGTATCGTCGGAGCGGGTTAGGAACTTGGGCGGCGAATGAGCTTTTTGAGCATTATAAAGGCAATTGGAAAGTGACTCAAGTGAGTAATAACACCACGGCGCAAGCGTTCTGGCAAAAGGTGATCAGTGCTTACACTCGTGGTGATTTCATACAAAAGACGCGTTCAGACAACGGAAACCTCAGTCAGTATTTCAAATCTTAAACCGCTTGAACAATAGGATGTTGTGTTAGGAAAATAGCATCTGGCTCTCCACGTTCCTGTGGTACATAGAGTACATCGACCACCTTGAAGTGCTGCTTCAGGCTTGTAACGAATTCAGGTGAAGAAGTGGCACTCCAGAAAGATAGGCATCCATCTGGTTGAAGATGACGTGCTAACAAGGCAAGACCATAATTACTGTATAAAGTCTCATTTTGAACGTACACGTGCCAGTCTGGACCGTTGTCGATATCTAAGCAAATAAGGTCAAAATGTTCATCGTTTTGTCTAAGCCACTCTAAGCAATCGGCATGCACAATGCGAGCTTTGGGATGTTTAACAGCGCCTCCCGAGACGGTGGATAGTATCGTATGGTTCCATTCTATGATTGTATCTTCAATCTCAATAACGGTGACTTTCTCTACACGGGGATCTGAAAGAGCTTCTTGTAGAGAATACCCAACACCAAGCCCACCGATGAGAACGGACGTTGGATGTGATGTGCGCTTCAATGGCTCACGAAGGAGTAGTCGCTCTGATTCACCATTATATGTAGCCATCAGAAAAGTACCGTTACTAATGATTTCAAAGAATGTGCCTCTTCGTTGGAGTTGTATTTCACCGCGAGGTGTGGCATGTCTCTCTATCACTTCAAGTGGTAAATCATAATGGTTCATTGACTTCATCTCCTAGTAGGATAGTTACACTTTAATTCTATGATTAGATTTTTTTGAAAGTCAATGACGTGAGACATTGCTATTGCACTCTGGTTGAAATATAGATTACCGACGGAGTTGGTTAATGGAGTATGAGCTTTAATATGATAGACAAGGGTTGAAAGATGAAGGAGGTTACAAGATGGAACAGCGGTTATTCGGACAGACAGGAATGAAAGTAAGTGCTCTTGGCTTGGGCGGTGCAGCGTTTGGGATGGAGCAGGATTTCAATAAAGTGGACAAGATGTTGAACAGCGCTTTAGATACGGGTGTGAATGTGATAGATACCGCCGAATATTACGTACAAAGTGAAGAATTCTTTGGCAGAGCATTGGCTTCCCGTCGAGATGATTTCTATTTATTTACGAAGTGTGGATATGCAGCGGGGTTCGATTATCCAGATTGGGACCCAGTACTTCTAGAGAAAAGTATTGATCGTAGCTTAAAAAGATTAAATACGGAATATGTGGATGTCATTCACTTACATAGCTGTTCAGAGGAAGTGTTACGACAAGGTGATGTTATTGAGGTTCTTAAGCGCGCTAACGAACAAGGTAAGACACGATTTATCGGTTATAGCGGAGATACGACAGATGCTTTATGGCGGTATGATGAATTACCTACAACTGCCTATCCTTATGTTTATTGGGAACGACTTCGGGAATTGAATTATGATTTCCTTGAGAACATGGAGGAAAGCATCGACATTACTCTGCGTTTCGCATTAAGTACAGTAGGTGTAGCTACGGCAATTGTGGATACAAATAATCCGGATCGTTGGGAGAAGAACGCTGAATTTCTCAAGCGGGGGGCTCTTGCTCAAGACGTATACAAAGATATTCGTGCTCGTTGGAAGGAGGTAGAACACGAGGATTGGGTTGGGAAAACATAGTATTATACTGAAAAAGGTTGGCCTTAGGAATATAAAGGCCAACCTTTTTTATGTGGAAACAGATAAAAAATTTCAAAACAGAAAAGATATTTATTTCTTCGATGTTTTAAAAGCCGCTCTAATCGTATCAAAATTCTTTTGCTCGTTTGCGTTATTAGAATTGTTATAACCGAAAGCAATTTTTCCGTCCGCTGTTAAGATAATAATCTCTTTTGTCTTTCCCGTGCCATCTGTTGATTGGATTAGAACATATGATCCCTTTTTACCTTTGTTTTCGAATGGAATTGATTCAACTACCTCTGGATTCACAAATCGTTTTTTTTCGTCGGTAATATTAGATTGGGCCATTTGAAATAATGCTTGCATATCAGGATGGACATCTTCTTGAACGAACAGTTTCTTTTTCTCAATGTCTGTCCCATTCAAATAGACCGTAACATACTTCAAAGCTAATGCTTCCTCTGTAGTTAATTTCTTTTTCTCTTTCTCATTGACTGGTTTTTTTGTCTCTTTGACTTCTTTTGCTGGGTTAGCTGCTGGAACAGTAGTTAGCGTGTTCACGTTAGTAGTATCTTCTGCCTTAGTATCGTTTACCTTGGTCACAGATTCATCTGCATTGTTAGAAGAACAACCGGTGATCAATAGTGCTGCGATAAATATAGATGATGCTACTTTAGTAAAAGTGTTCATAAGCCCTCCGTAAGACGTATTTTGTCAAAAATTAGTTTATCAGAATTAGGAAAATATATCCACGATAGAATTCGACAATTAACAATGGTATTCAGTAGATTGCTCTAATTTAAAAGGTTGGTCCTTATGTTCCGAAGGCCAACCTTTTTAATGATTACTTAGATAAAAACTCATCATATGAAAAATTCATAACAGTATATCTATTCATATATTTTGTTACTCAATCGCTTAAATTTACCTTTCTCATGTATCTAATCACAACGATTTAAGAAAAAAAGGTATATAAAATCAAAAAGTGTTCTAGTCAATAAAAATAGTAACTGTTGATTCTCCTGGAAATGTTACTGACTTAGTTCTCGTTATTAACATATTTTCCGTTAATTTGACGTTATTTGACACTGGATGTCTATAATCCTATATTAAATAACAAATAAATATCAGGTAAGGAGATAGATCATGGGTAAGATCTGGTGTAACGGAACCATCTATACGATGGAACACAAAGAGCATATCGTACAGGCTGTCTATACCGAGCATGGCACGATCATTGCTACAGGTACCAAAGAAGAATTAGAGAGTAGATTCCAAGATTATATCGATGAAGTCATTGATCTGCAAGGGAATACGATGTTTCCAGGATTTGTGGATAGTCATATGCATCTAATTGGACTTGGAGAAACCTTTCTTAAGTTAGATCTGTCCAGTATGAACAGCAGAGAGGAGGTGCTTCAAGCTGTCGCGGATCGCGTTGACTTGATGCCTGAAGGGTCTTGGATTATTGCTGAAGGATGGAATGAGAACCGTTGGATGGATACTAGCCATATAACGAGAGAACTTCTAGATGAAGTTGCCCCACATCACCCTGTCATGTTAAGGCGCATTTGTCGACATGTATTAGTGGTGAATACACGTGCGATGGAAGCGGCACAGATAGTGGGTATGCAGACAACAAATACGGATGGTGTAACAACAACTGACAGTATGACGCACGATGGCATTTTTAAAGAGAATGCTCAAGACATCATCCTTCATGCTGTTCCTGCTGCATCGGAAACGTATCTACAAGAAGCGTTGAAATTAGCTATCCAACATGCTTGGAGTCAGGGGCTAGTCGGTGCTCATACAGAAGATTTAAGTTATTATGGGAGCTACACGAGAACGATAAGCGCGTTCAATCACGTTATTCACGAAGAGCCTATGAAATTTAGAACTCACTTACTTGTACACCATATGGTAGTGGATGAGTGGAGGAACGCGGAACTAGCCATGAACATAGATTCACCATTTTTGGAATGTGGAGCGATGAAAATCTTCGTAGATGGCGCATTAGGTGGTCGAACAGCACTGTTAAGTGGCACCTATGCGGATGATCCTAACAGCCATGGAATAGCGATTCATACCGATGAGGAACTCAGTGAGTTGGTTCAAAAAGCACGATCATATGGATTACCAATTGCAGTTCATGCGATCGGGGATTTAGCTGCGGAGAAGGTCCTAGAAGTGATTGAACGGTACTCAGCATGTGAAGGAACAAGAGATCGATTGATTCACGGACAATTGTTAAGTCAAGAATCGCTTGAGCGAATGAAGAACTTACCGATCGTGATTGATATTCAACCAAGCTTTGTGTCATCTGATTACCCATGGGTGATGGAGCGAATAAGTGTAGATACGGACCTACATATGTACGCTTGGCAAACGATGTTCGTCGCTGGGCTCCATTGTGCAGGGGGATCGGATGCACCGATTGAACAAGTCTCACCGCTTCTAGGAATGTATACGGCTGTTACTAGGATGAATTCAGTTGATCTGACGCAAACTGTCTATCAACCAGATGAACGTTTAAGTGTGTTCGACGCTATATCCTTGTACACGACAGGAAGTGCCTATGCGAGCGGGCATGAGCATGACCGGGGAATGATACGGGAAGGCTTTGTAGCGGATTTCACAATTTTGAAAATAGATCCTTTTCTCAATACACCAAATACGTGGTTAAAAGAGGGAATAGCTATGACCGTGATTGACGAATGCATCGTATATCAGAGGGATTAAAGAAGAGTTGTTATTGCGTTAATTCAAACCAAGTAGAACCAACAAAAACACCTTATAAATAGACCCTACAATTGCGACGCTCTCTTAGATTAAATTGATCGAGGAGAGTCTTCTTTTTCCTTATAATTATAAAATTTCATCATATGAAAAATTCACAACAGAACTACATTATCAAACTTACATCTAGTTCATCCTCATAGATACATCATATTGTTGTATCTATTTGACTAAAGGGAATCATCCTAAATATCCTTTCAAATATCAAGGGGATGACTCGAGTTAATGATAATTCGAAAAAACGATCACCCACCGGAATATGAGGCCGGGAAGTGATCGTTTTTTACATTACATAAACCAATCAGTATAGCAACGTCATCTACTTCGTTTGTAAATCGAGTAATACTCTGTAAGCGATGATAGCAACTTCTGCTCGAGTAAGTTTACCCTTTGGATTAAAGTTCTGGTTAGGATCTCCCTTAAGGTAACCTTTACTAGTTACGAAGGCAACGGCTTCGAGAGCTTTACTAGAAATACTTGCAGTATCTTGGAAAACAAGCTCAGTTACAGTTGCATCCTTAGAATCCCCACGAAGTGCACTAGCAAGAAGTATTGCAGCTTGCTCACGTGTTATATTACCTCGGGCTCCTTGTTCTGCGATTCGATCTGCCCAAGTTGAAGTTGAAGATAGTAGTCGATCAAGAATCGTCTTGAATTCAGCTTGATTGACTTGATCATTTGGCTTGAATGTACTTGTTGTGCCTTTCCCTGTGACTAAGAACTGAGACGCTAAAATTTCGATTTCATGTTTAGCCCAATGAGTTAGTACATCTGTAAAGCTTTTTTGTACTTCTGCTGATGTAAAAGATCCCAACGTTGTCGTAGAGAACGAAATGGAAGTGGATGTGCTATGATTTCCAGCTCCCATATGTGTCCAGACATTACTTGATGAAAGGGAATATGCACCCACTTTGAGAAGATCAGTGTAGTTCGCTTTATCAAGATTTAGTGTGATCTTGATTGGTGCAGTAAGCTTAGTTAATGCTTCATGAATTGTGAGGACAGGGGAAGTTAGCTTAGCGGTTCCTCCCTCAGGTGCTTTGATCGATTTACTACTATCTGCTTTTGCAAAAGAAAGAGATAGATTGAATCCATCTTTTGAAGTGAAATTAGCGATGGATAGATAAGGAATTGTAATTTCAAAGCCTTTTCCAACAATGACTAGATCTTTCTTTGCGGTTTGTAGTTGAGTCACTAAGGGGCTATCCATATGAACATTAAATGTGTCATAGCTATCTACCGGAACATCACTAATATCTAATGTAACTACTTTAGCATCTGCTTTCTTGAGTTGTTCAGTAATAACAGAGGCGGCTACGGTAAAGACCGCATTATGTTTCCCACTCTTATCGGATTCAACGACGGAGCCTTGTTTGAATTTCAGTGTCTTAGGTGTTGGTGAAGTATTAACATTGGTTGAATAGGATGGTGATGTTGAGCCTGAACCTGAACCATCTGGATCCGGTTGTTTCGGTTTAGTTACTTTAACTACAGCTGGCGATAAACCATATACTTGGACTGGTATATTATTAACATCTAGTAGTGCAACATTTGAAATGCTAGTGGGATACGTTCCTTGTTTTGATCCAACGAATGTAAGCTGTACTAATGAACCTTGAGTTCCGCCATTCGGAAGAGACACTTTATATTTTAATTGTTTCTTATCCGTTCCGGCTACATCGGTGATGTCTAGTAGTGAGAAGTCTGCATCAGTATAAACATCGTTGGTAACTGTTGAAGTAACTTTTTTCAAAGCGAGTTGGGAGTCGAATGTCAATTTAAATGCTGCTGAGTAGACAGCTTCTGTCACATCGTAATTAACGTTAACATCAAATGATTCTCCTACAAGAACTTCTTTCTTAGAAGCGGATAAGTTCACTTGACTACTGTCCGGAACGATGGGATATTGAATGACTTTGGCTGGGGTCCGTAAGCCATTCCCAGTCGAATCATATACAAATAAGTAATACTTGGTATCACCTTGTTGAAGGGGTACATCTATTTCGAAATGACCATCCTCATCAACAGTACCATTCACTTGCTGCAATCCATCGGAGGTCTCAATAACAGCGCCTACTGAGACTAATTCTGACAAGAGTGTATTTGGGTCAATCAATTGAAACTGTAAATCATCAATTATATCTCCAGATATCGTACCTATTTCAGGTTGAACTGTATTAGGAATAAGGGTTACGCTATCTAGGTCGATTTCAGGTGCACTTAGGTCAACGAGGAATCCATAAGCAGATTCATCTAATATTTCACTTGTATCCAAGAGGGCTGGCGCAATGATGTAATAACCATCAGTTAACGATATTTTAGCATCATTAACTAAATCGAAGATTGTGCCATCCCATGTGAATTTGTGATAATCCACTTCATGAATCGGCTTTACGTCCGGTGAGTAATAAGTATATCCAAGGGGAGCACCAGTGTTTCCGTCGTAAACAATGAAAAAGAAGTTATCTAACGGTTCATTAACAGCAAATGAGATATCTGTTGTATCTACGATACTATCCCCATTAGGAGAAAACACAACTTCGGAAAAGTCGATGTCTGTAATCTCATCGCGATCATAGCTTCGTCCTACAAAAACAGCAAATGGAACTCTTAGTTGATGACCATTTCCTTTTTGTGTAAGAACAACTTGCCCATCATATTCACCATCTGGAGTATTTGCCGGGATATCTAATTCAAGGTTGAACGAATTGCTAGGTGTTCCTTGGTTAAGATTTAATGTGTTCACATCAGGGTTCACGATGACCCCATTGTTGTTATACCAATCCAATTTAATATCGTATTGTTGCTCAGAATTACCAATGTTATCAATCGTGATGAGCTTGGAGTCATGGCTTCCTGCTCTTTGCTGGCCAAATGAAGCACTGCTTGTATAATATGTTGCATTAGCATCGCCTTGAAGCTGACTCGGCAGTGGTTCTTTTACTTTAACGATAGCCTCTGCTTTTGAACTTTCAACTAAACTAACACGACCAGCGCCTTGCTCATTAACTGCGTAAGGTTCGCCTTGGCGATTCTTAATAGGAACCGAGTTGTTAGCTAGTAGTGATTTAATCTGATCTGGATTTAAGTCTAGATTATCATCTGCTGTCTTCTCAAGCATTAAAGCCACTGCACCTGCAATATGAGGAGCAGCCATACTCGTACCCTGTAGATCTTCATATGCATCAGTATAGTCACCTGTATAAGAAGGAATAGAAGAACGGATACCAACACCTGGAGCAGAAAGGTCTGGTTTAATAGAATAGGAAGGCAACGAAGGACCTCTTGAGCTGAAATCTCCCATTAGATCTTGTTCATCAATCATTGAAAATGTAATGTGAGTATTCCCACTCGTTATTTCATCTTTTAATGCAAGCCCGTTTGCTTGATTAATCGTATAAGTTGGGACATAATTTCCTGGTGCACCCAATTGAGCAGCGATTTCGCCAGCTGTATTATTATGAATAATAAGAGCCTTTGCTCCAGCTGCAGTGGCATTAATTGCCTTATCACCAAAAGAAAGAACGCCACGAGATACGAGAACGGTTTTACCCGTAACATCTAAATTCTTATAATCTTCTTTTGAACCAAGATTAGCATAGACCAGATCTAGATCTTGACCTACTGGTGTTAACTCTGGAGCGTAAGTTGCGAGTTGTGCATAAATTCGACCTACCTGTGTTGATTCGAAAACGGGTGTATGCACAGGAGGAGAGGAGGCTCCTACAGAAATAGCTAATTGAGCAGATGCCGGACTTCCTACCGTGCTCGCATTAGGTCCGTTATTACCATTTGCTAGAACAACGGTAACACCAGCGAGTGAAGCGTTATCTGCTGCCTTAGAAGCGGCGCTATACTGATTATTAAGTTTCGATCCAAGAGATAGATTGATAACATTCATTCCGTCGACAATGGATTTCTCAATGGCTGCAATAATATTTTCTGTTGTTCCTGTACCATAAGGTCCGAGAACACGATATACATATAGATCAGCCCCAGGAGCAACCCCCCTAACCCAGCCTTTACCTGCATCAGGATGTTCAGGATCACCTTGTCCTACAATTGTACCGGAGACGTGAGTGCCGTGAGATGTATCATATGTGTTACCATTTTTTATTGGTTTCGTTGCATCTGGTAAGGTTTCCATAGGATCGCTATCATCATCTACAAAGTCGTAACCGTCTTTATAAGCATCTTTCAAACTAGGATGATTGTAGTCAATTCCTGTATCAATAACAGCAACCTTGATACCTTTACCGGTATAACCTGAATCCCACATCTTATCTGCGCCAATGAAAGGTGCACTCACATCCATGGAAGGTGTGAACCCTTCTGACTGAACGATATCTAGCGCATGATACTCATCGTTAGGGTAAATGGATTTAACACCTGGAAGATCAAGTAATTGATCAACTTGATTTGCAGGAAGTGTGATGGAGTATCCATTAAATACTTTCGTGTATTCGCGGTTAAATTGTGCGATAGATTTACTTTTGACCGCAGATTTGAAATCTGAATGTTCCTTACGTAGCGCATTTGTATGACTAGATAGACTAGATCTAGCTCCAGATGGAACCGTAGCTTCATAAACCGTTGTTGGTTCAGTATCTAGTTCCACGATTACCGTAATAGGCTCATCACTATCGGACTCTAGTACATAATTTTGCGGAGACTCTGAATTTGATTGTGCATTAAGACCAAAAGTTTCAAGGTTTTTGAGCTTTGGTAGTTTTACCCGATCCTTAATGTCTAAATTACCAAGAGGTTTGAGTGTTGATTGAACGGGTACATTAACCTTTGAAGAGTCTTCAACATCAATAGCATACGAGACATTGGAGAATCCAATCCCTAGTACCAGTAATATACTAAGTAAGAATATGAAATAACTACGAATTATACTTGTACCCTTTTTCAAAATAAAGCCTCCCTCATCATAAGTGAAATTGTGTTTGAATTTACAATATATTTATCGAGTACCCCTAATCCTCCTTTATATTAAAAAAATGAAAAAATGTTAATTATATATTATATTTTACAGAATTTACAATCCCTTGATATGAGACCTTAGAACTAGTTGTTAATTTATGGGTTTTTAAAGATCACGTCGGATATTCGTGTCGTAATAAGGGAGTTTAGAGTGTGTGGCGTCGGCATAAGTCGAAGTGTTTCGTAATAAAACTTGTTCATAGGGTGAATATATAGGTGTTTCTACTTATATCCAGATTCTTAGTTGAATATCGAAATATATTAAAATATGAGGAATTAAGAGGAGTAGATCCTTATTTGAATCCGATTCATGAGCTATACAACGAGCATAAGATGATAATATATATTTTAAAAGAGGATTCGAATATGCAGGATAGAAATCTACTATAAAAGATAAGAATCTATTTTTTTCAAAATGAAGAAAGGAGCGGTATTATGTTACTAAGAAATATAAAGAACGTTGACGGTGGATTAGAAGGGGAGGTTTATTTTAAGATTTTCAATAAATATATAAGCTTCTCTGCGGATGAGGTAGACATGAATTATGTTGAGAAATGTGCTAATTATCTAAATGCACTCCCTGATGATGTGATCGACGGATTATCCGAAGCTTCTATTCGATATTGTAATGCGTTCCTAGATATGATAGGTGAAGAGGCGCAGGTTTTTGAAAATGCTAGAGATGTATTTAAATCTATTTATCCAAGTAGTCTAAACATTTCCGCTCCCGAGCAGGGCGATAAGCCCGTCATTGATATGGAACTGAATTGTACATGGGAAGAAGAACATGGCATGCAATGGATTGTTAGAGACGATAAGGTTTTGTATGTAGGTGCTTATAACGGTGAAGATCCGTGGGGTGATTATACGGAAAAGGATGAATGGAACTATGCCTAAACCGTTACTCACAGAACATTGGCTGATCTTTACCACATCAAGACAGGTAAATCCAGAGTTGCATGCAGTACGTTATAGATAAATTGGGTAGCTTTAGTCTACTCGGATATTCTTGTAAATTAGAAAAAAACCACGATGGAATTCTCTCCCATAGTGGTTTTTAACATATAACTATTTCGCAGAGATCGCTGCCGACTGCTGCATCTTCGTAATCTCAATGTTGAAATATTCTTGTAACTCTGTAAGCTTTCTTGGATCTTCAAGAGATGTCTTATTTAAAAGATATCGTTCAAAGAGGTTTTCCCAAGTGAGCGGTATTTTTTGCAATGTCATCGAACGGATCGAGTTCTTAACCAATCTTCGTTCTTTCGCATTGGAATATACATCTTTGAACTGTTGCGTGTGTTCGAAGTCTAACTTATCGAATATAGCCCGGAATACCTCAGAAGTCATTTTGGCGTCATCTAATGCACGATGTGCGGATCCTGAGGGAGCAATATTGAGATCTAGCAGAGCGCCTTCGACACTAACATCATTCGTAACATTCTTATAACGTATATAACCCTTCAATAAATCGAAGTAGTTGGCTGCCATCCAGAAAGCATCGTCCATCTTGTGCATACGCGTATCATATATAATTCTTTTTAAATCCTCGCCGCCCCATGTGAACAGAAGGAAGGATTTGCTACGATTTAACCAGTTCATAAAGTCAGTAATGACTTTTCGAAATCCAGCTGCTTGATCAATATCTTCTTGAGGAATTCCTGTTTTCTTCTTAATAAAGGAATTTAGCTTAGAGAAATATACGGGTTTTATTAATGCAGAGAATTCATCCACAACACGCAATTGTGAGTCCAATCGGACAGCACCAATCTCGATCACTTCCATGGGTAGGTCGCTTGCAAATTTGCGGCCATTGAATTCAATATCTAAAATAACATAATCCACAATGGTGCCTCCGTTCTATAACTTGTTCTATTTTATCAGGGAGAATAGGTAGTGTCTATGGTTAATCAGTTATAACGATGATAAGAAGAAGTAGAGGAAGACAACAGCGGACCATATTAGCAATTTAATAGTTCCAATTAATAAAAACTTGTAAATGAAATGAATATGTGATAATTTAATAAAGTAACGAATGTAACCGGTTACACACTTGGAGATGAAAATACGAATGACAACAATAAAAGATATCGCAAAAATTGCTGGCGTGTCAGTGGCTACTGTTTCACGAGTCATCAATGAATCAGGTTATGTCAATGTAGATACGCGTAAAAAGGTAGAAGAAGCGATTAATGTGATGAATTATTCACCAAATGAAGTAGCTCGTTCTTTATATAAACGGAAATCTAAATTAATCGGTCTACTATTGCCTGACATTACCAATCCCTTTTTTCCGCAGTTAGCACGAGGGGTAGAGGATCTGTTGCAAGAGAATGGTTATCGGTTAATATTTGGGAATAGCGATGAGAATGAAGATAAAGAATTGGATTACATTCGAACTTTTGTGCAAAATAATGTCATCGGAGTCATTTCATCAACCAATTTCCCAGACAGCGATACTTATCATAAATTGAAAATTCCGATCGTATTTCTTGATCGTACTTCTAATGAAAGTCCTTCCGTATACGCAGATGGTAGAGAAGGCGGACGTATCGCTGCTCGTGAAATCATTTTGCGAGGAAGTAAACGAATTACTATATTACAAGGTCCGGCACATATCAAACCAGCCCAAGATCGGTTTCAAGGTGCGATAGAAGTACTCGAAGAATTGGGAATGACTTACGATGTGATCCAGACGTCATCTTTTTCATACGGAGAAGCTGGGAAATGGGCCAAGGAATTGTTCGATAAACATACGGATACGGATGGTGTCATTGCGAGTAACGATATCGTGGCGACAGCAATCCTTCAAGAAGCACATCGTTTAGGCAAAGCAGTTCCACAAGATGTGCAGATTATCGGATATGATGATACCCCTCTAAGTAGCTTGTTATCTCCTTCGTTATCCACCATTCGCCAACCGGCGTATGATATGGGTCGTGAAGCAGCTGGGTTATTAATTAGGCTGATTGAACAAGATAAGGTAGAGGATTCAATCATTCAATTACCCGTAAGCTTCGTAGAACGGGAAACGACTAGAACAATTATATAGATTGAACTAAAGACGAACTCCCATATTCATGATTCTCTTTAGGAATGATTGAACTTGTGAACGCAAACTTTAGTTCAATCTATATAGATAATATCATTAGAAAGGTTGATAACTATGGCTAAGATTTGTGTGATCGGAAGTAGTGCAATGGATTTGGTAGTGACTTCATTGAAGCGTCCTTCTGCTGGGGAGACTGTTCTTGGAGAAAGCTTCAAAACAGTTCCCGGAGGTAAGGGAGCAAATCAAGCTGTTGCAGCGGCTCGTCTCGGTTCTGAAGTTACAATGATCGGGTGCATAGGTGACGATTATTATGGTAAAGCTTTATTGGATAATTTCAAATCCAATGGTGTTCTTACAGCGTATGTGGAACCGGTTACAGGTGTGGAAAGTGGAACAGCGCATATCATTTTAGCTGAAGGCGATAACAGTATTATTGTCGTAAAAGGCGCAAACGATCATGTTACTCCTGCTTTTGTAGAGAAAGCACTTGATACTATCCGAGTTGCGGATATCGTACTCATACAACAAGAGATACCCGAAGAAACAGTATCCTATGTGAGTGACATTTGTCGTGAATTCAATGTACCGATGTTGCTTAATCCTGCTCCCGCACGTCCCATCAGTGACTCGATTATAGAGAATGCCAGCTATTTGACTCCGAATGAACATGAATGTTCCGTTTTATTTACTGGAATGAGTACAACAGAGGCATTACGGAAATATCCTAACAAGCTATTTATTACGGAAGGCAGTAATGGCGTACGCTTTTACGATGGAGAGCAAGAAGTCCTTGTTCCCGCTTATAAAGTAGATGCTATAGATACGACTGGAGCTGGAGATACTTTTAATGCAGCATTTGCCGTCGCACTGGCTGAAGGGAAATCATTGCAGGATAGTGTGAAGTTCGGTAATCGAGCTGCTTCCTTATCCGTTACAAAATTCGGTGCTCAAGGTGGTATGCCAACACGTGCAGAAGTAGAGGGGAGCCTCTAGTTATGAAGAAACATGGGACATTGAACAGTCATATTTGCAAAATATTAACTGACTTAGGCCATACCGATACCATTGTCATTGCCGATGTTGGTCTTCCCGTTCCCGCAGGTGTTCCTAAGATTGATTTGGCACTTACACTTGGCGTTCCTAGCTTTCAAGATGTTGTCGATATGATCACAGAGGACATGGTCATTGAAAAAGTGATCGTAGCCAAGGAGTTAGCTTCTGCCAACGTAGAAACATCGCAATACTTAAATCACAAATTCAAGGAAATACCTATAGATGACGTTTCACATGAGCAATTCAAGTTACTAACCCACAATGCCAAAGTTATCATTCGTACGGGCGAGGCTAAACCTTACGCGAACTGCATTTTACAAGCCGGTGTCTATTTCGGTTAATGAGGGGGATCTACGATTATGCACATTACAATGCAAGGTATTCATAAGTCCTTTGGTGCTAACCGTGTACTGACGGGTGTGGACTTTGAGCTTAAGGCTGGTGAAGTTCATGCCCTCATGGGTGAGAATGGAGCTGGTAAATCTACGCTGATGAACATTCTGATTGGACTCCACCAGCGTGATCAAGGAACGATCGTAATAGATGGTCAGGAAACGTACTTTGCAAATCCGAAAGAGGCGGAACGAAGTGGGATCGCTTTTATTCATCAAGAGCTTAATGTGTGGCCGGATATGACCGTGCTAGATAATTTGTTCATTGGTAAGGAGCGGACATCTAAATTTGGATTGTTAAATATGAATGAAATGAAAGCGTTAGCAAATGAACAATTTCGAAAACTCTCCGTTACGATTCCTTTGAATCGTGAAGCAGGCGAATGTTCTGTTGGTGAGAAGCAAATGATTGAGATTGCCAAAGCTTTAATGACACATGCCAAAGTGATCGTAATGGACGAGCCTACGGCTGCATTAACAGAGAGAGAAATCCAGAAGTTGTTCGAAGTCATTGCTTCACTAAAAAAAGAAGGCGTCTCGATCGTCTATATTTCTCATCGGATGGAAGAGATTTTTGCGATATGTGATCGAATCACTGTGATGCGAGATGGGAAGACAGTAGATACAAAGGCTATTCCAGATACTAATTTTGACGATGTAGTCAAAAAGATGGTTGGTAGAGAAATCACAGACCGTTACCCTGAACGTACATCAAATCCGGGAAAAGTTGTGCTTGAAGTCAAAAATGCTTCTAAAAAGGGCCAATTCAAAGATGTGAATTTCTCAGTGCGGACTGGCGAAATTATAGGATTCTCTGGATTAATGGGATCTGGACGTACAGAAATGATGAGAACGATATTCGGATTAGATTCATTAGACCAAGGTGAGATCTGGGTCCGAGGCGAAAAGGTTTCGATCCGTAATCCTGATGATGCTATGAAGGCTGGCATAGGATTTGTTACAGAAGATCGTAAAGATGAAGGCTTAGTACTTGATTTCTCTATTCGAGACAATATGGTACTTACGAACCTGTATAGTTTCGCACCCAAAGGATTAATCATTGATAAGAAAGAACAAGAATTTGTAGACATTCTTATTCAACGTTTGCAGATCAAGACACAGTCCTCCGCAACATTAGTTCGCAATCTATCTGGGGGTAATCAACAGAAAGTGGTTATCGCGAAATGGATCGGCATTGGGCTAAGTGTTCTCATTTTGGATGAACCGACGCGTGGGGTTGATGTTGGGGCAAAACGAGAAATATATCAACTCATGAATGAATTAACGGAACGTGGTGTCGCGATTATTATGGTATCCTCTGAACTCCCGGAAGTATTAGGGATGAGTGACCGAATCATCGTCGTTCATGAAGGGAAAATCAGTGGTGAAGTTTCACAACAGGAAGCTACGCAAGAGAACATTATGACGTTAGCTACAGGGGGACAATAGTTATGACGACTAGCAAAGATGAACAATTGAAAAAGGGCTTTCAGATCGGGCAAATAACACAGAAACTAGGTCCTTTACTAGGGCTTCTTATCTTGATTATCATCGTAACCGTGTTAAATCCAAGTTTCTTGGAACCGCTTAATATATTGAACCTGCTAAGACAGGTAGCCATTAATGCATTGATCGCATTCGGTATGACCTTTGTTATTTTGACAGGGGGGATTGATTTATCAGTAGGTTCCATTCTCGCATTATCTAGTGCGATCATGGCAAACCTTATGCTCTCGGGATTAGATCCGATATTAGCGATTGTTATAGGTTGTTTACTGGGTGGTGTTATGGGGATGGTCAACGGTCTCATGATTACCAAAGGTAAAATGGCTCCGTTTATTGCAACGTTAGCAACGATGACTATTTTCCGCGGATTAACCCTTGTCTATACGAATGGTAATCCGATCACAGGTCTTGGAGACAGCATGATGTTCCAATTGTTTGGGCGTGGATATTTCTTAGGTATTCCAGTTCCTGCAATCACGATGATTATCGTATTCTTCGTCTTATGGGTGGTATTGCACAAAACTCCATTTGGTCGCAAAACGTATGCGATTGGTGGTAACGAGAAGGCATCCATCATTTCAGGTATTAAAGTAGATCGCGTTAAAGTCATGATTTATTCCCTAGTAGGTATGTTATCCGCGTTGGCAGGTGCGATTCTAACCTCAAGGCTGAACTCGGCGCAACCAACTGCTGGTACATCATATGAGTTAGATGCCATTGCAGCTGTTGTATTAGGGGGTACGAGCTTAACAGGTGGGCGTGGACGTATTGTAGGTACATTAATTGGTGCGCTAATTATCGGAATATTGAACAATGGATTGAATTTGCTCGGCGTATCTTCGTTTTACCAAATGGTCGTTAAAGGGATTGTAATAGCGATTGCTGTGTTAATAGACCGTAAGAAAGCCGCATAAGAGGGGGATTCCAACATGAAAAAAGGTACATTAATTCTTGTTTCTTTACTACTAGTACTGATGACAGGATGTTCTTTAGAGCCACCCGAGTGGGCTAAGCCTAATAAAAGTGGTAACTTGGAAGATATGAAGCTAGGACTATCGATTTCAACTTTGAACAATCCTTTCTTTGTATCTCTAAAAGATGGCGTTGTCGCGGAAGCTAAAAAGCAAGGTATGGAAGTCATCGTAATCGATGCGCAAAATGATTCTGCCAAACAAAGTAATGACGTAGAGGACTTAATGCAACAAGGTGTGAATGCCCTGTTAATCAATCCAACGGATTCATCTGCTATCTCTACGGTAGTACAGACAGCCAATAGCTTAGGTATTCCAGTCATTACATTAGATCGTTCCGCTGAAAAAGGGAAAGTTGAAGCACTCGTTGCATCAGATAATGTAAAAGGTGGAACATTGGCAGCAGAGTATATCGTAGAACAACTCGGTAAAGGTGCTAAAGTTATTGAGTTAGAAGGTGTACCTGGTGCATCAGCTACTCGTGAACGTGGTAAAGGATTCCATGCAATTTCGGATACACAGCTTGATGTGATTGCGAAGCAATCTGCAGATTTCGATCGAACCAAAGGCTTAACGGTTATGGAAAATCTGTTGCAAGGAAATCCAGGTGTCCAAGCTGTCTTCGCTCACAATGATGAAATGGCACTCGGTGCGATTGAAGCGATTCAAAGCTCAGGCAAGAAGATAGCTGTAATTGGGTTCGATGGAAACATAGATGCGCTGAACTCAATCCAAGCAGGCAAATTAACTGCAACCGTAGCCCAACAACCCGAATTAATCGGACAACTATCCGTGCAAGCGGCTAAAGATGTTCTTCAAGGTAAAACGGTGGAGAAGTTGATACCTGCACCGCTTAAGTTGGTCGTTAAAGAGTAAATGTAGTTATAATTGACGTTAAGTTAAGTCGTTTTTCATCAAAAACACTGCTCTCGCCTTATAGGTGAGGGCAGTGCTATTTTAATTTTCGGGTAACCATAGCTATCTATGATTTAATTTGTGGCATGGCTTCCATCGTACCTTTGGACTCGCTTCGCATGCGCTGTTTGAATTTCCTAGGCGAGCACTGATTATGGCGTTTGAACAGTTTATAGAACTGGGCCATGTTCGAAATGCCGACCTCGTAGCTAACTTCCATAATGCTAAGTTCACTTGTAAGTAATAACAGCTCAGATCGTTTGATTCTTTTATAATTGACGTAATCCACGAAAGAGATGCCCATGCTTTTCTTGAAATATTTAATAAAATAGTGATAGCTCAAATTAAGTAAAGTACAAGCATCTTCGACGCAGAGTTTATCGTTCAAATGTTCGTTTACATAATCAAGTACGGGTCTTAATCGATTCAATTCGGATTCCCCTGTATAGTTCAATACGTTGCGACTATCGCTTCTTAACAGTAATAGCATCATTCTCTTGATCGTAGAGCTGACAGCAATTTCGTAGCCTCTCATCCGTGTTTGAGATTCTTTAAATATTTCCATAATAAAAGCATGGGTTTCCCGTTTCGCAGACTCATTTTCTTTAAAAATATAGTTTAGAATATCCAGTGGTTGAGTCAGTTCCGAGAAGCAGTATAGATATGGCATGGTGCTCTGGTCAAAATGTTTGCTCAAATCGATTTGAAGCACCACATAGTGCAGTACTTCTGTAAGAGGTTTATGGGAACGGTGTGGCTGCGAAGCTCCCAATACCATAACATCACCCGGACCAAGAACAACGTAATCGCCCTTACTTTGAACACCTAAGTGGCCTTCAATGACAGCAAGAAATTCTACCTCTTTGTGGTAGTGCCATGGGTGTTTCTCCACAACGTTGCTATAGTGAGCCTCTAAGGATATTTCCCATATTTTTAGAAACAGCAGCGGATTCTGATAGATGACTTCTTCATTAATAGCATCGGAATGCGTATCAATATTGGTTTCTAATAAGGACATGAAGCATAACCTCCTTTTGGGAGTATATCACTTTTGGATATATATGATCCAATGATTGATATCTATACCTTGTATTTTGATGTATTAAAGAAATTGAGGACACTTTTGAATATAAAATTGCCATGATTCAGTATTTCATTAACAGCTCAAATTTTTTATAATGAGTACAGTTAATAGAAGATTAAGGAGTGTTCAACCAATGGTAAAAGTAACCGTATGGAATGAAAATCGTCATGAGAAAAAGAATCCGCTTGTTGCGGAAATATATCCAAATGGAATTCATGGTGCTATAGCAGGCTTTTTAAATGAAGCAGGATATGAAGCTGGGACGGCTACGTTGGATGAACCAGAACATGGATTAACAGATGACGTATTAAACAATACGGATGTATTAATTTGGTGGGGACACCTTGCACATGGAGAAGTAACAGATGAAGTTGTCCAAAAAGTACAGCAGCGCGTGCTTGATGGAATGGGCTTGATTGTCCTTCACTCTGGGCATTTCTCCAAAATTTTCAAAGCATTAATGGGTACAAGCTGTGATTTGAAATGGCGTGAAGCGGATGAAAAGGAACGTCTTTGGGTTGTGGCGCCAAGCCATCCGATTGTGGAAGGAATTGGGGAGTTTATCGAACTAGAAAAAGAAGAAATGTATGGAGAGCATTTTGATATTCCTGCACCAGACGAGCTTATCTTCACAAGTTGGTTTGAAGGTGGAGAAGTGTTCCGAAGCGGTTGTACCTTTACACGTGGAAATGGTAAAGTGTTTTATTTCAGACCGGGACATGAAACGTATCCAACATATTATAACAAAGACATTCAACGCGTCATTGTGAATGCAGTGAAATGGGCACAGCCTGTAGATCGCAATCGTCCGGTCTATGGAAATGCACAGCCATTAGAAACAATACAAGCAAAATAAACGATTCAAGGTTATACAAGCCTTAATCATACATGTAATGCCAGAGTTCCTGATATATCGGGGACACTGGCATTTTTTAATGAGTTATTATAAATTCACAATTGATTCCCAGAAGTTGCCCAACAACGGCGTATAAGTGAAGCGTATTAGCTACTCATTTTCCGTTCCATCTATCACTGGATTCTAGGTCGAGTAGTGTTAAATCAACTATTAAAGTATAAGTCGCATCGCATCCTAATCTTGACATTAATAAATGTGTACGATAATATACATACCAACGGTTGGTATTTAAAGGAGAGACAATATGGCGAGAAATAAATATCCAGAACAGACGTTAGAGCAAATCCTATCCGTCTCAGCAAGGTTATTTACAGACAAAGGCTATGAGAAGACAAGTGTGCAAGATATTATTGAGGCGTTGGGAATGTCAAAGGGTGCTATTTATCATCATTTTAAATCTAAAGAGGAAATTTTGGATGCAGTAATGAATCGACAATTTAGCTACACTGCACAAATGATGAATGTTCTGATTCAAAATACGCAAGCAGCTAACGCTCGCGAGAAACTTATTAGTATATTGGAGAATGTTATGGCAGATCAAGATGCACATTCCCTAGATCGTGTCTTAAGCACGCAAATTAAAAATCCGCAATTTGTGGTGACAGGAATGAAGGAAGGTGTAAACAAAGACGCCTCTATCATCGCAGCTATCCTATTGGAGGGGAAAGTAGATGGGTCAATTACGACAGATTACCCTACTGAATGTGCGGAAGTATTAATATTGCTTGTGAACATATGGATCAATCCGGTTCTATTTGAACGTAGTCTTTCTGAGACAGTCAATCGGTTGAAGTTCTTACAATATATGATGAAGGTGTTGGGTGTTGATATCGTTAGTGATCAATTGATACAGAGGATTACCGAACGTCATTCTGATATCGATGCCTACAGACAAGATGGACAATAAAATCAAACTCAAGAGTACGACCCCGGTGATACACATCTTATGAAGTGGTGGTTAATAGGAATATCGGGAAGGTCCAATTGTCAGCATAAATAAATAGTTAGGAGTGGTGAGTATGTTCGCTCAGGTAGAATCCATTGTTCGAAAAAGGGAGTGCATGCAAGAGACGATCCGGGACATTTCAATCAACTGGATCACGGGAGATATCCGTATTCTTCAGAGTGAGAACGAAGAAATAGTTATTATCCAGAGCGCGGGTACGAGATTTCCTGAAAGTAAACTCTTTCAGTTTAATGTGAATAACGGTGAATTAACTATTACCGATGGAAGAAAACAAAAGATTAACATTGGATTCAATGTGCACAAAACAGATTTAGAAATTCATCTTCCAAAGAAGAAATTTAATGCTATGAATATCGAAAGCGTTGGAAGCCATTTGTCTATACATCATGTAGATGTAAATAGATGTAGATGTAACATAACATCCGGTAAAGCTAAGCTTTCAGGTAAAATGATTGAGCTAGATATCCATGCAACCGCATGTCATATTTCAGGTGATAACTTAGAAATTGAGAAACTCAATATACATACTACCTCATCGCCAGTAAATCTGTCTGGCGAGTTCTTAGAATTTAATGCCCATTCAACCGGCAGGAGTGTAGTTGTGCGATCGTCAACGATGTTACAGCGGATACAATCAATTTCGACAGCTGCCAATGTAACGGTATCTATTCCTGAAAACGAGGGTTTTAGATTTCAATTCAAAAAGGTTTCGGGTAACTTTAAAAGTGACTTCCCTCTGAGCAGTGACGGTGAAAGTTACAGCTATAAGAACGGATTAAGTCAATTTAACGCTGAGGTTAGGGGTGGAAAGTTCACTTTGGAGAGAGTTTGAACTAAGTTAACAGCTTTATTGTAAGAACTTTTTTGAATACATGGTGAAAAGCTAGACTTATGAAGCCACATTTACGAACAAGACTTGTAAATTATAAGAAGCTCAATCCGAAATAATGCTTGAGCTTCTTATATTTTTCTTAGATTTCATTTGGAAAATATCCATTCCATTGACAGCTTTTATTACCCCAATGCAGGCATTGATCCGGTATACACAGACTCAGGACGAAAAATGCGATTAACGCTTGCTTGTTCAAGGATATGTGTTGTCCAGCCTACAATTCTTGCCGTTGTAAATGTAGGTGTAAACAGATCAGGAGAGAGCTGAATTGTACGCAATATAGCTGCCGCATAAAATTCCACATTCGTATACAATCGACGTCCTGGTTTGTATTCTTCAAGTAAACGAATGGCAGTATTCTCAACGTGAATCGCCAAATCGAAGGAAGGATCTTGTCCTGTCATATTGAGAGTGACGATACGGAGAGCTTCAGCGCGAGGATCTTTGGTTTTATAAATCCGGTGACCAAATCCCATTAATCGCTCTCCATTGTCCAACATGTTACGAATCCACGGTTCAGCGCGATCCTTAGTTCCTATTTGCTCAAGCATTGCAATTACTTCATAGGGAGCTCCACCATGCAGTGGACCTTTCATTGTCCCTATTGCTCCGCATATGGCCGAGCTCATATCTGATTGTGTAGAGAGAATGACGCGACCAGCAAATGTCGATGCATTCATGCCATGCTCCATACCAAGAATTAAGTAGGCATTTAATGCTCTTGTATGGGACTCATCGGGAAGATGATCTGTCAGCATATATAAATAATTAGCGACATGTTCTAACTTGGGATCAGGTTCTACAATGGCTAAACCTTGTGATTTACGATATCTATAGGCAATGACCGTTGGCAGGATCGCCGACAAACGCTCTGCTTGTTGCAATGTTGGTGGCCAAGTTGAACTTTCTGTTTCCCCAAGAGCTGCTACTGTGGTCTGCAATACAGCCATCATTGGAACCGATAATGGAAGTAAATCGATAATCCTACAGATGTATTCCGGTATATTCCTTAAATTAGCCATTCGTTGTTCTAACTGATCTAATTCATCTCGCTCTGGCAACCGCCCATTCCAAAGCAAAAAAGCTACTTCCTCATAACTCTTTGTCACAGCAAGATCCTTAGCCCAATAACCTCGATACACCAAGTGACCTTGTTCTCCATCCACTAAACTAATGTCTGTTTCTGCAGAAACAACACCCTCCAACCCAGTAACCTTAGCCATCATGGTCTGCTCCTTTGATTACGTAATAGATAATATTGGATAACTTAATACTAGTGTACACCCGATTGATGATAATGTATAATTATTACCATTTAACTAAGTGATAAATATTTTTTATCAACCAATGAGGTCAAGCGTCCAAATATCAATTGTTGGGGGCTGCATTTACGGAACTAGTTAAGAGGGGGCTAACCCTCTTTTTTGTTATTGTGACTGTATATCTCTATTCTATTAATCCATTCTTCCATTTACGGATTCAGTGGAGGAATTAACATAGCTTTTACAGCTCATTGACGCGGAGCGCATACAAGACTGATATATTGGGGGTAACAAGGGGTGATAGATAGATATGAAAACAATGGAGGAATTTGAAGGATCGTCCCCTATGGCTTTCCAGCCTGTACTTGCAAGTGATAGATATGGTTGGGATAAGCTTCAGGTTTCGCAATGGTATAGTCCACAACAAGCGTTCAGCCCTTCGTCAGAGTCTAAGTATTTGATAGGGATTCATTGCACTGCCTACTATGAAAATTACTATACCATTCACATTACCCCATGTAATGAGAGCACTCTTTGTCCTTGGGGCAGAACCTCGCTCTATTTTCTCAAAATTGAAATTACTCCTTCGGTCATCGAAGAGATCGCTCGTGAATCCGGTTTTCTGACAGAAGGCCATATACAATTGGACCGCAAATTTCATGTAAAAGACACTAAGCTCCTGCAACTAGGGCTCTGGATGCTTGAGGAATTACAGAATGGCGGAGCTAAAGGGAAAATTTACAGCGATTCATTATCTAACATGTTGATCATTCATTTATTACAGCACTATTCTTCCGTGATCCCCCAGCATTCGAACAGCAAAACGCCAGCTAATCAAGAGATTTTTCAGGTTATCCAATATATGCGGGAGAGTTTGGAAGAGGAAATTCAACTGACGGAGCTAGCCTCAATGGCCAATATGAGCCAGTCCCATTTTATTCGTATTTTTAAACAGCAGACCGGGTTTACTCCACATCATTATTTAATTCGGTTAAGAATCGAACGTTCTAAATTTCTAATTCGTTCAGGTAAAGTTGGCTTAAAGGAGATCGCTGCTCAGGTTGGTTTTGCCGATCAAGGGCATTTCACTAGATTGTTTAAGCGTGAGACAGGTCTTACCCCGAAACTTTATGCTAATCAAATTTCATTAAAACCAAGCCACGCGATGTATTGATTTAATTTATGTAAATGAGAGTTTTGTTCAAGGAAAGACGTGTTTTGTTCAATTGGAGGGATAGAAGCTAGCCCTATAATAAGGTTGAAGCAAGGCGCGAAGGTGCCGGGCTACAACCTTATTAGGAGGAGAGAAACATGAAATTAACGAGATTATTCGGTCTGATGTGTGCGGGAGTTTTTGCGACTAGTTCTTTATCAATGGTAGCATCCGCTGCCGATGTCGGATCGGATAACCCTGCAAGCACAACTGTGGTTATGACTGCAGAGGTAGCTGAGGTTAATGGGTCTTGGCATGAGGTATCCAAGCAAACCTTCTGGTTGCTTGAGGCTCTTGAACGAGGGCAAGGCGTGACTACGGATGGCAACTCATGGATCTTTAGTTCGCCATATGGCCTCTTGCGCACTGCACTGGACGGCAAGACGGTGAAGGCCCGGAATCAATTGGCTATTCCATCGGAAATTTCTGCCTTAGGTGGAGACCACATCGGAGATATTTCTTACTACAACGATACAATCTATGCTCCCATTGAAGATGGCAAACATTACGAGCATCCTTATATCGCCCTTTATGATGCAAATACCTTGCAATATACAGGCACTTCATTCGCTTTGCCGCTGGACTTACATATTGGAGGTGTACCTTGGGTTGCAGTAGATGCCGTTCGCGGACAGGTATACACAGCCCAGTGGAGTAATGCCAGTGTATTGAATGTGTTTAGCCTCGATGATATGCATCTGATCAGAACAGTTCCCCTTACACAAAGCATTGATCGAATCCAAGGGGCAGAAATGTATAACGGTATCCTGTACGCTTCATCGGATAATGGGACCCAGACGGTCTATCAGATCGATACGGATACCGGTAGTGTGTCCGTTGCCTTTGACCGTAATTTACCTAGTGGTACAGAAGCGCAAGGAATCGCCGTTCTACCGACTGCTAATGGCGCAGAACTCCATATTCTTGACGTTGGTTCGAATCGCATTAGTTTGAACTTTCGCCATTATGCATTTTAATCCGAAACGAAGAGGAAAAGGGGATAACAGAAATGTTAAAGCAATCAAAGTTAACGGCGTTGTTGCTGTTGGTTTCTATAATGGCGATCGCAGGCTGCGGCCAAACGAATAAGAGTTCAGCGGGGAAGGATATGAATACGAATCAACCTGCGATGACTGCAAGCACACCGGAATCTTCGGAATCTAAGAATGTTGAGATCACATTCTATTATCCAGTTAACGTTGGCGGTCCGCTGACGAAAGTGATCGACGGGATGGTAAGCACATTCATGGAGCAACACCCGGATATTAAAGTGAATCCCGTGTACACAGGCAATTATGGCGATAACACGGTAAAAATCCAAGCGGGCGTTCAGGCCAAGCAACCGCCGGATGTCGCTGTCATGATGTCGACTGAACTATACAGCATGCTGGATATGAAGGCGATCATTCCACTTGATGATTTTATCGTGAAAGATACGGATATCCAGATGTCGGATTTCTATCCTGCCTTTCTAGAAGATACACAGACGGAAAGTACAACGTACAGCATTCCGTTCCAACGGAGCACGATTGTCATGTACTACAACAAAGAAATGTTTAAAGCGGCAGGTTTAGATCCAGAGAAGCCGCCTGCAACATGGGATGAACTTGTGACGTACGCCAAGAAATTGAACAGAGATGGTCATGCAGGTTTGGAAATCCCGGGTAATGACGATTCCTATTGGATGTTTCAAATGCTTGCGCGGCAAAATGCTACCGATCCCAAGCAAAATATAATGTCCTCCGATGGTAAAAAGGCGATGTTCAATACACCGGAGAATGTTGAGGCATTACAATTCTGGCTAGACTTGTCCCATAAACAGAAAGTTATGCCAGAAGGCGTGATTGATTGGGCTACGGTGCCGACTGACTTTATTCAAGGTAAAACTGCGATGATGATGCATACGAGCGGCAACTTAACGAACGTGAAAAATAACGCCAAATTCGAGTTCGGCGTGGCGTTCCCGCCAGCGCAAAAGCAATTCGGATCGCCTACCGGTGGCGGCAACTTGTACATCTTTGAAAATACTTCTCCCGAGAAACAAGCTGCGGCTTGGGAATTCGTTAAGTATATGACAGCATCAGAGCAAGCTGCATTATTCAGCAGTTCTTCAGGTTATGTCGGTGTACGGAAATCCGCGTACGATACGGAAGCGATGAAGAAATACACGGCGGATTTCCCGCAAGCTCTCGTTGCGCGGAATCAACTGGAATATGCCTTCAGAGAACTATCGACCCATAACCATGGTAAAGTGTCGAAGGCCATTACAAATCAGATTCAAGCTGCTTTGGCCGGAGAAATTGATGCGGCGGGTGCACTAAAGAAAGCGCAGGAAGAAGCGGATCAGGCGCTTGCCCCTTTCAATAAGTAAGGTTAAAGGCATGAATGTTCGAGTGATGTCAGGACAGCTATGTTCGCTTATCCTGACATATTTCGTTCATTCAATTATCATGGAACCCTAATAAGGAAGGACTGGATGGTACGATGGCCGGATGGAGTGAGAAGCTTAGACGAAACGGATTCGGCTGGGGGCTTGTGTTACCTTCGCTTCTGTTTCTATGCCTGTTTACCTATTACCCTATGCTGAAATCGGTTTGGCTCAGCATGTATGAGAAAAATTTAGCGACGCCCGAACCCTTGTTCGTGGGATTCGGTAATTACGCGAATCTGTTGAAAGACCAAGTCTTTATGAAAGTGCTCGGTAACAATATTGGCTTTGCAATAGGAACAGTACCGACCTCATTGGGATTAGCTTTCTTGATGGCACTGTTTGCAGACAAGGCGATAAAAGGCCGAGGGCTTGCACGTCTTTCTTTTTTCTATCCGAATATGATACCGATGATCGCAGTGGCGAACATTTGGTTGTTTCTGTATACACCGCATTTCGGGCTTTTGGCAAGGCTTGCCACGTGGATCGCGGAGCAACCGATTAATTTACTTGGAACGCCAAATACGGTGATGGGTGCTTTAATTATCATGATGGTTTGGAAGGAAGCGGGTTACTTCATGATTTTTTATTTAGCGGGCATGCAACAGATTCCCAAAGATTTATATGAAGCAGCTGCGGTGAGTGGTGTCGGCGCGCTCACATCCATACGGCGGATTACTATTCCGCTCACTATGCCGACCACGTTGTTCGTGGGTGTTGTAGCCATAACGAATTCTTTTAAGTTAGTCGACCATCTCTGGATTATGACAAAAGGCGGACCGAACAACGCGAGCAATTTACTACTGTACTATATCTACGACACGACCTTCAATTTCTACGATCAGGGTATGGCTGCCACGATGACTGTGGTGATGATTGTATTGCTGCTCATCATTTCTTCGATGCAGTTTTTTGGATGGGACCATAAAATCCATTATGAATAGGAGGGAAGTTCATGGACAATCCATTAAAGCTACCAATGTTATTGAATCGTAATAACCGTAAGCCCTTGGTAGACAATCGCACGTTACGTTTAGAAAGAACACGACGTCGAATCCTTCAGTTGTTATGGCATGGGATGGGTTTCGGCTTTGCCGCGCTATGGATGATACCTTTCATCTGGGTCGTCAGAACGGCCTTTCTTCCAAAGGAGTCAGCGATTGGTTCAGGGTGGTCATGGGGATTGACATTCGATAATCTCATCCATGTGTGGCAGGCTGCGCCATTCGGGCAATTTTTCATGAATACGTTGCTTGTTTGCAGTGGTGTTCTGGCTGTCCAACTTGTCACAATGACGATGGCTGCTTATGCGTTCGCGCGGGTTCAGTTTGCTGGGAAAGATTTGTTGTTCATGTTATTCTTGGTGCAAATTATGGTGCCGCCGGATGTTCTGATTTTCTCTAATTATCAAGTGTTGAACGAAATGGGATTGCTGGATACGTTGCTCGGGATCATGCTACCTTACTTTGCATCCTCATTTGGCGTCTTCCTGCTAAGGCAGTCCTTCAAGCAATTACCTAAGGAGCTGGATGAAGCTGCCCGCGTAGAAGGAGCCTCGCGCCTGCATATTCTGTCGCGGATCTATGTTCCGTTGTCTCGTCCAATTTACGTATCATTTGCTATCGTGTCCGTCAGCTTTCATTGGAATGACTTCTTATGGCCGCTCATTGTGACTAACTCGGAGGACAATCGTTTATTAACCGTGGGTTTGGCAATGTTTGCGAAGGCCACCGAGTCGGGTGCGCAATGGTCTGATGTATGTGCGGCAACGCTGATTGTTTCGGCACCTCTCATGATAGGTTTTTTATTGTTCCAGCGGCAGGTGATCGGAAGTTTTATGAGTTCTGGCATTAAAGGATAGGGGGAAGCTTAACATGAAACTAGCTATTATTGGGGATTTACACTACCCGGGCGAACTGACAGACTGCAATCCAACCATTGAAGAAGCACGGGATTCGTATTATGGGCACTTTATGGACAATTTCTTGTCCATGGATGCCGATTATCATATTTCCGTGGGGGATTTGACTCATGCGGGGGAATTAACCGAATTCAATGACATGATGATGAAAATTGAAAGCAGTAAGCTTCCTGGTCGATTCCTTCACGTTCTAGGTAATCATGATACGTATAACTACCCGAAACAAGACATTCTTTCTATCACTCAGCAACAGCGATACGGTGTCATTGAGGAGCCGAATGCGATAATCCTGTTGCTGGATACCGCGCGTGAAGACCGTGACGATTGGAGCGGAACGATCGATGAAGAACAGTTGGCCTGGCTTGAAGTGCAAATGAGTCGGACAACGGATAAGCCACTTTTCGTATTCGGCCATCACCCTCCATATGGAACGACGGCCAGATCAACCGAGCCCATGATGTCGCTCGACCCTACCTTGGACATTTGGCCGATACTCGAACAATGGCAGGGAATTGCATTCTATTTCAACGGTCATAATCATATTCATTCCATCGTCAGGAAAGAGAATTGGCATTTCATCCAAACGGCAGCCGTGCCCGATGTTCCCGCTGTACGGATCGTGAATGTCCTTGATCATGAAATCAGGTTGGAAATGGTTAGCATGGCAAGCGATCGATTGAGTGAGTGGGCATCTGGATTTACCGGCAATATGTTTGATTATGAGAAGTACCCGAACGCGGAAGGGGATTCGCAAGCACTTGAGCTCATCGTTAGCCGAATTCATCCGGAAGAAAGCAGGTGGAGCACAAGTGATTCGTAAGCCAGTACGCTTAGCTATCGTTGGTGGAAATCGGGGAGCAAGCTTTATGAATGCCCTTTACTCTCTTTCAGATCGAATTCAGCTGAGTGCGACCTGTGATTTGAACGAGTGGGTGCTCAATCAATGGAAAGAGAAGTTTCCAGAAATCCGAACGTACCGAGATTATCACGAAATGCTGAAGGATCCGTCTATTGACGCGGTATTTATATTGAGCCCCATGCATCTGCATGCAAGGCAGTCCATCGATGCGTTAAACGCTGGGAAACATGTCCTGAGCGAAGTCATTTCCATCCAATCGTTAGAGGAAGCCTGGGAGCTTATCGAGACGGTAGAACGAACCGGATTGAAATATATGATGTCTGAGAATTATTGCTTCTCTCGTTCGAACCTGACGATTAAACATATGGCTGATCAAGGGATGTTTGGCGAAATTACTTATTTAGAAGGTGGATATATCCACGATTTGCGTCACTTGACTCATCATCCGGACGGCTCGCTTACTTGGCGAGGGCAATTGCATAAACAATATAATGGGATCAATTATCCGACCCATTCGATAGGACCGCTTGCGCAATGGATCAATCTGAACAAACCTAACGGAGACCGCCTGGAAAGCGTGTCCACCTTTGTTTCCAAATCGAGATCCTTACAGTATTACTTTGGTGAACATTACGGTAAAGATCACCCAGCAGCACGGAAGGGCTTCTGGCGACAGGGCGATAGTGCGGTAGCTGTCTTACAAACAGAGAATGGGGTACTAATTGAACTACGTGTCGATTGGACTTCTGTTAGGCCACATAATAAAACGCATTACTTGCTGCAGGGAACCGAGGGTGCATTTATTACGGGTCGCCATCAGCTGGAAGACGATTTGATATGGTTCAAAGATCACTCACCTAAGAACATAGAAGATGGGTCGGATATGTGGGAACCCTTGCGGAACTATCAGCCCTTGTATGATCATCCGACATGGAAGGAATGGGGGAAATTCGCTGCTGAGACGAAACATGGCGGGGGGGATTTTCTCGTGCTGGAGGAATTTATTTCTGCTATTCAAGAAGATCGATCTCCCTCAGTGGACGTGTATGATGCAGTGACTTGGAGTTCTGTATTTTCCTTGTCGATGGAATCGGTCGAAGCAGGTGGTAAAGTAATATCATTTCCTGATTTCAAAGCGAAAGAGAGGAAATAACGATGGACCAGGTTCTTTCCAAACTCATTATGAAGAAAGAGGTGCTCTCCGACTTACCCATATTTCAATGTCCATTAGGGTACCGATTTCGTCATTTCCAGCCAGGAGATGAACGAAATTGGGAGGATATCATCCGTCACTCTTTTACAAGAGAAGTGAAATTTGCCGATAAAATCGGAGAACATGTACCGTGTTATTCGGATCGTGTTCTATTCTTCTGCCGAGGGGAACAACCTGTCGCGACAGCTACGGCTTGGGAAACAGGTATTGGTGACAATAAGAACTGGTACTTGCATATGGTAGGTGTGCTTCCAGAATATTCGGGCAAAGGCCTCGGATTTGCTGCGAGCCTTGCAGCTTTGCATAGGATAAGAGAAGCAGGAGGGGAAGCGGCATATTTGGAAACAGACGATTTCAGATTGCCTGCGATCCGGATTTATTTGAAATTAGGATTTCAACCTCTGTACATAGATGATAGTCATCCTAGAAGATGGGAGCGGATCCTTCAACAGGACAGAACTTAATTGGAGAGCAGTATGTTATGATTCAAAAGAAGTAAGAACGGGTAGTAGCTCAGTTGGGAGAGCGATGAGGACAGGGGGTTCGATCCCCCTCCTAGGTTCCAGCAAACACAAAAAAACACGCCATTTGTTGGCGTGTTTTTTTGTGTTTGCTGGCTGGATATTATGGATCAAGCGTATCGTATAAGTCGTATAAGGGCTCATGGATCTTATCATGTATGTTATGGATTTAAGATTATTTCCCGTTGGTATTACCGAGAGTAAGTTCATCCAAATTGTCAGATCGTCTATGTCCTCTAAGACTTGAACGGATTATAGCGCTTGGACAAGACTAGGTCATTACCAGCTCTTTGGCGTACTGCTTGCCTGCCGAGAGAAGGCTGTCGCTCAGTTCAGGATCATTAACAGACCGTGCAAGAACAAGAGAGCCGACCATGGTACTTAACAGTGCGCTACCTTTGGACGTGTCAATTTCCGCCAGATTGGAGATAAAAGCCATCATCCGCTCCAGTTCATGGGTGAATACCTGCCGAACCTCTTCTGAAGAACGGGATATTTCGCCAGAAAGGGCAGGAAGAATGCAGCCCATCTCCGTTTTGTCGCGGTGATACGGGCTTAAATAATAATCAATGACAGTATTGATCGGGGGGTTCTGCTTCTCCTGATCAGCGGCTTCCTGCAGAAGTGCGATGGTATCGCTGATGGCATACCGGCAGGCTTCAGCGACCAGCTGTTCTTTGTTGTCAAAGTGTGAATAAAACCCTCCATGAGTCAATCCAGCCCCCTTCATAATGAACGGAACACTTACATCGTGGATACCATTGGTGCGAAAAGCCTGGGCAGCACTTTCAACTATTCTTTTCCGCACTTTCATCTTATGTCCTTTGGGATACGGTATTGTAATCACTCCACAGCTTCATAATTCTACCTTCAAAATATTATAATCGTCATAATTAAGCCTGTCAATTTAGTGGCCCCGTAACTGTTAGTTCAAGAAATGCTATACACAGCTGTTGACGTTTTTAAAATATGATGCATATAATATATTATGATCATCATATTTTAAAAAAAGTTTCAACAGGAGGTATCAGGATATGAGTAAGCTTGAATCCGTAGAAACGCTGGTCATTGGATCAGGTCCGGGAGGTTATGTGGCGGCGTTGCGATCTTCGCAGCTTGGTATGAAGACGGCGATTGTCGAACGCAGTCAGCTTGGTGGAGTCTGCACGCATGTTGGCTGCATTCCATCGAAAGCATTAATTGCAGAATCGCATCGTTATAATGTACTCAAACAGTTCAATAACGCAGATGCGGCAGTGTCATTTAAGAATGCTCAGGATTTCAAGCAGGGGATTGTGAATAAGCAAGCAGGCGGAGTTAGTTATTTATTAAAGACTGCCGGCGTAAGCATTCTGGAAGGAGAGGCTAGTTTGGTTGATGAACATACAGCTATTATCAATCAATCTGGACAGGAGCAAACCATTTCTTTTAAGTATGCCATACTGGCAACGGGATCTCGTCCAATTGAACTGCAAGCATTTCCGGTTGGAGGGCGTATTATGTCTTCCACAGAAGCTCTGTCGCTCCCTGAGGTTCCGAGCAGCCTGGTAGTTATAGGCGGTGGATATATTGGTATCGAACTGGGGCAAATGTATGCCAAATTTGGAACAAAGGTAACGATTCTGGAGGGCGGAGAACAAGTGCTACCGGGATTCGAGTCAGACCTTGCGGTTCCTGTTGTCCGGCAGATGAAAGCCGATGGTATTAACATTATAACCGGGGCGACAGCTGAGAAAGTGGTGCAGAATGCTGATTCAATTACACTGCATTATTTAAAAAATCAGGAGCAGCATCATGTTACGGCGGAATATGCGTTAGTCACTATCGGCAGAAAACCAAATACAGACGGCAAGTTAGGGCTGGAGCGCATAGGCTTGCCGGTGACGAGCAGGGGACTGATCGGGACGGACGAACAGTGCAGAACGGCTATCCCGCATATTTTCGCAATTGGAGATATTACGGCTGGTCCGGCACTCGCTCACAAGGCGTCCTATGAAGCCAAGATTGCGGCAGAAGCCATTGCAGGCCATACCTCCGAGGTTGATTATAAAGCCATTCCGCTCGTCGTCTTTTCTAATCCGGAGCTTGCCAGCGTTGGCTTAAGTGAAACGGAGGCAAAGGCACACGCCATCCCGATTGTTATTGGTAAAGCCTCTTTTGCGATCAACGGAAGAGCATTGGCATTGAGGGAAACCGAAGGATTCGTCAAAATTGTGGCGAACCCGACCTCAGGAATCGTGATTGGTGCACAAATCGTTGGCGTGGAAGCATCAACTCTCATATCGGAGCTTGGACTTGCAATCGAGATGGGGGCAACCGTGGAGGACTTGGCTATGACGATTCATCCCCATCCCACATTGGGAGAAGTGATTATGGAGGCTGCTGACATCGCGGTCAGCAAAATAATGATGAAAAGTAAAAAAGAGCAGTAGATTTAACAACATATAGAGAATAGGAATGGGAGAGATTGAAGAATGAAGATAAAAGTAGGTTTTTATATCGGAATGGCGATAGCGCTGATTGTTGGAGGTTCGCTTCTTGTTGTTAAAGGAAAGGATGCTGTCAGTCAGGCTGAGAGCAGGAAACAAGGTATGATTGAGGCGGAGCAAACGACAATATTTTATCAGAAGAGTCCAGGGTCGATTGTAGAGGTCGGTGCGGCTGTAGGCGATTCTATGAAACAGGGTGAGGTGCTATTCAAGGTTAAATCAGCTGTAGAAGGAGAAATGGATGTACTCGCGCCGGATGACGGATTGATCAACAGGATTGTTGCAAAGCCGGGGGATCAAGTACAGCAAGGAGCGCCGATGGCGATTCTGCAAAAAAACAACTATTATACAGATCTCTACATACAGGAAAGTGAAATCCAAAAGCTTGAGGTTAATCAAAGCGTTGGTGTTCATTTTCCATATTTGGATCACCCAACACAGGTGACTGGTGTTATTACTTCGATCTCAGCCGCTCCTCAATTTGCGAGCTTGCGCATGACACGTGAAAAAGGGCAAGCAGATTTAAGTATGTTTGTTGTCCGAATATCTATGGATTCGAATGCTGATTTGCTTCCGGGTATGACAGCGGAGGTGAAACTTGATGAAATCACTGATTGACGAGTGGAAGTACGTATCGGGCAGTAAGTATTTTCGCCTGATCTTTATCGGTCCGCTTGTCGCGGCCATATTTTTTGGACTAATGTTTTCGCAGAACCAAATCACCAAATCGCCTGTTGTTGTCATTGATGAGGATCACAGTTCGTATTCACGGCAGCTGATCTCACAAATAAATGCTTCCCCATACATGAACGTCTCAAACGTGTACGCAAGCCGCCTGAACCCAGAAATATTACTGGCAAATGAGCAGGCTGTAGCGGTCATCATGCTTCCCAAACAGTTGGAGCTACGTCAGCAGCAGGGGATATCAACGAATATCGGCATTTTAATGGATAACACGATGCCCTCAGGGCTAACCGGCATTAGGACTGCGATTCAGGAAATCATCCTAACGGAAAATATGACTCTCTCTATGACCCGTCTGGTCCAAAAGGGGATGGATGCGCAAACCTCTAAAGGGCTTGTTTCTCCGTTGTCCCTGCAGCAGCGAATGCTGTTTAATCCGACCTCAAGTTACGTGAGCTTTATGGTAATTGGATTTGTGAATATCGTGGTATTGATGATTACAACAAGCGCAGCAGGCTCGATAGTTCCTCGCTTGCGTCAGGAAGGGAAACTCTTTGCAAACGGAAAGTCGCCTTTGCCGCTTTGGATTCGTAGTGTACCTTACGCTGTCTTGACTACCCTTTCGCTGCTTCTATGTTATGGCTTATTAAAGCAGGTGGGGGGAATGCGCTTTGAAGCGGAGCCTTATCTTTTTATCATTCCGCTGCTTGTGTATGCCTTTGCCTTGTCACTTATGGGCCTGTTGATTGGTTATACTGCCAAAGACGTGTCCAAAGTCAATTTACGAACCAATTTCGTATTGTATCCGTCGTTTCTTGCTACTGGAATCCAACTGAGTCCACTTGCGTTTCCAGAGCCTTTTCAAATTTCTGCATGGGTATTACCTATGAACTGGCTTAACCGCCTCATACGCGGAATGGCTTTTCGGGATGGTTCGCTAACAGCCTACAGTCAGGAGTTGGGGGCGCTGCTGATCATTATTGGCGTTGTGTCCTTGTTAATTGGATTATTGGTACTACGGGAAGCAGGGAAAACTTATCCCAGCCGGGAACCGCTTGTGAATCCGGAGGTTCTGCTGAGCAGCAGTTAATTAAATATGGAATGACTTACTTAAAGAATAGATTTATGAAGCGAATTCTAAGGAGCCTTATAGGAAGCGAACCTCGAGGTTCAGCTCTCGGGGACGCAGTGGATGAAATAGCTTCAAAGAAACGGCATCAAATGGAGAACCGTTGCGTTTGAATCTTCCGCTATAAGTCCTCATCGAGTCGGCTTCGGCAGCCATTAGATCAAGATTCGGACAGTCTCTTGATGGGAAAGTGAGTTAGACTAAAAGTACCCCCTAGGCTCCACCATTCATAACAACCTTGCACAGTCAACGGTTGAGTAATCAAGTCCATAAGTCGACCCTTTCCTTTTTATTAATAATGAGCACTCCACACATGTGGAGTGCTTAATATTGATGATTCGAAATAAATGAGATGTGACATTATCGCTCAAGAATATTCGATGATAGGCTTCGATGATAGGCGTACCAAACATATCGAAAATGTTTGTTCCTTGATCTACAAGGGGTTTGAGTTAGTGAATAAAGGAGTTGGGGACGAGTTGAGGACGTAATTTAATTTTACGTCCTTCAGTTGGTCTTGAAGTTTAAAATGCATGTTGTTTCAATCTCCCGATTCAAACTTGTCTGCTGCGGATTGATCGGCTGATCGTAGAGCGTGTCCAAAAACGTTCATCGTGGTATTAATGTCGCCATGTCCCAGTCGTGGAGAAATAAGCTTTGCATGAACAGCTTGGTTGATTAGGAGTTTTCACTTATGTATGAGTGAAAATTAGAACAATTGCCTGTTGTCTTTGATCTCGAGCATATGAATGATGATCGTTGTCCCTTTGCCCACTTCACTGTTCATTTGAAAACGAGCTCCTTTAATAAGTGAAAGCTTTCTAAATGGATTTGTGAAGCCCAATCGCTCATTTCGACCACGCATTAGCTCTTGCTGCTTTTCTAGAGGAATCCCGACACCGTTATCCTCTATCGTGATTTTGATATGCTGCTGTTCCCGCTCGATAGTAAGTCGCAGCGTTCCACCTTTTCTACTTTTGATTATCCCGTGAGTAACAGCATTTTCCACTAGCGGCTGCAGTGTCATTGCTGGGATATAGGTTTGAATCGTTTCGTCGATATTATATTCGATATGAAGCCTTTCTTCGAAGCGCAATTGTTCTATCGCTAAGTAAGCCATCACTAATTGTATTTCTTCCTCCAAAGGGACGAGTGAGCGCTGCTTCTGGTAATCCAGCTTTCCTCGGAAATAGGTAGAAAGATGTTCTAATGCAGTTTGGGTTTTATTCTGGTCAGACCAACTTAGCGAAATAATCGCATTGAGTGTGTTGTATAAAAAATGCGGTGTAATCTGAGCGTAAAAGTAGCTGAGTTCATGCTCCACAGCATCCTGCGATGACTTTTTCATTAATAATAAGGACTCGATTCGCATCTCTAATTCCTTTAAATTAACAGGCTTTTGCAAGTAATCATTGGCTCCTAATTGGAAGGATACAACTAAGTCAGACAATTGTCCTGCTGCTGTTAATATGATGACAGGCAAATCTACTAAGTCTTGCTTCTGTCTGATCGTTTTGCAAACCTCATATCCCGTCATATGGGGCATCATTAAATCTAAAATTAATAGATCCACCTTTTCCGTTTCAATTATGTCGAGTGCTTCCTGCCCGCTGCCTACTGCAATTACGCTATAATGAAGCGAATGGAGCATATTAATAAGCACCTTCAAGTTGGCAGGCTCGTCATCTACAACTAATATCGTATACGGTTTTGGTCCTTTCACTTTTGTTGGCAGGATAACCTGCGACTGCTTCATCTCCCGATTTTTCATTTGGGTAGACGTAACTTGTTCGTTCATTTTGTGATTGTTTATTTCATTATGCCCTAATAGCTGCTGATTAGTAGCCAGTGGGATCGTAAAGGTGAAGCATGAGCCTTTACCTATTTCAGAAGTTACCCAAATACGTCCACCTGCACTCTCCACAATTTTCTTGGTAATGCTTAATCCCAAACCAAGTCCTTCTGATTTCCTAGTCCGGCTGCTTTCAACTTGATAAAAGGTAGTAAATATGAGGTCTTGGTAATCTGAAGCAATACCTGGACCCGTATCCTCAACCGATATGTGCATCTGTTCCTCTATGATTTGAGCTGAGATCGTGATCGTTCCCTGCTTGGTGAATTTAATCGCATTGTAGATCAGATTGAAGAAAACTTGCTTTAGCTTTTGCTCATCGGTGTAGACAAGCGGCAAATTTTCTGGGATCGTATTGATCAATTGAACAGGCAGGGTGGGCGGCATAACATAGGCAATCTCAGCGAGCACTTCCTCAATAATTCGAATTTCGATCGGTCTGGATGTAAAAGACACCTCACCTTGCTTTATTTTAGAAATAAATAAAAGATCCTTAACCAAGCCTGCCAATCTTCTACTAACCGAGTGTATCAAAATAACACTTTCTTGCTGTTTTCTTTTTAAAGGCCCCTCTACACCCTCCAGCAGCGATTGAGAGAGATTAATAATGCCGTGGAGCGGAGTGCCGAGCTCGTGTGATGTTTTGACTAGAAAATCATCCTTCATTCGGTCGAATTCAAGCAATTCCTTAGACAGTTCCTCCACTTTATTATATGCCTGCTGTGAACGGTGACTCATTAGTAGCGCCAAGCTCATCACCATAATTAAAAATAAAAGAAGTGACGGCACTTCGATATCCACATCAAATAGCAGGACAATTGCAAGTAGAATACCATAAACAGCAAAAGCAAAAACAACGATCAGCACATAGTCGGACTCATCCGTTTTTTGCTTATAGGCTTTTAGCAGCATAATAAAAATATACACATAACTAATAGCAGTAGTCCCTGAAACAATGAGTTGAATGAACGGAAATGGAACCTTTACCATTAGATCAATGGTCATGTTTAACACACACACTGCCAAGGCTTGAAATCCTAAGATTGCACTTAATGCAGTGACGATCCTTTTGCTGGCAGACATGTTGAAGAAATGATAAACAAATAGTAGGAAAAACAATACGAAAAGTGTAAGTGAAATGGCTTGAATTCCTAGTTGTGAGGCTGGGCTGAGCTCCGGAAATAGTAAGTAGATCCATCTTTCATTTATCGTAGATATATGTACAGCTTGCGCTAAACTGAATAGACTGAAATAGAGCTCATACTGGAATTTCCGTTTGTGTTGTAAATATGTCGTAAAGTATATAAATGAAAACAGAAAATAGCCGGAAATGAGAAAGGCTTCAATGAATTTTTCACGGCCTTGTTTTGCTAATATTTGATCGGCTAGACCGAATTGGAGCGAACTGACAATCCCACCAACAGCATAGTCATAATTGGCAACTAGTATAACAAGTTCTATTTGTTTGTTTTCACTATTTCCCAGAACGATATATTTTTTGTAATCAAAGCGATATTCTTCGGTGCTTTTTGAAGGAACACCTGCTGAACCAAGCTCCTCCCCGTTTAAATACACTTTATTGGCATTTCGAATCGTATTCAGCTTTACACCGTAAAGGTCATCCTCCGGAACATGAATAAGCAAGCGGTACGTGCCTGTCCCATAAGGAGTAGCGCTCTCAGCTCTATAGCGATCCCACGCTGTAGGTACTAGAATGGATTGGCGTTTGTTCTTATAACGTTCAAAGACATCCTCATCCGGGCTTGGCACAATTAATTCATCTGGATAGAAGTCCCATTCTCCATCAAGCGCAATAGTTTTTTCATCTTGCCAATCCCAATGCTGCAATGAAAGAACACCATTTTTCGCCACGAATGTATTGGAGTCGAATATACGAAATGAGTGAAGGACAAAGTACGTTGTTAAGAGAGTGACAGCGATCATAATTAGAGTGAGCGTCTTTCTATTTTTCACATAGCCAATTCCTTTCACTATGAGAGCTTCACCCATTATGGTACTTACTTGAGACCATTCAAACAGGCGGCAGCGCATCTTGTTCTAGTATATTTTACTAGCATCATCGCGTTCAATCCTTGATATAGAGGTGATGATGGGGGGAAATTGCGGGTTGTCGAATATTTAAATAGTTTACCATAAATTTATTAGAAGTGTTAACGAGGAATTAGTCGCGCTACTTCTGTGAGACAAAACAGATGGCGGGAAGAGGATTTCTAGGATAATGTTAATTGATGTAAAAAATGCTTGCATACAACCCTATCCTGCTTATCTAAACGTAGTAATTAATTAATTAATTAATAAAGAGCGTACAAATACATTTTACGAGGTGAAAGTGATGGAAAAAATCTCTTTTTTGTTTCCAGGTCAAGGTTCCCAATTTGTAGGAATGTCTAAAAGTTTGTTCAACCAATATGAAATCGCCAAACAGACCTTTGAAGAAGCGAATGAAATATTGGGCATTGATTTAGCGAAGATATGTTTTGAAGGCAGTTTGGCCGAATTGGCGAAGAATGATATCGCCCAGCCAGCCATTCTTGTTTCAAGTGTCGTCGCCTTTCGTGTGTACATGCAAGAGATAGGTATTACTCCACAGTTCTGCGCGGGTCATAGTCTGGGTGAATACTCAGCGCTAACCTGTGCCGGAGCAATCACCTTCGCCGATGCAGTATCCATTGCCCGTTTTCGCGGGAGGTTAGCAGATCAGATCGCTTTACAGGATGTTGGGGCCATGTCCATAATTGACGGGATTGATAAATCAAAAGTTGAAGAAGAATGTAGGAAATTAACTACCCCAGAACAAGTGGTGGCCATCTCATGCTATAATTCTCCAACTCAAACGAGTATATCCGGTGAGAAAGAGATCGTTTTGTCTGTGGAAGAGAAGCTACTCTCCACCGGCTGTATGGTAACGCCTCTGTTAGCGAGTGCTCCTTTTCATTCGCCACTAATGACACAGGCGTCCGAATTGCTACGGGCTGAGCTCGAACAGTACAGCTTCAACTGGTTTAAATTCCCTGTAATTTCTAATGTAACTGGACTGCCGTACAATGATCCTGATCAAATTGTAGCGAATTTAGTACAGCATATGATCAAACCGGTGCAGTGGCAAGCCACCATTCAATATCTGAAAAGAAAAGGAATCACACTGACTGTGGAGATGGGGCCTAAAAATGTACTGAGCAATTTGGTGGCGGCAAATGTGGAGGGAATCGAGGCACTTTGTTTTGCTGAGAAGGAAGACAGACAATCATTGTCAAATCTGCATGAGAGATTTCCATTTTTGAGAAAGCATTTTCCAACGATCATTACGCGATGTCTAGCAGCTGGGGTCGCCACGCCAAATACAAACTGGAATAATGAGGAGTATCAAGCTGGCGCCATTGTGCCATATAAACGTATTCAAGATATGCTACAGCAGCTGAAAGAAGAAGGGACCAGTCCGACGGAAGTGCAAATGACGGAAGCGCTTGAGTTACTGAAAACAATTTTTCAGACAAAAAAACTGCCCGTTAAAGAACAGGAACAGTGGTTTAAGCAAATGGTTGACGAGACGGGAAACTATTATACTTTAAGAGATACGCTTAATCGTATCTTGCAAGAGTTGGTAAGCAGTTCAGATTTAATGCTGGCCTAATCAATTTATAACTTTGTTTCAAACTATTATAAAGGAGCGAAACCTGGGATCATAAGTTCCTAGGGGTTCGCTCCTTTTTTTTCTGAGTAAAGGGATGGCTGATGTTAAAGTATCTACCCCACGTATTTCGATCGTCTTAATTTCAGAGATTTGATTGCGACTTCTTGTGACGAAGTGTGTTATTCACGATTACGCCAATGCCAAGAATGACCAGAAAACTAGGAAGTATGAATTGATTGCTGTTTTCCTGAAGAAGTTCCTCAGAGATCGTTTGTACAAAAAACAAGACTGAGAGGATCATTAGCACGATTACGGCAAAGATTATTTTAAGATTAGGTCTAATCAAGATTGTGCATTCAAGCAAACCGAAGGCAATCGCAAACAGAAAGCCTGGCCATATGTAATCCCAAATATCTAACAACATGGCGATTTGGGTTAATCCTCCCCCGATAACTAGGAATCCACCAAAAAATAGCGTAATTGCCTTTCTGGATCGCACGAAAAATCGGTAATGCAAATAAAGGCCGGATGAAATCATTACAAAGGTTGGAGCAAATAGGCTTATCAAATGCCAAATATCAAAGGAGGTCTCAAATCGAAGGATGGAGCTTCCAGCTGTAGCGAAGTAGAAGCCAGCTATAATAAAAAGAAGGCCTAAAAGATTACCAATTTGTTTATTCATTGTTTATCATCCTACCTTTCTAATTTTAGCTCACTCTTGAGTGGGATTTATTATGTTGATTCCAACATCGAACTGTAGCCTTTTCCCTAGGAAATCTAATTGAAGTTTAGCTCTTTTTTTATGTTTATCTATTTTCTTTATTTGGGATTCCATCCCTTTCAAAGGTCCGTTTACGACAACAATATTGGTACCTGAGAGTTTAATGTCGGAATAATCAATACAACCATCGCCCCCCGACATCTGAATAATGGGTTCCATTTCACGCCTTTCGATTTTATAGTAATGTACTTCTTCGTTCAAAGTCTCATGTTTGTTTAACATTCGGAAGATATGTGGGATTTTTTTAAGCTTGTAGTAGATTTCATTGGTCATGTTGGTATTAATAAGCACATAACCCGGTAATAACATCTTAACGGTGTCAAATTGACGTCCTTCTCTTTTTTCAGGTACCCTTCGTTTCGGAATGAAGAAGCTCAGTTCATTCGGACAAAATCGTTTGTTTAACAGGTCAGCGATGAGGACCTCCCTTCCATTTTTGACGAATAGTGCATACCAGTCCATATCCATATTCATATTCATTTATGGGTTGATACCTCCACAGAAAATTAGTGAAAAAAAGGATTTGCTGCAAGTATGGAGATGTGGTGTTAAAAGTGTAGGTCAGGCATTTCTTCTTCATTAATAGAAATGATGTGTTTGCAGTTAAAGCAATAAGCAGGGTAGTCTAAATAATCATATGTTTATAGGATGCCTCTATAGCTCCTTCCAATAGTATCGGTTAACACTACTGTCAACTTAATATATTACTAACTATAAGATAAACTAGAAAAATAGTAAATAAAAGGAAGAGATAATCTTGGAAATATATGCTTCGGTTATTACATCAGCAAGGGTGTTTTACGGACAAAGGTTGTTAGCAGACAGCTGTGCAAGATATTGTTGAGGTGTTGGGCATGTAAAAAGATGCTATTTGAATCAATTTCATAATTCCAAAGCCTTACTACGCTTAAGCTCATAGAGCATGGAAAAAGGAGTACCTCCCCAAATCTCGAAGTGTTTAGTACCGCTACCAGACACTGATGAGAAGAAAGGAGCATCTCTCAATGTACAATATTCAACAAGAAAGCCTGTTTTCCTTGCAAGACTTATTAGAAATGTCACCCAAAGATACCTACGGCTATCTCTTTGAGACGTTAGATATTAATCCATTCTTACGTGTCGTATCGAAGTAAGCCTTTCTAGGGGCACCGACTCAGCTCAATTATGTAGCTATGCTTCATTCACTTTTCATTCGAATTGTGGAACGAATTCCGACCATAAAAGATCTAAGGAAACGTTTGAAAAGAAGTATTGAATTTTGCACGGACTGTGGCTTTACCGGCTCTGATCGGATTCCAAGTGAAGCATCGTATACACGGCTGATCCAAAAGCTTCAAAAATCCAATGTCTTTCAGCAATCGCAAGAAGAATTAGTTCAGCAAGCCTTTCAAGAAGGCTTTATCGATGCAACAACAATCGCTATGGACGCCACTCACATTGAAGCCAGAGACCGCCAACCGGAGAAGAAGAAAAAGGATACGGATACATGTACAACTGAACCACCAAAGAAAAAGCGTGGCCGTAAATCCAAGGGTGAGCGCGAGCAATGGTTAAAGGAACAACTAGAATTTGAAGAACCTCCCCCTCTGTTTGTAAAGAAGGTAGAAGCACAACTGCCTTACTCCTATGATGATATAGTGAAGGAAATCCCAATGACCCCTGTATGGGGTGTCAAGAAGAACTCCGAAGGCAGAAACGTATTTTGGTGTGGTTTTAAAGTAAATCTCTTGGTCGACTGCAAAAGCCAATATATCCTTACAACATTACTTTCTTCCGGTAACATTAATGATGGCAAGATGGGGATCCCCTTACTTAAAGGACTGGCCGAAAGGCACCCTGAGTTACCTGTTTCTCATGCGCGGATGCTGGCTATGATTTAGTACCCATTTACAAGCAAGTTCAGGAAATGGGAGCCAGAGGGCTCATCGATTACAACCGTCGTAATGAGCAACCGGATCCTGATGCGGACAAGTACTTTCGTCCGATCTGTAAAGAGGGTCATTCTTACCGATATGATAGTTTTGACTCAACATATGAAACCATAAAATACACGCAGCCCAAAGAGAGCAAGGAGTGTCCCTTTAACGATGGACAATGCCAGAAGGTATTCAAGAAAAAAGTCGAAGATCATCCAAGAAGATATACCGTCCCTGCTCGTGGCAGTGATAGTTACTATGAACACTATAAAAAGAGAACGGCTGTAGAACGTGTGAATGCTTATTTGAAGGAATACTTTCAACTGAACAACATTCGTCATCGCGGAGCAGTGGCCAAAGTCGATTTTGAACTAGCTTGTCTGACGTACAACGCTTGTAAACTTACCGTTGACCGATTGAACCAAAATAATAAAGCGAATAAATTAACTGCGTAGCTCCTAATTTTAAAAATGCTGGCGTAAATATTCGGTTAATCTGATTAATGAGAGAACGATTTATGAAATTGATTCATTTATAATCATTTTAAATCGCTACGACAGCAGTTAAGGTGTAAATACCTATTCCTATGTACTTTGGAATGTATTGACAACCAACTGTATTACTAGCATAATACATCTATAGTGTATGAACCACGTAGTACATACAGTGTAAAAGAATGCGAGGTGCAGGATGAAAATGAATGAAGGCTGGACGGACATCACTTTCAATGGTCGGGATCCGGTGTATTTACAAGTTGTTCGTCATTTCAAAGAACAACTTGCAACCGGTCGGATGGAGGCCGGGCAGATCATTCCTTCACGGAGGGAGTTGGGAGCAATGCTAAAAATTAATCCCAATACAGCGCAGAAGGCTTATAAAGAAATGGAGGAACAACAATTGATCGTAACTGAAGGGAATTCAGCAAGTCGAATCACGCTTGATGATACAGTGCTGCGAAGTATCCGTTCTGAATTAATTAGCGATGCTGTGGATGCTTTTGTGGTATCGGTCCGTAAAATTGAGGTTCCCGTAGATGAACTTTTAGATATCGTAAAGCGAAAATATCTTGAAAGAACCGATATAGAGAAACAAGCCCAGGAAGGAGGAGACCAGGCATGATTGAGGTTATAGACATTCATAAGAGATATCGTGGACGGTCTGTGCTAAACGGCGCCTCCTTCACGGTCGAGAAGGGACAAATAACGTGTCTTATAGGAATTAACGGAGCGGGTAAGTCAACGATTCTAAAGGCAATTATGGGCTTAACGCCCCTGAAGGCAGGTACAATCCGGATTGATGGTCAACCATTGGATAAGAACATGTATGAAAGCATAGCATTTATCCCCGATCATTTAACGATGCCTTCTGGAATGAAGCTGTCTGAGGGACTTCGGTTCATGGCAGACTTTTATAAGAGCTGGAATCCGAATAGAGCAGAAGAGCTCATGAAATTTTTTAGCTTGGATCAGACAGAGAGAATTGGCAATCTTTCGAAGGGAACAGCAGCTAAATTTAATCTTATGCTTGGTCTTGCACAGGATACAGAATATGTCCTAATGGACGAACCATTTTCGGGCATAGATATGTTCAGTCGAGGTTTGATTGCAGAGGTATTCTCCAGCCACTTGATCGAAGATCGCGGCGTACTTCTGACTACGCATGAGATCGGTGATATAGAGCATTTGATCGATAGAGCACTACTGATGAAAGATGGAGCCATCTGTCGGGATTTCAATAGTGAACAAATACGTAGCGAGGAAGGTAAGTCCATTGTTGACGTTATGAGGGAGGTGTACCAAGCATGAATAGATATTTAAAGCTTGTACATATGGAAGTAGATCGCTTTAAATACATACTGGCAGGCATAATGAGTCTAACACTTATTTGTCAGTTTGGAGCTGTGATTTGGTGGACTAAGAATGCTTTATCCTATAGAGAAAGTGGAGCCTGGAGCAATGGGAGTTCCATGCCTTATAGTAGCTATAATTCTTCCCATAACGGTAACCTTTCGTTTACTGAAGTGATTTCTAACACCCAATCTATATCTATGATTCCTATCCTACTCAGTATTGGCGTACTTGTGATATACGTATTTCTAATTTGGTATCGCGATTGGTTTGGTAGAAACACATTTATATATCGTTTGTTAATCCTACCAACTGCAAGACGACATATTTATTTCGCTAAATTAACGGCTATTCTTATATTCATTTTTACACTTGTAACTTTTCAGTTGGCATTGTTACCAGTTGAAAAGTTGATTTTCAACCTGATCGTTCCTTCTGATATGAGAGATTTTTCTTATCTCCCACATAATATTTATGCAAATCGAGCATTGCCGCTGCTTATACCTTGGAATTTGGATACGTTTCTGCTTTATTATGGATTAGGAATTATTGCTGTTATGGCTATATTCACTGCTATTCTGATCGAGAGAAGCTATCGCCGTGTAGGTATTATATACGCCATTCTTTATATAGGCATAAGTTCGTTCTTGCTCATATTCCCTTTGTTCGGTCTAGGTTTGAATGATTTAAATACATATTTATATCCTAATGAAATATTTGCGATCGAACTAGTCATGTGTCTAGGTGTAATGGCTATATCGGTCTGGCTAGGTTGTCGGCTTCTTTCCAAAAAGATATCAGTGTAAGGAGGAATATCATGAGACGTTATTGGATTTCTATAGTATTAAGTGTTTTTATTGTTGTCGGATTGGGTACGTATTATGTATATGGTGCAGTTGTACGTTTTCCGGAGTATAAGATATCTAAAGTATCGGGAGATGTAAACGAGGGAACCAAGATTGTGGTTCAAGGTGGCTTTTTAGAGGGGGGAAGATACCAGTCCATATTTGCTACTGCTGAGGGTAGCGATTATCCGATTAGGAGCAATTTATTTACCCAAATGTTCTGGGGTACAGGGTCAGGGATGACCGAGCAAACTGATATCCGTCAGATTATCAAGGATCATCGATCTTTTATGAGGGGCAAAGGGAAAATTAGTAACTTCTATAAGGACGATAAATGGATTATTTATGCGGATGCAGTTGTTCATATTACTTATAATGCCAAAACAGAGATAGTATTAAGTATAGACCTTCTTAATAAGACAACAGGTGTAGTTAAGCATTATGAAACCAAAGTGGATGATTCCACGAACTATTCTCAAACCTTTATCGAGGATGTTCAGTTGAATGGTGAGCAGATCCACTTACTTATAAGCCAACGTTCAACTGGGATTATCAATGGTTCAGAGGGTGAGTATCGTGATTATGCTATTAATATAAATAGTGGAGCAATTACGAACAATGGAAGAATTGCCTTTGGAGATACCACGAAGGATTATGTTGAGCTCTTTGATCGGAGTATTATGAACTCCATTGTTTCTTCTCCTAGTGATTATGCAATATTAAGCGTTACGGATCAGCAACCTAGAGTAAACGAATACATGGATGAGCATTTCTATTCCTATGCGTATAAAACAGGTGAATTAACTGATCTATCAGAAACACTGATGAAAGCTGGAATCGATGATATCGGAAATCTCAGTTTAGATGGTAACGTTCTTTCTATCCTGATTTATGAAGAAGAATTTATTAAATTAACACGTTACAATTTAGATACAGGATCGTTAGCCAATAAAGTTATCTCCTTAACTGCCAAGCAACTGGATGCAGATCAAATCGTAATGGGAATAACGAAAAATAACAGACTGTATATTCTATCTCACAAAAATGATATTCCCAAGGTTGCTGTACTAGATGAAACGAATGGAGCGATTCGATATACAGGTGAGATTGTTTATGATGGTAAGCCATTAGGAACTAATTGGACAATGAGTAACGTGGAAAGAATCTATATGGAAATTGCTGAATAGTGCGCTTATGATTTGTTTAGAATCGTTAAATCAACGTCACTACGTACAGGCGAGGTAGATATAATGAGATCAACGGATTATTTTAATAGAACAATAGAAGTGTTGAGACGGTTAGAAACGTATGGTTATCAAGTGGCATACTACATCCTGAAAGATGAAAATCTTGCGATAGATGCAACGAAAACAGCACTGTTAGCCTTAGTGCAAGAAGAGAATCTCAATAATATGCCAATGTCTGTACAGCGTGATTTGATGAAAAAAGTGATTATAAAACAATCGATGGTGCTCAAATACGAAGTCTTATCAGCATAGTGAAGTACTGAATGATACAGACAAATAGCCTTTGGAGCGCAATCTCCAGAGGATTTTATCATGGGTGTTTCAATCTATTACAGGAAAAATATAACTTTTAACGAATACTTATGTAAAAGATTCGAATCTTACAGAGGAATGCGTAAGTTCTGTCGTATTTGGTGTTACAATCCATCATATATTGGAGGTTGCCTACTTGAAGTTAAAAGAACTTATTGAGCAGTTAACGATTGCTTCCGTTCAGGGAGAGTTGGACGTTGATATATCCGGGATTAATATGAATTCGCGAGAAGTGAAGCAAGGTGATTTATTCGTATGTATATCAGGTATTGCAGGACTTCAAGAGGATCGTCACCAATATATTGATCATGCGATAGAAGCCGGAGCTGTGGCTTTAATTGTTGAAAGAGATGTCATCGCCAAAGTACCCACTATAAAAGTACCAAATGCTAGATTTGCATTAGCCGTGGTGTCCACACATTTCTACGGATATCCAAGTCATGATCTGAAGTTAATTGGTGTGACAGGGACCAATGGTAAGACTACGACAAGTCACATGATTGAAGCGATCTTGTCTCATGCTAGTTATCGGACGGGTCTAATGGGCAATATCGGAACAAAGATAGGAAACACAATACGCAAAAGTAGCATCAATACACAAGAACCACACAAGCTTCAAGCGAATTTGGCAAAAATGAAGGATTGTTCGACAGACTATTGTGTAATGGAAGTAACTTCACAAGGTTTACATATTGGACGTGTAGTGGGATGCGATTTTCGAACAGCCGTATTTACGAATTTAACGCATGATCACCTCGATTATCATGGGACGATGGAGAACTATCTTATGGCAAAAGGAGCCCTATTCTCAAGAATGGGCAATTCGTTCTCACCTGAACATGCAAACCACAAATTCGCAATTCTCAACGCGGATGATCAAGCATCCGAAGTATTTCATAGTCTAACAACCGCACAAGTAATCACGTACGGTATTTACAAGCAAGCAGACGTAATGGCTGAAGACATTCGACTAAGGGGTACAGGAATGACATTCAGACTGGTCTCCTTCGCAGGAACGGTTCCTATCGAATGTAAGATGGTTGGTTCTTTTAATGTTTACAATGCACTTGCAGCTATTGCGACTGCCCTAAGCGAGCAAATCCCGCTTCATGTTATTCAACAAGCATTGTCTGAATTCACCAATGTGACTGGTAGAATGGAGATTATAGATGGGGGCCAGGACTTTCTTGTGATTGTTGATTACGCGCATACACCAGATTCATTAAACAATGCACTGTCAACCTTGCGTGAACTTGGGAATCAGAGATTGATTACGGTGTATAGCTGTTGTGAAAATGATAATGAGGGTGACTCACTTTCACGGATGAGTGATATAGCTGCTAAGTATAGTGATGTTGTGATTGTGATCACGGAACAATTATCAGCTCAAGCTACGAATAGGAAGATAAAGCAAATACAAAGTGAGCTTGGAGAATATACATCATTGAATAATACCACCTATGAGCTGATGTCGGATCGGACTCAAGCGGTAACTAGAGCCATTGAATTAGCTATGGCTGGAGATATCGTGTTCATTGCGGGTAAAGAAGACCATAAGACAGCAGTCCAGCATATTTTAAAAGATTACGTGAAACATCCTAGTGAAGTAGTTACTGATGCTATTCAGGCAAAGGACATCCATATTCGTGTTTAATAGATGAATCTGTTGAACTAAACTTGGGAGGCAATCTGTATGCAAGAATTTGTTGGTCACTGCAAAGAATGCTCGAAAGAAATCTACTGCTATGATGGATTTATTAGCGGTATAGTATTAGAAAACCAAACCGTAATATGTTTCGATTGTTCCGAGGAAGATGAGATTCAAATAAAATAATCTGATGATGCGTAGGGGGTTGGAAATGGATATCCATTGGGAAACTATAATGATTACGATTGTTTCCATTGGGCTAGTAGTGGGGCTGTTCATACTGTCCTTGTATAGCTTGATTCGATATATTAAAAACAGGACTATTCAACAACGATTAACGACTGAAACATTGAGGTCCTTAGAGCAAAAGGTAGACACGTTAATTGAGCTGAATAGATCTAAGAAAGAGGGCAAATGATGCTTCAAAGCAATGAGTTTAAGATTAAAAATCCATCAGGGATTGTTCAAATCGTATGTTTTATTATTTTACTGGTGATGATGTTGAGGATTGCAATCTACGATACAAGGCAAGATAATAGCGCTTCACTCCTTACTTATGTCATTTACGGGTGGATTTTAGTAATCTCCATTGTCTTAGTAATCAATATTTGTAGGTCATTTATGAAAACATCGCTCCTGCGGATCAATCCGGAATCTTTATTCATTAATGGTCGAACAGTTGAGGCTAACCAAATTAAGATGGTGATGGTAAGAGGTTCCTTCAAACCAATTCTAGGAATTAAACCAAAGAATAACAAAATTGTACCCATCCATTTGTGTTTTCGATTTCTAGATGATGAAGATAAGGGAATGAAAGAACTGTCGAAATGGGCAGAGGAGAATCAGATTCCTTTTATTCATAAACAGTTTATCAGGTGGATATGATGAATCCGTGACTATGTTTTAACTTCATGAATTATTAATGAGGTTAAATAATGTAATTGTAGGACCTTGGAGTCTATACATTTAATCCGAGAGCCATCCATGTATATGAGATAGGATTTAAACACGAGGGGATTCAAAGAGATTGGTAGGCGCATTTCATAACTTGAGTATGATGTCTAGCTAGAGACTGAGTTTGACTGAACAAGGACCCTATATAGGGGGTCTTTTTTTATTGTTGAAAGTAGGTTACGAAGAGGGCTTATTGTATCAATTATCCAACTTTATCCTGTTTAATGTGTTATTATATGGAAGGTGTTAAAGGGTTGAAGGGGAGAAATAACTACGATGCAGCAAAATATGTTTCAAGGCAGTAAATTTAAGATCAAATATCCTTCAATGGTTGGACCAATCATATCGCTTATCATTCTGTCGATAATGCACATGCCTATGGTAGTTCTATTAATTAAGGGCGACAATGTTCCTTGGATCCTTTTTTTTATCGAATGTGCTCTGGTTCTGTTTTTAATAATTTGGCCACTGTTCATGTTCTTTAGGGTTAGAGCATTTATAAAACCGTCTATCCTACATATTAGTCCGGAATCCCTATTCATTAACGGTCGCACAGTTGAAGCTAATCAGATCAAAATTGTGATGGTCATGGGATATTTCAAACCAATTGTAGGCATTAAACCAATCAACAAAAAGTATGTACCAACCCATTTGTGTTTTCGCTTTCTGGAGGATGAAGATAAGGGAATGAAGGAATTTAAGAGCTGGGCAGAGCTCAATCAGATTCCTTTTGTCCATAAACGGTTCGGTAGGTGGATATGAATGCTCTTTTGTTGCGCTGCTCGCTCTCTTGTACGTTTGTTTATACCATAAATGGTATAAACAAACTCCCAAAGGATCAATCATCACATCAAATTCGCATCTCAATTAGCTCGTACTCATTAAACTAAATACTTGCTGCTATGTTTACAACTTAAGTGATTATCAGAGAGTGGGGATTCATTTATGGATAGTAGCTATTCTATTTTTCGTGAAAAGGGTAATAGAGAACAGTTCATTCAAGCATATGATGAGACTATGAAGGTATGGAATGTACCGTTTGAAGATCTAATGATTTCGACGCGTTTTGGTGAGACACATATCGTTGCATCAGGTTCGATAGAAGCTCCCGCTTTAATTCTTTTACATGGAATGACGTTCAGTGCGATGATGTGGTATCCGAGTGTTGAATCCTTATCTAAATTCTCCTGAAAAAGTAAATAAAATGATCTTATTAGCACCTGCAGCTGGAATTCACAAAATCACTCCCAAATTCTTTTTATAAGTATATCCTGCTATCGTGTTACCGTCTGAATTTAGGATTCATAAAGAATTATCAGGGTTCATGAGTCGAACCTATCAACCAGATGAGAAGGCTGATGCGCTCATACGACAGTTCGTAATCTCAGGGATGAATAGTGTCCCTCAATGGAGATTTTATTGATGGTTGGAGATCAGGAAGTCATCTATGATTACGACAAAATGTTATCTAAAGCCAAACAGCTACTACCTAACGTACATACAAGTGTTATACAGGGTGCGGGTCACGCCTTAACGATGGATTAGCACGAAATTGTTAATGATACAATAATAGATTTTTTAATGTAATTAATTGCTGTGAGGACAGGGTTTCTCCTTGAAAGTGTAAGAACAGAGTTTTACTTGCTTAATGGATAGTAACTGGACTGACTTGTTATTTATAAGAATCGTGGTTGAATATAAGTGAGAGTGGAAGGGATTACATATGAAGGAACAATGCAAAGGAAGTCAAATGGAAGGTAGTACTATTAATCTGCGCATTGCACGGGAGTCTGACGTTCAGTTATATTATTCTTATTTGTTGGAACCTGAGGGCAATCGGTTGACGGGTACACATGGGGATTTCACACTAGATGGAACTGCCACTTGGATTAAGAAAATTAGTATCCCCAATGAGGATCGTGTCGATTTCATGATCGTATCAAAGGATACGGATGAATTTATGGGAGAAGTCGTGCTTAACGAAATGGATTCTATGAATCGAAGTGCGAATATTCGTATCGGTATCGGGAAGCAACATGTTGGAAAAGGATATGGCACCGAAGCGATAAAGCTTATGCTCAGATATGGTTTTGAAACGTTAAACCTACATCGTATTGAGCTGGGTGTCTATACATTTAATCCAAGAGCCATACATGTCTATGAGAAGATTGGTTTTCAGCGGGTAGGTATTCTTAGAGATACATTGTATTATGATGAAGAATTTCATGATTTGATAATGATGTCTATACTCGAGAATGAGTTCCAATGGAAATGTGAATAACGATAGTAGGTCTATTCTGGGTAACTAAGATACTTCAGAAGAGTTTTCCTTTGAAGAATACCTGGGCGGATTTACTCATTTATTATACGAATCATAGTTGAGTTGGTAGGTAGAGTACGTTAGGAGGTGGGTTAACCATCATGGATGAAAGGATACTTCAAAGTAGTTCCTTCAAGATCAAAAATCCATCAGGGATCTTTGATTTCATATTCATAGGTTTCTTTACGGGTTTGATATTGAATAGTTTTCTTCGACACATTCGAAGAAATGATGTGGATTGGATCTCATTTTATATGGAAGTTGGATTACTGTCATTTTGCATAATTTCTTTAGGGATCATAGTAATTAGGTCATTGAAGAAGCCATGGGATCTTTTCATCCATTCGGAATACGTATCAATTCGCGGACGTACACTTGAATCTAACCAGATTAAGAGCTTGATGGTGATGAAGAATATAAGAAGAAAGAACTACATTCTTGGAATTAAACCAAACAACAAAGTTATTGTACCAGTCCATTGGTGTTTTCAATTTCATGTTGATGAAGACAAGGGGATGGAAGAACTTGCGAGGTGGGCGGAGGACAATCACATTCCTGTAATTCATAAAAATAAGTTTGTGAGACGGTTCTGATTGAGATAAAAGGAGTTTAGGCTAAATAGCGGCGTAATTAACGATGGAGGGCGATTAATGAACTCAAAACACTTTGATTTTATTGCTATGATCGCTTCTGTAGGATGTATCATTCTGTGTCTCATTTTATTGTTCTAGAATCCGTATTCTAGCACACCGGCTGGTAACGATACCATACTAATTATTTCTATCATGTTGATCTTACCGGCATGTCTAGGCATCCTTGTTTCGTTTCTAAGAAGTGCGATCTTAATGTCTATAGTATTTGTTTGGTCGTTGCCGTACGGTCTTTATTTAACTTTAGCATCAACACCTAGCGTTTGGAATCTATTTGGTGTATTCCTTATCTTATACATCGTTTCCGCTGTACGTATGATAAGAGATTAGTAAAAAAGTGATCCTAGCGGGGAATTCAGTCTAATTGGGCAACCAGAAGATGCAAGGATGCAGTATTGTACCTGATGAAGAGCCCTTACTCAACAGGAACGGTTTTATCCGTTGATGGGGGAATATTACTTACTTAATCGAGGAGTACATCATTCCTCCCCATGGTAACTTTCCTTTGTATAAGTACTTCTTACTTTCTTCACATTGGATGACAAAACAATATTAGTTGAAGGTGTTCCATATTTCATGGATTCATCAATAAATATTTCTAAACTCTCCACTGAATGAGTTGCTACTTTTGCAATATAGCTAATTTCTCCGGCCACCCGATAGCATTCCAATACGTCAGGATGATGATGACAGAAGTTTGCAAGAGCTTTGCAGTCCTTTGATTCAAACAATATAAGTGCCACGATATTCCGACCCAATTTTTCTAGGGAGACACTCGCATGATATCCTTCAATCGTATCATTATCTTCTAACTTTCTGACTCGTTCAATGACAGCTGGTGAAGACAAATGAACAATTTCAGCCAAATCTTTCATTGAAATCTTAGAATTCTTCTGTAATTCGGTTAATATTCTCTCATCGATCTGATCCATTTGTACACGACCTTTTTTTTATAAAGAATACTAGATCATTCTCCTAATTAAGTAAAGAAAAACGGTAGTTTAATCGTTCCTACCTTGTGTTATTAGCCTTAATTTCTGTCTAATATAATAACAAAGGAGGGTTAATAATGAAAAAGATATTGTTATTATTAGCAGATGGCTTTGAAGCTGCGGAAGCTAGTGTGTTTACAGACGTTTTTGGTTGGAATAAGTGGGAAGGTGATAGATCTACAGAATTAGTCACTGTAGGATTACGAGAACAAGTAAAATGCACTTGGAACTTCACGATCATTCCTGAAAGAGTGATTTCAGATATAGATGTAGAAGAATTTGATGCCCTAGCTATCCCTGGAGGATTTGAAGAAGCTGGTTTTTACAATGATGCTTTTGATGAAAGGTTTCTTGGAGTTATTAGGTACTTTCATGCTAGTCAAAAACCGATTGCTAGTATTTGCGTAGCATCTTTAGCCTTGGGTAAAAGCGGGATATTACAAGATAGAAAGGCAACTACCTACAGTCATCCAACGAGTCATCGACAAGATCAATTGCAATCATTTGGTGCAAACGTTCAGAACGTACCTATTGTGCACGACGGCCATATTATAACTTCATCGAATCCCGCTACTGGTTTTAATGTTGCTTTTCTCTTACTTGAACAATTAACTTCCGAAGCAAACGTCAAACGTGTTAAAGATTTAATGGGGTTTGAAATTTAATATTTGAATAAGAGTTTAAATTGCTGGGAAGCTAGTAATGTAAGCTCTTTTTCATTGTGGCGTCCTTAATTCTTTTAGGTTGATGGTGATGCGTTGATACTCTTTTATGATAGTATTATCTATAATCATATCAGTCAGCTTACCGTTAGGAGTGAAGATTAGCGTGGCGATCATATATATGCTATGTGGCAAAGTAGGAAGCGGGAAGAGTACCTATGCCAAGACATTAAAAGAGCTTCATCGAGCGATGGTTTTATCATGTGATGATTTAATGCTTTCGCTGTTTGATGAACATTTGGGCGATCAACATCAACGCATCCATCGTAAAAGTATTGCATATTTATATCAACTTGCAGAGGAATTAGTATCTATAGATGTGAATGTGGTTCTGGACTTTGGTTTTTGGAGTAAGGAAGACAGATTAGAAGTCCGGCAATACTTTTTGGATAAAGGAATATCAACTGAACTGCATTATATTAATACACCAGCCATTCAAACAAAGCAGCAATTACATATGCGAAATCAAGATATAGTTAATGGTAAATCGAATGTGTATCTTATTGATGAGGACATGCGGCAATTCTTCGATTCTAAATTCGATGAACCAACGGAAGATGAGATTTCTGTGCGGATTAACTAAATCGATATAAAGTAATATGGATATAGAATCAGATGTTTTCTTGAAAATGATAGAGCGATAATAGTGTCAGTGTCCGCTGGGTAATTTGATTTAGCGGGAAAACCTCCTGTTAATTATAGAGAATACTCAGCTTTCCTGTATCTAACTGGAAATTCTCCAGTTAAGTTCTCCTGCGACGGTGTTTGAGTTGCTTTAACTGGAGAAACTCCTGTTATTCAATTCCTGCTTCATCAAGCACAGATTTTGTGTTGAACCGATCGTAAGTATCCTCCGACCTCTCATCTAATCCATACATTTTATCAACGATATCTATTTTCCCATTATTGAACTTTCAGCATATTGTATAAAGACACAATCATCAGTAATCCTAGTATCATTGTTAAATATCTGACCCACATTAAATATTATAGGAGGAATATGGTATATTAATGACTTAGATATCCATATTAACCCGTTGACCATTCAGCAAGAAAGAGGAGTATATATGATGATAGAAAATCCATATCGGATTGGCATAATCGACATTGGTTCCAATTCCATTAGGTTGGTCATTTATGATACAACACAAGGTGGAGGGTACAAGATTATTAAGGAATGTAAACATTCCGCCCGTTTGAGTGCGAAGATTAATGAACAGGGAAGTCTGGACAAGAAAGAGATGTGCACGATTGTACCCATTCTCAAACAATTCAGACAGGTTTGTATCAACTTCGGAGTGGATACGATTCGTGCGGGAGCAACTGCAGCGATTCGTAATGCTACTAATTCTCAAGAAATTATCGAGTTCCTGTCACAGGAATCTTCTATAGATATTAAACTTGTTTCAGGGGAAGAAGAGGCATATTTCGGATTTCTAGGTGTCATTAATTCCTTTGATATTGAGGATGGTTTCATTGTCGACATCGGCGGAGGAAGTACAGAAATCACACTGTTTGAGAACCGTAGTTTTAAGAAAAGTGTGTCCTTACCCTTTGGCGCAGTGAACACTAACGTCAAGTTTGGCAACGATGGGAATTGGAATGAAGAACAAATACTCAATCTGCGTCAATATGTGCTTAGCATGCTTGAAGAGCATGATTGGATGCAATCGAGACCTCAATTACCTTTATTTGGTCTAGGTGGAACGATACGTTCTCTCGGTAAAATAGACCAGAAAGACGCTCATTACTCCATGCCAATCTCCCATGGATACACTCTGACGACAGACAGTGTAGATCAGCTCTATAATATACTACCAAGCCTTCCTTTAGAGAAACGTAAACAGATCAATGGATTGTCCAAGAGTCGGGCCGATATTATCGTTTCTGGACTCATTATTGTCCATACGGTCTATCATTATATCCAAGCTAAACATTGTCTTATCAGTGGAGAAGGTTTACGTGAAGGGATGCTACATGATCTCATCAATCCCGCGCATGCCGTTAAACCAAGTACGCTTGATTATAGTATCAAGACATTACTCTCATTTGAGGGAGCGGCTTCAAGGGTTCATTTAGAGCATGTCTACAAATTATCGAATATGTTGTACGATAATTTGAAAAGTGATGGAGATGACGAGGAGCATAAGAAGCTTCTATACGTGTCAATTATGTTGTACCGTATTGGGGGACACATCAATTACTATCAATACAGTCGACATACCCAGTATTGGATCATGAATTCATCGATTCGAGGACTTACGCATAGGGAGATCATTCTTTGTGCCTTAATCTCCTCCTATAATACAAAAAGCCGGAAGCAGAAATTGTCCCTAGACCATCAGGACATCCTCCTTGCTTCCGACGAAGTTTGGATTCATAAGTTAGGATCCTTGGTACAGTTGTGTATCGCTCTTGATCAAAGTGAGACGCAGGCTGTTAAAGCAATTGTCACAGAGATTGCCAATAAGAACCTGCATCTCACCGTTCAGAGCGATGTGGAGACATGGATCGAACAAGAAGAAATGGACAGTGTAGCTAAAGTATTCAAGAGTGCTTGGGATCTCAAGTTAAAGATTGATTTTTCTTCCATTTCTTAACCTTCATTGCTTCATACTGGCTCCTAAATGGAGCCTCTTTGTCGTCTGAGAACTCATAATTACCGCTCGACTGTAGGAATCTAGATTTAACATTGTCTTTAAGTGTTAATTTCAATATTTTGGACACTAGCTTCAAGATATCGGGGTCATATACCGGACACATGAGCTCGATACGTCTCGTTAAGTTCCGAGTCATCCAATCCGCACTGGAGATCCATACCTCTGGCGTACCTCCATTTTCAAAATAATAGATGCGTGAATGTTCTAGAAAGCGGTCAACAATGCTCCGTACCGTAATGTGTTCACTTAAACCAGGTACACCAGGTCGTAGGCAACATACACCACGTACAATGAGGTCTATCTGAACTCCAGCTTGGGATGCTGCATATAGCTCGTCTATCATTTCTTGATTCGATAAAGAATTCATTTTAGCAATAATACCTGCAGGTCTGCCAGCAGCTGCGTGTTCAGCTTCTCTACGTATAAGTTTGAAGAGGGACTGGCTCATATTGGACGGTGCGACGGTAATCGCATCCCAATCATAATTATTCGAATATCCCGTCATCTGGTTGAATAGCTCTGAAGCATCTATACCAATGTCATGATTGGAAGTGAATAGACTCAGATCCGTATATACTTTGGCAGTGCTATCGTTGTAATTTCCTGTACCTACATGCACGTAACGCTGTAAGCCATGATCTTCTTGCCTCACGATTAGCGTAACCTTCGCATGTGTTTTTAATCCAATAAGGCCATACACTACATGGCATCCTGATTTTTCAAGCTTACGCGCCCATGCGATATTACGTTCCTCATCAAATCTCGCCTTCAATTCCACCACGACAGTAACCTGTTTACCCGACTCTGCTGCGGTAGCTAAAGCTTGAATGAGCGGAGAGTTACCACTCACCCGATATAACGTCATCTTAATCGCCATGACATGTTCATCTTCAGAAGCCTGAATGATAAAATCTGTCACAGCCTCGAATGATTCGTAAGGATGATACACAAGCACGTCACGTTCTCTTAAGACCTCGAAAAAGTCCTCATTTTCATCGAATTCCATAGGATACACTGGCTCGATAGGAGCGTTACTCAAATGAGAAAACCCTTTCAATGACCCTGCAAAACGATGTAGAAAGCTGAGGTCGAGTGGACCATCAATTTCTATGATAAAATCGGTAATTTCAAATTCATGTTGTAACTGACTTAGAGCGTACGGGTGAATGCCTTTTTCAACCTCCAAACAAACAGGAGATCCCCATCGGCGCTTGCGTAATTCCTTCTCAATCTCTTCCAATAGATCTTCGGCGCCTTCTTCATTGATCGTAAGATCTGAGTTACGTGTGATGCGGAATTCATGAACTGCGATGGGCGTGTATCCGCTAAATAACGTATGTATATGTTGCTTAATCAGATCTTCAATAAAGATGAATTGGCGCTTCTTACTGTTGGTGCGATGAGGAAGTGCGATACAACGAGCTAGATTAGACGGGATTTGTAAAATAGCGAAAAAGGGTTCTTCTACAGGGTTTCCAATTCGGCTAAGCACGACAGATAAATAAACATATTGACTATGAACCAGCGGGAAAGGTCGGCTTTGATCCACTGCCATAGGTGTTAATACTGGAAATATGATGTCTTGATAATACTTGTCCATAACTTCCTGTTGAACGGTAGTCAATTCATCGTAGGTGGAGAATACAACACCTTCTTTGGACAGTAATTTAGTAATATCACGAAACGTACGATACTGTTCATTAATCATTTTGGATACTTTTTTCAAAAGACGTTTGTACAGCCCTAAAGGGGTGTAGCCTGTGAAATCTTTTTTAGTATACCCCGCTCTAATCTGGTCTTGAATACCTGCCACGCGAACGCTCATGAATTCCTCTAAATTGGTAGAGACAATGGCTAGAAAATGAGCTCGTTCTAAGAGGAGGTTGTCTGTATCCTGGGCTTCCTGAAGGACGCGCCAGTTAAATTCAAGCCAACTTAGATCTCGATTCAAATATACGGATGGTAAGGTGCGATTTAATACTGCTTTTTCTTCTGTAATCATAATTCCTCCACCATGCTTTGATTTATCGTCATTATTCTCTATTAGCTTACAATATAAATGTAAACGCTGTGTAAAAAAATTAATTTAATGCGAAAAAGTTGGTAGTAGAGCAATGATAGAACATATAGTTTACATAATAATTATTATGTTAACTAACAATGCAGAATCATATATTTTATTAGTATGATCTTGTTCATTTTTGTATGTCTAAACTCATTTCTATGATTATGATTATCTTAAGAAGGCGTTTTCCAAGATTCTAATTACAATTTCTCAAGCATATAATCATGTTGTGTTGAAAGTTAAAGCGGTTTAACTTCAAATTTCAAACCGGTCGCCTCGAGAACTTTGCAGGATACAAAGCACTTTTTAGAAGGAATGTTTTCACAATGTAAATTAATTGCGATAAATATTTGTCGAATTAATACAACAAGTTGAATTATGGTATTTCAGCTAACATCCATGTTCTACAATATAAATATATTCACAATACATTAATTAGAGGGAGTCTATTATGCGAAAAAAATTAATAACAGGCATTTGTACTACAGCACTTTCATGCAGTTTGCTTGTAGGAGGTAATGGGGTTACATATGCAAGCGGTACTACAACAGATGCTTCATCTAACAAAGCGGTAAAGAACGTTATCATATTTGTGACGGATGGTATGAGTCTGTCGGATGTGAATCTGACTCGTTGGTATCAGGGCGGTCAAGCACTTACGATGGATAAGTATTTTACAGGACTGGTCAGAACCTATTCCACGGATTCCATCACTACGGATTCAGCAGCAGGTGCTTCAGCTTATGCCACAGGCCATAAAATCAGGAGTGAAAGCGTATCCATTCTTCCTGATAAAATAACGATGCCGTTTGTGGATGCGGTTAAACCTGGGGATGCGAACAAACCACTCCCTACGATTATGGATGCAGCTAGACTTGCAGGAAAAAGCACAGGTAGCGTATTTACTTGTGAATTGACGGATGCTACACCAGCGACATTCCTGAGCCATGCGTATTCTCGCGACAATGCCGATTCAATTTCGGAGCAAATGGTATATAGCGGAGTAGATGTGCTACTTGGGGGCGGATCAGGGTACCTCGTACCAGGTAAGGAAGAGGTTAATCGTAAGGATGGGGAAGATTTAACGAAAGTACTTAAATCCAATGGCTATGAATATGTAACGGATAAAGCAAGTCTGATGAAATCGACGACGAACAAAATTTGGGGGTTATTCCAACCTGAAGCACTAGATGCTGACTTTGACCTGAACCCTAAAGAGCAGCCAAGTCTTGCTGAAATGACTAAAGTTGCTGTCGATAAATTGTCTCAAAATGAGAAGGGATTTGTCTTGATGGTTGAAGCGAGTCAAATTGACTGGTATGGACATGATAACGACCCAGTTGGAATTATCAGCGAAACATTGGCGTTTGATAAAGCTTTCAAAGAAGCGATTGATTTTGCTAAGAAAGATGGGAACACAGCCGTCATATCTGTCTCTGACCATGCTACAGGTGGACTCAATATGACCAACTACGATTCTGCCAAAGATTTGGTATCGGTGTTCAAGAACGCAAAGCGTACGAGCTACGGCATTGAAGGCATCATTAATGAGAAGAATTTCAAACAAGTTCTTGCTGAGAATTACGGACTTAGTAATTTGACGAAAGAAGAAGCTGATGCCGTTAGAGAAGGATTGAAGGATAACCTCTCACCAGTCATTGGTAAAATTATCGGGGACAAAATAGGCGTAAGTTTCTCTACAGATGATCACACATCGGAAGAAATCGGCTTGTTCGCCTATCATCCAGCTAATTTCAAACCAACTGATTTCGCTCAAAGTGGCGTGATCCAGAACACGGATGTGAACAAATACATCCAAAACGTTACGGGATTAGATCTAACTTCGCTAGAAGATACACTGTTCGTATCTGGTCAGAAGTTCAAAGATAAAGGTGCCACGGTTACAATCGACAAGACTGATAAAACAAATCCTGTCATACTCGTGAAAAAGGCTGGCCAAACACTTAAGCTACCAATCGATAAAAATATTGCTATTTTGGATGGAAAGAGCATCAAACTCAACGCTTTGACCGTTATGATCGAGGGTAAAGTGTGGGTATCACAGGATGCAGTTGATCTGATTGAATAATGAATTAACGGATAAGATATGATGATCATTCTCCTCTAAAATAGATCGTTTCAACAAAAAGAAGCTGCCAGCGTGTTCCGATATTTAGTCGGGTGCACTGGCAGCTTCTTTTTGTTGTAATGCTTATCGCTTAATGTTATCCACTAATCTCCTTATCCTTAGGAAGGAAGATCGCTAAAATCCCGAGTAAAGGCAGATAGGACGAAATGTTCATGATAAAAGGGATACTTGTGAAATCCGCGATATTCCCCATTACAGCCGAGCCTAATCCTCCTAATCCAAAGGCTAAACCGAAGAATAAGCCGGATATCAATCCGATTTTACCTGGTACAAGTTCTTGTGCATACACCACAATGATGGAGAACGCCGAAGATAGTATGAAGCCTGCACATATGCTCAGGACAGCCGCTAATCCCAACGGCACATGAGGAAGAAGGATTGAGAATGGTGCTGTGCCTAGAATGGACAACCATATGATATTCCTCCGTCCAAACCGATCAGATAGGGGACCCCCGAAGAAGGTGCCTACAGCCGCTGCTGCAAGGAAAGCGAACAAAAAGTACTGCGCTTGCTGGACTGTTACACCATGGGTTTCGATCAAAAAGAATGTGTAATAGGACGTGATACTGGACATATAGACATTTTTAGAGAATACGAGAAATACCAAGATAACAATCGTCCATATCACATGGGTACGACTTAATCCGTGAGTACGAGCTTCCGCCGACGCCTTGTTCTTCTTTGCAGGGCGTACATGAAGTGGGAGCTTACCATACCACTGTGCTACTCTGTACTGAATAGCAATAGCAATGACAGCGGCGATGGAGAACCAGATAACACCAAATTGACCGATTTTCACGAAAATAAGTGCCGTCATGATAGGGCCTAATGCACTCCCGATATTTCCCCCAACTTGGAAAATAGACTGTGAAAGACCGCGTCTACCTCCGCTTGCTAGGAATGCAACACGTGATGATTCTGGATGAAATACAGCCGATCCAATTCCGATCGATATGACAGATAGCAATACAATCGCGAAACTGGGAGCTATGGATAACATGATGACGCCCAACAAAGTGAAACAAACACCTAATGGCAGTATGTACGGTCGTGGTTTAATGTCCGAGAACATTCCCACAAGTGGCTGTAGCAGAGATGCCGTAATATTCATAGCGAAGGCAATCAGACCAATCTGGCTGAAGCTAAGGCTCATAGAATCCTTAAGAATCGGAAATAGAGCAGAGACGGTTGACTGCATCGTGTCGTTCAAGAGATGAACAATACTGATCGCAAATAGTATAGGATATACTGTTGATGCCGTTGATGACGATTGAGAATTGGAACTTGCCAAAAATAATACCTCCTATGTATGGTGTTAATGTATGTAAAGATCAACATACGATTTTACTATTACATTATTATGCTCAAAAAGGTTAAGTTTGTCACGAGATTTTGTCAAATGATACAAAATGGTTTCATAAATTTCCGGAATTTTCTAGATTTTTTGACCATATGAGGGTATATTGATTTCAAGAAACCCTATTGGAGGGGTAAACTGGAAGAGTCTATTTTTGAAATATGACCTAGGACATAATCAATGCAGAACGTTTATTTGAACAACTTAATATGGAGGATAATTATGAAAATTACTATGATAAAAGAGAACGATGTAGAAATTGCCGTTGTAAGCAGCAGTGAGATTTTGATAACTGATGTTCAGTCGGCATTAGATTTTATAGCAACCGTAAATTATGAAGCAGGTTGTGATCGTATCATTTTGAATAAATCAGCTTTATGTGAGGAGTTTTTCGACTTAAGCACACGGCTTGCAGGAGAAATATTACAAAAGTTTATTAATTATCATGTAAAAATGGCGATTGTCGGTGATTTTTCGGTGTATTCAAGTAAGAGTTTGAAAGATTTCATCAGTGAGTGTAACAAAGGGAAGGATATATTTTTCTTGTCAAATGAACAACAAGCTGTCGTTAAATTGAGCATTGGTTGACTTATTGGTGAACTATTTTTGATGAGTATATTTCATTGTAATGTGATGTTAACCTAGGTAGATCTAGCAGATATGGCTAGTATAGAGTGGGAGGGAAGTTGAATGTCAAATGCATTAAATAGCCTTATTGATTATCCAATGGTAAAAATCCCAGGTGGAGAGATAGAATTAAGAGACGATAGAACACAAAGGAAATGGAAGGCCGAAGTAAGACCCTTCCTTCTTGCTCAGTACCCTGTGACTGATGAACTATATTATGCCATCACTAAGAAATCACCTATATCTGATGGTGGAGATCACAAGCCAGTTGTGAATATATCTTGGAATGATGCTATTGCTTTTTGTAATTCACTTTCTCAGAAGGCAGGATTGAAAGAGTGCTATTCGATAAGCAATGATGGTGAAGATATTATTTGCGATTGGGAATCAGACGGCTATCGCCTTCCTTCAGAAGCAGAGTGGCAGTATTCATGTAAAGCGGGGACTACAGGATATAGATACGGAGAGATTGATATGATCGCTTGGTATAATGAGAATTCAGAAGGTACAACCCATGAAGTTGGAAGAAAGGAACCGAATGCATGGGGGTTGCATGATATGTTAGGGAATGTCTGGGAATGGTGTTGGGATTTATATGATGAGAAGGTATATGGATCCTACCGAATCTTTCGCGGGGGTAGCTGGGCCGAAGAGGAAAGGGGATGTGGGGCAACCTGTCGCCGTCGCAGTCACCCGACATTTTTCATCGACGACCTGGGATTCCGCCTTGCTCAGTCTTTATAATCTGAAGTCCAATGAGCTTTCATTGGTAGCGTTAATATAATAGAAGACACACAAAACCCTTTAATCTATTGGAGATATAGGGTCTTTTGCGTTTGATAAATATTTAAGATCTCAACAAGGATAAGGTTGTGACTGCATTTAGGGTGGACACTAGTTGTCGGATGTCAAGAATATATACCGATTCAGACCCGCGTAAATAGCAGTAAACCATATTCAGAAGGGAAAGAGCTTGATTTTTACCTTTTCTTTTGTAAAAGACGCGAATATGAAAGTGTTCGAACCTATGTGCGGAAACAGTAAAATGCGTACTTAATCATAATTCCATTTGGTTCATTTTCACTGTTACCTGATGCGTTGGTTGACAAAAGTCTCAATAATTTGAAATATGCCCTTAAGAGTGACGGTAAACTACTTTTAACGATTATGTTAAAACACGGTGGAATCGAAGAGATTCCTGAATAGGTACAATCGGAAAAGAAACAATTCGATGATGAATGGATTGCGCGCCCGGAAACTCGCGATATACAAGGGCTTATGCGCCCCTATTGCGTAACATTGCCCGCTGTTTCTGCTTGCGCTCAGCGGTTGTTTGTACTGAATTTCTTTCAAAATATCTCTATTACGTTGAATAAAAAAATCATGATATACTATTGATATTTGATATACTGTGTTGTACGATGTATATGCAGGAGGTACAATACATGAATGTCGAAGATTGGAAATCACAAATTAAGCGAGGAACACTCGAATTTTGTGTTCTATTGCTAATAAAGCAACGACCATATTATGGGTATGAAATCATAAGTATGTTAGAGCAGTATCCTATTGTTGCTGCAAAAGAAAATACAATTTATCCCCTGCTTAGAAGACTATTGAAAGGAGAATATATTTCTTCATCTTGGCAAGAAAGTACAGAGGGCTTGCCACCGAGAAAATATTATACCATTACAGAAAAAGGAAACGAATACTTAAACGCTATGTGCTTAGAATGGGATAATTTATTAACAGCTATATCAGAAATTAAAGGAGCGTTAAATTATGGATAAAATTATGAATGAGTATCTTGTGAAAATTGAAAAGTATTTGAAATCTATGTCCGATTCCGAGCGTATTGACATTGTAAAAGAAATCAAAAGTGTAATGCTTGAATTGCAAAATAATGGTGTATCTTCTGGGCAAATCATCGAACGGTTAGGAAACCCAAAAGAATTAGCGAAAGCATACTTAGGTGAAGCCATTTCAAATGACAGTAAATTTAGTTGGCGTAAATTCGGCGCTGTATTTGCATTTTCTAGCAGCTTTGCAGGCGTCAGCGGTATGTTTCTTTTGCCTTTTATCAGTACTCTTTCCATTGCTTTAATGATTAGTGGCGTTATTACACCAATAGGCGGAATTATTAAATTTGTCGGGTATCTTATGGGATATGATATTGCCAGAATAACAATCGAAATGGGGGCATTTACACCAAACCCAATGCAGTTCTTGCCAATTTCTATTGTGATGGGTGTGTTGATGTTTTGGTTGGGGAAAGTGTTATGGAAACTTACAATTAAATATATACACACAATTAGTCATAAAATGAGAAAAATGGAAATATAAAAAACGGGGCGCGGCGGTCATTCATAGACCAACCGCACCCCGTTTTTACTATCGGTGTGTCCACGTAGCAGAACGCTGATTTTTAGTGAAAAAGGTATACCCTCTCAAACGCGCCCGGAAACCCGCGCTATACAAGGGCATATGCGCCCCTATTGCGTAACATTACCCGCTGTTTCTGTTTGTTGAATAAATAAATTCTGATATACTATTGCCAATTGAGGTACTGTGTTGTACGATGTATTCAGGAGGTAGGTGTGAAAGGCGGAACAGATATATGACGTATGTATGAAATACAAACCAGTTAACAAGAGTATTTCAAGGAATAGAAGTAATTTCTGGGGTTAACATACATATGGAAAAAAGGAATTTACCGCTTGTTAGACAGAATGGTGTTGGTAAAACAACAATTATGAAGATGATTATAAACTTAATGATGACATTTCGTCATTGGCGTAGGTGATAGCTGTGTGATTAATATGGAACAACAAGCAACCACCTATACAATATTAATAGAGAAGAGGAATGCCTTATGAAAATACGTAGTCAAATTACATTTGCAAGTCTGGCCCTTTTATTAACTGGAAGTTCCCTGCTATACACATCGCCAACCTCAATTGTAAAAGCAGAGCCCACTCAAAATGTATCTAGTTCGTTACAAACAAGTACTCAACGAGATCATAATTACGTCAAGCAAGCAATGCGGGATACATTGCAACTTGGATTCCCGGGGATACTTGCTAAAACTTCTAAGGGTGGAAAAACGTGGGGTTATGCCGCTGGGGTAGCGAATCTGAGCACCAAGAAACCAATGGAAACAGATTTTCGTTTTCGCATTGGCAGCGTGACGAAGACGTTCACCGCAACGGTTGTACTTCAATTAGCTGGAGAGAACCGCTTGAATCTAGACGACTCCATCGAAAAATGGTTGCCTGGTGTCATTCAAGGAAACGGATATAATGGTAAACAGATTACCATCCGGCAGATATTGAACCATACAAGTGGTATCGCTGAATACTCAAGGTCAAAAGACGCTGATTTTATGGATACAAAAAAATCGTATACGGCTGAAGAAATAGTGAAGATGGGGATTTCTCTGCCCCCAGACTTTGTACCAGGAAAGGGATGGTCTTATTCAAACACAGGATACGTATTACTGGGTATTCTTATTGAAAAAGTAACCGGAAACAGCTACGCGGAAGAGATTGAAAATCGGATTATTGAACCGCTTGAATTGGCGGATACATTCCTACCTGGCAATTCAAGCGTTATTCCAGGCACCAAGCATGCTCGGGGATATTCCCAACCAGACGAAGCAAGTGAGATAAAAGACGTTACTTATTATAACCCAAGTGCAGGTGGCTCGGCTGGAGATATGATTTCTACTGCTGACGACTTAAATAAATTCTTCTCTTCCTTGCTCGGTGGCAAATTACTGAAGGAACAGCAACTAAAACAAATGCTTACTACAGTTCCTACAGGAAGAGCAGGAATGGATGGATGGGGTCTGGGAATCTTTGAAACTAAGCTTCCAAACGGTGTCTCGATATGGGGACACACAGGTGGCATTCTAGGGTTTTCTACTTTTGCTGGAGGTACACTTGGAGGCAAGCATACGTTGGTCGTCAGTTTGAACAGTATGGGTAGAGATACCAGTCCTAATCCTTTTACAAATATTTTACTTGCTGAATTTAGCAAGTAGGCAAAAAGGAAAAACGGAATAATTTTGTCATAGTTTTTATAGTTAAAAATATACCTTTTTGGTTCAAAAGCCCCAACTTACTTTTAAAAATAAGTTTGGGGCTTTTTGGAATTCTGGCGGCAACCCAACGCTATTAAGCTAATAAAACAAAAAAACAAAATCCCTCCATAAAATGAGAAAGTACGCTATTCTTTCTGTAGAATCATAGGAAAGGATGGCGCACGAGATTTGGCTGCTTTATGTATTTGGATCAGTCAACATGTAGCAAGTGATTCCCTCACTCGATTATGTAGTCAGCTTATGTAAATACAGCTACACTCATGAGCCCAGAAGGACTTAATCAACGTTTTAACGATGCGCTGTTTTATTTTCTACAACGTGTATTTCCCCGCTTAGTCAATAGCAAACTAACCGATTCATCTCAAATTCCAAACCAATAGACTTCTTATTTTCAACGTATACGTATTTTAGATGCTACTATTTTTTAGCGGCTTCCAATGTCTATATGTACTTGTCGTCTGACAATTTTTTCCGGAAAACCTGCGTTATACAAGGGCATATGCGCCCCTATTGCGTAACCTTGCCCGCTGTTTCTGCTTGAGTTCGGGAGTTGTTGGTACTGAATTTCTTTCAAAATATCTCTATTCCGTTGAATAAAAAAATTCCGATATATTGATATTTGATGTACTGTGTTGTACGATGTAAATGCAGGAGGTACATTACATGAATGTAGAAGATTGGAAATCACAAATTAAGCGAGGAACACTCGAATATTGTATTCTATTGCTAATAAAGCAGCGACCATATTATGGGTATGAAATCATAAGTAAGTTAGAGCAGTATCCTATTGTTGCTGCAAAAGAAAATACAATTTATCCTCTGCTTAGAAGAGTATTGAAAGAAGAATATATTTCTTCATCTTGGCAAGAAAGTACAGTGGGCTTACCACCGAGAAAATATTATACCATTACAGAAAAAGGAAACGAATACTTAAACGCTATGTCCTTAGAATGGGATAATTTATTAACAGCTATATCGGAAATTAAGGAGCGTTAAATGATGGATAAAATTATGAATGACTATCTTGTAAAAATTGAAAAGTATTTGAAATCTATGTCCGATTCGGAGCGTATTGACATTGTAAAAGAAATTAAAAGTGTAATGCTTGAATTGCAAAATAATGGTGTATCTTCTGAGCAAATCATCGAACGGTTAGGAAACCCAAAAGAATTAGCGAAAGCATACTTAGGTGAAGCCATTTCAAAGAACAGTAAATTTAGTTGGCGTAAATTCGGCGCTGTATTTGCATTTTGTAGCAGCTTTACAGGCGTCAGCGGTATGTTTCTTTTGCCTTTTATCAGTACTCTTTCCATTGCTTTAATGATTAGTGGAGTTATTACACTAATAGGCGGAATTATTAAATTTGTCGGGTATCTTATGGGATATGATATTGCCGGAATAACAATCGAAATGGGAGCATTTACACCAAGCCCAATGCAGTTCTTACCAATTTCTATTGTGATTGGTGTGTTGATGTTTTGGTTGGGGAAAGTGTTATGGAAACTTACAATTAAATATATACACGCAATTAGTAAGAAAATGAAAAAAATAGAAATATAAAAAACGGGGCGCGGCGGTCATTCATAGACCACCGCACCCCGTTTTTACTAAAGAGTGTGTCACGCAGCCGCTTTTAATTGTTGCAAGTCAGACGAGCTCAACACAAAGCGTCATGATCGATTTTTAAGTACAGAAAAAATAAGCGATTAAAGGCAGCCAAATTATCGGTACACATTCATGACACCCGACACTAGTTATTGGGCAGAGGGATAGAATAAGGCCTATAAATGCCGAAAATAAACAGCGTATAACACAAATTATACGCTGTTTCGATTGTAAGCCGTTTTTATAATGTTTGTTGAACAAGTACCAACAACTTTTGCGTTGTTAATAATGCTTTTAATGGGAAATTGTCTTATTAATTACAATTTATGGCCTGAAGAGGAAAATCAATGTCAAGAAGTAAATCCACCATGCGGACATTTCAAAAAATAGGTTGGCATCTAAAATATGGATTAAAATTCAGAATAAGTATATAAGTTAACATAATATTTATTATGTTAACTTATACTCGTGATCCGAGGTTTACGAGTGATAATATAATTTGGACTGCGAGTTCAGAGATATTCTTGGTCATGTATTGAGTCGAATGGAAATTGTATAATTGTTCCGTTCCTCATCGTTAATCTATGTTAGAATAGGTTGTTGTAAAGAAGCGGAGGTGGAGAAAGCGTGAATGATTATAGTCAAGACTACGAAGAAGCGCTGGACGCCTTTTTAATTTGGATGAAGGACGCCGGTTATACAACGTATACACAGAGATCTTATCTTGGAGACGTGAATGAATTCTTGGAGGCACTTGGAGGTAAGTCGCTAGAGAGTGTGAAGAAGTTTCATGTTGTGTCTTATTTATCATCTGTTCGCGAACGCGGTGTGAGTGATGCGACACGTAACCGCAAGCATGCTTCGGTATCTTGTTTTTTTAAAGCTTTGATCGAATTGGAACTACATAACGTAAATCCGGCGTTAGATATTAAGAAATCTAAGACAGATAAGAACCGAGCACCGGTGTATCTAGATGAATCTGAAATGGTAAGATTCTTTAGTGCAGTAGAGGGGAAACATCGAGATCGCAATCTTGCGATATTCTTATTGATGGCATATATGGGTCTGCGAGTGGGAGAAGTTCATACGCTGAATCTAAGTGATTTCAATTCGGAACGTCGATCGCTAAGCGTATTCGGTAAAGGTCGCAAATGGCGTACCGTTCCTGTCCCTGAATCCGTGTGTCCTGTGCTGGAGCGGGCAGTAAATGAACGCCTAGAGCCTAAGCGCAACAAAGAAGATGCCATGTTCATCTCACAAAAAGGGCGTCGGTTATCGATACGGTCGATTCAACAGGCGGCATCTGAAACGTTTGAACGATTTCAAATGGATGTCCCTCCACTGCAGCGAACTCCGTATTCCAGCCATAAGTTACGCCATTCATTTGCAACCATGTTATTGCGCAAAGGAGCGGATCTACGCACGGTTCAGGAGCTATTAGGTCATTCTTCCATTCAGACGACAACGGTATATACGCATATTACGAGTCGCGAGAAAGAAGAAGCCATGTCGAGGTTGACTATAGAATTACCGTCATTCTCTTTGAATGGACAAGTTAATGAAGAAAATAAGGATGAAATGATAAGTCAGCAGATATGAGTGCCGAAAAGGTTAACATAATAATTATTATGTTAACCTTTTCGGGTGTTTCTAGTGGAAATCATGATCTTATTTGAAGATTACTTCATCGGAAAGAATTCATTGGAAATTCAATCGAAAAATCGACCAGATATATGGGTCCAATGTTATACGATTCGTCCAAGCCTTTGAGACCGTGGTTATTCATGATGACATGTATTATGTCTCGAAGTATGCTGAGTATTAGCGAATCTACCAATATAATTCTCTTGCTATCAAAACCGATATGCAATATATTGGTTTGATGGATAACAACACTCATATTCAAAAACTAAAAAGATCCACGCTACGTGATCAGATTTATGATTCACTCAAAAGCGGGATCGTGACGTTGCAGTTCTCTCCAGGTCAGAAACTCAGTGACGCAGAATTAGCAGTGCAATTTGGTGTGAGCAGAACACCAGTTCGCGAGGCTCTCAAGCGGTTAGAAGATGAAGGGCTTATTCAGTCATTTGCGGGTTCAATTACCCGTGTAGCGCCTTTAAATGAGACTGAAGCTACACAAACACTAGTAATCGTTGCTGCCTTGCATGCGCTCGTGGCTAGAACATCAGTTCCTATGCTCACAAATGAGCATATTTTGCGATTAGAAGCGACTAATCTACGACTTCTACAAGCCTTAGAAATGAAAGATTCAGAACAAGCAATCCAAGAAGATGACGCGTTTCATGCCATTTTTGTGCAGGCAGCGGCTAATCCTGAGATTGAAGCTGTCTTGGAACGCATTACACCTAAGCTACGTCGACTTGAATTAGCTAGATTTAGTTCACAGTGTGAATTGAGCGCAGTCAGCGAACATGAAGCTATTATTATGGCTTGCCGTGAAGTGAATGCTGATGCCGTAGCAGCTCTGACAGAACAGAATTGGCATAGCCTTGGACGAATGTTTTCATTATAAAAGCTTTCGATCTTATATCCTTACCTATTATATGTAATAGCTATCACTTTTATCAGATTACCCAATGAGATCAATTGAATTAGACAATAACATTCATACTAAAAAGGAGTTCATCATGCGATTTAGCGTACAGCACTTATCTTTTTTTGTCATACAGGTGGAAAGCCGTGACGGTCAAGCTGTCAAAAGCTATAAACACTATCAAACACTGGATGAACAAGAATACATCGATAGCGAAATCAGTAAGTTCCTCGATGGAGAATTTACCCGAACGGCCAAACGTAAGGTGGAGAAGAATCCGAACAGTGAGCAACCACCTACCAAAATCGGTCGTTTTATTGTAGAACCAGGGCATGATCTTGATAGTAATCCCAACTTCAATTTGTTCTTAAGACTTCGTACCACAGATAATAAAGAAGACTACAAAAATGCATGTGACGATCTTCTTCGTAGTTATTTAGATACCAGCGCTGTTCGGGGTGGGGCGTTGATTATCGTTCAGTCTGTATTAGCGACGCATTTGGATGATCCCTTTATATTCGTTTTCAAATGTGATTTCGAACAGAAAATCGCTCGAATTTCCGATGAGAAAAGCTTGGTAAGTCAAGTAGAGATGGCTATTAATGCAAAAAACATGAAATCGATTCAATATCCCTATATGCCAGAAGAGGGTATCGTGGAAGATTGGGAACTCAAAATCCATCAATCATCACATGCGAGATATTTCGAAGATTTCTTGAAATTTGTTACCTACGAGCAATCGATTCCAGAGATCGTGAACGAACATGTTATGGAATTCGTTCAAACCTATGTTGAGAATAAATGGCCTGATTCAAGCCACGAGGAACGTCATCAGGAAGAGCGGGAACTGGAACTTTGGGCAGCCAGTGATAAGCGTAATCTACAGGAAAAGTGGGAACCAGAACAAGTTGTGGAAGCTGCCACCCGAATTATAGAGATCAAGCCCGAGATTGAGATTAAGTTCAAATTGGGAGAGACTTTCATCAAAGGTTTCCTCGCTGATTATGGAGATAAAATACATCTGACAAAGTTGCGCGATGGCTATGCTGTCATTATTGAAGGAGACGCGTTTACCTTTGATAAAAGTTATTCACCTGTTGAATTACTACAACCAGAGAGCTTTAGATCGGTCTCAGAACGGCTACTACAATCTCCAAATGTAGCAGATGATGATTTAGAAGAGGAATAATCGCAACATACAAGGAATGACCAATGGAAGGAAAGCGGGAATCTATACGGCAGTTGGTCTAAGTCTTGGTAACGCCGTTCATACGGTAAGAATCCGATTCAGTTAAACGTAGCAGAGCCTAAGAGTCAGAGAAGTTTATTGCTTAGAGGACTGACGATGAATATTCTAAATCCAAAGGTCGCTATATTTTTCCTTACATGCTTACCGCAATTTGTTCAATACTCTCATGGTTATGTACCGCTTCAAATGATTCTGTTAATATGCCAATGTTACCGCAGCGACCATTTATATTGGGTTGGGAATGAAATTACTTACTACGCAACCCTAGCAGATTCAAGATTTTTTTGTAAAAATATTAGGATAGTTGTATAATTGTTTCTTGTATCTATTAAAATCATAATTTTTTAAAGGAGAAGATGAAGTAGTGGAAAGTGGCAGGCCGGGGTTAAATTTAGTATTAATCGCTATATTAATTGCATTAACAGCTTTTTTCGTAGCGGTGGAATTCGCAATGGTTCGTCTTCGTTCTAGTCGAGTGGATCAGATGATCAGTGAAGGCCGAAATAATGCATTAGCTGTAAAAAAAGTAATTTCCAATTTGGATGGTTACCTATCTGCTTGTCAATTGGGTATTACGATTACATCACTCGGATTAGGTTGGTTGGGTGAGCCCACAGTAGAAAGTATTCTACATCCTGTATTCGCAAAAATGCAGTTATCCCAGGGTTTAAATGATCTCATTTCTTTCATCATCGCATTTGTCGTTATTACGTACTTGCATGTTGTAGTAGGTGAATTGACACCTAAGACAATTGCTATCCGCAAGACGGAGACTATTGCATTATTAACTGCCCAACCTATCATATGGTTCGACAAGTTGATGAGACCTTTTATTTGGACATTGAATGGCTCGGCCAATCAATTAGTTAGAATGTTCGGTATCAAACCTGCATCAGAACATGAAGAAGCACATTCCGAGGAAGAGCTTCAGATTATTATAAATGAAAGTTATGAAAGTGGTAAGATCAACAAGAATGAATTAGGCTATGTGAATCGTATCTTTGCTTTTGACAACATGCTTGCGAAGGATATTCTAGTTCCTCGTACAGATATGGTTTGCTTATATACAGATAAGACCCAGCAGGAAAATATGGAGATCATTAAGAGAGAGCAGTATACTCGCTTTCCTGTAGCACATGAGAACAAGGATAACATTATAGGAATTATTAATACGAAGCGTTTCTTCTTAGCCTACGATGATAACCCTGACGTTGAAGTCTCAACCTTGATGCAACCTGTTATGTCTGTCCCCGAGACAGCTTCTGTGGATGCATTGTTGAAGAAAATGCAAAGAGAAAGCACGCATATCGCAATTCTGGTCGATGAATATGGTGGTACATCAGGTATGGTCACCATTGAAGATATATTGGAACAAATTGTTGGTGAGATTCGGGATGAATTCGATAGCGAGGAAGAGCAGGAGATCACCAAAGTTGGTGAGAATCATATTATTGCCGATGGTAAGGCTTCCTTATCACTAATCAATAACTTACTTCCGACAGAATTTGAAACCGAAGAGTGGGATTCGATTGGTGGATGGCTATATGGTCATCAATCGGAACTAGAAGAAGGAGATCAATGGCAACATGAGAATGTAACCTTTACCCTTATAGAAAAAGATAAACACCGTTACTGTAAAGTTGAACTCATGGTTGAATTCTAATAGTTAATCCTTCTAAAGCAGCCCTCGTGGCTGCTTTTTTTTGTTACTTTCAAAGTTTATATCAAAGGTATATGTCACTTGAGAATTGCACAAGATATCGTATTGCCTATAATTTCCGTTTTTTCTCATTTGACTTGGCACATCATAATCGATAATAATAACAAGCGGCATAAGAAGCAATAAGGAGAGAGATCATGGATTTATTTCGGAAAAAGTCAGCAGAAAGTTACATTGAAGAGGGAAATGCAGGAGATCAGACAACAAAACTAAAAAAATCACTTGGTGCAATGGATTTGACTATTCTAGGCGTCGGAGCCATTATAGGCACCGGAATTTTTGTGCTTACAGGTGTTGCAGCGGCTGAACATGCTGGGCCTGGTCTGGTACTGTCCTTTGTTATTGCGGCTATAGCGTGTGTCTTAGCAGCTCTTTGTTATTCTGAATTCGCATCATCAGTTCCAGTATCGGGAAGCGCATATGCGTATAGTTATACTGCTTTTGGTGAGATGTTTGCATGGATTCTAGGTTGGGACCTTGCACTCGAGTACGGTGTTGCAGGTGCAGCAGTAGCCAGCGGTTGGTCTGGTTATCTGAAAGGGTTATTAGATGGATTCGGCATCCAACTGCCTACAGCTATATCTGGAGCCTATAATATGTCGGAGGGAACCTACATAGATCTTCCAGCCGTTCTCATTATTCTCTTCATTACTTATTTGTTAACTAGAGGAATTCAGGAAACGGCTCGATTCAATACCATTATGGTTGTAATCAAGATTGCTGTCATATTACTATTTGTAGCTGTCGGTATTTTTTATGTTAAACCTTCAAATTGGTCCCCATTTTTACCATATGGGATGTCTGGCGTATTTAATGGTGCGGCAGCAGTATTTTTCGCCTATATTGGGTTTGATGCCTTATCAACTGCAGCGGAAGAAGTGAAAAACCCACAACGAGACTTACCTATTGGGATCATATCTTCGCTTGCGATATGTACAGTTCTGTATATCGTTGTATCCTTAGTCATTACAGGAATTGTTCCCTTCGGACAGCTTAATGTGACCGATCCTGTTGCCTTCGCACTTCGATTTGTTAATCAGAACTTGGTGGCCGGTCTTATATCATTGGGTGCAATTGCAGGTATGACCACGGTACTCCTAGTGTTATTGTATGGGCAATCACGTTTGTTATTTGCAATATCCCGTGACGGCATGTTACCCAAGGTCCTGTCTAAAATCCATGTGAAGACACAGGTTCCAGTTGTCGGTACATGGACAACAGGTATCATTATTGCCGTACTTTCCGGGTTAATTCCGCTGGACAGGCTGGCGAGTCTTACAAGTATTGGAACACTATTCGCATTTGCGGTCGTTTCATTAGGAATCATCGTCATGAGAATTACAAGTCCAGATCTACCGAGAGGGTTTAGAGTTCCTTGGGTACCCTTTATTCCATTATTAAGTGCTGGGGCTTGTTTCTATTTAATGTTCAATTTAAGTAAAGAAACATGGCAAGGTTTTCTGATATGGTTACTGATCGGCATAGTTATATACTTCGCATATGGTTACCGACATAGTAAGTTAAATAAGTAACACGCATCGTTAACAACATTATTGATGTGAGGAAATTTTCGTATTTTAGACCATGACGATCAACGTTCATGGTCTTTTTGGTGTATAGAATCATGCTCTATCACTGTCATGATATGATAGGGATGAAATTGATATATTTTGTAGAATTAAAGAAGAGTTTGCTTAGTGTTAAATTGTGGGATAAAATAGATAAACGTGTTGATATTTATCTAATTATAGCAGATTAAAGGGGATCCATTCTTATTATGAAATTTTACCGTAAATCACTTACTATTCTCATATTCACCTCAATGATAGGCATAAGTCAGTTCTCCTCGTATGCAAAAGCTAGTGGAACAGATAGTTCAACCAAAATCGATGAAATATTACAGATGATCCATACGAATCATTTAAGTGATGCAAGTAAGGAAGAATTAACGAATGCAGCGATCAAAGGCATGATTGATTCACTTGATGATCCTTATACAGAGTACTTTACTAATGAAGAACAATCCCAATTTTTAAACGTTATTAATCAAGATTACTTGGGTATTGGTATAACTATGGATCACGATGATAAAGGGGTATATATTTCCGAAGTGGCCACAGGATCTTCGGCAGAACAAGCAGGTCTACTCAAAGGTGATTACATACATAAATTAAACGGAAACAAGCTCAACCATACTAATGTGAATTTGTTATTTACAGAGGCATTAAGTAAGAAAGTCGAAGGAAGTACGATTACGCTTAGTATTAATAGAGGGAATGTAGTGAAGAATTTTGTCGTCCCTCTTAGAAAAATGGAGTATCCGATTGTCCGCTCAAAGACACTGGCTGAAGATATTGGATATTTAGCGTTATCTTCTTTTTCTGCTGATGCTGATAAAGCTTTCACTACTGCGCTAGCTGAACTAGAGAGTAAAGGAATGAAGGCTTTAATTATTGATTTGCGAAATAACGGTGGCGGGTATATTGAGACTGCTAAAGCAATTGCAACACATTTCATGAAGGATCAAGTATTAATGATTAGCCGAAATAAGGATGACATAGAGAGATCGATCATGGTTAATGGGGGGAAGAAGGCTACGTATCCTGTAATCATTATGGTGAATGAAAACACGGCAAGCGCATCAGAGATTTTTGCTGGAGCGATGCAGGATTATAAACTAGCAAAGGTTATTGGAGTAAATACCTATGGAAAAGGCGTAACACAAAACATAATGACTGTGTTTAATGGGGGAGCTTTGAAAATAACCACAGAGGAATACTTCACCCCAAATCGTCATTCAGTTAACAAGAAGGGTATTAAACCAGATATTGAAGCTCGTGGAGACGTGGAACAAATGATTGAAGCTTATTATGCCGCAGGGGCCAAGAGTGTGAAGCTAAAATTGACAAAAACTGAATATTCACTCAATCACGCTCAATTTGTAGGGTATGGATCAGAAGCTTTTATTGTGAAAGAAAAAGATATTTTAGTACCAACCCGTCTTATCATGGCGATCCTGGATGGAAACGTTACAATGGATCATGTTTCAAAATCACTAGTCTTCACAAAGAAAGATATGAAAGAAAAGTTGTCTCTTAACTCTACAAATATAGTAATACGCGATGGAATCAGTTATGTCAGTCCTTCTTTTATCCAAAGCAAATTCCCCCAATTAGACTGGTCCTATAAGAACAGTACGGTTACCTTGGAAGCATCACAGTGATTCTATTGAATCATTGTTTGCTATATAATTTAGACAGGAGAGAGTGAATTATGAAGAAAAGATTTTTGGTTGCCTTAATGGCTGTAATGACATTGAGTTTTACAAGCTCACAAGTTTTTGCTAAAGAGCAAGTGAAAGAGGAACAAACGAAAGTATTTGTGAACGGTGAAGCCGTTGATTTCACTGTCAAACCTTTGAACGAAAAAGGTACCACGCTAGTTCAATTTAAACCGGTATTTGAAAAGTTAGGACTGAAAGTTATTTGGAACGAAGAAACTCAAACGGTAACAGGGTCTACATATGATTTAGATATTGAGCTTACGATTGGCAGTAAAACGGCTTTTGTTAATGGTGAGAAGAAAGTGCTTACCGTTGCTCCTACAATTGTAAAAGATGTGACCATGATCCCTCTACGTTTCGTTGGCGAAACATCCGGTAAGGATGTAAGCTGGGATGGCAGAACGAAGACGGTATATATTGCTTCCACAAAGGAACAAATTCTACATGTGATTGATCAGAACTTATTCTACTCCCAAAATGAAGATTTGGAAGGATATATGTCTACAATTGATCCAAGTACACCTGGTATTGAACAGATGAAAGCACAAGTGGGGCAGATAAATGCGATTTATGACCTCAAATACGAATTTAAAAATATAGAAGTAATCAGTGTAGAGAAAGAGAAAGCATCTGTAAAATTAAAACAAACTACTACAAAAGTTTCGGGACCAGAGTTTGGAGATAACCAAATTGACTTGATCATTAATCTGAATAAAGTCAATGGAGAATGGAAAATATCTACTTCTAAAATTGTTAAAATAGATTATCTTAAGCAGGATTTACTAAAAGAAAGTAAAATTACTTTATCAGATGCTGAGCAAAAGAAAGTGTTAGCGGTGATTGAGAAGAATAGGGCATCGGGAGAGAATAAAGACGTGGAAGCATTAAAATCAACATACGATCCTTCATATGAAAATTTAGATGCGTTGATGTCCGGGATGGTGCAAGTTAATGCGGCTTTTGATTTGAAAGCAACGTATTCAAACGTGAAAATAATATCCAATTCAGCTGATGAAGCTAAAGTGTACTATATAAGTACTCTTGTGAAAGTTAAGGGTCCAGAATTCGCTAATTTAAAATCAGAAAGTATCGATACTTTAAAGAAAAGTATAGCTGGTGAGTGGAAAATCATTAAATCAGACAATCTAACGATTGAGTACATTCAATAAAAAAAGCAGCCCATGGGATTCTTTAAATCCTATGGGTATTTTTTTTAGCGCTCCGACAACTTGCAGTATGATTTATTGAGTTAATATTTAAGTGCATTAAATATAATTTTCGTGTTTTTTCTTTTTTTATTTGTTATTAGTTATGCAAATCGCATTATATGATATAATGTTCACTTAGATTATACTTGTACTAATTTCAAGTTAACACAGACGAAGGTTATTGATAGAGGAATTACTCTTAAAGACTTTTAGGAAGCTCGTATGAACGGAGGCAGAAATGATGAAGTCACGACGACATAAATACATCAGTATTATCATATTACTAGGTTTGCTACTTACTGCATGCTCCAATAACAATAGTGGAGTGTTAGAATCTCAACCACCTGAGCAAGAACAAGAGGATCTTAGTGAACTTGGACAGACATTGAATGTAGTTCCAGTATCCACGCCTTCTGAAGCACAAGAACAGGAACAATATCAGATTCAGACTCGATTAGTTGATTTCCATTTACTTAACGAGACGACTGGGCTAGCATGGGGACTAACAAGAAATTCGATAAGGCTTTATTCTACCGTAGATCGTGGAGGCACTTGGGTTAACATTTCTCCCGCAGCGAATGTACAATTTACTGCTAACCCGAAATATGGAACAGATGTGTTCTTCATAGATAAGAATAACGGTTGGATTGTTCGTAATGGTAAAGGAACCCAAGAAACGGTCGTACTTCGGACGACAAATGGAGGGCTTCATTGGAAGATATCCTCTTTACCTAAATCGGATGATATCAAAGGAATCTCCTTCACAACCATTACCCGTGGGTGGATTCTTACATCATCAGCTTCTTCCATGGGGAAAGAGGAGAAATACCTTTACAGAACAGATGACGGTGGAGCAAATTGGAAGAAGATTATGCAGAGTACTGAGGCACCATACGATTCAAAGGATACGCCGTTTGCCATTCCTAATAAAGGCTACATCATGGATATGTCTTTTGTAGATTCTCTGCATGGTTTTGTAACCCTACAAGACAAAGGGTTCTCCGCATTATATACGACAAAGGATGCCGGAAAGTCATGGGCGTTAGTCCCTAACTTCATTGATCGTGACAAAATGGATTCATGTAGTTCACTGTCCTTGGGAAATCCTGAATTCACAGGGGACGCAAGTAATAATGGGTTTATTCCTTTGGCTTGCACAGTAGGAGAGCGTACGAAATTTAATGGTTACTTTACATCTGACAAAGGTGTGACTTGGAAATTATCACCTTTTGATGTGAAATGGGCAAAGGGCTTGAATCAAATGTTGAGTCCTGTGTTTTTAAATAATAATGAAGGATGGTATCTTCAAGAATCTATTATTTATCACACAATAAACCAAGGTAAGACGTGGGAGTCGTTACCCATAAGTAGCACATTGCAAAAATACATCGAGATGTATCCTAGTATTGTCAAAATGGAATTTATCTCTTCCAAATCAGGCTGGATATTGTTAGAGAATGTTGAGAATAAGCGGTCACTATTGTTACAGACCTTGAACGGCGGTGTTAGTTGGAAAGTGTTGTGAAATTTTAAGTTTCAAAAAATAAAATAAATAAAATTTTAACTTCACCTTCACATTGTGAAAAAAATCACAATAAATAACTTATTTTTATGGTATCTTTAGTTTGTAAACAAGATCTATAAGACGATAGGAGTGGGGAAGATGACAACATTCAATTATGAAACGGACCTAACTAGTAAAAAATTACTTCAATTCTGCTATACATGTGAAGATGCTCATTTATGTGATTCTGAAGAGAAATGTAAAGCTTGTTGGACTGAACATGGAATGTTAGCTGAACAAGATGAAATGAATGAAACGCAAGTATTGATGCAATTGATACATGCGTAACGTATATATAATTAGGATGGTAACCGATGAGTAACACAAAGTGTGCACCAAGCTTTGTATTACTCATTTTTTTTGTATTTAGAATAGATTCGTATTCCTGCGAAGAAATGATCAAGTTCTGAATCGGGTGGCATATACATATTAACGGGGAGCCCAATGTGATATGAACACGTAGTTGTTAATCACAAACGAACATTGTAGACATCCTCTCCAAGCCAACTAACAAAGCTTGTTGTGAAACATATGACTTTGAGGTAGCTATTTCTGTGAGAAATATAAGCAAAGGTTGGCGCATATGAAGGGGGATAAGTATGGGGACTGACTCATTTTGGATGTTCGATTTCGTAGGTACGGTCATACCGATCTTTATCGTTGTGATCATAGGTATATTGTTATTGAGTGCTGGAAAGGGTATATTACAGTGGAATAATAACAATAAACAGCCTCAAATTACTGTAGGATCCTGTATTGTAAGCAAACGAAACGAAGTGAAACAACACCATAATCACCAGAATGATCAGATATCAAGTTACACCCGTACTAGTTATTATATAACCTTTGAGATAGACAGTGGAGATCGAATAGAGTTCGTCGTAAATGGGGAGGAATATGGTCTTTGTGCAGAGGGAGATATGGGGCAATTAACGTTTCAGGGAACCCGCTATATGGGATTTCATCGTAATCTTCGGTTTACAGCACAGGTAGATGGACGGTCCGAGCGAAGAGGATATGAGTAAATAGCATGCCGCCTTAACATAAGGCGGCTTTTAATTTGTGAATTAATTGCGAAAAGGAGGCCAACATGTCTCACTTATTGCATTATCAGAAAAGATCATTCATTATCAATAAATGAAACTAGTTTATTGTAGAAAGGCGGACAATTATTAATGTACGACATTATTTGCGCGATCGTATTAGGTATTGTAGAAGGTTTGACGGAGTTTCTGCCTGTTTCTTCTACGGGTCACTTGATTCTCGCGAGTGATCTTCTCGGCTATGAAGGGAAAGCTGCCGATACGTTCAAAATCGTCATTCAGCTTGGAGCGGTATTAGCGGTACTTATACTATATTGGAAACGATATATGGACATGTTGAAAGGCTTAGTTACTTTCAATTTCTCTACCAAAGGGAAGCTGAACGCTATTCATTTGATCATTGCTATGATCCCTGCACTTATTACGTATCTTATTTTCAAAGATTTCATTAAAGAAGTTTTATTCGGTCCAGGTCCCGTACTGATTGGCTTAATTATAGGCGGCGTGCTTATGATTGTTGCTACTCAAGTTAAGAGAACGGTAACTGCCGAGGAATCCGACGATATTAGTTACAAGCAAGCTTTTGGGATCGGAATGTTTCAATGTTTTGCGCTGTGGCCGGGTTTCTCCAGATCAGGGTCGACCATCTCAGGTGGGATGCTGTTTGGTACTAGCCAGAAAGCAGCAGCAGATTTCACATTCATGATTTCGGTTCCTGTTATGCTAGGTGCAACAGTGCTAGATATGTATGATGCTCGTGAATATTTGACCACAGATGATTTGGTATTATTCTTGATCGGCTTTGTCGTTGCCTTCTGTGTAGCCATGATTGCAGTGGTCACATTCTTGAAACTGATAAAACGCCTTAGATTGGAATGGTTCGCACTATATCGGTTCGTGATTGCGGCGCTATTCTATATCTTAGTGATGATGTAAGAACAAGACACCTCCCATTTTACCGCCAGTAGCGGTTAAAGGGAGGTGTCTTTATATGTGGGATTCTATTTCTATTTATTTACGGTCTGATTATATTCTTGAATCTTGCTTGAAATAGCCTTAGCTGCGTCATCTAACGCCTGTTGAGGCGATTTACTGTTGTTAAGTACCTCTTCAATGGCCGTCTCCGTCAGTTGACGCGCTTCAGGGAATACGCCCATGACTGCACCTTGAGTAGAAAGACTTGGCTTCGTTTGATGAAGCTGGTCGACAGCTGTTTGGAATTGTGGATATTTAGCCAGATTGTCTTTGACAGTCTGCTCATCATATGCCTTTTTAGTGATAGGGAAGTATCCAGTATTGATATGCCAGTTAGCTTGTGTTGAGGGTTGTGCTAGGAATTTGATGAATTCCCATGCGCCTTGTTGTTCTTCCTGCGAACGATTATTCATTATCCATAAGCTAGCACCACCTACTACAACGCCGCCATCATTAGAACCCTCAGGTTTAGGTAAGAAGGCAGTACCCACTTCGAATTTACCTTCTGTTGAACTAACGATCCCACGAAGAGAAGCTGTAGAATCAAGTGTCATCGCAATTTGTCCCGCAGCGAATGCTTTCTTGGTATCGTCGGTTTTACGCCCAAGATTAATAATCGATTTGTCATCTAACATTTGCTTCCACCACGTTAGGATTGAGACGCCTGCTTCACTATTTAACAAAGAGGACGTAGCAGGGGAAGTACGGCCATTCCCATTGTCGATGAGTTCCTTTCCTTGATTAGCTAACAACTGTTCCATAAACCATCCGTAGATCGCAAAGGATGCACCTGATTTACCTTCAGTCGTTAATGCCTTTGCAGCTTTTGCGACGCCTTCATACGTGGTTGGAGGTTTCTCTGGATCTAGACCGGCTGCTTTGAAGGCATCTTTATTGTAATAAAGAATTGGATTGGAAGTATTAAATGGCATCGAATATAACTGATTATCAAATGTGTAATAGTTCAAAATATTAGGTTCAAGTGAAGTTGTGTCATAGTTTTCTTTGTCTATGAAGGTTTGCATTGGAGTTACCGATTTGGTATCAATCATGAAGCGACTGCCGATCTCATATACCTGCATTAACGTTGGGCTGCTCTCGGAATCCATAGCAGCTTTCAACTTGTTTAAACTCTCATCATAGGTGCCTTGAAAGACCGCTTCAACCTGAACTGCTTGTTGTGAGTTATTGAAATCAGATACAAGTTGATCCAATTTCTTTCCTAGCTCGCCACTCATGGAATGCCACCATACCACTTTAACCGGTTCGGTATTCTTTACCGATTCCACCACAGTTTCACTACCTGAATTAGTCTTGGTTGTATCACTAGATGCGTTATTACTGATCGTTGACCCACAAGCAGAAGTCAGCAACATCATACATACGATAAATAGTAGTGCCATAGGTCGTCTACGCATTGCTTTTAAATTCATGGTTTCTTTGTTCTCTCCCTTTTGGATCATTAATTTTATCTGAAATTAGACATGTCCCATAACAAGAATGTTCTAATGTCGGAACGCATGTAGAATAACCTGGGTCGAGTCAAGTACATTCTCAGCCCTTAAGTGCTCCAGCAGTAATACCCCGCACAAGCGGCTTCAAACCAAGAACGAGTAATAATAGAGAAGGAATCATGACGGTAACTACACCCGCTAAGACCAGATTCCATGACGTCATTTCTTCAAACTGTAGCATGCTGATCCCAATTTGAACGGTTCGCATTTCTTCCTTGTTCGTAATGAGTAGCGGCCATAAATACATATTCCAGTGATTCAAGAATGAATAAACGCCGAGTGTCGCGATCGCTGGTGTAGAAAGCGGTAGTACAAGTGAAAGAAAGATACGAACATGTCCGCAGCCATCTATACGTGCAGCTTCAAACAATTCCCCTGGTAACTGTAAGAAGGATTGTCTTAATAGAAACGTACCAAATGCAGATGCGACAAAGGGTATGATCAGTCCTGTATAACTATCTAGTAGATTCCAATTTTTAATGGTCAGATAATTGGGAATCATGATGACCTCCCAAGGGATCATCATAGTAGCGAGAAACAAGGCGAACAGAAATGTTTTACCAGGAAATCGAAGGAATGCAAATGCATACGCTGCCGTACTTGCGGTTACGATCTGCCCTAGCATAATGAGCGTGGATACAATGAAGCTGTTTCCAATGAAACGCAGGACAGGAATAGTCTGAATAACACTCATATAATTGTCCCAGTTAAGATGGCTTGGCAACATTCTGGGCGGATAGGTTGCGGATTCCCCGTTGGTCATGAATGAAGATGACAGTGTATACAACAAAGGGAACAAGATGAGACAAGAAGCTATAAGTAACACTAAATACAGCAGACCTTTATTCATCCGATTCATGATCATTGATAATGCACCTTCTTCTCTAAGACCTTGAATTGAATCAACGTAAGAATGAGTACTATGAAGAACAGAAGCAAGGCTTGTGCGCTACCTGTTCCAAATCGATAATTCACAAAGGCATCCTGATAAATATTGAACACCATGACGTTGGTACTGTTCATGGGTCCACCTTTTGTCAAAATATTGATCTGTCCAAATGCTTGAAATGCACCAATCATAGATACAACCGTGACAAAAAATATAGAAGGTGTAATTAGAGGAATCGTTAAGTTAAAGAAGGTACGTAGAGGTCCCGCTCCATCGATCTGCGCACTGTCATAGATATCTTCTGAGACGCCTTGCATCCCACTCAGTAATACAATGAATTGAAAACCTAGGTTCATCCACACAGTCATGAGTGCGATAGATAGGAGCGCCCAGTTAGGGTCTGAGAGCCAATTGATGGGAGCAATATGTAACAGACTAAGGAAGTAGTTCAGTGTTCCCAGTGTCGGATGGTATAGAACCATCCAGATGATGGACCCTGTACCTACAGAGATCGCCATAGGCAACGAGAATACAAAACGAAATAGTTGTACTCCCCGTAATCGGGTGTGCGCAAGCCATGCAAGAATAAGCGAGAGTATAATACCTGTAGGCACAGTTAAAAGGATGAAGCTCAAGGTCACGGTAATGCTTTTGTAAAAAAGTTCTGATGTCAGTAAGTCAGTGAAGTTACGGAGACCTACGTACTGAACGACACGGCCACGGGGGTCCGTCAAATTCATGCTCAAGTACACAGATTTGATAAGAGGATAGAAGAGGAAAATACTGAACAACAATAAAGATGGTGCAAGAAATACAAACGCTAGTATGCGTTCTAACCATCGATTGGTTCGCATGGAGCGGGTAGAAAATGCAGGGAGTAAGGTCGTTCTTTTCAGTGCGGGTTGGATGATTAGATCCTTTTCCATAATTAGATGTGCCTCGCTCTCAACTAGTCTTAAATCTAAATAGATCATAAATCTTGGTTGTTAGGAGAATGTCATATGAATGTAAAATAACCATTTTTTTAATTTGTCACCATCTAGGCGAATGTACATAAGATACTGTGAAGTTAGAAAGATCATTAACAAGGAGGTGCATTAGATGCCAGTTGTTAAAGCGAATTCTGAAGACATTAAGATGTTAGCACGATTAATGAGAGCAGAAGCGGAAGAGGATGGAGAACCCGGCATGCTTATGGTGGGTAATGTTGGGGTTAATCGAATATTAGGTGATTGTTTAGATTTCAATAGTATACGTAGCATTCCGGATATGGTTTTTCAAAGTCCAGGTGGATTTGAGGCCCCTCAAAAAGGCTATTTTTATCAAGCTGCTCGAGAAAAAGATATCAGACTTGCTGAAAGAGCTATAAGAGGTGAACGTAGATGGCCTGCAAGCAACGCTCTTTGGTTCTTCAGACCAGTAGGGGAGTGCCCTGCTACTTGGTACAATCAACAAAACACAGGAAGATATAAAGCGCATTGCTTCTTTACTCCAACGCCCTCGGATTGTCCGACAGTCTATTAACTTGTACACAACCATTAATCATTGTTTTACAATATAAGGAGGAATTATAATTATGACTATGCAACCTTTTCAACCGGTATCTTATCAAATTGGTAACGAACGTGGAGGGTTTGGTGGACAAATGAACCCAGGTATGGGAGGGTCATATATGATGCCACCTCAAGTACCTGCTGGAAACCCAATGACACCACAAGGGAATGTTATTCCAACGAATGCCCCTGTATACGAGCAATCCTATGTTGAGAATATCTTGCGTTTGAATCGTGGGAAAATCGGAACATTCTATATGACCTACGAGAATAATAAAGAATGGAATGCCAAGATCTTCAAAGGTACAGTAGAAGCTGCAGGTCGAGACCACATCATAATCAGTGAAGCAACGGGTAAAAGAGTCATCTTGTTAACGATTTACTTAGATTATATTACGTTTGATGAGCCAATTAATTATCAATACCCTGGAACACAAGGTAGTCAAGTTCAACCTAGACGTTAATTTAATGTAGCAATATGCCAAAAGGGGTGCCATATCGTCGCAATTGACGAAGGCACCCCCTTTTAGTGTGTAAAATTGCTGTTTTCACAATAAAAGTCATTGTTTCTGTGAAATACAGTCATACCCTAGTGTTTGACTGTGTAATGTATAACTATATAATTAAATATAAGGTTTAAATTGAGAGTAACTGGGAGATGAGTCGCTTGGGAAATTGAAGCTGCAATATGTAGCCTTATTTTTTAAATCGCATAACATTTTTGAAAAACGAAGGAGGTGTACCTATTCGTCAGTGAAGGATTACGATGAATAGGTTAAAGATTGAACCCATTACCGAGTGAAATATATTTAATTTGGGTTATTGTTTTAATATTATTAAATGGTTTTTTCGTCTCAGCTGAATACGCTATGGTAAAAGCAAGGAGTAGTCGAATCGATACACTTGTAGCGGACGGACGTAGAGGTGCAATATTAGCAAGAAACATAACGAATAACCTAGAGTCATACTTATCAGCCTGTCAACTTGGAATTACACTATCATCATTAGGACTTGGATGGATTGGTGCACCGGCTATCGCACGATTATTACAACCACTATTTAATTTGCTTGGTTATAGCGAGCCAGTAATACAGGGTATTTCGGTAACCGTAGCATTCATCATTATTACAGTACTTCATATTGTATTAGGTGAATTAGCACCCAAAGCGTTAGCCCTGCGAAAGTCAGACTCAGTAACATTATTGTCAGCTGCACCGATCACCTTATTTTACAAAATAATGTCGCCATTTATCTGGTTACTGAATGGATTAGCAAATCTTATATTGAAATTCTTACACATTACACCTGAATCCGAACAAGATTCCGCTCACACGGAGCAAGAAATACGGATCTTGATGAATGAAAGTAATAAAAGTGGACTGATCAATAATACAGAACTCGCACTTGTAAATAACATCTTCGGGTTTGCGGAGACGACTGCACGAGAGATCATGATCCCTCGAACGGAAATGATCTGCCTTTACAAACATGTTCCAAGAGAAGAGAACATAGAAATTGCATATGATGGGATGAGAACTCGTTATCCTCTGTGTGATGGAGATAAAGATAATATTATCGGTTTTATTCATATCAAAGACTTGTTAAGAGCGAATGATATTGAATACCCTAACATTGTTCGGCCTATTATTACGGTTCCTGAGTCTATCCATATCAGTGCATTACTCAAATTAATGCAACGAGGCAAGTCTCAAATCGCCATATTGATTGATGAGTATGGTGGGACTTCGGGTCTTGTAACGATGGAAGACATCATGGAGGAAATTGTAGGCGAAATTCAGGACGAATTCGACGAAGAACGTCCAGGGATTGAGAAGATAAGAGATGACGAATACTCTATTGATGGACTGATGTTAATCGATGAGATCAATGAACGCTTCGGACTGGAGATGGACACTAACGATTATGACACAATCGGCGGTTGGCTCTATTCTCGACTTGAAACGATTCCTCCTCAGAAAGGTCAATCCGTGGAATTCGACAATCATATATATATCGTGGATGAAACGGATAATAAACGTATCTCCCGAATTCAATTACTTAAAAAACAGCTTTTGGAAGGAGAAGGAGCATAGAAAGTTAAAACCTTCTCTATAATTTTTTTAAAATATTTCGTAGAAAAATGTAACTTTCCTCTCGTAAGAAGCGTTTGTACTATATACCAGGATATTATCCATACAAAGAGAGGAAGTTTTATCTATGAAAAGAATCATGCCAAAGAAGTTTTTAACATTAACACTCTTAATTGCGCTAGTAAGTATGCTGTTCTCCGTTCAAGTGAGTGCTGCGGACGCGCAAGAGACACTAGAGCCAGGTGCACTAACGACACCTCCTCCAACATCGGAGAGCATACTGCCTCTCTCCATTAATCCTAGCTTCAAATACCTTTATGATTCAAAACTTTCACTAAATAATGTGGGTAACTTGAATGTAAGAATTGATGTAAGTACTATGGCTTATGAGACTGTGAACTCAATTGGTGCTGATGTATCTATAGAGCGCTGGACAGGTTCCAATTGGTTAACCATTCAAACTAGGTATCTATCGTCTGTCTCAACAGACTTTTATAGTGGGAGTGCTGATTTCACGGTGACGTCAGGTTATTATTACCGAGCTAAAAGTAATCACTGGGCGACAAAAGGGAATGTGAAAGAAGAATTTACGGCTTACACGTCATCCATGCTGGTAACGAATTAGGGTAGACATAACAAATAAAGGATAGTATCAGTGAACTGATACTATCCTTTTACTTATTCTTATGACAAACTATTTTCTTTCATTTATTATTCAGATGCACTAAACGTTATAATCTAGTTGTATTTAAAATAAAGTAACCGCCCACTTATGAGTAGGGCAGTTGCTTTATTTTAAGAACAGATGAAGTTAATTGTAAAATAATGCAATCGGAAGAATACCTACATGGGTAGGCTCTCTGCCATCTGTAAAAGCTCTTCCTTCGATACATTCCCATATATCCGGATACTTAATCCATGATATAAGAATTGAATATCATTAAATCGGCCAGGAGTATAGTATGCTTCAATGTCATTCTCTAATGTTAATATCTCTGTGTCTTTTGAACCGGAAGAAGAAGTTACTGTCGGATAAGCCAAAGACTGTAACATTATTCTCATAGATTCATTGTTATCCGTTCGATAGGTCATAGTAACTTGTTCAGACTTCAGAATCGGAGCTGTCTCTGGTAGTTCAGAACTTTTTAACTCAAATCGTTCAGGTATGCTTTGTATGTTGGGATAAACAAAGGATATTTGATCCTGCACTTCTTCAAGTGACAATACTTTGGACTGATACTCCGTCACATTACCCAATGTTACTGAGGGATGGTCCTGGGTTTCGTTAAAATGATCAGGTGGTGCTGATGTTTTGGCATCTTCCAAATTGGCATGGTTACTGGATCCAAATATAATTCTGACAACGCCGTCTCCCCAATCTTTGATGGAAGAATACACAGGAGAACCAGCCTGCGTTATAGCAGGAGGATTGAAAATAATTGCTCCTGCAGTAACAGAGGCAGCAACGACAGCAGCAAGTTGGAAATGGCGCTTTCTTTTTTGGGATTTCTTCAGTTTATGAATCTGGATCTGAACCTTGTTCCAAGATTCTTTTTTTGATTCCTCCGAAGTGAGACTAGATGAGGACGCTGAGACATCAAAGGCGTCATCAAACCATTGATCAAATCTTCCGTTGTTCATCTAGTACACCCCATTCTTTATGCATCATTTTCTTAATGTTCTCCCGGGCTCGGAAGAGTCTTTGCTTAATGATATCTTCACGAATATCTAGAAGTTCAGACATTTCCCTGTACGATAATCCTTGTTTCCAACGGTATTCAATTAATACGCGAAACTCCGGCTTCAATGAATTGATATAAGATAGGATGGAGTCCTCCATCATCTTACTCTCCACGGAATGCTCAACAGAGACTGGTGATTGTAATACTTCATCTATATATGTATAAACGCTGTCAATATCTAGTTGGTTACGGTGTTTTTTGTTTTTTCTTAAAAAATTTATGGAAGTATTTCTTGTAACTACTTTTAACCAAGCTTTTAGTTTGATCTCATTCTCAAATACGGGCTTCTTCGTAATTATCTTTATAAAAGCATCTTGGATAATATCTTCTGTAGTCGCATGGTCTTTAACAATACAATAGATCATGCCATAGACGTATTCATAATACTCATAATAGATCTTTTCTTGTAGTTGCTCACTAATTTGATTGAAATCTGCTGCTATTAAAAGATTTAAATGGTTCGACATGATACTCTCCTCTCTAACAAAGACCTTTCTAGGTGAAAGTGGTAATATTTTCATTCGTATTCATTCTACATTATTTACTGGGGAAGTGCCTATTTAATTTCATAGTTTGGATATGTGGATACGCGTTGGATAACGTAATAGTACATGGTATGATATATCTTATTAATACAACATAGAAGTGAGGCAACTACAAATACTAGGGGGAACTCATGAACACTCAATATTCTGCATATGAAACCGACTTCCATGGAGAAAAAGCGATATGGCTTAAGCACGGTCGCTTAGAAGCAGCTGTGTTACCTGAGATAGGTGGTAACCTAATCTTGTTCCGTGATACAGAGAAGGGATACAACTTCTTGCGTGAACCGCAAGTAGATGAAATGGAACATTTCAAAGCAAATCCTGGCGTGTATGGAATTCCTATTCTGTTCCCACCCAACCGTTTCGAGGATGGTAAATTGCCGTGGGAGGGTAAAGTGTACCAGTTACCTATTAACGAGGAATCTAATGGAAATCATATACATGGGTATATGCATACTCTTTCGTGGGATGTGGTTCATTTCTCATCGAATTCATATGAGAGTAAGGTCGTTCTTTCACAAACCGTGAGCGAAGGCCATTTATATAAAAAGTACTTCCCTTTTGAATTCATCATAACATTATGCTATACCCTTAGTGACAACGGACTTCAACTTCAGGTAACTGTCAAGAATGAAGGGCAAGAACGGATGCCCAATTTAATTGCTTTTCACACAGCTATTAATGCGCCATTTGTTCCTGATAGCAAGGCTTCAGACTATCGTGTGAAGATCACGATCGATGAGCGAATAGAACTTGGTGATCGTACATTGCCAACAGGTCATATCCTTCCACTAAGTACGGATGAAGAGCTAATGAAGGGTGAAGGCGTTAATCCTTACTTTGATAGCCTAGATAACCACTATACATCACGTCCTCAGAATGGTCGTAATATGATGAAACTTACGGATATAAGAACAGGTGATAAGCTTATTTATGATGTGGGTACATCCTATAAGCACTGGATGATTTGGAATAACGGTGCATGTGGACAGTTCTTCTGTCCTGAGCCGCAAATGAACCTTGTAAATGCACCTAACATTCAAGGCAGAGACGCTGAAGAGATTGGGTTGATTGGCATTGCACCTGGTGAGAGCTGGCAAGAGACGAGTCGTTTGTATTACATTCAGGGGTAATGACACAAAAAGATAGGTAGCGTAAAAGCTACCTATCTTTTTTTATGGTTCCGAGACTCTATAAACACTCATTTTTCCTATAATTGAAGACCACACGTTCTGCAGAAATGATCTGTTGATACTACGGAAGATCCACATTGCGTACAGTGTCGATTTGAATTGACATATTGTGTATGAGAAGCATCCTGCTCATTAAGAGGCGCAGTTTTGACCTTTACAACATGAAATTGTTGTCCGCAAAAAGGGCAATAGGTAGCGTCTGCTGGCAGCATTTTACCGCATCCGCATTCCTTCTGACTCTGAATCTGTTGGATTTTACGCTGCATCTGTGCGATTTCCTGTTCAAGAATTACGATTGCTTTTTGATATTTTTGAATTTCGGCTAACGGAATGGTACTTTCTTTACGTGCAACGGATTGGTGGACGATACGGCCAATAGCGGCATAATTTTTATCTATTTCTTTTTCCTTCGTTGTCATTTGAATTTTTAAAGTAGCCGCTTCAACGGTATTCTGTGCTTTTTTGCTAACATCGGTGACACCTTGTTTCATTTTATTGAAGAAGTGTGACATCCTGATCCTCCTTTTAGGGACTATTAGTATGGAATCCCCTTGAACAACTTAAATACACGGTTCATAATTATATTGTATGGTCGATGTATGTCTTGTATGACCTATGACCTTGGATGCTTTCTTAAAATAAGTTAAGTGATTAGATAATAGGTGACATATAAGATGTCACTAATCCATTGCTATAATGAACCCAATAGCATCTTGAAGGGAGGAGCAACATTGAAGAGAGTAGACCGATTAATGGCGATCATTATGGCATTGCAACAACAAGGCGAGACGGCCTCATCCTTGGCGAATAAAATGGAGGTGTCTCGTCGGACTATTTTACGAGATATTCAATCGTTGTCTGAGATGGGTGTTCCTCTGTATGCGATAAGCGGCCCTCAAGGTGGATTTAGACTCATGGAGGGATACCAACTCCCACCACTTCAGCTTAATTCTCAAGAAGCTCTGACTGTATTATTTGCGCTACAAGGCTTAATGCAATATCCAGACACGCCTTTTAACAGCGAACGTTGGACGGTAAGAGACAAGATCAAGAATATCCTTCCAAAGAATATGGTCGAACAGATTCATCCACTGCTTCAAACATTGGAAATGAATGTTCCTTCTCGGAATTATGTAACACCATACTTGTCACCATTAATATTGCTAACAGCAGAGTCCAAGTGGATCTCTACACTTTACAAATCCATGAATCATCATAGAAGACTCATTCTTCAGCCTTATAAAGTTTATGCTGCACACGGATTCTGGTATTGTGAGGCTTACTCTTCTACACATGGAGAGACAAGGACTTTTAGAGTAGATCGCATGGAGGAAGTTGTAGAAGAACAGCCTCAAGAGATTCCACAACTTAAATCCTTACACGATCAAGAACATAAGAAAGAACAAGTACCCTTACATATTCGTGCAAAATTGACTTACAAAGGAATGCTTCAGGTTGAGCGAGACGAGCATATCGGAGAGTGTATTAGATCTATAGGTGAAGATGAATGGTTGGCTGAATGTGATCTACCAGCTTCAGAGATTCCTTAGGCTGTTCAATTGTTCTACTCGCTTGGAATGGATGCAGAAGTTATTGAACCTACGTCACTTAGAGACGAAATCCGTTCTAAATCAAGAGAAGTATATGATCGATATAACCAATAGTCTAATAATTAAGGAGATGGAAATAGATGAAGATAGAAGCTGATCATGAATATGAAATCATCCAGACCTATGAGGAGGCAACTCAGCTTATCGAACGTGTGGGTATTCTTCCTCTTGCATCACTGATACCAGGGCACCCTTCTCTGGGAAGTGTGACTGAATCAAGTCAATGGCATTCAGGTACAGACCAAGATCCTTGGTCGTGGAGAGTTCGATTCCCTGGGGATGGTTCAGCCGCTTATGGGAAAATGCTCAAAAAGAAAGCAATTCTCGTGTCACGCGAATGGTTTCCATATGTTCATAAAGTGCTGGGCCTACCAAACGTGCCAGATACCCGTTATAGGGAAGGTTTATTATCCAAAGCGGCATTAGATGTATATCAATGTATTCAGCAAAATGAAGGTATTGATACGCGCGAATTGCGTTCTCAAGCAGGCATGAAAGCCAAAGAAATGAAATCTACATTCGATAATGCTCTAATTGAATTACAAGGGAATCTAGATATCGTTATCTCAGGGATTAAGGAAAGAGTAAATGAGCTAGGCGAAGTAAATGGTTGGAATAGCACCTCTTATGAAACGGTAGAACATTGGATGGTGTCTGCAGGTATTAAAGAACTATCAATAAGTCGTGAGGAAGCAGCTTCTGTATTACAAGATAAACTTGAGAGCGTATGTAGTCTAGAGGCCATTACATATCTTCGGAAACAATTTCATTTATCATAATTTGAAAAGGGGTTGAGGTCATGTTGACGTCAGAACAAAGCGAGCTTGCAAGAACGTTTATATATTCAAATGCTAGATTACTGGACCGCAAAAGATATGAATTCCACTTCGAAGGCGGAACTGTAGAGTCCGTTCTGAGAACATTAAGGATGTATCAAAATCCAGATGGTGGATTTGGAAATGCACTTGAGCCAGATATTCGGACAGCTAGTAGTCAGCCTATTCCGACTGAAATGGCGCTTCTGATTATGGATGAGATAGATGCATTCGATCCTGACATCCTTGAAGGGATTGTATCCTATCTTCAGCAAATTACAATTCCTACAACGGGTGGAGCTCCACGTGCATTCTGTAGTCTGAATGCAGATCCGCATGCCCCATGGTGGACAACGGAGGAAGATCATATAGCCTCAATGAATCCAACGGGATCAATACTAGGATTACTATATAAACAGTCTGTAATAACTTCATTCTATAAGGAACCATGGTTCGAACAATCCGTTCAATTTGTTTGGGATAATATGACTAAGATAGATACCAAAGACTATCATGATCTGATTCAATGTATTACATTCCTAACGAATACGCCTGATCGAGAACGTGCAACTCCTATGCTGCTCTGGTTAAATGAACAACTGCAACAAGAAGGAACGATTGAACTGGATCCCGAAGCGGGTGGATATGTCCATAAAGTATTGGACTTCGCCCCTTCCTCAAGTAGCTACTGTCGTCAATGGATATCTTCAGAGATCGTAACCCAGCACTTAATTGCCTTAGCTAATGAACAACAAGAGGATGGTGGATGGCCCATCAGATGGCCTGCACTTAGTCCAGGGAATGAAGCAGAGTGGAGAGGTTCCATAACAGTTGATCGTTTGCTTACGCTGCGAGAATAATTACACGAGAATACAAGAAAAGGCTGAGTATCCCCAGATGGGAGAACTCAGCCTTTTCTGTTTACAACGCGTGAGAAAACGGCTCTACGCTTAATGAAGATAGATTTATCCCTAAAAGTAACCCATCCTAAATTCGGTGAAAGTCTCCGTCTTAAGGCGGAGATAACAACCCGTCTCGCGTCTGTTGTTGGTCACTTCTAAAACATCTATATTTAACAAAGTACATAGGAGATACCATATTTTTGAAAAGGGGATTGAAAAAATGTCATGGTTAACAAAGTGGTCGTTTGCAAATAAAGCGGCCGTAGGATTACTGATTGTTATGGCGCTTGTAGTTGGGGTGATTAGTTACACGACACTACCGATGGAATTCATGCCTGAGGCGGATAATCCGCAGGTTAGTGTTATGGTCATGGGACCGGGGCAGAACGCCGGATCTATGGAGAGTAACGTTACTAAACCGATTGAAAGTGCTGTCGGTGTTGTGAAAGGGAAGAAAGAGATACTCTCCACTTCAGGAGAAGGTTATGCGAAGATCGATATTTATTATGACTCTAAGACGAATATGAAAGAGGCCTCACAAGAGGTTCAAAAAGCAGTGGATCAATTGCAGTTCCCTGAAGGTGTGATGAGACCCTTCGTGCTTCAATTGAATACTTCCATGATACCCATTTCTCAAATCACGGTTTCATTTGATGAAGGCTTGACTGAGGATAATCTGGAAATTGCGGAAACAACGATACTCCATGAGTTACAAAATATAAAGGGTCTATCGAATGTTGGGCTTTATGGAAGACCGAATTCACAGATCAACGTTCGTGCAGACGAATCGAAGATGGCACAAAAGGGAGTCACATTCTCACAACTGATGAGTGTACTCAAAGGTCGTAACGTATCTGCTTCCGTCGGAGAACAAACGCTTGGCGGACAAAGCGGTAACGTAAACGTTATATCTAAGATTGATAGTATCGATACGTTGAAGAAACTTCCGGTAATGGAAGGTGTTACACTCCAAGATATAGCAACGGTAGAGCTGAAACAAGATCGTGAGAGTATTAGTCGATCCAACGGTAAGGATGTACTATTCGCTGTGGTAACTAAAGAAGCGAATGCCAATGCAGTGGACGTCGGCAATAAAGTGCAGGAAGTCGTTGATAATATTAATAACATAGTAACAAATGCAAATGTAGCTGTCGTATTTAGCACTTCGGACATGGTTGTTGACTCGGTTAACAGTATGATGCGTGAAGTTCTCATGGGGGCGTTGTTTGCGACCATCATCATTTTATTGTTCCTGCGTAATTTACGTGCGACGTTAGTTACAGTAATATCCATTCCGCTGTCCCTAGCGGTAACCTTGTATTTGCTGAAAGTATCTGGTGTGACCCTGAACATTATTACACTAGGGGGCGTTGCTGTAGCAGTAGGCCGTCTGGTGGATGATAGTATTGTAGTCATTGAAAATATTTACCGTAGAATGCAAAAGGAACCCTTCTCTGTTGAGATGGTGATTAATGCAACCAAAGAAGTAGCTCAGGCCATTACTTCTTCTACGATTGCTACAGTTGCCGTGTTTCTACCGATGGGACTACTAAGAGGTGGACTGCAGGCTTTCCTTCTACCTTTTGCGTTAACGATAACGTATTCACTACTTACATCGTTGGTAGTCGCACTGACCGTGGTTCCTTTACTAAGTTCATGGTTACTTCGGGATTCTCGGCTTAAAGAAGATAAACCTTCTAAAAAGTTTGGATTGTTTCTACAGTGGAACCTTCGTCACAAATGGGTAACTCTTTCTATTGCATGCTTCGTATTCGTAGCATCCATTGGAGCATATGTATTTATGCCCAAGGGCGCTCTAGATGCATCCGATGCGGGTTATGTCGCGGTGAAATTATCATATCCGAATGATGTTCCCGTTAAAGAGGTTCTTGAGAATGGTAAGAAACTTGAAGAATTTATGATGAAACAAGATCAGGCTGATACCGTGCTGCTTCAATACGGAAATAGTGCTGATATGGCACAGTGGGGAAATGTATCCTCACTCGCAGAGGTTAACTTTACCGTTATGATGAAGGAAAACGCTGATGCACAAGTGTTCATGGAACAAGTTCGTGCACAAAAGCAAAACTATGATGGAGCAACTGTGACAGCTAATGAGACTAGCATCATGGGTTCTGGTTCAACTACTGAATATGTTGATATTGTAGGTGATGATATAACAGCAATCTCATCTGTTGCGAAGGAAGTTAAGGCTAAGTTACAAACGGTGGATGGAGTAGAAAAGGTCACCAGTAGCGGTGATGATACAAAACCAGTATTTGCATTCAAAGTTGATCCACTTGCGGCCAATGGTCAAGAAATCGCAATGCAAGTAGGTGCTATGCTTAACCCCGTTCCGATTGGGCAAATTGAAATAGATCATGTCTCAACGGCAGTCGTATTGGAACCTGCGGTTCAACCTAAAACAGAGCAAGACCTAAGCGGCATGATGTTAATGACTGCTAATGGACCAGTACCATTATCCAAGCTTGCGTCACTTGAAGTACGTAACGAACCAGCTATGATCTATCACAAAGAAGGGAAGAAATACTTACGAATTACTGCAGCAATAGATCCAAAGTTGGTATCTGAGATTGGTGCCAATATCAAAAAGGAAATTGATTCAATCAAAGTTCCCGATGGCGTACATGTAATAGCTGGTGGTGCTTCTGTTGACCAATCAGATGATTTCGGTGACTTGGGGATGACTGCGTTGATCTCGATTGGATTGGTATATCTGATCATGGTGCTTACGTTCAAGACGTTACGTGCACCGCTTGCGATTATGTTCTCGCTTCCGTTAGCGGCGATTGGAGCGATTGTTGGACTGCTTGTATCAGGCGTAACACCTGACTTCACAGCCATGTTCGGTGCGCTGATGCTCATTGGTATCGTCGTAACGAATGCTATTGTCCTCATTGACCGGATTAAACATAATGAGCAGTATATGACCGTTCGTGAAGCCATTATCGAAGCAGCATTAACACGGATGCGCCCAATATTAATGACAGCTATTGCCACAATATGTGCTATGCTACCGCTCGTATTTGGTCATTCAGAAGAGGGCAGTATCGTATCACAAAGTCTAGCAATTGTCGTGATCGGAGGCTTAACAGCCGCAACCGTCCTGACATTGATCGTCATACCTGTAATTTATGAACTATTCTACTTCCGTAAGTCTGCTAAACAACGTAAAGGGAAGGTTGATTCGGCAACTAACGCAGCGAGCTTATAAAGAATCAAATTTAAAATTGATTCTTTATGTAGGCTTCGAGAGTATAATATGAAACACAATAAAAGGCTGAGTCCCCCATATGGGAGAACTCAGCTTTTTATGTTCTCACTATTCATAATGCAATCGGACCATAAATCACTAATACTGGCACTATTTCAATTAAATCGCAGGCATCACATTTCCACCGCTAACGGGGATGTACGCTCCTGTGATAAAACTTGCTAGATCAGATGCAATAAATGCTACTACATTGGCTATTTCTTGATCACTACCACGACGTCTCAAGGGTACGGTCTGTGAATAGCCTTCACTGACTTCCGTGTTATTGAGTCTGTCATTCTCACTAATTGTCCATCCTGGAGCAATTTGGTTGACGGTAATCTGATGTTCCCCGATTTCTTTGGCTAGCACACGATAAACACCATCCATACCCCTTTTACCCGCTACATAAGCCGATTGCCCAGGAGCATTCTGCATCGAGCACTCTGAATTAATCCCGATAATTCGTCCAGCCTTACGTTCAATCATAGATGGAACGAATGTTTTAGCCAAGAACACACTTTGCATGACACATGAATCGACCTGACTACTATAATCCTCAATGGGTTGTTCGAGGACAGACTTCCATTCATATTGAATAACAGCATTGGCTATTACAATGTCAACAGCATCGAATTGTTCGAGTACACGATCTTTCATGCTCATAATCTCATCGAATTGGGTAATATCTGCACGAACGATCATAGACCGTCTACCAAGAGACTCAATCTCTTGTTTCAGCTCGTTCGCTTTACCTTCGTTGCCATGATAATGAATAATGATATTTGCGCCACACTCGCCTAACGTACGTGCCATTACTCTTCCAAGTTGTCCTGTAGCACCTGTGATTAGAGCTGTTTTTCCTGTTAAATCCACATTCAACATATCATTAACCCCTCTCCCAATGGTGATCAATGCGTCAAGCTATTAAAATGCCCAGTTACCTTCGGAGAAGATTTGAATTTTAGCACCATCATGAGTTAAACCGTAGATGTTCATTTCTGATGATCCCATCATGAAGTCAACGTGAGCAATACTCTGATTCATTCCTTTGGCAGCAAGTTCTTCAGAAGTCATCGTCTTTCCGCCCTCCAGGTTAAATGCATATGAACTACCAATAGCTAAATGACAAGAGGCATTCTCATCGAAAAGAGTTGTATAATACAAAATATTACTTTGGGAAATAGGAGAGTAGAACGGCACCAAAGCAACTTCTCCTAAATAATGCGATCCTTCATCCATATTCACTAAGCGCTCAAGTGTTTCATAACCTTCTTCTGCGGTAAAATTGATAATGCGACCATTCTCGAAAGTGAGTGTGAATCGATCAATAATATTACCACCATAGCTCAGTGGTTTAGTGCTACTAACTTTACCGTTTGCTCCATTCTTTAGTGGAGCTGTGAAGACCTCTTCCGTAGGGATGTTAGCTACGAATGTCGTTCCTTGTTCATTTACGCTACCTGCTTGAGCCCAGATATGACCAACTGGCAATTCAACTGTTAGATCTGTACCTGGAGCAATGAAATGAAGACTGTGGAATTTCTTGTTGTTGAGTTCATCTGACTTGACTTGCAACTTGTCGATATGGTCATGCCAAGCTTGAATTGGGTCTGGTTGATCAGCACGTACTGCTGCAAAAATAGCATCCCAAAGCATGTTCACCTGATCTTCAGGTGCTGCATCAGGGAATACTTTGGCTGCCCAATCCGGAGAGGGAGCAGCTAGTCCGTTCCAGCTCACCTTATCGGCTTGTTGATATTGACGATACTTGGCCATCGCTTGGCCATAAGTTCGTTGATGGTTTGCGATCCGCTCAGGATCTACGCCTTTTAAGAGATCCGGACTTGAAGAAATAACTGTAAGGAACGCGGCACCATTCTCAGCAAGTTCAATCATTTCTCCAGCAAACCATGTTGGAGCTTCAAGAAAAGATTCGTCAGATGCATGGTCGTAACGCATCCGTGACACAGCTTCATCCGTATAATTCACTTTTACGAGCTTAGCACCCGCTTCATAGGCTTTCCGTACGATAAGTTGTACAAGTTGCGCTGAATCAATCATGGCGTTGACAACAAGTGTCTGTCCTGGTTGGATATTGACGCCAATTTGGATGGCTAAAGTAGCATAATTCTCTAATTTCTGTTCAAAACTAAGCATGTTATAATTCCTCCATTGTGTATTTTTATTGTAATATTAAAGTGCCCAGTTCCCGTTGCGGAACACCGGTTCTTCCTGTCCATTTTCGGTAATTCCGTTAATATCCATTTGTGAGGATCCAATCATGAAATCCACATGTGCCACGCTAGTATTCAAACCACGTTCGGACAGCTGTTCCTGTGTCATATCCTTGCCACCCTCAAGACAGAACGCATAAGCACTACCGATCGCTAGATGGTTCGATGCATTCTCATCAAACAAAGTATTGTAGTAGAGAATGTTTGATTCCGAGATAGGGGATTGATGAGGAACAAGAGCAACTTCACCGAGATAATGTGAGCCTTCATCCATCGCAACAAGATGTTCAAGTGTCTCTTGACCTTGCTCAGCAGTTACACTAACAATGCGTCCGTTCTCAAAAGTGATGGAGAAGTTATCAATAATATTACCTCCATAACTAAGAGGCTTCGTACTGCTTACCGTACCATTTACACCTGTTTTTAATGGTGCTGTGAAGACTTCTTCTGTTGGCATATTGGCTACGAAACGATGACCTTGTTCATCAGTACTTTCACCCGCTGCCCAGATATGACCAACAGGCAGTTCAATGGTCAGGTCAGTACCTGGAGCTATGTAGTGAAGTTTTTTATATTTCTTGGCATTGAGAATGGATGATTTGGTAGACAAGGTTTCCAAATGCGTGTGCCATGCTTCTACCGGATTCTCTTGATCCACACGAACGGTATGGAATATAGCTTCCCATAGTTTTTGAACCTGTTCATTCGGAGCAAGGTCTGGGAATACTGCTGCTGCCCATTCAACCGATGGAACAGCTACTATACTCCAACTGAATTTATCTGACTGTACATACTCACGATATTTCTTTAATGCTTGACCTCTTGTTTTTTGAGCAGTTGCAATTCTTGTCTGAGGAATGCCTTTCAGAAGATCTGGGTTCTCCGCTAGGACCGACAGAACAGCTGCACCATTCTCTACGAGTTCTATAATCTCACCTGCATACCATGTTGGTGGAATTGTAAAGGCTTCTTCAGCGGCCAATTCATATTGAAGACGAGTTACAACTTCATCGCTCCAGTTCACTTTAACGAATTTAGCACCAGCTTCATAAGCTTGTTTTACAATCAATCTCACGAATTCAGCAGAAGAAATGGGAGCATTTACAACGAGTGTTTGACCCGGGTGTACGTTTACTCCGATTCTCACAGCCAAATCGGCATATTTGATCAACTGTTGTTGGAAATCTGTCATATGTATTCCTCCAAGTAAAATTAGTAACTTCATTGTATATTGTACTAAATTGGAAACGATAATGAAAACGAACATGTATACATACAATGAACCAAGTAGAAACGGCTATTCCGTCCTTTTTCAAGAACGGCACTCGTTTTAGCCGAAATATAAGGAATAGAGTATGAAGTGAAACTTATACTTTCTTATATTTTAAAGTTTAGACTCCTGTCTTTAGTACATTCTATAAAGATGAAGAAGATGGTATACTATTAAATATATTTAAGGTTAAAGGAGATCACAATCAATGAAAGTACATATTGAAAATGTAGATATGAAGAAAGATGAAGATGATCATTATATTGGTCATGCGTCATTTAGTCTAGATGAGAGTAAGGATTTATTCGAAGTTACGTTCCACAGTAAGAGAGGAACGAATTGGGATTACAGCATTAATTTCGCCAAAGAACCTGGTAATGAAGAAGAATTGTTTAGAGTAGATACACTTCTTATCGAAGACGAAACATTATTTGACCACTTGTTAGATGCAGCACTTGATACCATGTACCCAGCAGATTCTGAACAAGATGATTCAGAAGACGTCGATTCATAAATAAATAACGTACACCACGTAACAACCGTGTAAATGCACGGTTGTTTTGTTTGACAGTTGTTTAACCTCATCTTATAATACCTGTGGGGGTATGCTTTTCAGTGTAATATTTGTTAGATGGGAGATAAGACTATGTGGTGGGTCAGTGTTGTTATTTTTATAGGAATCGTGTTAGTTATTCGAAACGTGTGGCCAACAGAAGAGTTGCATGAAATTCCGTGCGACACCTTAACAAACAAGGATTCAACCTTTAAGTTGCTTGATATAAGAGATGCGTTAGATTACCAAGCAGGTCATGTACCAGGAAGTGTTAATATATCGCTTGGCAGACTGCCTTTTGTAGCTAATGTAGACTTGGCTCCTGAACATTCCGTTATTATTATGGGTAAGAACAATAGAAGGAGCAAAAAAGCAGCTCGTATTTTAAAGAAAAAAGGCTTTCAACATATTTATATCTGTATTATACCAGTCTCATCTTGCTACGAGAATGAACATCACATGTGCTTGTAGTACCGATAGGAGGATAAACAAATGAACTATGATGAGAACATTACACGCCGCTTGAAAAGATTAGAAGGACAAATTCGAGGTGTGTTAAAAATGATGGACGAAGGGAAAGACTGTAAAGAAGTCGTCTCCCAATTATCTGCGGTTCGTAACGCATCTGATACAGCCATTGCTTACATTGTGGCGACGAATCTTGAGCACTGTATATTAGAAGATATGGAAAAGGGAACAGATTCACGCGAACGCATTCAATCGGCTGTGCAGTTGCTTATTAAAAGTCGTTAATGTCATGAATGATAAATGATATGAATGATATTTTCTTATGAAAATATCAACTTTAGAAGAGCAGGGGTCAACTGACTTCCTGTTTTTTAATTCTTTATTCGACACAATGTATACAGGGGGATGATCAATCATGAGAACAAAGTACATAGCAAGCTCTTCCTTAATCGTGATGGGGATTGGTTTTTTATTAACGTTATTTATGCCACAAAATATTGCTGTTCGATTACTCCAAGGTGGATTTGAAGCTGGGCTCGTTGGGGGATTCGCCGATTGGTTCGCGGTAACGGCTTTATTCCGCCATCCTATGGGTATTCCAATTCCTCATACGTCTCTACTTCTGAGCAACCGAGATAAAATTATTAATTCATTAATTTCCGCTATGGAAACCGAACTTCTAAATAAAGAGAGTATTAAACGTAAATTGAGTCAATCTAAAATATTCAAGGCGCTTGCTTCCGGTATTTTTAAACTCATTCGCAAACGTGAGCTTAGAAAGACGATGATTTCTTCCGTAAAATCAATTGTTGAGACGATGCCTCTTGATAAAGTGGCCATTTCTCTTCAGCGTATTCTTGCAGGTTATGTTAGAAACAAAGAATTAGAGCCCATTGTAGCTCAGACAGCCGTTTCCATCGTGGAAAGCCAATATGACGAGAAGGTGTTAGATTATGCCTTGGACTATGGGAAGAAGTGGGCATCTAAACCCGAAAGTGAAGTAATGCTAGGGAATTTGGTGCACAGCAAACTACAAGAGATACAGCTTGGTGGCATGAAAGGGTTCGCCGTTCAGGCATTTCTAGGATTTATGAGTGAGGAGAAGTTAGGTTCATTACTTACAGGCATGATGATTTCTTCTATTGATGATATAGCGAAGCCAGATAGTGAGAATAGGGAGCGTATTCTGCAAGAAATACGAATGCAACTTACGACGGCTGCCTTGAATCCAAATGTAACACTTCAAATTAAATCGTGGTTGGATACAAAACTAACGAATCCAAGTACACAAGTATTCATTTTGAATCAATTAGAAGAGCTGCGTGGTCAACTGCTACATAAATTAAATAGTGAATATGACAATGGTGGTCGGCTCATCTTAACCGCATTCCGTTGGATTACTTCCTCACTTAGTAAACAAGAACAATTGGTACAGAAGTGGGAGCAAGGTATATTGTCACTTATAGGGAATATTGTGGAGACGAATTATTATAGACTCGGTCTATTGGTCAAAGACAACTTAGATCAAATGGATGATCAAACACTTGTACAAATGTTAGAGGATAAAGTGGGTAATGACTTACAATGGATCCGCGTTAATGGTGCTATATGTGGTTTCATTATCGGAATCCTACTTACTGTGCTACATATGGTTGTTTAACAAATACCGTGTATAGGAGGAACCTTCGTTGAAGAAATCAAAATTAGGATCATCTGATTTAATCGTAAGTGAAATTGGACTTGGGTGTATGTCCCTTGGAACGGAAGAATCTTCAGCTATCCGATTAGTTCATGAAGCTTTAGAGAGAGATGTTAACTTCCTTGATACAGCCGATATCTATGATGATGGTCGAAATGAAGTCATCGTAGGAAAAGCGATCAAAGGTCGTCGTCATGATGTGATTCTTGCAACAAAGGTAGGCAATCGCCTGATCCCTAGTCAAGAGGGTATGACATGGGATGCATCTAAAAAGCACATTATTACAGCTGTCAAAGAGAGCTTAACACGTCTTCGGACAGATTATATTGATCTGTATCAACTCCACGGTGGGACAATGCAAGATCCGATCGATGAGACGATAGAAGCCTTCGAACAATTGAAGAAAGAGGGCCTCATCCGTTATTATGGCATTTCATCTATTCGTCAAAATGTTGTTAGAGAGTATGTCTCAAGATCTAACATTGTCAGTGTTATGAGCCAATATAGCATTCTAGATCGACGTCCAGAAGAAGAGATATTACCAACATTAGCTACGAATGACATTAGTATGATTGTACGTGGCCCTGTAGCTAAAGGGATTCTATCCAATCGAGGTGACCAGAAAACAGAAAAGGGTTATCTGGACCACAAAGCAGAAGAATTACAAAAGATACGAGCAGAACTACAATCATTCGTTCATGAAGATAGAAGCATGGCTCAGATTGCGCTTAGATATGTGTTGTCTGACCCCGCAGTGGCGGTTACAATTCCTGGGGCAAGTTCCCTAGACCAGCTTCTTCACAATATAGCTGCGGGTGATGTAACACCACTAACAGAAGAAGAGATAGCAATCATTCGTGAGTTCAGTAAAGCCTATCATTACGCAGAATATCGCTAAAGTTCGAAAGATCGTTATTATCAGAAGCTTGCCCTGTGCAGGCTTTTTTTAATGTTGTCAGTACGACTAATAAACCGTAAACTATGTAAAAAGTATAAGACAAAGGTTGAGATCAATGGAATTAAATCATCAACGTATAGACACACAAGATGACAGCTTTATTCAAGGTGTAAAGGATTGTGTCCCTACGCTTCTCGGTTACTTGAGCATAGGGTTTGCCGCTGGTGTAGTGGGAAACACCTCGGGTATGAGCGTGAGCGAAATTGCATTAATGAGTGCTTTGCTCTACGCTGGATCAGGTCAATTTATCGCGGCGGGTATGATCGCTGCCAGTTCACCTATTTCGGCTATTATTTTTACGATCTTCTTTATTAATATACGACATCTTTTACTAAGCGCAGCCGTTGCTCCGCATCTCAAAGGGTTATCTTCTTGGAAGAATCTAGTCATCGGCTCTCAATTGACGGATGAGACATTCGGAGTGGCCATGAATCATGTAGCGAGTGGTAAGAAATTGGGGTATCGTTGGATGTTGGGACTTAATATTACTGCATATCTGAACTGGCTACTAGCAACGATAGCAGGAGGGTTGCTTGGAAAGTGGATTCCTCATCCGGAAGTGTATGGACTTGATTTTGCCTTACCGGCAATGTTTATTGGGTTACTTGTACTTCAACTTCATAGTAGTAAAAAGGTATTGGTTCCTATGATCGTAGCATTGAGCTCTGTATTGATCGTGATTGGCGCCAGTTATATATTTAGCGGAAGTATGGGAGTTATCATTGCGGCCGTAATTAGTTCAACGATAGGAGCTGTCATTCAGAAATGGACATCAGATGGAACATCTTAATTATAATAATGGGTTCTGCCCTTGTAACGTTAATTCCTCGCGTACTCCCATTAGTTGTACTCAGTCGGTTTCAACTTCCTAATGGTCTAATTCGTTGGTTACAACATATCCCGGTTGCAGTCATGGCGGCATTAATTGCTCAAGAGTTGTTTATTGCAAATGGGAATTTTGCATTCAAGCAACTTGAGTGGTTAGCTGCACTTCCCACATTTGCAGTTGCCATATTCACTCGTAGCTTACTTGGAACTGTGATCGTAGGACTGGTATCTATGATGTTACTTAGATGGTTGTTTTAAGTGGATTTAGGGATCATCCTCCCTCCACTCAAGAGATTGCCGATTCAATAGTAGTATATTTTAGATGGAAATAAGAGAATGGACCGCCTACTTTCAGGCGGTCCATTCTTGCTTCATTATCCTCAAATAGGTTAAGTGATCTCATTTAAAGAATAATTTAATACAGTACTGTTGACAATGAGGTACACACAATTTAAACTAATAGTTATTGATAAAGATTATCATTTGCAATGACAATAGTCATAACATTTATATTATTCTTACATAGCATCGTAAATAAGAGGAGGATCATCCCATGGAATTAACACAATTGATTAAAGAAAGAAGATCTATTCAAATATTTGAGGAACGCGAGGTTTCACTAGATCTTGTAAAGGAACTATTGGACACGGCTGTATGGGTCCCTAACCATAGAATGACACAACCATGGCGGTTCGTAATTGTCCATGGGGAAGCACGTAAGCGTATTGCTGAATTAAAAGGAAAACCTGGGGATGCTTCATTTAATGTGAATTACTATAATAAAATGATGGATGTTCCCATGTTTATTGCTGTAGTCATTAAGGAAAATCCTGTTATCGGTATTCGTGAAGAGGATTATTCCTCTGCGAGTTGTATCATCCAGAATTTGAGCTTACTTGCTTGGGAACAAGGCTTAGGTATGATATGGAAAAGTTATGGTCACATGCATGAAGCAGCGTACCGAGATGCATTAGGAATTCAACCTGGCGAAAGAGTCGTGGGTAGTCTTCATGTAGGATACGCGAGTCAAGTTCCAAATGCTCAACCAAGAATTCCAGCAACCGATCTAATCACAGTGATTGACCAAGCATAAGCTTATATTAAATATACCTTTGTAACTAATTAGTCTTACGTGCGAGCATAAGATTTGAGATGAATGAAGCGAACCTATGGAATAAATGAGAGCGTGAGTGTCATCCTCGCAATCATCTGTTTCGTAGGTTTTTTTAATGTGTCAGAAAGAGTATCTAGTTCAAAGAATAAGAACGGGTTAAATAGAACAATAATATGGCTATGGAATAATTGTGAAGTCATTGGAATCCAAGAAGAGGTGATGTTTTGAATCAAGCGGATTTTGAAGAGGCTCGTAAAGCCGAAGCCATCTATCATAACGAGTTGTACAGTGATTATGAGATATTAGAACCCGGAACGTGGTTGTCCAAGCCCAACCAGGTGGTCATGGAACTTCTAGATCGGCTGTTGGTACATAAGGATCATCTAAACGTTCTGGATCTAGGTTGTGGTGCCGGTCGCAACACGATTCCCATTGCGCTGCGACTTCAAGAGACGGCAAGTAAGGTGCTAGGGTTAGATTTACTATCTGAAGCCATCGATAAGCTACGTGCCAATGCCGATAAATACGGTGTTTCGGATGTCATTCAAGCTAAGGAAGTTGATGTTGAACACGCGGATATATCGAAAGAACATTACGACTATATTGTGGCATGCGGATGCCTCGAACACCTCTCCTCTGAGGTGGCGTTCTTACAGGTTCTCGAACGAATGAAGCAAGGTACCCGCATGGGTGGGATACACTGTATTATCCTGAACACGGAGATCCAGGAAGTGGAACGAGATACTGGTCGTGAGTTAGATACATTGATCGAGCTGAATCTACCGAAGGATAAGGCCGTTACTATTTTTGAAAGAGTGTATCATGGTTGGAATGTACTCGAACAACAAAACGTAATTCGTTCGGTCGATGAGGAGAAATATGATACACCAACGCAGTTTCGTAGTCAGTCGATCACATTTGCTGTGCAGAAGATTAAAGAAATGTAGGATATGAATACATGAAATGCTGATTGGGTAAATCCAGTCGGTATTTTTGTGTGTGGAATAACTCTTATCCAATAAACTATATATAATTCCAGTTATCCTTTGCTTTGCGGTCTCTTTGTGTGTTCATGGTATACTGAAACTATTGTTTTTTGGATGAATGTTTAGTTTTTATGAAGCGAAAGGGAGTTGAAGGATTGAATGTCATACAGATAGGTCCATTGGTGCTGAATTTAGAATTACTCATTTTTATATTGTCTGCATTTATAGGTTATTTGGCCTTGAAATACCGTTTGAAGAAGGCTGCTGTTGCCGTTGATGGAAATGTTAGCGATAAATTTGTGAATGCACTCATCCTAGGTTTTGTGATATGGAAAGGTAGCTTAATTATTTTCGATCCCATGTCAGTAATTCAATATCCGATGTCTCTCTTATATTTCAGTGGTGGGGAGAAAGGCCTATGGTTGGCTATAACCATTTCCATTCTATATATTTGGATTCGTACACGGAAAGACGGTACCTCCATCATGATGAATCTGGATCTTTTACTGGCTGGCTGGATTGCAAGCAGCGTTATGTATCATCTCTTGCTCTTAACTCTAAACCGGGAAAATGTGTTATACCATTCACTAAATATCGTTCTAAATATCGTCCTCTCTTTATACTGTTACACTAGAAAAAAACCTGTATTTCTAAGCCGATTTATGATCTGGTACAGCGTGATTATGATCGGGGTATCTTTTGCTGAGAAGGATAGAACGTTTTTTGTATTCGGTTTCACGAAGGTACAGATGATTTATTTCATTTTATTTATCATATTCTTATGGATAGATACCGCTTTGGATAAGGAACGTAGGGAGGAGGCTCATTGATGGAAAATGCAACAGTTATTGTAGCCCTAATTGCCGGAATTCTTTCTTTCCTTTCACCATGTGTGTTTCCACTGATTCCTGCTTATGTATCACATTTAACGGGTTCATTTGTTCAAGATAATAAAATCAATGTTGAGAAAAAGTTACTTATGATGCGGTCTATCAGTTTCATTGTGGGATTTAGTGTGATATTCGTAGCCATGGGTGCTTCGGCAAGTTTCATCGGTCAATTTTTTAACGAAAACCGAGATCTCGTTGGAAAAATAAGTGGTCTACTTATCATTGTATTTGGACTACAGATGGCAGGCGTGCTGACTTTGCGGTTTCTTATGTTTGAGAAAAAGTGGATCACCACGGATAATTCAAAAAAAGGAAATGTGAGCTCTTTTATTCTAGGATTGGCCTTTGGTTCTGGATGGACTCCATGTGTGGGGTTGGCGTTATCCTCCATATTACTGCTTGCTGGATCCACGGATACGATGTATAGCGGCATGTTATTATTATTTGTATATTCTATCGGATTAGGAATTCCTTTTCTTATTCTATCTTTTTTGATCACGCATTCATTAGGGCTTTTGAAAAAGATAAACAGATGGTTACCGATGCTTTCTACCATTAATGGTTGGATCTTGGTTGTTATGGGATTGTTACTTTTCACGGGTAATTTACAAAAGATAAGCGCCTATTTGGCACAATTCACAACATTTAGTTATTAAGAAAGGGGTCCATATGCGGAAAAACGGTATTGCAATCATAATATTACTGATTTTAGTCGTGTGGGGAGTCTACGATTACACAAAGGATAATGGAACACCAAATGAGCAAACGAGTTCAGCAGGGGTAAAGGTAGGCATTAAAAAAGGTGATACAGCACCCGATTTTAAGTTACTTACGTTGGATGAGAAACAGATGAAACTTTCAGAATTCGCAGGCAAGAAAGTGATATTGAACTTCTGGGCTACTTGGTGTCCTCCTTGCAGAGTTGAAATGCCACACATGGAGAAATTGTACAAGGATTATGAGGAAGATGTAGTGGTGTTATCCGTAAATTTAACACAAACCGAAAAAAACCAGAGTGATGTTATAGCGTTTGTTGAAGATTTCGGACTAACGTTTCCGGTCGTGATGGATATAGAGGGCGACGTCGCTACTACATATCAAATTTTCACATATCCGACGACTTATATTATTGATTCTCAAGGCATTATTCAGGAGATTTTTAAAGGTGCAATTAATTATGAGATTATGGAAAAGGCAATAACCAAAGTAAATTAAAAAGGCGAGTTAGTGGAATTGTTCACTACATTAATTGTTAAACGGTAAAAGATTTTGGTAAAATGAACAGATCAAAACCCCGAAGGGAAGACTACATATGCATACAAAAACCGAAAAAGAGAAAATGATCGATGGGGAATTATATATTGCTGGAGACCCACAATTAACGCAAGACCGTGAGAATGCTAGAAAATTAACTCGGTTATATAATCAAACAATTTTGAGTGTGTTATTCTAGACGTATGTGAAGTTCGTATCGGCGATAATTGTTTCATTGCACCAGGTGTACATATCTATACTGCGACGCATCCATTAAATCCTTATGAGCGAAGTAATGGGACAGAGTATGGTAAACCTGTGACGATAGGTAATAATGTATGGATTGGTGGAGGTTCGATCATCAATCCTGGTGTTACGATTGGTGACAATGTGGTTATAGCCTCTGGTTCAGTGGTCACGAAAGATGTCCCTAATGATGTGGTCGTTGGAGGCAATCCAGCTCGATTCATTAAACAAATAGACGTTAGTAATCCTGACTCCAACAATAAGATGTTGTGAACACGAAGTGATAGCAGGAAAATATACATCTTAATTATCAAGGATGTATTTGTTGAAATTTAAAAATGACTATGATACGATACTTTTAAGTTGATGATTGGAGTGAAAAGTATATGTAGGATTTCTTGCAAACAATGTAAATGAATAAAACACGGACTGCGATTTTTCGCATGTTTTATTTTTTATATGCAAGAAAGTTACTATATCTTTTCACTTAAATAATATATCCTAATCTAACTCTATCTTCATATGCATTGGGGAGGGTTGGATTATGTATTTATTTGAGCTACAAGAAAGTAACTTTCTTGTAGCTCTTATTTTTTTATACAGGAGGATATTTGTATGTCATTAATTAATGTTACAAACCTGACGTTTGCCTATGAGGGCAGTTACGATAATATATTTGAAAATGTAAGTTTTCAAATCGATACCGATTGGAAATTAGGTTTTACGGGAAGAAACGGTAGAGGTAAGACATCATTTCTCAATTTGTTGCTAGGTAAATATGAATACAGCGGAAATATATCTGCTCATGTTAGTTTTGAATATTTCCCTTTCCATGTCGAAAACAAGCAAAGTAATACGATTGAAGTAATCAACGATATTTTCCCGGATTATATTCACTGGAAGCTCATGCGTGAGCTTTCATTACTAAAGGTTTCTGATGATATTTTATATAGATCTTTTGATTCATTGTCTAACGGAGAGCAAACGAAAGTATTACTGGCTGCATTATTTATAAAGGACAATAGTTTTCTGTTGATAGATGAACCAACCAACCATCTTGACATGACTGCAAGAAAACTTGTCAGTGATTATCTCAAAACCAAAAGTGGATATATTCTGGTATCTCACGATAGATCATTCCTTGATAATTGCGTAGACCACACCCTTTCCATCAATAAGACCAACATAGAAATTCAAAAAGGTAATTTCTCCGCTTGGTGGGAAAATAAAATGAGACAGGATAACTTTGAGCGTGCAGAGAATGAGAAACTTAGAAGAGACATTAAACGGTTATCGGGTTCCGCTAAACGAACGGGTAACTGGTCGCACGAAGTGGAAAAAACCAAAAATGGAACAAGAAATTCCGGTTCAAAAGTAGATAAAGGTTATATTGGCCATAAGGCTGCTAAAATGATGAAACGCTCTAAATCAATTGAACAAAGACAGCTATCTGCCATTGATGAAAAGTCTAAACTCCTTAAAAATATCGAAAACTCAGACAGCTTAGAGATTTCACAACTTGACTTTCATAAAAACCTGCTTGCTGAGCTAGATCATGTTTCTATTTATTATGGTGAGAAAATGGTTTGTGAAGATATAAGTTTTACAATTGAGCAAGGGATGCGAATAGCACTTGCGGGTAAAAACGGATCAGGAAAATCGAGTATTATCAAACTTATTTGCAGCGAGGATTTAAATTATACAGGTAACTTCATGAAGGATAGTCAGTTGAAAATATCCTATGTATCACAAGATACATCTCATCTTTATGGGAATTTATCTGACTACGCTGTAAATAACGGGATTGATGAAAGCCTATTTAAATCGATTTTAAGAAAACTTGATTTCTCCAGAGTTCAATTAGAGAAGGATATATCAGATTTTAGTGGAGGGCAAAAAAAGAAAGTATTGATTGCAAAAAGTCTTAGTGAGAATGTTCATTTACACATTTGGGATGAGCCGCTTAATTTTATTGATATTATATCTCGTATGCAGATTGAAGAGTTACTGCTTGAATACGCACCAACCATTCTTTTTGTGGAGCATGACAGAGAATTTTGCAACAATGTTGCAACAGAAATCATTGATCTCTAGCCTGTGGTCTGTTGATACAGATCATTCCTATGTTTTAATACTCGAGATAAGAGAACAGGACATATAGATGTCCAGTTAGGTATGCTATGATCTTGAAATAACAGTCCGAACAAAGGAGATACAGATGGCAGAACCATTGAAACACATGTATAATGAACAATTTTTAAGAGGATTTAGCGAAAAGATACACGATGTTTATGATGCTTTTGATATAGATGGATTTATGGATACAGCGATGGATGACACATGGGAAGCACTTGAATTGAAAGCTCGAATGAGACGGATTACAATATCACTCGGGACATTTCTACCTCCTGGGTATAAAGATGCACTGAACGTACTATTCAAGATTGATAATTCATGTATCGGATTTCCATATTTGTTCTTCCCAGATTTCGTGGAGGTGTATGGTCAGGGTGAGGAGCATTGGGCACTTTCGATGAAAGCGTTAGAGCGATTCACATCGAAATCATCTGCGGAATTTGCAGTGAGACCTTTTCTACTTCGTGATCCAGTGCGGATGATGTCTCAAATGTTGAAATGGGCGGGACATCCACAGGAGCATGTTCGTCGTCTTGCAAGTGAGGGCTGTCGCCCGCGTCTGCCGTGGGGACAGGCATTACCGATGTTCAAGCATGATCCATCGCCAATCCTTCCAGTCCTTGAGCTGTTGAAGGCAGATCCATCACTGTATGTGCGTAAGAGTGTTGCCAACAATCTAAATGACATCGTGAAAGATCATCCTTCCGTCGTGATTGATATATCAAGGCGCTGGAAAGGTATGAATCCACACACAGACTGGATCGTACGACACGGCTGTCGGACCTTAATTCGAAAGGCTGATCCTGAAATTATGTCGTTGTTCGGATATGCAGAACCGATGGAAGGAACCGCATCCATTTCTACCTTTGCATCGCTGTCGGTTCAACCAACAACTGTACCTATTGGAGGTATAACTGAGCTACGATACGAACTTCACATTCAGGATGGCGAACAAGCACATATCCGAGTCGAATACGGAATTGATTTCGTGAAAGCAAAAGGAAATACATCGCGCAAATCATTCCTATTGTCAGACAAAACCGTACCTGGTGGCACCATTCTTAAAGGCGTGCGTAATCACAACTGGATGGACTTAACAACCCGCCGGCATTATCCTGGTGAGCACCGGATTTCACTATTAGTCAACGGACGTGAAGTAGCTAATGGAATGGTAGATATCATAGAAACATAATGTGTAATTGTGTAGGGATTGTGGCTATCCTTAATCTTGCGTATGATGAAGTAGATCTAACTAAGATTCAATTTCAAGACGTTCTATACGTTGAAGGCGACACTAAAAAGAAGTAATTGAAACTATAAAGTAATAACAAAAGAACCCTATTAAATAAGGGTTCTTTTGCTTTTTGCTATGTGCAGAATTGTGTTTCATTTAATTTGACCGATTGTTAGAAGTTAGGCACTAAACGAACTAGTTTATCTGCGGTACCGTCCCCGTTCTTATCGCCATTATTACTGGTGACGAAATAAAGTGAACCATCCGGTGCTTCGACAATGTCGCGGATGCGGCCGTATTTATTTAGAAACAAGTAATTCAGATTATTGCTGCCTATCGTAGGTTTGCCGTTCTGTTCTCCAACGACCATTCTAATGATTTGTTTACCCTTTAAATTAGTTACTAGCAGATTGCCTGCCCACGGACCTTGGGTTACAAAGGTTATACCAGATGGAGCCCAAGTTGTGCCATTTGCATAAATAAGTGGAGGCGTTATACCAGTTTGATTCTGGTTTCCGCCCTCATATTTAGGCCACCCGTAATTTTTCCCAGGTTCGACGAAGTTGATCTCATCCTTAGAGGACTCGCCATGCTCCGATATAAAGAGACGGTTCGTGCCAGGTTGCCATGCGATGCCTTGAGGATTTCGATGTCCTCGGCTATAGATCGGAGAGGAAGCACCAAATGGGTTATCGCTTGGAATTGTGCCGTCCAAATTGAGTCGGAACATTTTTCCTCCGAGGTAGTTCAACGTATCATCTTTATTTCCATAGTTACCGTCACTGAAATACAGTTTGTTGTCAGGGCCTATTTTCACACGTCCACCGTTGTGATAGACCGCACCAGGAAGATTAGTGATAAGAACCTTATCCAATGTTGCTTTGTTGTTATTTTCTTTAAGACGAACGACCTGATTGGCTACTTTGTTGTCGGATGTTTTGTAGGAATGATAGATATACATGTAATGGTTGGTGGCGAAATTGGGATCGAGAGCGATTCCCAATAAGCCGCCTTCACTCTTAGGCATATAATAGAAAGGGGAGCCGAGTGTCATGACTGGGGTTGATTTCAATTGGCCGTTCACAACAACACGGATTCTGCCACTATTTCGTTCCGTGAAGAATATCCGTCCATCTTGTGCTAATGCAATTGCCCAAGGGGTTTCCAAATTATTAGCCACAACCTCAGGTGTATAAGGATCGGTAGAGGTAGCGCTGGTTTTGACAGACAACGCGGAACTCGCTGCCGATACATTACCTGCTAAATCCCTAGCTTTTACGGTAAAGCTGTACGTAGTATTAGCCGTAAGTCCTGTGACATTAAAGGATGTTGTTGGCGTACTACCAGCAAGTGTCCCGTTTCTATAAATGTCGTATGCATAGACGCTTACGTTATCCGTAGATGCTGTCCAACTTAAATTAACGGACGAGGATGTTTTGCTTGAACTAACAAGTCCTGATGGAGAAGTTGGATTCTGCGTGTCGATTAGGCTTGTTGTTGTAACGGTTAGAGGACTACTGGCATTGGAAATATTCCCTGCAGCATCTTTAGCTTTCACAGTAATGTTATAATTCGTATTTGGCGTCAATCCCGTAAAGGTATAGGTAGTGCTCGTTACACTCGCTTGCGTCAATACATTGTCTTTGTACACGTCATAATCCTTAACACCTACATCATCCAACGACGCGGTCCATGATATGTTTGCTGTTGTACTCGTTACACTGTTTGCCTGCAAGTTCGTCGGTTCAGTAGGAGGGAATACATCCCCAGTGGCGTTTACTTTTACTTGATCAAAGGTGGCCGTACTTAATTGCGAAACATTATGGCTGGTGACAGCCAACCCGACATACAACGAGGCATTCATATTTAGCGTCAAATTCCCCAAATCGCCCCAGTTCAACCCGTTGTTGGATACATAACCTTTGATGACGTTGCCTTTGCGTTCAAGCTTTACCCAATTCGGGCTCGTAGACGCTATTTTTACACTTTGGGAAGTTCCGCCTGTTGCAGTACGGTACTGGAACGTGAACCCGTTAGAAGGCGTCAATAACAAATCGACATGTTTGGAATCAGGATTCAATGTTTCTCTTATCATGATGCCGGCCTTGGCAAAATCATGGGGGTTGGTCTGAGAGGATATAAGTGCAATAATCGAACCGTCGCCAGTCCATGGCTGATACACATAATTGAACTGATCCGTTTTACCCCAAATGTCCGTGCCTGCGCCACTTACTGTAAATTGATCAATGGTTGGATCGTACGAGGCGCTGCCTGTTATTGCGGGAGATCCAATCGTTACTTGATTCCAGGGATTCGGCACAGAAGCTGCAACCAACTCGGCCGGCTCAGTCGTCTCAGTCACTTCTGCAAATCCTGGGCTAGGCAATAGTGTTAGAAATAAACAAATAGACAGACTTAAAGCAATAATTTTGCTTCGTTTAATCATCAATACACATCCTCTTTAGTTTTTGGAATGGCATTAAAGTACTACTTTTACAAAAAAAATTAAATTCTCCTTTCATAAAGTTAAAACGCTTATACTTTCAAGAATATTTTAACATAAAAATTTATTATTGTAATTAAAATCCAATAAAATGGTGACTTATTATATTTTTTTATATAGGAAAATAATCCCTCTAATATATTTGCGTCTTTTAAGAGAAACCGTGCGTCTAATCCTTGTAAACTTCATGAAGAACTACAAAAACATACATCACAATACGAGGAGTAATAATAATGAAAAAACAAATGATTGCAATATGTACTGCTACAGTTTTAGTCGGATCGGTATTCGGGATTCAAAGCATAACAAAGGCAGATCATTCTGAGACGCTCACTCCACAAAGTTCACAGCAGCAAACATCTAACCCAGCAACGGTAACATCCAATAAGGAAGCATCCGCAACATTTCGCAACATTAAAACAGATCGGATCGAACATTACATGTTGACAGGCAAAGCCAGCGTATTTGAGGGCACGTATCAATATGTTGTGAAGCAAGGTGAGCGCGTGATCGTCAAAGGCTTCGGGACGGCATCACAAGGTGGACCCGAATGGGGTACGATTTCACAGACGATTTCGATTCCAAAAAGTAAGCTTAACGGTAAGGAGCCATTAACCGTTACATTATTTGAAATAGATCAAGAGAGTGGCGCAGTTGTAAACAAGCTGACTGCTCCATTGAACGCAAGTAAAACAAGAAACAACCATGTATTTCGTAACATTAAGCTTACTCCTGCCACAAAAACAACGACTGAATATGCAGTGAAAGGCCAAGCCAGCATATTCGAAGGTACCTATCAATATGCTGTGAAGCAAGGTGATCGTGTAATCGTGAAAGGCTTTGGAACGGCATCGCAAGGTGGGCCGGAATGGGGTGCGATCTCAGAAATGATTTCGATTCCAAAAAACAAGCTTAACGGCAAGCAACCATTAACACTTGAATTATTTGAAATAGATCAAGAGAGCGGCGCTGTCGTAAATAAACATACGGTTCCAATGAACGTTATTAAAACAACGGACAATCAGGCGTTTCGTAATATTAAGGTTGCCGCTGCCGCACAAACAACGACTGAATTCACGATGACAGGCCAAGCTAGCGTATTTGAGGGAACCTATCAATATGTCATGAAGCAAGGTGAGCGCGTGATCGTCAAAGGCTTTGGGACGGCTTCCCAAGGTGGGCCGGAATGGGGTACGATTTCACAAACGATTTCGATTCCAAATAGTAAACTTAGCAGCAAACAGTCATTAACACTTGAATTGTTTGAAGTAGATCAAGAGAGTGGCGCTATCGTAAATAAACTAATCGTTCCATTAAACGTAAGTCAAACAGTGAACAACCAAGTGTTTCGTAATATTAAGCTTGTTCCTGCCACAAAAACAACGATTGAATATGAAGTGACAGGTCAAGCCAGCGTATTCGAAGGTACCTATCAATATGCAGTAAAACAAGGTGAACGCGAGATCGTCAAAGGCTTCGGCACAGCATCACAAAGTGGACCAGAATGGGGTACGATTTCACAAACTATCTCGATTCCCAAAAGTAAGTTATACGGCAAGCAACCATTAACACTAGAATTATTTGAAATAGATCAAGAGAGCGGTGCTGTCGTAAATAAACTGGCATTAGCTCTGAAATAATGTCATTTAATCCATCACGTATAATGAGCGACAACCATGGTGAGCCTGATGGCATGAGAGTCATTATATTTATATGTGGTGGTTAAATCTCTTCAAATGACAAGAGGGAAGGAAGTGCAACACGTGGAGCAAGCAGAATTGGCAGCAAAAGCAATTTCTGGTGATGAACAAAGTTTTACTTTACTCATGGACGAAATGCAAGGGCGTTTATACCGGATGGCATTCTCTTATGTGAGGAATAAGGATGATGCGCTGGAAATTGTACAAGAGACTGTCTATAAGGCCTTTATTTCCATTCATAAGTTACAGAAACCGCAATATTTTAGCACATGGCTCATAAAAATATCCGTAAATTGTGCATTGGACTATATTCGTAAATCCAAAAAAATTATTTATATGGATAAAGATTATGAAGACAGCTATGTCCCAGAAGATAGAGGAGAAGCGATCGATCTATATGAAGCATTGAGTGTTCTTGATGAGAAATCGAGAATCGTGATCGTAATGAGGTACTTTGAGGATATGCCACTGAAGGAAATAGCAAATATATTGAATATACCGTTGAGTACCGTCAAATCAATGATCTACCGAGGACTGGAGAAATTAAAAATAAATCTGGAGGAGAGTGACTACAATGGATGACAAACTGAAACGATTACAGCAAGCCTATAATGATATTGAAATCCTTGATGAGCTGTCTTTGGCCACTCGTAGAGGAATTGAGAAAGGTAAGCTTCATCAACAGAAAACACGCGCTACAAAGCACCGTGTGAAATGGATTACCTCCAGTGTGGCGGCTATGTTTATCTTTTTTACGATCAGTGTCAATACGTTACCTGCCTTCGCTGACAGTCTAGAACAAGTGCCGGTACTCGGCAAGCTAGTGAGTGTATTACAATTCTCCAAAGGGAATGCCGGAGGTGGGGTCATACAGGATGGGACGGACGTTAATTTCATTTCGGTGAAGCAACTGGGGGACAGTGATCATATTATTATGAACTTTGCGCAAAATAGTGAAGCACAGCAGATAGCAAGCTCATTTAACATGAAATTTACGGAATACCCCAACACAATGACGATTTCCGTTGGCGGGGCAAGAAGATTCTCCGCTGCTAAAGATCTTGAAACATTAAAACAAAGCAACTACATTCAAGATGCTTACCAAATCATTACGATGGACGATTCAGCCATTCGTTTTAATATCACATTTAAGGAACCTGTTACGTACGAGGTGAAAGAATATAAGGATCCTGCACAGGTCGTCATAAAGCTAACATCTGATGCGAAAAATGCTGGAAATCTTCCGCCTGTATACTCTCTAAGAACGGTGTCAATGCCCTATGGAGAGGAGATAGGGATGGCTGAAGAAATGCTGTTAGAGTTTGAGGGATTACGCGTATTAAAAGATCAGCAAGGATCATTCTTGGTGGAGGCCGGATATTATAATACGGAAGCTGAGGCTTTAGCTCAGTTGAAACGAATTCAGAGTGAATATGGAGTCGCAGATTCGTTGCTTATTGAAAAACGATCATACCTACAGATTCCGGAGTTCATTTCTGCTGAAAAGGAATAATGTATAAACCCATAGAAAAACAAATGCAATCGGCCGTAATACTTATGCGGCCTTTTTGCTGTACAACTGGATAGAAGATTCTATCATGCTGGTATCAATTGAATGAAATGAGATCGTTTTAGCAGTAAATGAAAGGAATATCCCTGCACAACTGTATGAAAAGGTCGGATATGAGGACACGAATAGAAGGAGATAATGAAAATGATATCCTCTCCTCCAGTATAACCGGATGTAGCACAGGGGCACATGATGAAGTGGATCACGGGATTCATAACACTTTATTGATATCTAGCCATTTATCTATTGCTTGATATTGGATTATCGGGATATCGGAACCTGTTTTTTTGTATTTTTTGGAGAGTTATGGTAACACTACATTGTACTAGTGACATGGCACTTGGAAAGACTTTATATTCCGTTGCCCATTGGGTGATGAAGCGCCGACCTCTCATGAAGACTAAGACTAAAGATTCTGACCGCAAAAAAACTGGAGCGTCAAGAAGGAGGAGGATTCTGTGTTTGCCCGTACAGATGATAAGATAACAACGACACAAACAGCAGTTATAGTTAGTAGCTATATGCTTGGAACTGGGGTTCTTACTCTTCCAAGAACTTTAACTGAGAGCGTTAAGACCCCAGATGGTTGGATATCTATTATTGTGGGCGGGTTGATTATGATGCTTGCAGGAATATGTATCGTGAAACTGTGTCAGCAATTTCCTGGCAAAACCATTTATCAATTTGGGAAAGAAATTGTAGGGAATTGGATCGGGAGTTGTTTGATTATGATAATGATCATTTATTTTGTTACTACGTCTGCGTTGCAGATCAGAGTCATGACTGAAGTGACTATGTTGTATTTACTTGAAAGTGCACCTCAGTGGGCGATCATTATGTCTTTCATGTGGATTGGACTGTATTTAATTACGGGTGGAATCAAACCAATCGCTCGGTTGTTTGAGATTATATTACCGATTACGGTTATTGTTTTTATAATTTGCTTGTCTTTGAGCAGCAAATTATTTGATATTGATAATTTACGTCCTGTGTTAGGGGAGGGAGTCTTTCCTGTCATCAGGGGGTTGAAATCAACCATACTTGCTTTTACAGGCTATGAGATCATGTTCATTCTTACGGCGATTATGCAATATCCCAAAAAGGGTGTAAAGGCTGTGATTATAGGTACGGCAATACCCTTAGTTCTGTATGTATTTACTTTAATTATAGCTGTTGGTGCAATGTCTATTGATGGAGTTGTAAGAAGTACTTGGCCAACACTTGATCTTATGCGAAGTTTTGAAATTACGGGCCTTCTTTTTGAAAGATTTGAGTTCTTCTTACTTGTTATTTGGATCATGCAAATATTCGCGACATTTACGATTACTTATTATGCTGCATCGATGGGTTTGGCTCAATTGTTCAAAAAAAAAATTAAACCTATCATCTACGGCTTGTTGCCGATCATATTCGTCGTTGCTCTGCTACCCAAAAGTATGAATGAAGTATTTGATTTTGATAATTTTATTGGAAATATTTCTATCTATTTGTTCGGGTTATTACCCGTACTCCTTCTTCTAATCGCAAAAATATTCAAAAAGGGAGGTGTTAAGTAAGACGAATAGCTTGATACCGTTATCGATAGCATCATCAATAACCAGTAAATAATCCTTCCGTTCGGAATATATCCGGGATTATCCAAACGTATAGATTTCTATGAGAAAAGAGTCCGGCACTTAAAATGCCGGGCTCTTTTCTTCTTGCCTAATAACGAAATCTTAAAGATGCTAGCCAATATCAGATGATAGAGAAAGAAAGAGATTAGAGATCTCAAGGAAAGACGCTGTCTCGTGCTTATTGCGGCAAATGTAAGATGGCAAGAATGTAGTCCGATTAATATCCGCGTAGATCGCGGGTTTTCTACTCCCGGTTTAATCCGGGAGATTTTCCATTTCGAGTCTATCCGAACGTGACAAGAATGTAACATTCCCCCTCCTGCCTGTCATCTGAATCGAACGACAGTACTAGATATAAACAATACAATAAGTGTATACGAATTGCCTGTTCAATCTGGCTGGGTTAACCCCGTCTTAGGTCTGAATACAGCTGCAGTTCTTCGAAATAGGATTGTTGGTTTTACCAAGTTCAAATTAAACGAAAGCAAGGAGAGGATTTTAGTTGAACAAAAATAAGAAGCGAACTTGCCGCACAATCGGCATCCTGACGGCTTTACTGACGCTTAGCCTCGCTGCAGAAACTAGCACGTACGCTCAGCACCAGCCTGAATCGAATTCGACTGCCACCGTCAAACAGTTGGCCTCACTCGGCAGCACCGCCCTTCCGCTATCGAACAACGCGGCCTCGAATGATTTTACAAGTGGGCCGCGTGAAGCCAAGGAAGTTGAGGCGTTCCTGGACGATTTTTTTGCCAAGGATGCCATCAAGAAAAAGGCTGGGGCCGTTACGGTATCCGTCGTTCAGGACGGGAAGGTACTCGCTTCCAAAGGCTACGGTGTAACCGACCAAACGTCGAAATCGCCAGTAGATGCAAGCCGAACTACCTTCCGGATCGCGTCCGTCTCCAAGGTGTTCACGGCAGCCGCCGTTATGCAGCTCGTCGATCAAGGGAAAATTTCGCTTCAGGACAACATTGAAAAGTACTTGGACGGTTACGAAGTAACCAATTCCTTCGATACACCGGTCACGATAGAGAACCTGTTGACGCATACGACCGGTTTTGAAGTGCGCGAACCGACAGACGCCAGCTATTTGACCGATGCTTCCCAGAAGCCGATCTCGCTAAAAGAAAGCATCTTCGCTCAGTTCCCGTCGGTCCTTCGCAAGCCCGGAACGTCATACATGTACGATAATTTCGCATCGAGGCTGCAAGGATATATTGTCCAGCAGGTAAGCGGAGAACCTTTCGGGAGTTATATGCAAAAGCATCTGTTTGGGCCGCTCGGCATGACCTCAAGCAGCTTTACCCTGACTAAGGATTTGGCTGGTCGGCTCGTAACTTCTTACGATTCCGAGGGTAGCGCCATTCCGGTGTACAATTTTTCCCCGAGCGAGTGGCCTGAGGGCAGCATGGTATCAACAGCCTCTGATATGGCGCTGTTTATGAAGGCTTTCCTGAACGATGGCCAGGCGGCTGACGGCACCGTTATCCTGTCGCCCGAATCGGTAAAGGCGATGTCTACCTACCACATAGCCATTCATCCGGATTTGCCGGATATGACATACGGCTTTGAATCGCCTGTTAATCCGTCAAAAACGAACGGGGAGGACGTAATCTCCAAGGGTGGGGACATTCTGGGCTTCAGTTCGTTGCTATGGCTTCTGCCCGACCGCAAAACGGGTGTCTTCGTTTCTTACAATTCGAATCAGGACTCGAATCAGGATTTGCGTAATGACCTGTTTACTGCGTTTATGGATCATTATTATACGAGTCGAAAAGTGGCGTTCGAACCGGGAGGATTCAAGGCGCAGCCCGCGAACGTTCTCGCCAAATTCGAAGGCTTGTATTCCGATTTGCGGATCAAATTACTGACCAGGGTCGAAGTGGGAGACGACGGCACTCTGATTGTGCGCGACGTTTCCGCCCGTCACCAGTTGAAGCAGGTCGACGATTTGCTGTTCGTGGATGAACAGGGCAAGCCGCTTGCATTCAAGACGGATGAAGGCGGCCGCATCATTTATATGAAATACTCTAATTTATACAGCTATGCGGCCAAAATACCGGATGATCCTGCCGGATTCCCGGACGTAACAGCCGATCATCCATATGCCAGCTACATTCTCGGCCTTAAGTCGCTTGGCTACTTGACGGATGATCTGTCAAAGCCGTTTCAACCTCTGCAAGCCGTCACCCGCGGAGCGTTCATTCATGCTTTTAACTCGATATTGAGCATTCCGGAATCCGCAAACCCGTCCTCATTTAAGGATATTGAACATTCTCCGTACCGAAAAGATATTCAAGCCGCTCTTGAGGCCGGCATATTGAATGGGACGGGGAGCGGCTTGTTCGAACCAGACCGTCCGATCCGCCGCGAAGAAGCAGCCGCTATCGTTTTCCGCTTAGTGGCGGGATCGGGGATTAGGGTGCCGGATTCCACGGCTGTGCTCGCGCCAGGCACTTCGAAATGGGCTGTCGATGCAGTCAGCTCTGCTGTGAACTGGAAGCTTCATGGGCCGGAAGTGACCGAATCGAATGACATGTTCGACTACGGCTCGCAGCGGGCGCTGAATAAGCAGGAGCTGGCGGCGTTGCTGTTCACGATGCTACTTCCAGATTAAGGAATCAGGTATATAATCGCTGCCGCGTGATATGCCCGGAACTAGGGAGAGCAATAATTCACCGTTGAGAACAAGTATGATCTGAGGGGGGGGGGGCGATTATTTACCTCTCCTTTTAGTTTTGAAGTGAAAGCAAGGAGGATACCAAGAGCAGATCGATTGAAATGATTGGAAGAACATTGTAAATTGGTCTTTTATCATGGAAATATCGGTGGAAATGCCTAGTTGGAGTGATATGATGGAGAAAGCTTTGGATGGGTTGCTTTATTAACGGAATCTGCGCAGCAATCGCGTCACGGGACCGGAGCGATATGATGATGTGATGAACACCTATATTAAAGTACAGCCCCAATGGGTCATGCTGATTAGGTAAATATGCCCCGTTATTGTTTGAGACAGCAGGTGGATAGGAGAGAAACGCTTGATATTCAAGGTTTTTTTTGTGGTTTTAGAAGTGTAAGATTTCTACTTAAAATTGTTACTTAGCTACTATGTGTACATGTTCCAGTTCCATGAGTAATGACAAGAAAGTAATTAGAAGTTTATGAAGCCTAATCGATTCTGTTGCGTGATATCATATACCATAAAGTTACATTGTATGAACAGGTGGGATCAGGAATCCGGAACTTCAAGTGATACGTTGATAATTGAAGTCCGTTTACAGTCGAGTGGAACTCAGTCGACTGATGGGGCTGGATCGGTACGAAGAATATTAATTGAATGGCTGAAAGCTGTTAAGGGGTAAAGTGGCGTTACATGTCATAACATTTTCAGGTTCCTCGTTTCTCAAAACTGATTAGAAGTGTGTCCTGCTCCCTTTGTCTAGTGCTTGTAAAAGTGGTATTATTCAAATAATATGCATGCTGGTGAGTCTAGGAGGCTGATCTCATGCCTCATTAAGAAACTTGAGAGGTTGTCACATGTCAAAAACAATACTGATTGTAGAAGATGAGCCTATTTTACGGGAAATCATGAAAGATTATTTGCTTGAAGAAGGTTTTAAAGTGTTTGAAGCGGACGAAGGAAAAAAAGCTCTGGCTTTATTTCAAGATCATGAAGTGGATTTAATCATTTTGGATATTATGCTCCCTGAATTGGACGGATGGTCCGTGTGCAAACGCATCCGAAAGGTCTCCAATGTTCCGATTATCATGTTGACGGCCCGTTCGGATGAGGACGATACATTATTGGGTTTTGAATTAGGTGCCGACGACTACGTAACCAAACCGTACAGTCCTCCAATATTGCTGGCACGGGCAAAACGGCTTTTGGAAATCCGACAGATCCGGGAACAAGAGGATGATACATTGTCCAGCAGCGGAATTTCGATCCATTTTCCGTCCCGAACCGTTTCGGTCGATGGGGAACATTGCAGCTTGACGCATACGGAATTTGAAATTTTGGCTTATTTGATGAAGAATAAAGGAATCATCATAACGAGAGAACAGTTGATTACAAAAATTTGGGGATATGATTTTGTCGGTGACGATCGCACGGTCAACAGCCATATCCGTAATCTGCGTTCCAAACTAGAGGAGCATGCCGAACATATTGTCACGGTCGTTCGATCAGGATATAAATTCGAGGAGCAGCCATGAAAAGAAGTATTGTTTTTAAGCTGTTTCTATTAACGTCGGGATTATGCCTGTTCATTCTTGCTGTTATTTTTGTCGGGCAAACTGTATTTTTCAAACAATTTTATGTTCATCAAAAAGTAAAGGATGTTAAAGCAGCGTTTCAGGATTATGAACAAGACTACCTTAATCATGCCACGAATAAGCAGGCGATGGCAGAACTGGAGCAAGACTTTTACCAAAAATATAACACCTGGATCACAACATTGGACGCCGAGGGAAATTTGAAGCATACTGACGATTTCTTCATGGAAATCAAGCTGGATCGTTCGGATGATTCTGCTCTTTCCAATAAAACGATAACCGTACCTCTCTATACTGTTATTAATGTAGAGGACTTCATCACCGATAATCCGTTCCTCACACCTTGGATTAATGAAGGTGAACGGATTGCTATTGCTGGCGATTTTCGGAAGTTAACGCCTCTTGTGTTAATGAGAGCACTAGCTGAAGCAACCACCCAAATTTATGAACCCATTCATCGGTTCGAATTAGAGATCCCTGTTGATTCTCTAAGCAGGGTTTTATTTAAACTAACTCAAGCGTCTTCAACCTATCAGGATCCGATCCAGAATGACCAGGTATTCATGATACATGGCATGATCCCGATTAAGAACATTCAGCCATTCGAGAACCAGCTTCCGGGTTGGACCCAAGGTGAAGGTGTATTTCTATCAGAATTTCATGGCTATCAGCCTTTCAATGGTGAAGTGCCATTATGTACACGATACGACCATAATCCATTAAATCGGAAGGAATATCTCTTACATACCTTGAATTCGATGTAAGTTGATAAAACCAGTAAAAAGCAGCGTACAGGTTTTGTACGCTGTTTTTTCTTTCATATAGGAGGATTAAAAATACTATCGTAAACAGCGGTTTTTTTTGAGTGTCTACTTAAAAGGGATAATACCATATCCGCGTAAAACGCGATTTTTTTGTTTTATCGGAACAGATTCTTGTCATTGCGCATTGTCAAGAATCTGTTCCGATTGCCGTTTGAGGCCAAGAATATAGTCCGAATGTCGATAGAGATTAAAATGTACTATTACGCTTTATATGGAAAGGCTAATTCTAGGAAAGCAGTTATATTAATCTTATTATGGCTCATTGCCTAAAACCAAAAAAATTATTATAGCTATGTCGGATTATAAAAATATGTACCGCTGACCAAATTAGGCCAAGAATGAGTTCCGATAGTCGCTGATAATTAAGATAACAGGCAATTTACTTTAATTGCAATATCCATAGTATGGATTATATGGTAAGTTAAATTGAGATGTTTAGGCGGTAATAATTTCACTAATTGTAATAAAGTCTGTCGTGAATATAGATACGGTAATAGGGATCTGCGACAGGTGTCACAGATAATACGTTAAGTGAAATTCACTAAATGAAAAGAATAACAGAATTAATCGGGTAGTGCCATTTTCAGTGCTAACTTTCAATAAGATATGCTTCAAGAGAGACATTAGTGGTTTGTATACATTCAGTAATTTAATTATAAATTATCCAAATTTTAAAATAATCATAAATGAAAAAAGAAGGAGGATTTATGAAAAAATTTATTAAGGCCGTTTTGGTTCTGGCAATGGTTCCCACACTTTTGACCGGCTGCATCTATTCCAATACAGTTGTGGATATTAACGAAAATGGGTCTGGCAGCGTAAAGTCAGTGGACGGATTTGACAAAAATATTTTAAACAAGCTGGGCAAAACTTATCAGGACTTTACCAGCAAGGACAACGAATCCTACGACATGAAGTACAACGGAAAAAAGTACGTAGCAGGAACGTATGAGGACAAATTTTTAGGTCCGGATGACATGAACACAGCAGGAGTGGGTGCCATTTCCAGCGAGATGGGCATGGTGACGTTGACGAAGCTTAACGGAGGGTTGGAGCTCAAGCTCACACTTGCTCCGTTCATCAGCAAGGGTATGGGGTACGACCATAAGTTTCCAGAGTTCAAGGACATTTCTGACAGCACACTTCAGGGCATGAAGCTGAAGGACCTAATTGCACAGGACGTGCCAGGGCTGGTACTAAAGGCAAGATTCAACATGCCATACAACGTTGTGCAGACCGCTGGCGGAACTGGAGGGGTTACGGTTAGCGGAAAGTCGATCCAGCTTGACTACCTGAAGATGATTGACTCCGGCAGCCGTGAGTGGAAGTTCCAAGCAATGAAGAATCCAGGAAGCATCGACCCAAACAGCACCATTTTTAAGGATGTAAAGAAAAATGCATGGTATGCAAAGGCTGTGCTTGCTGCTGCTGACAGAGGGTTTATGAAGGGGTTTGCTGACGGAACGTTCAAGCCAGACGGAACATTGACCATGGCGGAGCTTGCTAAGATTGCATCCGAGGTATCCGGCAAGAGCATTCCAAACAATCCACAGTACTGGGCCAAGGGACACATCTTATTCGCACAGGATAGTGGATTATTCCTTGACAAGAAGGAAGCAACTGCAAAGAACTGGAACGTCCTAGCAACACGCGAGCAAGTCGTGCATGCAATTGCCATAGCAGCAGGTCAGCAAGATGTCAAAGAAGTATCCTCAAGCAGCATTAAGGACTGGAACCAAATTGATAGCAGAATGAAGAACATCATTCTTTATGCGTATCAGGCAGGAATCGTTAATGGCAAATCTGGAGAAAAGTTCGAACCAAAGAGCATGGTAACACGTGCGGAGGTAGCCCAAATTTTGAGCAACATTAAGTAATCAAAGAAATAAAAGCAATTCAATTTCAACCTAATAAATTACAGATAGTTAATACAGCGCTAGTGCTATAATGTATGAATGTGCGAGTGGAGATATTATGCAGGTGGGGCAGCGACTTTTCATACGGTAGATGGTGGACACTTTTTTATTACAGAGAATTATGGACCCGTTGTGGATAATATCAAGCAAACATTGACAATATCGGATAAAATTCTAGAAATGCAATGATAGATCGTTTTATTGTGAACTAATCTTCATTTATCTTAATTGGAAAAGAGGTTTTGAATCAATGAATAGCAATATTATTTGGGGGATAGTATTATTAGCGCTGAGTTTGTTTCTTAAGCCATTATTGGCGATTGTGGGGCTGAATGAAAGGTTGTTCGGATTGCACTGGCAAGGTGAAACTGTGTTTTCATTGAGTCCATTCTTAGTTCGGATTATTCTAGCAGTAATTGGGATTATCATGCTTATCATCGGCGGTATGCAAGTTGCAAAGCAGAATAATAAATAGTTGAAAGGATAGAGAGCAAACAATTGATCTTGCTACAATATTGAACATTGTACAGATATATTAGGACAAAAAAGTACTAAAAGAAATGATTAACCAATTTTCAGTAAGTAATTTTCATTATCTTCATATATCGTACAGGTGGGATTGATAATTAGAAAAAGGCTGATCTATTCTTGTTGAAGATCAGCTTTTATTGTACTCTGAATAAAGAGAAGAAGAGAACACACATAACGGCAATCGGAATAGATTTTTGTCATTTATCGGAACATATTCTTGTCATCCGACATTTGCATAACAATCAAAAATAATTACTGTCAGGTATGAAATAGGTTTCGATCAACGGACACTAGAGTACGATAAATAGAGAATGAACACTAAGATCCACATTTTAAAACGCAAATAACATTCGAAGAATCCATTGATGTTCGATAGATATAAGGGAATTAACGGACACCAATGGAATTTAAAAATATTACACAGACGCTTATTCACAAAACCCGTATTTTGTACATATGTATATATCTAAATTTAGGCCCTTCTTTTTAGGATAATTAATGTCCAATGTCCAAGGACATTAATGTGCCTACAATGTGTCTTGATTGGATGTTGTCTCTCTCCAGCTGAATTCCCGTACTATTCATACAATAATTCCACGTAAAAAAAGAAAAAGCTGCCGAATTTCTCTTTCAAGTGCCTCAGGCAATTGATCCAACGAATAAATGTTATCCAAGACCGGATGTATTTTATGTTCTTCCACAAGCTTCAGCATATTTTCAAAGTCTTGCGGACTTCCCATTGTTGATCCCATTACTGAAATTTCCTTAACCGTTAGATTAGGTAAAAACAGATTCGGCACGGGACCTCTTGTGGCTCCAAAGCTAACGATTCGACTAATTTCCTTCCCGAAATTTAGTGCACAATCCTGCAGGATCTTATGAGGGTCGTAGGACATTCCCTTTAACATTACGGCAATATACTAGATCCATCCTTGTACACCCAACTTAATGGACATATAGTTTTTCTTTCATGGCTGAGACCAGTCTCTACTATCTCAACAAAGGGCTACCTTACGGCAGCCCTTTCATTATTGAACTATAGCCGTCCCTTTAGCGTAACAGATTAATCAATTATTAATTGTGCAATCTTAATTTGTTGGAACTTTAATCCTCATACACTGAAAAAAATACATCGTTAAGAATCGCTTTCGCTTTCTTTAAGTTACGGGAATCCAGCTTATTGAGCAACTCAATGACTTCGTTAATTTCATCGGAATCTGTTGTTTCCTTATCATTGTCTGACTCTACATTCGTGTGCGGCGCTCTATTACTGAGTGCGTTTGATTCTTTGTTTGTCTCCGAATGAATCCATGATGTGTGCAAGGTCTCTTGAAGAATATTGACTAGAAATCGCAATTCATCTTTGTTATAACGTTGCAAGAAATGATTAATCCCAATATCAATTTGATCATGTAGGGTTTGATGCAATACGTTAATCTCTTTTCCTAATTGTGTGGTGCGGAACAGAATTTCCTTTCTATTGTCAGGGAGATATTCAAAATCAATGATTTTTTTATCTGCAAGTCTTCTCGTGATTTTAGAGACATTCCCTTTTGAGAATCCGAATTGTTTTGAAATGGTAATACCATTAACAGGCTCTAGCTCACCAATGGCATTAAGCACATGCAGCATCTTAACAGTCATATCTTTCACCAGTTGAGCGATTACAGGAGTAGGACTATTCTGAATAAGCCATTGTCTCTCTAGGCCATCGTCTCTTTGGATTTTATTTTGTAGATCGGTTACTGACACAATCAAGTCTTTAATTAATCGATCCTTAGTTTGTTTTCCCGGTTCGTTTAACATTTGTTTTCCTCCGATATTGTAAGCTAAAACCAGTATATCAAGAGTACATATACAAATAAAGTTTCCATGAAACATTATTGACGTAAACAGCAAGCTTCATGTATTATTGTTTCTAAGAAACATAAAGTTTCATGGAAACTAAATCAATAAGCATTTTGTATTTATTTTGCTCAGAGAGGAAACTAAACAAATGACGAACTTTGAATTAATAAGCAAGTTATCGAATACCGATCACCAGGATATCGATGTACTTATCGCCGGTGCTGGCCCAACAGGATCCACGTTGGCAGCCGACCTTCTAAGGCGCGGCCTTCGTGTCCGACTGATTGACAAGGCACCACACGCATTCAAAGGCTCCCGTGCAAAGGGAGTTCAACCTCGTACTTTGGAGGTCTTTGAAGACCTCGGGATATTAAATGAGGCTTTCGCTGAAGGAGGAGCATATCCTCTTACTGGCGTCCATATCGGGCCGTTCTCATTGCCGTGGCGTATGATACAGCGGAATAAACCGACTCAAAGCGTACCATATCCAAACACCCTATTGCTACCGCAGCTCCGCACCGACGCCATCTTGCATCGCCTGATCGATCGCCTCGGGCTTAAAATTGAGTTCGGCATCGCTGTGGAGGGTTTCGAACAAGATTCCGATTGGGTAATTGCGAAACTCTCTTCCGGGGAGAACATCCGCTGCAGATATTTGGTTGGGGCCGATGGAGCTTCAAGCACTGTTCGCAAAGCTGCGGGTATTGAGTTCGTCGGTGAGACCAACGAATCCGACAAATGGCTGATTGTCGACGGTATGGTTGACAATCTGTCACGCAACCGATGGCATATGTGGCCACGCCTACATGGTAAGTCAGTCGCAGTATGCCCACTGCCCCATTCTGACCAATTTCAAATCATGATTCGGCTGAAAACGGACGAGACGGCTGTTCTCGATGAAGCCGCATTGACAGCTCAGTTCTATACTCTCACTGGGTTGCGGTTACATGGCATCACTTGGTCCTCTGTGTTCCGACCCAATATTCGGCTCGCAAAGCACTACCGGGCAGGCAGGGTCTTCTTGGCAGGCGACGCCGCCCACGTTCATACACCAGCCGGAGGGCAGGGGCTCAACACAGGCGTGCAGGATGCATACAATCTCGGTTGGAAATTAGGTCAGGTCATCTCCGGGGCTCCCGACACCCTCCTCGACAGCTACGAAGCAGAACGCCAGCCGATTGCTGCTCGTGTTCTTGGTAAATCAAGTGAGCTTTACTCTGGCCTAGACAAACGCCGTCTCTCCAGCCTCAAGCGTGGGGATGAGGAACGACAGCTCGGAATTTCATACCACGCTGGGCCACTCGCCCCCGCAGACACCGCGATCACCAAGACCTTGAAAGTGGGAGACCGAGCACCGGACGCACCTTGTATCGGTCCTGGTGGGGCACGACGACTATTTGACCTATACCACGGCTCCCATTTCACTTTGCTTGCCTTCGGAGCCAATGCCGCCAAGGCACTTCCTGAACTGATTTGGTCTACTTCTGGTGCCGACTTGCACAGATACATTGTAGGCAATGGAAGTGTCAACGACACTTCCATTAAAGACACCACAGGCAATCTGAAAAGAATTTACGGCATTACCAATGATATGTTGGTATTGATACGACCTGACGGTTACATTGGAAACATCATCGCGAACAACTGGAAGGGTGCTTTCGATAATATTACCATGAAGATTACCCCATCACAGTCCAAAGCGATGCAATCAAACTGAAACATTCAGTCAGAGCTTGATTGTCATATTCCTATACAAGTATGTAATTAATCCTCCAAATAGATAAACAGGCTGCCGAGCTATCGGTAGCCTAGTCGTTGCGATATTCTGCCCGGGAGCTTAATATGATTACCTCTTTATTTGTATCCAATTAGGAATTCGATCAAAATCAACCTTAATTGAAAAAATTGTATATCTTCATGAATATGTTTTCTATAGTCTATTCCTTGGGGACTATTTCTTTCTTAGCTCCCTCCTCAGAGATTTCAAGCCAATTAAAAATGGAGTCTTGATCAATTGTTTCAATGGGTATTTTGCGTTGAAATAATTGATTCATTATATGTTAGAGTTGCTATTGTCTTTTAGCAGTTCAAATCATCTTTATTCAGAGGAAGTCCAAACAAGATACAAGAGTTTTCCTTCAACTACATCGAGATTGGCATAGATATTTTTTGTCATAGTACCCTGTGTTTTTAAGAGTACTAAATTAAAGAGAAGAGAGTAAGATAATTTAGGATCCGTTGTTTTATATCCAGTATAATTATGAAGAATTTCGGGATAAATTTCACTTAATACATATTCTTGTGCTTCATATATTGAAGAGAATGTTTTTGTTTCTTCATACCAGATTATAGAAGTTGATTTACTTTTTTCAAAAAAATTATTACTATCTGTATTTGTAAATAAAATTTCACTATATCCATTTCGAAGCGCCCGACGGTTCGCTTTATTTCGTCACCAGCAACAATGGCGATAAGAACGGGGACGGTACCCCAGACAAACTTGTTCGACTAATACCTAATTTCTAGCGATCCGCTGTAACCATATTTCTAGAATTATTATAGAGGTAAATGCATCTTTTATTAAACTGGTTTTAAAGAAGAAAAAGCACCTTTTCCATCAACCTTAGGGTCGATATGAAAAGGTGCTTATGAGTTTATCTTTCTTCATTTAAGTTCCTCCTTCAAGTTATAAGCCCCCTTGCAGTCTATGAGAACAGGCTAAACGATATATACTCTCTCTACTCGGTTTCCGATACGGCTTAATATTTCATTGGTAATAGTGCCACATAGGCTTGCAACATGTCCCGTTGTTATCCATTCCTCCCCGTCTTGTCCGATCAGTGTTACTGTATCTCCTTCTTGTACGCCGTCAATAGAGGTTACATCTATCATCATTTGATCCATGCAGATATTACCTGCAATTTTAGCTTTTTTACCTCTGACAAGGACATATCCGCCTTTCTCGAATAAGGCTCTGGGAACGCCGTCAGCATATCCAATAGAAACAGTCGCAATCTTACTGTCTTGTGTTGTCACGTAATTACGTCCGTATCCAACGGAGTTCTCTGCTTTGATGGTCTTGACAAGGGTTATTTTTGCTTTCAAGGAAAGAACGGGACGTAAGCAGACTCTAGTATTTATTTTATCTTCTTCATTACAAGTCAGTCCATATAGTGCTATGCCGGGTCGAGCCAGTCCGCAATGGATGTCAGGATAATTTAGAATACCGTAGCTGCTTTGGATATGAAGTGTACCGGGATTTATCCCTTCGGACTTTAATTGTCCGATGACTTCATAAAAGCGGTTGATTTGAGCAAGTGTATAGGAAATATCATCCTGTTGATGACTATCGGGCACAGATAGGTGGCTGTAGGTTCCGGTTACTTGTAAATTTGTATGTCGATACATGCAGCAAATTTGCTCCATATTGCCATTGCTTTCGCCTAGCCTTCTCATGCCAGTGTCGATTTTGATATGAACTTTTATCTTTCTGCCATATTCATTTATGGATTCACCATAATCTGCGCTAATAATCGTTTGAGTAAGATTATAGCGAATAAGATCTCTATAACACCTTGGAGAAGTATATCCTAGAACTAAGATTTCTCCTTTGATGCCCTGTTTACGTAAGGTAACCCCTTCTGAACATTCAGCCACAGCAAAGTGTCTTACACCGGCTTTGTTAAGATACCTCGCGACCTGTATGCTGCCATGTCCATAGGCATCGGCCTTGACAACTCCCATTATATTACAGTCTAGTGGCAGGACACTTTTCAACTCCAATAGATTGTGTTTGAGATGAACTAGATTTATTTCCGCCCAGGCCCTATGCTTATTTGCTGGTTTTTTCCCTCTCAAAGCGATAAGTCGCGCAACTGGAAGATACAATATAATCGCAATAAGGTACATCCGTCCGATGCTAAGCGTAAAACGATGTACGATTTCTCTGTCCTGTCTACTTTCCCCTGTTAGCATCTGAAAGAGGAAGAAGCCCGTAGCCATAAAGAAAAAGGGTGCCGCGAGGCACGCTAATATGCTGGTGAGCAGAAAATCATCGTATACATTGTAATACGTTATACCTGTATGTATCGCAATGACCAGTATGGCCGCAACGATCTTAAAGTGGACGATTACACCATAATTGTTCTTAGAAACCATTATGTTCACTGCCTTTTTCATGAAATACAGTTATCACAAAACCGTCAATATTATTGCCAGATAGGTGATATTGTTCTTCATTCGTGATGGGAACGGTTGTGATGTCTTCCTCTGCTGCCATATAATAAATTTCAATAACTGAACTTTTATGTTCGATATACAGATGCTCGTGATGAAAACCATATTGTTTCAAAAACTGGGTATACTCCTCTAAGCAAAATCCATGTTGTTCGAGAATAACCGAATGCGGAAAGCCGACATATCGAAAATGCCAGGGTTCACAGGCAATTTTGGTGATATGCTCTTTGCCCTCTTTGTACCTTTGAATGAAGCCATATTCAGCTGCGAGCTGCTTGAAATTTTGACAAACGCCATGAGTAGGAAATGATGGGCAGATAAAATCCACATTCTCAGCATTCTCACCTACATCCACAGCAAGTCCAGTCTGGTGCTCACTCTCATTGGGACATGCTACATAGCTTGCCGTAAAAGCTGCTCCGTTCTCTTGTAAAGAGTTTTCATAGAGTTCCTGTTGCTCCTCTCTAGAACGGTAACCACTGACAATTATAATATCGTCCATCGCATGACAAGCGATTAACAAAGCAGATAGCTGTTGCAAGCAAGTTTTCTCAAGGGAAATATCTTGTTGCTCTTTATCAAAAGTTAGAATGTTATGTAACGGTATAATATTTGCAGATTTTTCGGTTTGTCTTACGGAATGTTCATGGTTTACCAGGATTAAATGTCCACGATGAATTGCTGCTCGGTCAAGTCGGATTTCATGTAACGGTTCCATATGCTTTGTCCTCCAAAACCGCGAGTTGTAACAGTCGGTCGAGAATTTCCGGATAAGAAACACCGCTAGAACGTAACATATTCGGATATCTGGATTTAGACGTAAACCCAGGTATGGTGTTGACCTCATTAAATACAACACGCCCATCGCCAGTAAGGAACATATCTACCCTTGCAAACCCTTTACAGCCAAGCGTTTTATAGATCAGCATCGCTGTTTCTTTAACCTTGTTCGTCGTGTCCTCATCTATTCTAGCAGGCAGGTGAATTTCCGAAGTTTTCAATGAGTACTTTTCGTTGAAATCGAAAAAATCACCCGCTAATTCAATCTCATCAATGACTCCGATGATAGGATCTGAATTTCCTAGAACTGCACATCCCACTTCAAATCCATCGATATTTTGTTCGATAACGACCTTTTTGTCGTGCGAAAAGGCTAGTTCCACACCTTTTAGCAGTTCTTGCTTGTTGTACGCTTTGGTAATTCCCAATGAAGATCCTGACTTTGCTGGTTTTACATATAGTGGGAACCCAATATTTTCTGCAGTAATAACGGATTTTTCAATATTCTCACCTTCGAATACAGTAATCGAACGTGGCGTATCAATGCCTGCTGCCTGTACTAACGTATGCGCAATCTCCTTATCCATACAAATCGCCGAGGAGAGCATGTCGCATCCTACATAAGGAATACCTGAGAGTTCTAGAAGCCCCTGTAATGTTCCGTCCTCTCCATATTTACCGTGGAGCATCGGGAAAACAACATCAATGGGGGTGATATGAAATTCAGTATTTACTAATTCAATTAGCCCTCTTATTTCTCTGCTTGGTGAAATAAATGAGGGTATACAACTGGCATGCGCATGCCACCGGTTATTACGTATGTCCTCGATGCTGCCGCTGTATCTGAGCCATAATCCATCTCGTGTAATTCCTATCATCACGATGTTATATTTGTCTGTATCAAGATGATCGATCACCGAAGCAGCAGAGATTAATGATACCTCGTACTCGCTAGAACATCCGCCAAATAATACCGCAATCGTTTTCTTCTCCATATATTAACCCTCCTTGTATTTATAGCAGTAAATTACCATTATCGTAGTAAGACAAGAAAAAAACCTACTTCTTGATTCACGGCTTCTGCTTGTCCTTCTTCATTTATTGGCATAGTCAACAAAGTAAACTCTGATCCGCTCCTTCTGCACTTTTTTACGTGAACGTGAGAGGAAGATGTCTCCAAATGGGTAAAAGACTGTTCCCTACCTCCACTACGCAGTATATCTTCCCAAAGTGACATTACAGTGACATTGAAGTGACATTTTAGTCACGTTGGTAAAATTGAATTTTGACAAAAAAGCCCCTAGCACTACTGCCATATTCCTTGCTGGTCAAATAGAGAATTAAAAGCATTCACAGACATATATCATTATAGTGACCCAATACCAAGACCCCTTTTTCGAGGGGTCATTTTCATTTTCAGGAGGGATGTAAGAATGAGAATCCTCAAGACACAGCAGGACATTGACGTTCTGCGCCGCGCCAAAGATGAAGTTTATTGGAAGCCAACGAGACACGCAATCCATTCAATGCAACTGGTAAGTACAGTTATCCCGATAGCGAAACGGGGGCTTATTCCCTGATTTGTAATAAACAAGGCAATAAGCAAGCCTTCCGGCGGTAGCATGTATGGCTAACGGAGCACGACAGTTTACATTAAGGCTGCCGCATCACCTTGCGGGATAAATAAGCGTTATTGGTTAAGGTGTACCTTTTTAGTCTGACAATGGGCAATAAGACTATATTCTTGGCCTAAAACGGCAATCGGACAATATTCTTGTCATCTTACAAATGACATTAAAGTGCCCACATTAATGTCATTAATCTGCCTACAATGTGTCTCTTCTCACTTTATCACAGTACAAAAAACAGTGCTAAAAGCATTAGGATGAGCCTTGGTATGCTGCTGTGATTAAGTCCTAACTCACGACTTTTTGAATAAGAAGCAGTTTCATTCAATATCAGCCAATTGTCAGACGCGATGTTTTGTAGGCTCTTCTACTGACTGAAAACGATTTGTGTAAGCGATCGTAGTTATGAGCACTTGAACAGGATTCTCTTTGATGTCTAAAGTAAGTCGAATTTATACGAAGAACCATACTCACTTGGTTGTTCGAAACTCTTCTCAATTAATTAGCATTTCAACGCTGATCATAAAGGCAAAGATTTGGACATAACTACTCTATTTAGTTCAGGGATGTGATAAGTATCCATGGTTTACTTACGAGTGTACCGTCTGAACGCTGTACACTATATTCTGAAACCAATATATATTTAGACCATGCAACATTATAGTTTTTATCATTGATGATTGAATGTTCTTGCGTTGTTTCAGTCATTTGTATGGTTGTATGACTTACAGTTGTTTCTAGTTGCTCTGTGTATTGATAAGATAAACTAGCAGCTACATTAAAACGCCCCTCCTTACCAAATTGAAACCCTGCGTCTACCCCAATCGATAGCGTATCAGAAGAATCGGGTGTTTCGAAAGCGAGTTTATATAACCATTCAGATATCCGCGAGAGGATCGAATCCTTACGCCGTCAACAATCACAAGCACCCACTCCAAAGCAAATAAAGCGTGAGATAAATGATGCGAATAAGGATATACTCATCGAAATGTTAAAACGCAAAATCAAAGCACTGGAGAACGAGAACAAAGAATTACGAGAAGAAATGAAAAAGGCTTATGCTCAGATTTACGAAAAATTTTAGTTACACTTCATTGAGCTAACGAGCAGTTTTGCGACAAAACACTGCATGTACAACATAAAGCAAACACTAGCCCTCAACAGCGCGGTTTCTCTTAGGCCGCGTCTTTTGCATTTAATCCCTCCATAACAAACGACAAAATATATTTTACCCGGGTAATATTGACTTTTTATTTTTACCCGGGTAAAATTAGTGGAGCATTCAGAGGAGGATCTACAGAATGAGAGATGATCAAACGCGCTTTTGCTGCACGGCATTTTTGGGTGTGGGAGTCGTCGCCAGTGGTTCGTTACAGCACGTTGTTTCTACAGTGAAGGATGCTCTGGATGACAGAGACCTCACACAGCTGCTTATATTTGACGATACCACGGGGAAGCAAATAGATGTTGATTTCCGTGGGAAGACAGATGACGTGCTCAAACGATTAGGAGAACAGTTTGGCGACTTGCTCGGTACGGAAATGAATCACCAGCCTACACGGCGGGTCGGTCGACCCAAGCTGGGGGTTGTATCCGGTGAGGTTACATTATTGCCAAAAGATTGGGAATGGCTGAAGAGTCAACCTGGAGGGGCGTCGGTAACATTACGAAAACTCGTTGGTGATGCTCGCCGTGCTGGAGGAAAACAGAGCAAGATACGAGAGTCACAAGAAGCAACATATCACTTTATGACAGCTATGGCCGGGAACTTCCATCAATACGAAGAAGCTCTGCGGGCACTGTATGCTGGTGATTTGGATCGTTTTTACCACTGCATCGATGACTGGGCACCTGATATCAGAAACCATATCAAAAGATTAGCCGCTAATGCATTCCCTGAAGGGAACTAATAAACGAAAGAATGTGTAGGCGTAAGGAATTTAGAATAAAAAAAGGAACAACGAAAGGAGCCACACTATGACAGAATTTGAATTTAATCGTTACATCGAACCATCGCAACGTGCTGGCATGAGGTTCATACAGCGAGGCATCGAGGGCAGCATCGTCATGTTGCCGATTACACAGCCTATCCTGAACTAACACCGGAGGTCCCAATCAGCGGTGCCGAAGCTTTCAACCGCTATATCGAGCACACCCTCCCATTTCTCCGTGAAATCGGAGGTGAAATCATGTTTCTTGGCGATGGCGGAGAGTTTCTTATCGGACCCGAAGACGAAAGATGGGATTTTGTCATGATGATCCGCCAGAGCAGCGCGCAGTCGTTTCTTGCTTTTTCAAGTCATCAAGACTACATGGCCGGTATCGGGCATCGGACTGCAGCGATCGAAGATTCACGCCTTCTGCCTATGAGAGAACTTACAATACCGAATTAATTGGAGGAGAACATAATCATGAACATTCTGAAAGTCAAAAGCGTCGAATTGGCCTATGACAGTTTTGGTAACGAAAATGACGAGGCTATTATCCTAATCGCCGGGCTTGGAACCCAGATGATCCGATGGACGGATTCGTTTTGTCGGATATTAGCAGCGCGGGGCTTTCGCGTAATCCGCTTTGACAATCGCGACGTAGGTTGCTCGACGCATTTTAGCCATTATCCGACGCTGGATTTTGACGCACTGGCGACTGCTCTCATGTCGGGAAAGCGACCGGACATCCCTTACACTCTCGATGACATGTCCAACGACGCTATCGGACTACTCGATGCCCTTTCAATTGACCGGGCACATTTCGTTGGCAGGTCGATGGGCGGAATGATTGCCCAGATTGCTGCCAGTGAGTACCCTGAACGGGTTTTATCACTCACCTCCATTATGTCCAGTTCCGGTAATCCCACACTTCCGCAAACTTCCCCGGATGTCATGGCGATGATGACTAAACCAGCGCCGAACCCATTTGAGGATGAAGCAGGATTTTTGGCGCACAGCGTCTCTTTTGCCAAACGCATCGCCGGCACCGGCTATCCGTTTGAAGAGGACGCATATCGAGCGCTCATTCTGGAGGAAGTCCAGCGAGCCTACGATCCAGGCAGTGTTGGACGACAAATTGCTGCGATCGCTGTCTCCGGTGATCGTCGTCCGCGGCTGGCGACCATAAAAGTACCAACACTTGTCATTCATGGGGTGGACGATCCCCTGTTCGTCCCGGCGTGTGGCGAGGACACGGCTTCTGCCATTCCGGGCGCTGAGCTAATGTTGGTTGACGGCATGGGACACGACTTACCGCACCAACTGTACAAAGTAATCACTGATGGCATAGAGCGAACGGCTCGTATTAATCTGCATGTTTGACGAGCAAGCAAAATACGAACATGCTATTCCATATCGTCATTCGTACTAGCGTGCGTTTAATCATATCGGGGTCTGCTCTCCTTTTATTTGGCGGACTTGATGTATTGATTCACTTGCTGCTCCAATATCGGAAATGGCATATTACCGTTTCGAAGAAGAACGGAATGAAATGCCTTGATATCGAAGCGATCCCCGAGTTCGCTTTTCGCCTTCTCTCGAAGGGATTGGAATTGCTCCGATCCGATCGCATAGTATTCGTTAAGTCCTGGATAGGCAATGACACTGTCGATGAAAGCATCGCTCCCCGTTCCGATGGCACTCACCAGATACTCATTAGCTTGTTCTCTTGTCCACTTCAGCTCATGGATACCCGTATCTATCACGGTACCTATGGAATTGTTCAGCAAACGAATTAGTACCGTGTTCCAATCAAGCAAGCCCTTCTCCGCGCATAAGCTTTCCATATAGACCGCCCATCCCTCTACGTATCCATACGTCATCATTATTTTGCGGATTAATGGAATGGTTGGTTGATCATATTGAATCGAAATTTGAAAGTGATGTCCTGGAATACCCTCATGCAACGCAAGCATTTTAACCACTTCTTCGGAGGTCGGGTTTTCGAGCGGAATGACAAATCTCCCGCTCCTATCACCATCTATAGATAAGGGGAGATACATTCCACCTGCTGATGAGAAAAGAGCCGAATACGCCCGCACGTCCACGGGATGGTCCGGGATAAGTTCCTCTTCAAACCAATCGGACAAATAGGGCGTGGCATTCGACAGACTGCTATTTAACGCTTGCAGCAATTCATCTCCGGTTAGGAATCTGGCTGCAGATGTAGTCTGCGCTTGACCCGAAGCCCCGCTTCTTAGCTCCTTCACGATCTCTTCTACCTTGCGTTTAGCGATCTCGTGCATTTCCTGAGGACTGAGGTCCGTACCCGTAGTAAGTTTGAGGCTTGCAGAATAATACTCGCTGCCGCCCGGCTGACTCCAGATTCCTTGGCTCACGGATGCTTGCTTCATAAGATCGTTCTTGATCACATCGGCAAATTTGCCGTAAGAAGGCAGTACATGATCGGTTAGGGTTTGCGCTAGCTCTTTTTTTAGCTTCTCCTCTTCGGAGGGATCGAGTTTTAACTCGGTTAATTTCGCTGCATATAAACTGTACAGAATCATTTCTTCCGGTTTCGTATTCCGCAAAATGCTGTAACTCGTAAGCATTTCCTTAAGAAATTCAGAAGCTGGGACAATACCTTTCTCCCGTTTGTCTTGAATACTGTCTATGAAATGTGCGACCTTGTCCGAAAACCCATTCAGCGCAACAATATAATTTTCTGCATCTGATTGATTGCGAATCGGATAGTTGTTCGCGAAAAACGGCGAGAAAGTGGTTAGGGAAAAATATCTGCTTGTGTTCAAATCCGAATATTTGTTCAATTTTTGTTCCGCGCTTAGTTTCCATTTGAGGATATCGTAGGTAAGCTTGTCTTCCGAGGAAAGCTTGGCAGCGTCGTACGCATTCAACTTTTTCAAAAATTCTTCGGTATCATCGTTTATTTGTTGGTAATAGGCATCCGAGTAGTCGGAAAGCTTAGTGGGATCCCATCGAAGACCATTCACTTCTTCCGCACCATAATAAAGCTGTAACTCGGGGTCCTCATTCAGGGTGGCAACCGCCATCTTTTGAATCATGGTGCCGAAGTCCTCTGATTTATGTTGATCCGGCCATAACAAACCACCTACAGTCAGCAAGACAAGTAATCCTGCTACCAATAAAATAGTCAATCTGGTGTTCTTAAACATCTTTCTTACAAGGTTCATGTATTAATCTCCCCTTTATAGAGTATAAGAAGAATATATAAGATGAACCTTTGATTTCCCTTTGAAAAACAACTCGTTTATTCTGAGTCTGTAGCCCAAACCTCTTAAGGTTCACCGCAATTGATCGTCAACTTATTTAACCTTTAGCTTAATGAAAACGGCAGCCTATTGTCTGGTCGGCTGCCGCGGTATCCTATCAACTCTATTATTTAACTAATCACCGGAAAACGAATCATAACGGTCGTACCACACCCTACCCCGCTGCTAATGTGGACAGAACCTTGATGTTGATCGACGATCCAACGCGCGATCGATAGCCCTAGACCCGCTCCATGATCCACTCTATTTCTAGAGGAATCTCCCTTGTAAAAGCGATTAAATACGAGTGGCAATTCGTGTTCCGAAATGCCCACTCCGTTATCCTTGACGGTTATGAGAACTGATTTCCCTTGCCTAAGACACTCAAGATCGATTTGCCCATCCGCCTGCGTAAATTTAATGGCATTGTCCAACAAAATCATGAACAACTGTATGAGACGATCCTCATCTCCATTCATGAGCAATTCCGAGCCTTCGACATGAAGCTGTAACCGCAACTGCTTGTAATCCATTATCGGTTCTATATTTTTTGCAATCTCTTTAATGATCCCGTCAACTCGCACAGGTTTGCATGAGATGACTTCCTCATGTGAATCGCCTCTTGCCAGAAGAAGTAGGCCGTCTACCATGTTGCTCATTCTTTTGGTTTCTTTCAGAATGGCTGAAATTGGAGCGCTTTCTTCCTCGATCGTATGATCGGGATGGCGCAACAATATTTGTGTCTGTCCTCGGACGACCGAAAGCGGACTCCTCAACTCGTGAGAGGCATCTGCAACGAATTGCTGCTGCTTGTCCCAAGCCTTCTGAATCGGAATGAGCGCCCGTCTAGCCAATGTGTAACCTGCGATGATAGATAATAACGCGCCGATACCGATTCCGATACTAATACTCCATAATAACCGATTCAAATAATACGTCTCGGTAGAAATTTCCGTAAACATCTGAACTGTTTTCAAAGGCGTGTTAGACAGCTTCTCGACTAATGGCAAATTGCCCTGATAGGGTCTGCTCACGAATCGATAAGTCTTCTTACCCACGCGTATCGACTCGGGTTCCAATTGGTTTTGTTTTTCCCGAATCATCAAACTCAATACGAAATATGGCCATTTATAATAAAAGCTTTGAATCAAGGTATCGTTGGAATCCCAATAAAATGGCATCATAAGACGTTCCGGTTCATTCGAACCAAAGTTAATGACTTGCTCCCCGTTACTTAGAGAAATTTGTTGTATGTGGTCAATATTAAACACCAGCTGACGGTCAATGTCAGAATAGATCCGATAACGCGCCAGCCCGTATAACGCTCCCCCCAGTATGATGAGCAAGAAAAATACGACAATGCTGTTCCATATCGTCATTCGTACTAGCGTGCGTTTAATCATATCGGGGTCTGCTCTCCTTTTATTTGGCGGACTTAATGTATTGATTCACTTGCTGCTCCAATATCGGAAATGGCATATTACCGTTTCGAAGAAGAACGGAATGAAAAGTTTTAATGTCGAAACGATCCTTGAGCTCGCTTTCCGCTTTCTCTCGAAGGGATTGGAATTGATCATATCCGATGGCATAGCTCGTTATTTGTCCGGGAGAAGCAAAGGCTTTGTCAATCAAGTACATTTCCGGTCCAATCATGCGTACCATATACTCATAAGCTTGTTCTCTTGTCCATTTCAGCCCATTAATACCCGTGTCGATAACGGTTCCAACGTATACATTAAGCAAATGAGTTTGTACCGTCTTCTGATCAAGCAAGCCCATCTCTACGCCTAAAGATTGAGCATAGGTTGCCCATCCTTCTGTGAATCCGGGTACATTAGTTATTTTACGGGCTAATGGAATTTCCGGTTGGTTGTATTGAATAGAATATTGAAAATGATGTCCTGGAATACCTTCATGCACCGCAGTCATTTTAGCTTTCTCTTCGAAAATCGATCTGTAGGGCGGGAAAAAAAATCTTCCATTCCTATCGCCATTAATAGAAGGGGGGATATAAAACGCGCCTGCATACGAAAATGGAGCCGGATTTAACCGCACATCCACGGGATTGTTGGGAATAAGCGCTTCTTCAAACCAATCGGACAATTGAGGCTTTATTTCCGACAAACTGCGGTTAACCGTTTGCAGTAATTCATCTCCTGCTACGCGTTGGTTTACAGCTGTAGTCTCTTGTGCTTTCCCCGGGACTGGGCTTCTTAGCTCCTTGACAATCTCTTCCGCTTTGCGTTTGGCGATCTCGTGAATTTCCAGAGGACTGAAGTCCGTGCCCGTGTAAAGTCTAAGCAGAGCAGAATAGTACTCGCCGCCACCCGGCTGACTCCAAACTCCCTGACCCATGGATGCTTGCTTCAGAAGATCGTTTTGGATCACATCGGCAAGTTTGCCGTAAGAAGGCACTACATGATCACTTAAAGTCTGTAGTAACGCCTGTTTCAGTTCCTGTTCTTTGGACGGTTTGAGCTTTATCTCCGATAATTTCTCTACATATGAAGTGTACAATACCGTTTTTTCCGGTTTCGTGTTCGGCAAACTTATGAGTATTTCCTTCAAAAATTCAGAAGTGGGGATGAACCCTTCCTCTTGTTTGTCCTGAATTCTGTCTATGAAATGTGCGACCTTGTCCGAAAACCCATTCAACGCAACAATATAATTTTCTGCATCTGCTTGGTTACGAATCGGATAGTTGTTAGCGAAATACGGCGAGAATCTGGTTAGGTTAAGATATCCGTTGGTGTTCAAATCCGAATATTTGTTCAATTGTTGTGCCGCGCTTAGTTGCCATTTGACGATATCGTAGGTAAGCTTGTCTTCCGAGGAAAGCTTGGCAGCGTCGTATGCATCCAACTTTTTCAATAATTCTTCAGTATCATCGTTTATTTGTTGGTAATAGGCATCCGAGTAGTCGGAAAGCTTAGTGGGATCCCACCCTAGACCATTCACTTCTTCCGCACCATAATAAAGCTGAGACTCGGGATCCTCATTCAGGATGGCAACCGCTATCTTTTGAATCATGGTGCCGAAGTCCTCTGATTTATGTTGATCCTGCCATAACAAACCACCTACAGTCAGCAAGACAAGTAATCCTGCTGCCAATAAAATAGTCAATCTGGTGTTCTTAAACATCTTTCTTACAAGGTTCATGTATTAATCTCCCCTTTATAAAGTATAAGAAGAATATATAAGATGAACCTTTGATTTCCCTTTGAAAAACTACTCGTTTATTTTTATTCTGAGTATGTAGCCCAAACCTCTTACGGTTTGGATATATTGATCGGCATGCCATGGAGACAGCTTCTTCCGAAGATAATGGACATAGAGCTCCACGATGCCAATTCCCGCTTCCGAATCGAGTCCCCAAATTCGGTTATAGATTTGCTCCTTCGTCACGATCTGCTCTTTATTCATGAGCAGGTACTCAAGCAACTCATATTCCTTTTCTGTTAAAGTCAGCTCTTCTCCTGTGACCGTAATTGCTCGATTTCTAACTTGAATAGCAATCGGGCCGTAGCTAATCTGCTCTTCTTGATTAACCTTGCCATAACGGCGCAGCAGCACTTTAGCTCTGACGATCAGCTCTGGAATCTCGAATGGCTTCACCACATAATCGTCCGCTCCGATCGTTAACCCTTTTACCCGGTCGTTCAATCCGTCTTTTGCCGTCAGACAAAGAATCGGGGTATCCACTCTTTGCTTCTTAAGCTCTTGGATGATTGTAAATCCATCAACCTTAGGCAGCATAATATCCAAAATAATTAAATCGAACTCGCCGTACAATGCGTGATGCAAGCCCTCTTCTCCGTTATGACACTCCGTAACCTTATGCCCTTCATCCTGCATAACTCTTGCAATTGTATGCGATATTCCAATATCGTCCTCTACGATCAACAGTTTCATAAGCTCCTCCATGGATGAACAAATATGGGATAGTATAACATATTTCAACGGGTTTGTGAGTCCACTGCTGATAAGATTCCCATTTATTCTTACCGGTCTAGTTATCATATGCTTAGCCAGGTTGCCACCGGATTCCCCTCATAACTAATCCAATCGCTTTAGCTTCTTATCCCCACAAAGGGTGGATGGGCTTGGGCTGTTTGCAAGATGTTGGCAGTTGTTTGCATACCATCAGAATTGAACTATCGTGTCCCATTCCTTTTACTGATTTTCCAGTTGTGGATGCGGCTCTGATATTACCTTCTCCTTTAAGAGGGACACTGAATCCACGTTATCTAGAAGATTCAAGAGGAAAAATTTTCACTGTACCAGATTAGTTATCCTGTTGGAATGGCTGTATGGAAGTCAGGACGTACTACGGGGATTACTGCAGGAATAGTTGAAGCGATTGGGGTGGAAACCTTAATTCAAACCCCTATTGGAAGGAGACGTTTTCTCTCTCAGTCGATAATCCGACCAAGAGCCGGTTCAGTACCAACCGCTCCTGGAGATTCTGGATCTGTTTGGTTAAAAGATGGACCGGCGCAATTTGCAAATTATGCTGCTGTTCACCATTCTAGTTCCGACTGTACTTCTTGAACAATACGTGCCCATTCATTCAGTGCTTCATCACTGTAAAAATAAGGAACATCATGTTCTGCCCCTGCAGCAGGATGTTCAATAAGTACTCCTTCGGTGATAATGAGCCCAACTTCATATTCTGCTCTACGACGCTAATAAGCAGCTACATCAGACCCTGGAACTCCATTTGGTGAAAAGCACCTAGTCATAGGTGCCATCACAATACGATTTTTTAGTGTTAAATTTCCAAGTTTTACAGGTTTCAACAAGGAAGTAATATAATTGTTTGAAATCATAGTTTTAACACTCCTTTAATTGTATTTAGTGTTGGATTCAGCATCGCCTGAGAGAAAATTTTCAGGGAGCACAACAATACTTTTTTGAAATATTCCATAATAGATGAGTTCAACTTGTGATTTAAGTCATTGATACATTAGAATGAGACTCCACATACTTTCTTTTTCACTTATACTTTAGTCTTTTCTTCATCATTTCTTTCAGAATGTCAGAGGCTTTCTCATCTGAAAGGTCAAGAACGTACATTAATTCGTTTTTCAGTAACTTACATGCAGCTTCAAGTAATAGTTTGTCCTGGAAGCCCAGTTTAAGTTCATATTGAGGGGCACAGACTAGATCTCGAATCACTTCAGTTACACAAAAAATATCTCCTGTTTTCAGCTTTAGATCTAGCAATTTTTTTCGCTCGAATGCAAGAAGTGGTAATTCACAAAACTTTTCAAAGAAATGAATTTGGGACTGTTCTAACATGTCCTGGCTGGTTAGAGGCCGAATCCCCTGTTGTTCTGCTGAATCTTCAGGAATAAAAATATCCATTTTGAGTTCTTCAAAGTAGACTTTGAAGTAATCTTTTTCTTTGTCTTCATACAAACGTGTTACTTTTTCCTCCAAAAGTCCAACACCATGTAAAGGATAAAAAACCATTTCGCCTGCTTTAATTCCATTCATGATTTTCCCCCTTAAGATTAATAATCTTACACTTCAAGAAAATCCTGAATTCGTTCTTCTGAGAAACAATCACTCAATTTTCTTAAAGCCTTAATCAGAATTTGGTTGATGCGTTGCCGAGAAACTCCGTACACCTCCCCTATCTCATGGAGAGTGCGCACTTCACCATCATCTAATCCATAACGTAACCGAAGTACGCTTTCTTCCCTTTTACTCAGAGTATTAAGAACATTGTTTATCTTCTCCTTCATAAGTTTTCGTTCTACCAGCTCCTCCGGTTTGCTTTCATTTATATCCTCAAGCAGGTCTCCCAGTCTTATGTTCTTATCTGCTCCAATCTCCAAATCTAGGGACAAAACTTGTTTTTCTGCAAGTTTTTTTATGGTAAGAATTCTGTCCATAGGCATATTCATTCTGTGGACCATCTCCTCAGGAGTAGGTTCACGGCCGAATTCTGTAAAAAAGAGTTCTGAACTCCATGTCCACTTCTTCAGCAACTCTACCATGTGTGTAGGAAGCCTGATTGTCCTTCCTTTTTGCACAATAGCTTTCTCTATTGCTTGACGAATCCACCAAGTAGCATAAGTACTAAACTTGAACCCTTTCTGAAAGTCAAACTTCTCAACCGCTCTCATCAGGCCTAGATTTCCTTCCTGAATCAAGTCAAGCAGCGGCATTTCAGTCCACTTATATTTGCTTGCGATATTGACGACTAGACGTAGATTAGCCACTATGAATTTTAGCTTGGCTGCTTCGTCCCCTTGCTTAACTTTCCTTGCCAGATTCCTTTCTTCTTCATTAGAAAGGAGCGGCACAGCACCGATATTATCCATGTAAAATCGGATGGAATCATTGGTCGTTCTTTTCCTCAACTGTTGCAGATGGACATCTCTCTTCTCTTTAGATGTTCCTGCACGTTGTTCAATATGTTTCTTATTCATTTGGCTCCTCCTAACCATTAAATTTCCTGAGGAGCCAGTTCCGACAAGTGTTCCTGTTTCTAGTACTTGAACATAATCTGCCATTACAGCTACTTTAACTCATCTCTAGCAAACTTCGCTCTCAGTAATATTTATAAAAGATGTGTCTTCAAGACGTTTTACATTATCATTAAAAAAAATTCGATAATATATTGTTATAAGAATTTTGTGTGGAAAATCCCTCTATATTGTACCTAATTACTAATTATTCATTCCAGATCGATCATTCAAACTATCAGGTATATAATCGTGACTCTCCTGCACAGTTTTACTTGTATTATCATCGACCGGTTCTTGCTCCCATTGCCGAATTTCATCTTCTAATATGCTTGCTTCATCGGGGTGATCCATGAAATATTTCTTTGCAGAATCTCTCCCTTGTCCTAGTCTTATTTCGCCTCTGAAAAACCAGGATCCAGACTTCTGAACTAGTCCGCGTTCAATTCCTATATCGATAAGTTCCCCTATCTTCGAAATACCTTCTCCATACATAATATCAAACTCAGTCATACGAAACGGTGGAGCCAACTTGTTTTTTACAACTTTAACACGAATGTGATTTCCTACAATTTCAGTTCCATTTTTTATGGATTCTATGCGACGAATATCAAGCCGTATGGAGGAGAAAAATTTTAATGCTCGCCCCCCTGAGGTAACCTCTGGGCTACCAAACATGACACCAATTTTTTCTCTCAACTGATTTATGAAAATGATCACACAATGTGTTTTAGAGATTGAACCTGTCAACTTTCTTAATGCTTGACTCATGAGGCGTGCTTGCAATCCCATATGGACAGCACCCATCTCCCCTTCAATTTCTGCACGAGGAACCAGAGCCGCTACTGAATCCACAATAATAACATCTACAGAACCAGATCTTACTAATGCTTCTGTAATTTCTAATGCTTGCTCCCCTGTGTCAGGCTGGGAAATAAGCATTGAATCGACGTCAACCCCTAATGCTTTTGCATACGTTGGATCCAAAGCATGTTCAGCATCTATATATGCCCCCGTTCCACCCAATTTTTGAATTTCAGCTACGACATGGAGGGCTAATGTAGTTTTGCCCGATGACTCTGGACCATAAATTTCGATCACCCTGCCTTTTGGCACGCCACCTATTCCCAATGCCAAATCGAGACCAATAGAGCCTGTTGAAATTGTTTCAATCGTTCTGTTAATGGAGTGTTCTCCTAAACGCATGATAGATCCTTTTCCATATGTCCGTTCTATCTCAGCTAATGCTTTTTCCAGCATTTTTTGTTTTTCAACCTTAGATGTATCATTTAGTGCAATGTTCACAATTAATGCCCTCCTTATTGATTAACAAAACTTCCAGGCAAGTTTGCCTAACTCTTCATTTGTCTTGCGAGGTAAAAGATTAACAAATATAAAAAAGAAAACACATCTGAAAACTTGGTTTTACACCTCAATGATTCATTTGAGAAACTAACCAATGCATTTGATGGTTTAAAGATTAATAGCTTGATCTGTGGATTTTTATTTTAGCATTTCAGAAAAGGGCTTAACCTGTTAACCAACTTGTTAAATTAATTATATCACATACATGTCAAGCGACTACGACTGTGTGAATGTGACTATTTCTCGAACTTTTATTCAAAGTGAAACACATTACAGGATTAAAGACCGCTGATCTCCTTTTTTTGATCAGCGGCTGGCTATTTAATTTACTTTAATAACTTTTATAAATGGCCTGTTCTGACTGTTTTGATATGCTCCATTTTGTTAACTTCGATGACAGCAGTGATTATTATTTCTTTTTTTTAGTAGAGGACTTTCTCTTTGATGCTGCTAATTCACGAGCAGCTTCGGCGGCCACTTCGCGTTCCTCTTCTTGTCGCTGCTTCTCAGCTTCAATCTGTTTCTGATTTTGATAATATTGAGCGATCACAAACTCTTGAACGGCAGGATCGTGCATCCACAAGTGCTGCACGAAGGCATCGGGAAAAGTAAATCCTTTTTGCCCTAAGGGTTCTGCAAATTGAACATCAATCCGGTTGTCTGTGTTGCTCACAACAAATCCTTCACCGAAACGAATATGCATGACTTTTTGACTAATTAGTTCCATTGCTCTCAGTGCCCCTTCAACTCATTTTTCAAAAATCTTCCGGTGTAGCTTATTTCGCATCTGGACACTTCCTCCGGTGTACCAACGCAAACAAGCTCTCCTCCATGTATTCCCCCTTCGGGTCCTAAATCAATTATAAAATCAGCGTTTTTGATCACTTCCAAACTGTGCTCTATAACCACAACGGTGTTTCCACTCTCAACCAGTTCATGCATGATATTTATCAATTGATGCACATCGGCTATATGCAAGCCTGTAGTTGGTTCATCCATAACATAAAGGGTGCTTCCCGTGGCTGGCTTCAAAAGCTCTGTCGCAAGCTTGACCCGTTGAGCTTCTCCGCCGGATAACGTGGTAGAGGCTTGTCCTAGTTGAACATAACCAAGTCCAACTTTGCAAATCGCAGCGATCCTTTTCCGTATTTTAGGCATATTTTCAAAGAAAACTAATGCTTCTTCTGCTGTCATAGCCAACACATCCGCAATATTTTTACCCTTATAATAGATTTCCAACGTTTCTCGGTTATAACGTTTGCCTTTACATACTTCGCAGGGAACATACACATCTGGAAGGAAATGCATTTGAATTTTCATAACACCATCTCCTGCACACGCTTCACACCGTCCTCCTTTGACGTTAAAAGAGAATCTTCTGGCTTCGTAGCCGCGAACTTTAGCTTCGCTTGTTAATGCAAAATGGGAACGGATGAGGTCGAACACACCTGTATACGTGGCTGGATTAGATCGCGGCGAACGTCCAATTGGACTTTGATCGATATGGATTACTTTATCGAGGAATTCAGTCCCTTCTATCGCTCTATATTTTCCAGGTTTCGTCTTGGCTCTGTTAAGTTCTGTAGCTAGTTTCTTATATAAGATCTCATTTATCAGACTAGATTTTCCTGAGCCCGAAACACCCGTGACGCAAGTGAGTGTGCCCAGAGGTATATAGACGTCAATATCTTTCAAGTTATTTTCCGCAGCTCCAATAATCCCTAATTTTTTTCCGTTGCCAAGGCGCCTTTTATCAGGAACTTCAATTCTTTTCTTGCCTGATAAATACTGGCCAGTTATAGAGGTTGGTTCGTTCATTATCATTTCAAGAGTGCCCAGCGCTACAAGCTCCCCACCGTGTTTCCCTGCTCCCGGACCAATATCTACAATCCAGTCAGCCTGTCGAATGGTTTCTTCATCATGTTCCACAATAAGCAGTGAGTTTCCCTGATCACACAAATCCCTAAGAGCTGATAACAAGAGTGAATGGTCACGTTGATGTAATCCAATGGATGGCTCATCCAAAACATAGAGTACACCAGTCAAACCCGAGCCAATTTGCGATGCTAACCGAATCCGCTGGCTCTCGCCACCAGACAGCGTGCTAGAAACTCGAGAAAGTGTTAAATATGTCAAACCCACCTTTTTCATAAACAGAAGTCGAGCACTGATTTCGCTAACAATGGGAATTGCAATTGTATTTTTGGCTCCTGGTAATTCTAAGTTCGTTACCATATCAACAGCATCAATAACAGACAGCTTGCAGAAGTCAGCGATATTGATTCCGCCAACTGTTACCGCTAGCGTCTGTGGTGACAAACGATCCCCCAAACAATCTGGACAAGGCGGAGCTGCAAGCTCATCATTAGTTTCTTTCTGTGCATTAAACAAACGTTCATAGTCTCCCGATTGCAGTTGAATGCCCAGCCCATGACATGCTTGGCAAGCTCCTAGTTGATGATTAAACGAGAACAAACGTGGTGATAACTCAGTAAGTGATTTGCCACAGATAGAGCAGCTGTAACTCTGAGAAAAACACGTTTCTTGCAAACTACCATACTCATAAATCATGACGGTATCTCCTGAAAGAGAGAGAGCAATTTCAAGGGAATCTACTAAACGTTGAGCATCCTCTTCTCGTACAGTAAGCCTATCTACAACGATGTCGATCGTATGTTTTTTAGCCTTATCGATTTGTATTTCATCCGACAAATTGTAAAATGTTCCGTCTACGCGAACACGTGCAAAACCATTCTTGCGCGCTTGATCCAGTACATTACTATGCTCCCCTTTTTGTCCACGTATGATCGGAGCTATTACGGCAAATTTAGATCCTTGAGGAAATTGATAAATACGTTCGACAATCTCATCAACCGATTGACGTCCAATTTCCACTTTGCAATCCGGACAATGCGGTGTACCTGCTCTTGCCCAGAGAAGACGCAGATAATCATAAATTTCTGTCATAGTGCCTACTGTAGAACGTGGATTTCGTGAGGTTGTTTTTTGTTCGATTGCGACAGCAGGAGAGAGTCCATCAATGGAATCAACATCAGGCGTAGTAGCTTGACCTAGAAACTGTCGTGCATAAGCTGATAATGATTCGACGTATCTCTTTTGACCCTCAGCATACAATGTATCGAAGGCCAAGCTTGATTTCCCTGAGCCACTCACTCCTGTGAAAACCACGATTTGGTCTCGTGGAACATCTACGTTGATATTTTTCAGATTATTCTCTCTTGCACCTCTGACATTTATAAATTTTTGCACAAATAATCCCCCTGTCTAATACATGAAATGAAAGCGAAGCCTGAGAAGTAATATGCCGGAGACTAGGTGAAGATCATGTCCGATATCATTTAGATAATATTGCCTTCTCATTCATTTTTTTTGTGAACAAGTATGGTTTTCGATTGTATTGCCGCTGCTTTTGCACTTCTCTTTTGTAGATATTCACTTCTAATTCTAAGTTAGCCACTTCTTTCTGGAATTTATAAATATAAGCCTTGGTGTAATTAACCCCACTTTGTTCTGTAGCACAAAAATGTACTTTTAAAAGGAAACCATTTACACCGATTTCAAATTTGTAGAGATTCATCATCACTTACTCCTCTGATATTTTCGTTTAATAGAATACTTAAGCCATCATGAAACTAATCTTATGTTTGTTCATATTTGATCAGTTCAACAACAAACAGATAACATAAATTCTTCCTTCCCTGTGAAGCTTAGTCTAATTGCTTAAGTGGAGCATCCACTGGTTGAAAGTAAGATTTACATGTGCAATTAATAAAACCTTTTAAAATCATCTGTTTACTTGGTATAAGGAGACACCTTGTGACTAATAAATTGACTTAACTAATTGCAATAGTGCATAACTCACCTTGTCTAGTTGTTTGATTTTTGTGTTTCAACGCAATATTGGAACAATTTAAAAAGTTATTTTGTAAGCATACACTTTTCATAGTCGTACTAGTCAAGTTATTTTTTTAGCAAGCTTTAATCTGTTTTGTGTGTCCGTAATGTTGTTCCCATAATAGATTGACAATTTCATCTCTAGTGGGGGGTTGACAGGGGCATGCTATAATTAATTCAACATATAACTAAGAGATTTGAGGGGTTACTATGAATGAGATCAAGGCAGGCGGATTGCTTTTCTATCCCCTGCACGGTGTAGGAGTATTAGAAGAAGAATTAACACTTTTAATACAGGAAGGACAAAAGGAGTATTACAAACTTTACTTTGAAGAACTCAAAATGAACGTATGTTGCTAAAATCCCCATCGATAAGGCACGAAGTAATGTGAAACAAAGTGTTGACTTACGACTTAAAGGTAAAAAGAGTGACTTCACTTCGTTAACTCGTAAAATGAGTCGTCAGGTCCGAAAAAGTTCTAAGAAAGATTATAAACTGGAAGAAACTTCACTACAAGAATACTTAACTATGCGAAGCTAACAAGAATCGGAGCACGGCTCTTTATGAAAGAATCTCTACTCCAAAAGAATTACTTGAATTGGAAGACGCAGAGCTTGCTTTGTTGATCAAACCAGCAGCACACTATAACAGAAAAACAAAAAATCTGAAGACGATGTGCGGACAGCTCATTGAAAGACATAATGGAGAAATTCCTAATACAAGAGAGGAACTCCTTGCTTTAACCGGAGTGGGACGTAAATGTACGGATATCATGATGCACTTTACTTTTAGTAAGGCAACTATTGCTGTAGATACTCACGTTCATAGAGTGGTTAATCGTTTGGGAATAGCACACACAATCTCAAGAGAGGACACCGCAGATAAGATCAATGAAGTTACCCCCATGAGGTTTAAACACCATGCTCATGAATGGATTATTCAACATGGAATGAAGATTTGTATAGCACGTAAGCCATAGTGTCCAGAGTGTGCTTTGACTGATTTATGCGATTACTATCAATCTGAGTTAATTACAGGTTGAAGAATCAATTTTAGAAATCTGCTAAACACGACGGAGGAATTTATGTATATAGGGATCGATTTGTCAAGCGGAAACAACATTTCCAATACTTCACTAACTATACTAGAACGGACTAATAATCATAGTTTAAAACTTGTTTCAATCACAAGCGGACTTACTGATAAAGACATTTTAGAAGTAATTGATAATTATAAAGGAGATTGTGTCATAGGTATTGATTCTCCGTTATCTACTAATGGAGATAACAAATGCAGAGAATCTGATAATCAACTAAAAGAAAGATTAAAGGAAATCAATAATTATGTTCAGTAATTCCACCAACGAGTAGACACATGGTTGATTTATTTAACGGTTAGAGGAATAACACTTTCGAGAAGTATTAGCATTGCTTTTCCAAAAACTAAAATAGTAGAAGTTCACCCAAAAGCATTCTTGTTTTTGCATTTTTATCATTCTATTGCTACAGATATTCAAAATTATAAAGATCCAGATAATAAAAATGCAAAGATAAATATAATGGATTGTTTGTCTCAGATGATCTCTGGAATAGATGCTAATGAATGTTATTCTGACCATGATATAGACTCCATAGCTGCAGCTTATACGGCATTCTGTAGGGACGTAGGAAATCATGCTTTTTTATTTGACGGATTGTAATATGAAGTGCGACAGATGTTAAGAGAATAAAAAACAGCCCATGACTGATTCGTGTAGAATGAAGTTACCACACCACCCCTACACAAGGAGAATCAGAACATGAACTACACTCATTTTAGCATAATCGAACGTAGTCAGCTAGAAATCTTGTATCGATTGGAATGGACTAACCGAGAGATTGGTGAAAAGCTTGGGAGACACCACTCCGCTATAGCAAGGGAGAAAAAGCGCGGAAGCAAGGATGGAACCTACTCCGCAGAAGTTGCACAAGCTGCATATATGGAACGTCGAGCATCCTGAGCCCATACCTGTATCATCCGCCGATCTGCAAACTGTAACGTCTGGCCTTTACCGGACTAACATCACCGCACACTCGGCTCACTTTGCGTTCAGGACGGAAGCTACCATTTTTAAATCCTGTGATGATGCCCGTGCTTGCTGCATGAATCAGATCAGATGCTGTCCATAGCCCAGCAATATCGTTGAAAACAGTGCTTCCGTTGATGGATCTTTTGGTGGTGTCAGAACTTCATTCTGCACTTCTTCCTCGGACCACGGAAACAATAGCATAGGTCCTGGTCCTGACTGTTGCAAGGTGTACGTTCCGCTGTCGTATTTCCCTTCCACCTTCAGCGATTGGCCGTGACTCAGATAATAGAGCCCTGCCAGTGCGGTCGAGGATTTCAAATCATTTGGCAGGTGGATCTGAATCACATCATGTTATTCTTGGGATTATTCGTAACAGGATTGTTCTGTACAAAGAACAATCCTGTCTACGCCCGCCAGAGCATTTTTAGAGATTAGATGCTCATAATTTCGGCAATGGAACAATGTTCTTGTCCCGCGACACTTTTTGAATAACCTTTAATCTCTGCCGGGGCTTCAACCTTAGGATTTCTCCACCAATTGCCTGTCAGCTACCGAGCGTCTCGGCACTTACTCGGGTTGGACTTTCACCAACTAGCAATTAACGGCTTGCTGGGCACGTAAAAAATATAAAAGAGGCTCCAAAAAGTCAGCTTTCACCGACTTTTTGGGCAGCCTCTTGTCTAAGTTATTCCCTTACACAGTTTGAACCAGAAGAATCTCATCTATAATCGGAATCTCTCTTTTTAGCATAGCTAAGAGACTCTCGTCAACGGTATTATCAACTTCGCAAATCGTAATCGCAGGACCATTGATTTTTGAACGTTCATTTCCCATGCGGGCGATGTTGCATCCTTTTTCCTGAATTATCCATGATAGATCTGCAATGACTCCATTTCGATCAGTATGGCGGATCACTAGGGTTGGCCGTTCACCGCTAAATTTTAACGGATAACCATCAAATTCTTGGACTTCCACTTTACCCCCACCTAAAGAGCTTGCTAATACCTTTATCTTATGCGATTCTCCCTCTAATTCAATCAAAACGGTGTTCGGATTGTAGCTTCCAAGAACTCGTTTTGTAAATTCATACTTTAATCCATTTTTTTCGGCTAATTCTTTCGCATTCGGAATGTCATCATCCATCATTGTTAACCCGAGAACACCTGCTAAGAGAGCTAAATCTGTCCCGTGTCCCTGGTAAGTTTCAGCAAAAGAGCCCATCAGGGTGAACTTTGCAAATAGAGGTTTTTCGTTTAAAAGCTGGTAAGCAATATTACCAATCCGAACAGCCCCGGCTGTATGAGAACTCGAAGGCCCCACCATTACAGGACCAATGATCTCATAAGCACTTTGGTATTTAACCGGCCCACTGGCATTAGCTTTGCCCCCTAGAATCTTCTCTTTTATTTGTTGCCCTGCTGGAGTTCCAGCCAAACCTCCCATTCCCGTTTCTCTTAACGATTCGGGCATTTGCTGTCCGACCTCATGCATTATTTGAATGACTTCATCCGGAGGAATCATGCTACTCACCCCAGCTAACACCATATCTGCCGCAGCTAGAGCGGTAATGGCATGTAAACCGTTGCGATAGATGCACGGAATTTCCACCAGCCCGGCAACAGGATCACAAACCAATCCCAATGAAGCTTTTAACGCAATCCCAACCGCATTTCCCACCTGCTTTGGTGTTCCGCCAGCAAGTTCTACTAATGTACCTGCAGCCATTGCAGTGGCTGACCCAATTCCAGCCTGGCAGCCGGCTTCAACCCCTAATATCGAAGCTTTATTGGCAATCACTAAGCCAAGTGCAGCAGCAGTAAAAGTCGACTGTACAACTTGGTCACGGGTAAATCTTCCGCTGTCTAGAGCATGAACGAGTACAGCTGGCAAAACCCCAGCCGAACCGGCTGTTGGTGTCGCTACAATTCTCCCCATTGCCGCATTAACCTCTGATACTGCAAGTGCATTGGCTGCGGCCTGTAAGGTTGTAGAATTGACAAAGGAGTTCCCATCTTTAGTATACTCATAAAGACGGTTTCCATCTCCCCCAGTTAAACCAGTACGAGACATTACCGGACTCTCAGTTCCTCTGCGAACAGCCTCCTCCATAACCGTAAATTGTTCTGACATTTTTTCAATAATCGTCTCTCTCGATAAACCTTTCTGTACCGCTTCTGTTTTTATCATTAATTCTGCAATAGTTATATTCTCCCGCTCTGCCATTCCAAATAATTCCTGCAAATTTGTAAAAGACATGTTGTCACCCCTTTAAGCTAATCGATGCTGTTGCAAAAAGATTATTCCACCGCAGATAAAAAATCAAGAACTTTTATCACACCATACTTCGTAATATTAAGAAGGAATCAAATAGTCAAACATTCGACTTATGACCATCAGCAGGTTTGGCGCCAACATAAAACATACTTCCCGGAACCTTTTCCTAATAATATGCAAAATCCTCCGAGCTTGAAAATGGCGGCGTTTCTAAAAGTGAGTCATTCCTTATCATTGCCAGACAGGATAGGGATAATCATGCGAATAGGTTAAATCATATGTTATACTAAATTCCTGCGCAAGCTCTGATAGGATTCGTTGAATACTCTTTCCACAGTTGAGCGGACTTCGTTGGACATCATACGAACATCCCCTTCGAGTTCTCACTGTCTTTAATGATATTAAACGAACTTTTCTCATCAAAGGAACCGATTGTTATGGTCCCCATATCAAACGGGTTATTGCGGCGGCAAACAATCGTCTGCGTTGCGACAACAAAGTGGCTTGCTGCGACAATATTAGTGTAAACCCAATCACGAATGAATCGACTAATCAATAAAAAGAGAGCTTGATCAGATGCCAATGACAAGTCACCTGATTAAGCTCAAAAGATATAGATTAAATTATTTAATTAGAAGAATGCTTTCAAACTTGCTAGAACAGTGAGAACGCCCACAACAATGACAAATACATTGCTAAGTTTTCCTCTGTATTTAGCTAGTACAGGAACTTTACGGATCGCATACATTGGTAAAACACATAAAATGGCAGCAACTAACGGTCCGCTGAGAGTATCGATAATTCCAAGAATGCTTGGATTTGCATAAGCAGTATACCAGCATGTTAAAACTACAAAAACAAGGATACCTCTCTTAACTGTTTTTTCTTTTAGGTCTTTTCCGCGCGCTTTACCAGACGAGATAACCATGTCACGCATTACCTCGTATACTCCTACATAATGGCCAAGAAAGGACTTTGTTACGGCCACAAACGCAATAATAGGAGCTGCAATAGCGATTACAGGCGAATTAAGCCGATTGGCAAGATATGAAAGTATTGATAAATTCTGTTCTTTTGCCATTGCAAGATCATTTGGAGTCAAACACAAGACACTGCTCCAAACAAAGAACATAACTACACCGAATGTCATTATATAACAAAATTTTTGTATTTGAGCACATTTGGCGTCAGCAGCTAGTATTCCATAAGTTTGTTTCTGTTTCACAACAAATGACGATATCATAGGAGAATGATTAAACGAGAATACTATGATTGGCAAAATCAACCATATCATACTGAAGTATCCTCCTACTCCTGTTGGAGCATTAGTAACACTTGAAAAACTAAGCATCGACGTATTCCAATTTGGAATTAAAGATATTGAGATAAAAAGCAGCGAAGCTATGAAAGGATAAACTAGCATGCTCATTACCTTTATAGTAATATCTTGACCAAAATTCAGTATAGCTATAAGACCGAGTACTAATACAAGCGATAAAATGGCTCTTGGTGGCTCATTCATGTGCAATTGATTCACGATAAAACTACTTGCAGTATTTGTTAGTGCAACCGAATACATCAGCACGATAGTATAAATTGAGAAGAAATATACTATGTTAAAAATTACACTTGCCTTATTACCGAAATACTTTCTTATCGTACCTGTAATCCCCTCTTCAGCAGAATCGGAAGCGCATATCATTTTAGCCATCGCCCTATGCGAGTAATACATGACAGGAAATGCAAGTATTGTAATTAACAATAATGAAAATAAACCTCCTGCTCCCGCATTAATAGGTAAAAAAAGTACGCCTGCTCCAATTGCAGTTCCAAAAAGGCTCAATGCCCAGGTGGTATCTTGTTTATGCCATTTTTTGGGATTTAGATGTTTTTCATTATTTACTGTAGTATTTTCCGCTGTAAATTCAAGTTTTTCCGCTGTATTCCCATTCATATTATAATTCCTCCCTGTATACTGTTTCAAAACCACTTTTATTGACACAAAAATAATTCTAAGACCTTACACCATACACGGGATAGCTCTATCTAGTTTTTATCTTTCTTTTCTAGTAACCTTTTCTCCAAAAATTTTGTTTTTAATAGCAATTCCTGTGGGTGTGGCTGCAACTCCGCCTAAACCTGTCTCTCTTAATTCGCGAGGCATCTGTCTTCCTACTATAAACATCGCTTCTATTACTTCGTCAGCATTGATGATGTTGATTACGCCCGCTAATGCAATGTCCGCTGCTACTAAGGCATTAGCCATTCCAATAGCATTTCTCTTTACACAAGGAATTTCTACCAAACCTGCAACCGGATCACAAACTAAACCGAGTAAGTTTTGTAGTGCAGTTGAGAAAGCTTCAGATGATTGCTGAGGTGTTCCTCCGGCAGCTTCTACTGCTGCTGCTGCAGCCATTGCTGAGGCACTACCTACTTCAGCTTGACATCCTCCGAAGGCTCCGGAAATACAAGCGTTATTTGCAACTATCATTCCAAATAAAGCTGAAGTGAATAGAAAATGGATCTTTTCTTCATGACTTAACTGTAATCTATCTTGAATACTAAACAGTACTCCCGGGATCGTCCCACTTGCGCCTGCTGTTGGAGTTGCACAAATAACCCCCATCGCTGCATTTACTTCATTAACTCCCATAGCGTTTTGGACCCCGAACATCATCAAATCTCCAGAAAGGGTTTTCCCACTTTCACGATATTGTTTTATTTTAACAGCATCCCCTCCGGATAAACCGGTCGGAGAAAATACTCCGTTGCCCTCAGTACTTTTCTTAGCAGAATTTTCCATAGTCACTAAATTTTTTTCCATTTTACTCCAAATTTCTTCATAAGAAGTTTTAGTTTGCTCGATTTCCTGCTCAATTGCTAATTCATAAATTGGCTTTTGTCTTTGATTAGCCGCATCGATAATTTCCTTTATAGTCATGTACATAAAATGTTTCACCCCTAATCTAATTAAAGAATAATGATATTAGCTGTACTGCTAAAAGTCCTCAATTTCTTCTGAACATCACTAGGTAATTGAGAATCTAAATCAAATTCATATAAATATTTTCCTGACTTTTCCAAACTATTAAAATTGTTAATTTCCACATTATATTGTTTAAAGATCCTGCGTAATATAAATTCAAGGTCATCTCTTTCGGAAATCGCTATAATAACCGGCAATGGCCCTTGAAGATTTAAGCTAAACCCGTCAATTTCTATATGTTTGATTTCAATTAATCCGCCACCGACTGAAATACCCATTGTTCTAATACTTCGATTTTCATCCTCCAGATAAATATCTGCAGTATTCGGATGACCGGTAGGACTATCACCTGCTTCTTCTAAAAAGGTAATGTCAATTCCTTTAGATTCTGCTATTTCAATAGCACCGGGCACTCTACTATCATCAGTAGCAAATCCTAATATACCGGAAATAATTGCAAAATCAGTTCCGTGTCCTTTATGGGTTTCAGCAAATGATTCATAATACCTTACCACGACTTTTTTTGGAAGACCTTGAAATAATTTATTGGCAACTGTTCCAATAACTAAGGCACCTGCAGTATGTGAACTGGAGGGGCCGATCATAACCGGTCCAATCACATCAAAACAACTTTTGTAATTAACAACCTTTTTTTCTTTAATAGGTACTACCTTCACGTTCATATAAGTTTCCTCCCCATAGTTGCCATACTAGTTACTAGAATTACCAATCTAAATAAGGGACCGGACTACGATAATGTCAGCTTGAGTAAGAGGTTCAATAGCAACAGAAACTGTACCTAACAGTTATTACCTAATTTCATTTTCCGATGTCATTCCAACTAAAGGAATAATAGCACCTATCATGTAAGGGTTTTCAAAAGTAACAGTAAGAATCGAACCTTTTTCTTAGTACTAATTGTTCTCTTGGATAAATTATCGTTGCAATCAATGCTATCAAAACAACGATAATTTTAATCTGATCCTTCTTAAACAATTTAGAATAATTTAATACAGTAATTATTTTTTATTACTACATATATAAAATACCACATAAGTGATCATGATGTCAAAAAAATAATAATAAATTATTTTTACAGAAATTTATTATTACAATATTTGGGTGTTACCAAAGTCTGTTATAATTTCAGTATTATAAATAACCTGAATCCGTAACGATACATTTAATTTTTCTCTCTGTAAAGTTCCAAAAACCTTGTTATAATAGGTTATCTATCTATTTTGAATGCTGGCTTCCTCATTAAACGAAATCCTTGTCGTGAAAAGCCCGAAGCTTGGTTGGCTATAGCTAAAAAAAGAAGAATGCATCCAAGAACGTGAAGGAAAGCGCGTCTTTTATGGATCCGTAATGGTCAAACCGAAGCGAGCAATTTCATAGTGAATGAAAAATTTAGGAATAACTGAATGCTCTTATAAGGAGGAATACTTAATTGGATAATGAACTATTTCGACACTATCAAAATATAATGAATTATTTCGGGGGAATTTTGGGATCTAATTATGAATTTGTTTTACATGTTTTAAATCCTAATGGAGGTTCTCATATCGGTCACATAGTCAATGGAGACTTAAGTGGAAGATCTTTAAATGCCCCATTAACTAACTATGCAAAAAAATTAATCAACGAAAAAGTATATTTAAATAAGGATTATGTTTTAGATTATGTTGGAGAAGGACCAAGAGGTAAAAAATTTCGTTCATCAACTTTATTTATAAAAGATCGTGAAGGTCAATTACAAGGTCTTTTATGTATAAATTTTGATGCGGATGTCTATAGGAAAGTCGCAAAGGATATATTAAAATTGGCCAATCTAAGCTTAGATATAGAACTTATCGAAAAGGAAACTGATCAGGAACAACCTGTTGAAAAACTTACCGATAATATTCGTAATATCATTTATGCAGTAATAGATAAAGATATATTAGAATCCGGTGCTCAATTATCACCTGAACAAAAGAGACTTGCTATTTCTAAATTAAAAGAATACGGGGTATTTGAAATTAAAGGTAAAATAAATGAAGTTGCTGATATAATGGGAATGTCGGAATCAAGTGTTTATCGTTATCATCAAATGATATCGCGCAACGACAAGTATCTCCAATCGAACCAGAACAATTGAGCAATATCAAAAGGATGTTATTTATGAAGAGTTTCTGGCTCAAATACTGCAAAAGGAATAGGATTATCGACAGCTGGAGAGGTCAAGCCTGGTTATTTCAGCAGAGCTCTGAACATAATAAATACAACCGATTAACAGCAAAATTAAAGAGGCATTACGTAATTTCAATTTTATTACGCGATGCCTCTTCTTATATTACTACTCCCCTACCCCCCAACCTCTTCTCTCGATGCCTACCAACTCGTACAATGTTCGCGCGCGATTGAACAATCAATCCGTTACCTCGGACTTTGTTCATATCCTCTTGACGATGTGCACGACAAATCTTTAATTATGTTTCAAAACATTTTTGTTGAATATGCACTATCCTCACCTGATACGTCAATCTCTGGTGTTTCCCTCAATCCAAAACATTATACATTAGCCTTTGCAATCAGCTGCGTCTTATTTACTTTTGCCTTTTTCACAGTAACTGCATATTTATTTTCATGGGAGCTTAATGCCATTACTTCACTATGTCCACACAATTAGGGGGAAGTTTGTAATCCGTGATATGTTCGTAACTCTCAACAACAACCTGTCCCATATTATTAATTTGAAATTATATTCTATCCTTACCTACATCAAGATGAGGACCGACATATGGAATTACCGTAACGACCACATCAATATGTGATTCAGAGTATTTGAACTCCAGTGTAGTACCACCAAGGAATGGAGCAAATGTTGGTGGATAGGATAGCTTGTTTCTGTAGTAGTCTTTTATTTGTGCCTCTATGTTTGGTGTTAGAACGGTAAGCACAAGTCTTTGACATGAATCATCTGTAGATGAGGCGTAAGTCGGAGAATCAAACAAAATAGTACAGAAGAACAGAATCACTAATATTGTTTTTATTTTTATCATGATTTCACCTCAAAGGTTACTCTCGACAGAATCACGAAATACTATACGTTCTTGCTAAACTAAACTGCCCTTCGTATTATGAGATCAACCAGTTCTTTCTGGTTGATCCTTTTTTCATTTGCATAGAGGAATAAAGTAGCCGGGTCGAACGTACCTGCCCATGGGACTTGGTCCCGAATCATGTTTGAGGCTGGTTGGGACGCTAGATCCCGTATAACAAACGATGCTTAAAGAACCCCGGTTAGACTATCTTTGATTTAATAACTAGCTCCCAGGAACTCATCGAGACTAGCCAACAACTAGATGAAGTACTGAATCAATAGAACCTGTTGGCTTAAGCAGAAATCTGAAAATTGATATACGAGAGTCGCGAAAACGGCTCCTTAATTAAAATCATCGAAGCAATCAGTCTTCAGAGAAAACAAACTTCACAGTAATTCCAAATTCCATTTATAAAAAACAATCCGTGCGAATACATCCCACGGATCGTAGCCCCTCCACATTCTGCATGTCCACTTGGGTCAATATATTTCAGCGGATTATTCTGCACATACGTATACCGATTCAAATTCAGCGGGTTCGTCAGTTCCCCTTCATACGTATCCTCCGATATAAACCGCTTTTCCTCCGGCGAGTAGAAATTAGAATGTTACGCTTGTTCTGCCCAGTTAGCCGGATATGTTACATAGATAAATCGTGCATATTCTGGCACAGAAAATTGAATCTTACTTCCTTTTGGAATCAGGATCACTTCTCCTGGACCAGCTGACACCTTTGTACCATCAATGATAACATCCAGATGCCCCTCAATCACATAATCAATTTCATCATAGTTAAGAGTCCAGTCAAAGGTTGTTTCTTTCATCTCCATGATACCGCAGCCAAGTCTTGGACTTTCGTTTAGCGAAAAAAGATCTTTACAATAGACGATATCATTAGGGTTGCCTGTATCGAGACGATCCTCTTCTGTTACTTTCATATTTGGCACTTTAACAGAAGTAATCCCTCCAGGACCTCTATGAACGTTCTGTTTAATAGCATCAGCCCCTACTTTTTCCATGATCATTTTACGAACCATTTCTTCAATTATCTTTTTATCGATACTCATGGGTACCCTCCTCTACTTCTTAGATGTAGTTTTTTGGAACCATTTTACTTGCAATGAGCATAGCAACCATTACAGCTGTGATACACTTTTGAACATCGATTCTGTTCTCGGCTAAAAGGAGGTGTGAAGCAAATTTCACTACGGTATATGACTTCTTTCTCCGTAATCACAATACGCGGAACGGAAAACGATGACGCCATATTCTGGATATAAAGTTTGGATAGGAAAAGTTGTGTTGTTGATGTTCCCATATCTATTCCTACACTTAACAATTCTTCTGCCACTTCCTCATTTCCCATGCCATAAATAAACACAAAGAGACCTAAAGTTATACCGCTTCCTATCAAATAGGAATGCTATAACCTTAAGCCTCTTTGCTTTAGTAAGACTACGCCTTTGTAGTCCTCTATTACATTTTAAACGTGAATGAAACTGTTGTTCCACACGCTGTAGATTCAAATTGCATGCTCCCTCTTAGTTTATCCTCTACATAGCGCTATTTACAATAGATAAACCTAAACTTTTTTGTGAACATTCTTCAACGTTGAATCCTTTTCCATCATCTATTACTCCAATCGTGCAAAAGCCGTTGTTGGAACTCATAGAAATAACGATGTGTCCATGCTCACAATCTTGAAAAGCATGTTCAAAATAATTTTGCAACAATTCATTAACCTGAATTTCGAAAGTAATTTTTATATGTGAATCTTTATGCATATTTACAAGTTTTCTGGAAGAAAAAGAACGACCTCATTTGAGATCGTCCTCAGTTAGCAAAAACGGCTTGAAAGGTTCATCTAAAACCTCAAACTGTTATTTGTATTCTTCATACTCTTTTTTTAGTTCAGGCGGAGCATCTTTGGAAAGCCTACCGCCTACACTTTTTATTTCCCCTTCCTGTATTTTTCGAGAGCCTGCTCGATTGCTTCTCCTATTCCCCGAGCAACTTCACGCGGCTGCGAATTATGGTTATATTCAGCGAATGCCTCCGCGACAACTTCACGAGAATTAATTGAATGACTATCGTTAGACACTTCATAATCGCTTAGGTTATCTTGTGGCTGCAACAGGACCACTTCCGAGCCGGCCAACCCACATCATATCGACAAGTCCATAAGTCGTGGAGAATTACATTAAAAGGGAATTATTCGACATTATCTCCTAATGAACCTATGGGAACGCGAGTAAATAGAAGTTTTAACCTGATATCTGTATATTACTGTCGTTGTTTACGCTTACTTCGGGTTTGATCCAATATTTACCTTAACTTATACTGTAAATTATTAGCCTATTATTCAGCTAGCAACAAAATATTCAAGATAATGGATAGGAGAAAATGATAGACTTGTATTCGCATTTAATCAAAACGTAACCTATCGCACTCGTCTACTCTTTATTACTAGCGTTCAGCTTTTTGATGACTTTTGACTTCTAAACGATAGTGCTCGGAACTAAAATACGGAACGATTACAAAGGAGAGATTACTATTATACACACTTATTCCCGATTGAAAAAAACGTTGTCCATCGCTCTAGCCTCGACCTTGCTTTTATCATTAGGTACTTTGTCAAATGGAGCATACGCTTCAGAGAGTGGACAGACCTTTCCGACGAGTACATCATTCTCAAACACTGCAACTTCAATATTCGAAGAAAAAATTGTTGTCAAACTTAAACAACAAGCCTTCCTTCCAAGTAAAGAAGGAAAACTTCAATTGCAACAAGAAGTATCGCCGCTATCAGCTGTCCCAGAATTATCATTTGACCCGCTAATCTCGCAGCAATTCTTACCCTCATCTAACAAAGGCATTGCTGCTAGTCATTTTGCATCCGTGTTTGATCGCTATTATTATTCCAAAATTCCCGCTGGCGCTGACGTCGAACAGTTGTTACAAAAGTTGCGAAGCTTGTCGCTCGTTGAGGAAGCATATTTAAGCAAAAAACCAGAATTAGCTAATACACCTTTTCCGAACACAACACCTGTCCTTCCAGACAACGATCCGCGCTTCTCATTACAAAGTTATGCGCAAGCAGCTCCTCTAGGTATTAACGCTCCGTATGCTTGGCAATTTGAAGGTGGCGATGGCAAAGGCACCAAGTGGGCCGATGTCGAGTGGGATTGGGCTTTAAATCATGAAGATCTAGCAACTCACAACATACAGCTTTTGCCAGGTGGCATTAATGATGGAGGTGCTAGTCACGGTACGGCTGTACTCGGGGTTGTATCCGCGGTTGACAATGCTATCGGCAATATCGGGCTAGCTAACAAAGCAACGCCCATTGTATCCTCTTTAGTTCGTTCAGGTGGCGCAGCAGAAGCAATTTTAGCGGCCACACAAGTATTATCTCCGGGTGACGTTATTCTGCTCGAAATACATATCAATTATGGCGGTCCTTGGTTACCTATCGAAACACAGTCGGCAGAGTTTGATGCAATCCAATATGCAACAAGCTTAGGTATTGTCGTTGTAGAAGCGGGAGCCAACGGTGGTGCTGATCTCGATCAGTACAAGCATTGGGATAATAAATACATCTACAATCGGGATCTCCCAGATTTCAAAGATTCTGGAGCAATACTTGTAGGAGCGGGATCATCAACTGCACCTCACTACAGACTCGGCTTCAGTAGCCATGGCAATCGAATCGACGCTTTCGGTATTGGTGAGAACGTTGCTACCTTAAGTTCAACAAGTTCTGCTTCGACAACTGGTTATACCGACTATTTCAATGGAACATCTTCCGCTTCACCTGTCGTTGTAGGTGCGATTCTACAACTGCAAGGGATCGCTAAGGCTAAATTCGGCGAGCCGTATTCGCCAGCTGAAATTCGTAGAATACTGAGATGGTTACCGTTCAATACCCCGACTTCCGATATAGCAAATGATAGAATTGGTACCCTACCCAATTTGCAACAAATTATAACGAATTTACCTACGCCAGGTGCTGTACCTAACGATACAGTAGCACCACTAGCACCAACCAATCTAGTTGTTAGTACTACCACTGACACAGTTAGCTTGAATTGGACAGCTTCTACGGACAATGTTGGATTGATCGGCTATGACATTTATGTAAATAACGATCCTTTTGCTAAAGCAAGATCGACTAGCAACTCCGCTACGATCAGTGGATTAACAAGTGGTTCATATACGTTTACTGTCAAGGCTCGAGATGGTTTTAGTAATTTGTCTGCGGCAAGTAACTCGGAGACGGTTCAAGTTGACCCTTGCCCTATTCCATGGAGCGCTTCCTCCACTTATGTTCAAGATATTGTTTCATATAACGGAGTGAAGTATCAAGCCAAATGGTGGACGCAAAATGAACGTCCAGATCTGAAAAGTGGTCCCAACGATGTTTGGACTGTGCTCGGTCCTTGCTAAAAAGAATAAAAACTTGATTAAATAATAGAGAGGTAGGGGCATATCAATTCCCTACCTCTCTATTATTATCTTCGATAACCCCATACTTCTGCTCTGTAAGTAAATTCCTATTTGAAAAAACAATTGTCTTAAATAAAATATTTACATATTCTCAATTTACTTATGACAGATTGTCAAGTCAAGTGCGACAGGGCTTCCATGAAAGCTTCGTGAGCAGACTTCCAGCCTAGACATTTACGCGGGCGATCGTTAATAAGGCGGATGGCTTCAGCAAGCTGCTTACCGTTGA
>NZ_LVJH01000022.1 GCF_001637205.1 Paenibacillus glacialis
TGGGACGGAGGAAGGGTCAGAAGTGTATACGAGAAAGGTAGATAGGTTGGAGGTGGAAGTGCAGCAATGCATGGAGCTGACCAATACTAATCGGTCGAGGGCTTATCCTACAAGTTTTACGAAGTAAAATTACTTCGTAAGCATATGCTTATTCTGGAGTTTAGGCTTCAGAAGCAAATGTAAGTTTCTGAACTGCAAATTCATTCGTATCTAGTTTTCAGGGATTCAATCTCTGATTCATGAATAATCTGGAGAGATACCCAAGTGGCTATAAGGGGACCCTCTGCTAAGGGGTTAGACTGTGTAAACGGTGCGTGGGTTCGAATCCCACTCTCTCCGCCATTGATTTTTTCATGAATATGTAAATATTGTTTATCGTGGCGGTGTAGCTCAGCTGGCTAGAGCGTACGGTTCATACCCGTGAGGTCGGGGGTTCGATCCCCTTCGCCGCTACCATACATATTACATTCCCAGGAGGCTTAGCTCAGCTGGGAGAGCATCTGCCTTACAAGCAGAGGGTCGGGGGTTCGATCCCCTCAGCCTCCACCATTTTTATTGGTTTTAGATTTAATACACTTGCCGTTGTAGCTCAACTGGTAGAGCAACTGACTTGTAATCAGTAGGTTGGGGGTTCAAGTCCTCTCGACGGCACCATTTTTACTAAAAAGTGTGGAACCGTGGTGTAGTTGGCCTAACATGCCTGCCTGTCACGCAGGAGATCGCGGGTTCGAATCCCGTCGGTTCCGCCATTTTTTTATTAAAAATACAACAACATGTGGCTCGGTAGCTCAGTCGGTAGAGCAAAGGACTGAAAATCCTTGTGTCGGCGGTTCGATTCCGTTCCGAGCCACCTTTTTATTACGGAGGATTAGTGAAGTGGCTAAACACGGCAGACTGTAAATCTGCTCTCTACGAGTTCGGTGGTTCGAATCCATCATCCTCCACCATTAGTACGAGCCATTAGCTCAGCCGGTAGAGCACCTGACTTTTAATCAGGGTGTCGAAGGTTCGAATCCTTCATGGCTCATCAGTAGCAATATCAAAAAAGTCATCAACCTTTAGAGGTCGATGACTTTTTTTGTTTAAATATAAGAAAGTATAAGTTTTACTTGATACTCTATTCCTTATATTTCCGCTGAAACGGGTGCCGTCCTTGGAGAAGGACGGCGCAGCCGTTTCTACTTGATTCTTCTTTTTAGTCCGAATATGTTACTATATGAAGAAAAAGGTAAAGTGGTAGGTGAAAGCCGATGATGGAGATGGAGACATTACGTCTGAAGTTGCAACAAATTGTAGGTATTCCTCTCACAATTAAAGAACTCAGCAAAATGGATTCTAGCTCTTTTTTCAATTATAAGAATAGTACGCTCATGGATTCTGTTGTGAATGAGGGCGAAGTATGGTTCCCTTTGTATAGTAGAGAGGGTAGAATGTCTGTTTTAGCTGGTGAATTAAATGCATTAAGTCTAGAAGAAGTTCAATTTATGGAACTCATCCTGAGCAATGTACGGGTGCAGATGCAACAATCTTTATCTCCTCAAGCTGAGGAAGAGAGAGTGGCTAGAAATTTAAGCTCATGGATTCAATCAGAATTAGAGTCAGGGAGATTAGAAAGTTACATTCCGGATAATATCTCGTTAAAGAAGCGTATGGTGTCAGGTATGGTGCCTTTATTGCTGACATGCGAAGGAATTCATTTGCCTGATATTCCATATTTTCAATTAAAGAGATTGTTAGTCAGTTACTTTGATGGTGACGTAATACTGATTCCACTGAAGGATCACGAGTGGTTAATTTTGGCGCATAAAGAATTGTTGTCGGGATCTACGGATGATAAAGATGAAGAGTTAGAGGAAACAGAAGAAGAGATTTTATCCGCGTTCTCGCTAGGGTTATATGAATTGATTGCTAGTGAATGGGTTGGAGTGTTCCACTTGTCTGTTGCACCTTCATTAGATCCGATGAACACGTTACCAGGTGCAGTTGCGATGCTGAGGGAGACGATTGTTCTAGGTAAAACCTTTCATATTACAGAGCACATTCATCTCCCTTGGGACTTAGTGCTGGAACGCCTCGTCAGTAGTATTCCAGATAATCAAGGGGGGCGATTTCTAGAGCAGGTAGGAGATCATTCCGTGCTGTTTACTGATCCAGAGACGCTATCGACTTTAGAGACTTTTTTTCAGCTAGATTGTAATGTGAGTGAGACAGCAAAGAGAATGTACATCCATCGCAATACACTTCTCTATCGATTAGACAAGATTAAGAATGAGACTGGGCTTGATGTTCGGAGCTTTGGAGATGCCGTATTAGTTAAACTTACAATGCTATTGTATAAAGTGACGAAAAGGAAATAGGTTTTTTGTGCAGTTTGTGGATAGTAAGTGTTGATGATGTTCGGTAATATAAGACTATCAAATGTATTCGATTTCAATAATACCACTTAGGGGGAAATTATAATGGCTGGAGTACGCTTAGAGAATATTTCGAAGAAATACGCAGGTGCCGATAAAGCAACAGTAGAAGCTATTAACCTTGATATTGCTGATAAAGAGTTTTTGGTTCTAGTTGGACCATCTGGTTGTGGTAAATCTACAACACTTCGTATGATCGCTGGTCTGGAAGAAATTACGGATGGTAAGCTTTATATCGGAGATCGTGTTGTAAATGATGTAGCTCCTAAAGATCGTGATATCGCGATGGTATTCCAATCTTACGCCTTGTATCCTCATATGAGTGTGTATCAAAATATGGCATTCGGTTTGAAACTTCGTAAAGTGAAGAAAGAAGAGATCGACAAAAAAGTTCGTGATGCAGCTAAAATTCTAGATATTACACACTTGCTTGATCGTAAGCCTAAAGCACTTTCTGGTGGACAACGTCAACGTGTAGCTCTAGGACGCGCAATCGTACGTGATCCACAAGTCTTCTTGATGGATGAGCCTCTTTCCAACTTGGATGCTAAACTTCGTGGTCAAATGCGCGCTGAAATCACTAAACTGGTTAAACGCCTTGAAACTACTTGTATCTATGTAACGCATGACCAAACAGAAGCAATGACGATGGGTGATCGTATCGTAGTTATGTACGATGGTATTATTCAACAAGCAGCTTCACCAGAAGAGCTTTACAATAGCCCAAGTAACCTTTTCGTTGCAGGATTTATCGGATCTCCTACAATGAACTTTATCAAGGGTACATTGAGTGAATCAAATGGTTCTGTACGCTTCCGCGCTGATGGCTTGGATGTTGAAGTTCCAGGTGGTAAAGCTCAAGTCTTGAAGAACAAAGGTATGATTGGTAAAGAAGTAATTATGGGTGTTCGTCCTGAAGATATTCATGAAGAGCCTGTATTCTTGGAAGCATCACCAAATACAATCTTCTCGGCAACTGTTGATGTTACTGAGAACCTTGGACATGAAATGTTGCTTTACTTGAGTGGCTTGGGTAAAGATACAGTTATCGCTCGTGTAGACGGACGTTCTACGACTCGTGAAGGTGGAACAGTTCGCTTAGCTGTTGATATGAACAAAGTTCATATCTTCGATATTGAGTCCGAACTTAATGTTCTAATCGAAAAGTAAGAAATAGCATTATTGAATACGGAGACCGCCCTTAGGGGCGGCTTTTTTATTGTTTATTTCGCTTGTTGAAATGATCGCTTACAAGGCAACGATTGCATTCGGTAACGATTTCATTTACGATGAATACATCGCAAAAAGGTCATATATCTTGGAAATTAGTCTTAAAATAATAGATAGATAGAATGAACTAAAGACGAACCCTCATAATCATAATCGGACTAGCATCTATGGAGTTTGGTGAGTGTAAACTTTAGTTCAATCTATGCAGATCGTTGGATGAAGGGATGATGTGTCTTGGGTAAGAATGTTAAAGTTTCTGAATTAGTGCAACAATTTCAGTTGGAAGTCATTGCTGGTGAACAAGGTCTCAAACGTACCATAACCGTCGACGACTTAAACCGACCTGGATTAGAAATGGCAGGCTATTTTGAATATCATCCTAAAGATCGTGTTCAATTGCTTGGCAAAACGGAGTTAGCTTTCTTTGAAATGTTAACGGCAGAAGAAAAAATAGATCGTATGCGTCGAATCTGTTCAGATGTGACTCCATGTTTCGTGGTCACCCGATCGCTGGAAGTCCCACAAGAGTTAATTGATCTTAGTAATGAGAAGGATCTACCCGTGTTACGTAGTAATATGTCCACAACGACGCTATCCAGTAAAATCACAGGGTTTCTGGAGAGAAGGCTAGCACCTACAACTACGATTCATGGTGTGTTGTGTGATGTATATGGTGTAGGAATGCTGATTACAGGGACTAGTGGTATTGGTAAGAGTGAGACCGCCTTGGAATTGGTCAAAAGAGGACACCGTTTGGTAGCAGATGATGCGGTGGAAATTCGTCAAACATCGGATAGCCAGCTTCATGGTTCTGCTCCAGAACTCATTAGACATTTACTGGAGATTCGTGGTGTGGGTATCATTAACGCCATGACGTTGTTTGGTGCAGGTGCGGTTCGTAACCATAAACGAATTACGCTAGTCGTTAGGTTGGAAGCTTGGCAGCAGGATAAACAATATGATCGTCTTGGATTAGATGAAGAGACAACCCGAATTATCGATACAGATGTTCCGTTGGTGACGATTCCAGTTCGTCCGGGACGTAACCTTGCAGTTATCATTGAAGTGGCTGCAATGAACTATCGATTGAAAAAAATGGGGCTGAACGCAGCGCTTCAATTCACGAATAAATTAACGGCAACAATAGCAGAAGATATGGACGATATGGATTAGGAGTGATTCAATGGCCACGTTATTACTGGATCCGATTGCAATTTCGATTGGATCTCTAAAAGTTCACTGGTATGGATTGATTCTAGGGTTGGGTGCTTTAGTGGGCCTAATGCTTGCTATTAGAGAAGGAAAGAGATTTGGGATCTTCTCAGAATTCTTTATGGATCTTTTATTAATCGGAGTTCCTTCGGCTATTATTGGAGCACGGATATATTATGTTGCTTTCAAATGGGAGGATTATAAGGATAATCTTTGGGATGTGTTCAAAATATGGAATGGAGGTATTGCCATTTATGGCGCTTTAATAGGGGCGATCATATTTGCTTTCTTCTATACCCGTTACAAAGGATATAAATTTTGGAGAATCGTTGATATATGTGCTCCTGGACTCATCATCGGGCAAATTATTGGACGATGGGGAAATTTCGTTAACCAAGAAGCTTATGGTGGTCCAGTGGAACAATCTTTTTTACAGAATAATTTGCATTTGCCGGACTTCATTGTTAACCAGATGAATGTTCAAGGGGTATTCCATCATCCTACATTCTTGTATGAATCCCTTTGGAATCTAGTAGGTCTTGGGATATTATTGGTTCTGCGTCGGCAGAAATTTTTGCGATCTGCAGAGTTATTCCTTTCTTATCTCATATGGTATTCGATTGGAAGGTTCTTTATTGAAGGCCTACGTACGGATAGTTTAGCTTTCCAAGGTCCGGAATGGCTGGGCTCCTTTATCAGTGGTCTTTGGAGTCCTATGAAAGCGATGGGATTTGACTATGGTAATCTAGATGTTGACTACGGAAATGTAAGAATATCACAGTTGCTACCGATCTTGATTCTTATCGGTGCAATTGCATATATTATCTATCGCCGTGTAACAGGTAAAGCAGAAGAGCGTTACCTAGATCCAATCGTTTCAACGAGAGTAAGTGTGGATACCATGCCAGAAGCACTAGCTACTCATAAAGAAACGAAAAAGGTAATTCCCTCCGTACCCGTTGTGAATGAGGAAGAGTTACCAACCGAGAGCAAAAAGGAGTAACGAACAGCATGATTGACACGATATTGTTTGATTTAGATGGAACGATTATAGATACGAATGAGCTTATTATTAAGTCTTTTATACATGTGTTAGAGGACCATACGCAAGCGCCGTTTACGAGGGAGCAGATTATTCCTAAGATGGGTTTGACATTGGAGCAACAAATGCAAATCTTCTCTGGTGTTGAAGATGTTACTCATTTCGTTCAGGCATATAGAACCTATAATGATGTCGTTCATGATGAAATGGTTCAGCCATTTCCTCAGGTGTTAGAAGTCATTGAGGCACTACATCATAAGGGAATTGCTATGGGTGTAGTCACTACGAAGAATCGTCCGGGTACTTTGAAGGTGCTGGAGATGTTCGGGTTGATGAAATACATGAAGTCCATCGTAACTGTGATTGATGTAGAATATCCTAAACCACATCCTGAGCCTGTTCTTAAAGCACTGAAAGAACTGGGATCTGATCCTCGTAAGACGTTAATGGTTGGAGATAGCCCTGTAGACATTCAGGCCGCTAATGCTGCTGGTGTATGGTCTGCAGGTGTGTCTTGGTCTCTAAAAGGTGAAGAAGTACTCAGGGAGTATAATCCGAACTATATATTGCACTCGATGAATGATTTATATCCTCTGGTAGAACAGGAGTAAGATGAAGTGAGAAAGGTAACCCGATATCCAGTGGAAGGTCCGAATTCGCTTTGGCAGATATATAGAACGGTCAGTCCCTGGAAAGGGGTCAAAAATTTCATCTGTATACAAGTTGCCCGTTACTGTCCTATTCTTCATGTGAAGAACTGGATTTACCGTCATATGTTAGGGATGAAAGTAGGAAAGCATACCGCCTTCGGTCTGATGGTGATGGTAGACGTTTTTTTTCCAGAGAATATATCTGTGGGAGATAATACAGTGATTGGATATAACACTACGATCTTGGCGCATGAGTACTTGATCAAGGAATACCGCCTAGGTCATGTTATTATTGGTGCGAATGTGATGGTGGGAGCAAACACCACTATTTTGCCAGGAGTGACGATCGGAGATGGAGCTATGATAGCGGCTGGTTCTGTTGTACATAAAGATGTGCCAGCTTACGCCTTTGTAGGTGGTAATCCATTACGTGAATTGAAGTCTTCGAAATCGAGTGATGATGATATGGAACATACACCAAGCCCAAAGTGAATGACTTTGGGCTTTTTTGAAATATAAGAAAGTATAAGTTTCACCAAATACTCTATTCCTTATATTTCCGCAGAAACGGATACCCGATACCCACCCTTAAGGGGAGGGGTAGCTGTTTATGCTTGGTACCGATAATAACGATCATATTTTATTCAAGGCAAGCACAATACATTTATATTATGTAATGAGTACTATTATTGGAAGGGCACTTAGACAGCGATATTTTATTGAAAAGGGGAAGTTACTTTAAGTTCATAAAATGTGCGCCTTCCTCAGTTGGGCGATAATACAGTTTTGTTTCAAAAAAATATCGTTGTCAGGGTATTTCTAGGAAAATATCCCAAGCTCTTTATCACAAAAAGGCAAAAAGCATGATATACAAGGTAAAGAACAAAATAATACTTTGCATATGGTAAGGAGAAACTAACCCATTGACGATAAGGATTTATTCATGTTAAAATAGCAGAAATTCTTTATCTTGGTAGTATGGTAGATCATTAACGCGCTAAAGCGTTTGGGAATGATAAATGATAGTACTCTCTAAGTCGAGGTGAATATAGTGTCAAAGCCAAAAGGGTTTGAAAAACCGACAGGTGTTCGGGATTATCTTCCGTACGCAGTAAAAAAATTACGTAAGATCGAACGCAATGTATTGGAGTGTATGGATCGTTGGGGATATCAGCAGATCATGACACCAACCATGGAATATTACGATACGGTAGGCGTGGCGAGTTCCACATCAGACCAGAAACTGTTTAAATTACTCAATAATCGAGGTACTACTTTGGTGCTTCGTTCGGATATGACGGCTCCAATTGCTCGGGTTGTGTCTTCTCTTCTGAAGGAAGAGTCGTTGCCAATTCGTTTATCTTATCATGCTAACGTATTCCGTACGATTGAAGAGGAAGCGGGTAGAGAGGCAGAGTTCTTCCAGACGGGTGTTGAATTAGTAGGCGATGATTCAGCAGAAGCAGATGCAGAAGTGGTAGCACTTGCGATTGAATCGTTGAAATCAGCAGGGGTGTCCTCTTTTAAAATCGCTATGGGTCACGTTGGGTTCCTCCATGGATTGTTCGAAGAAATTGTTCCCGGTAGGGATGATGATCAGGAGTCATTGAAGGAAGGTCTCTTACGCCGCGACTATGTCGGATTCCGTAATACCATTCGTCAGCTTGATTTAACTGAAGCACAGGGTAGCGTTCTCGATGGTATTGTAAGATTACGTGGAGGCAAAGAGATTTGTGAGCAAGCGTTGAAGTTAAGTTCTAATCGACAAGCTAGAGCATCCATTGATCATTTATGTAAGGTATGGGCAGTACTTGAGGCATATGGTGTGTCAGAACATGTACTGATCGATCTTACGATGATTGGCGATTTCTCATATTATACAGGTATGACTTTCGAGGGTTATGCGTCAGAGCTAGGGTTTCCGGTGTGTAATGGGGGGCGCTACGATAATCTATTACAACAATTCGGGCGAGCTATTCCTGCGACGGGCTTTGCACTCAAGACGAATCGGATTCTAGATGGTGTACATGGTATAGAAGAGGCAGAAGAGAAGCGAGTATTAGTCCAGTATGATGCGGATCGACGACAAGAGGGGCTTGCAGAAGCTGCTAAACTTCGGAGTGAGGGATATATCGTAATCACCGAGTTAGTCGGTTGTAGTGAGTCATCAGTACCATCAGAAGAGCTTATAAATAATGAAGTAACAGGATATAACGATGTGTTCACTTTCACAACAAAGAAATGATACATATCAAAGGATAAGGAGGGGATGAGCACGTGGGAGAAACGTTAAAAGTGGCTATGCCAAAGGGACGTATCTATGCGAAGGCAGCAGCCTTATTTCGTCAAGCTGGGCTAGCTATACCACTAGAAGTGGATGATTCACGTAAATTGGTAGTTCCACTACCGGAGATGGGAATGGAGTTTATTCTAGCCAAACCAGTAGATGTGCCTACGTATGTAGAGTATGGGGTCGCTGACATTGGTATCGTAGGTAAGGATGTTCTTCTTGAAGAGAATAGAGATGTGTATGAACTCCTTGATCTCGGAATTGCACGATGTCGGATGTCCATCATTGGACTGCCTAATTGGCAACCAGGTATACAGCAGCGAGTCGCTACGAAGTATCCTAATGTTGCATCCCAATATTTCCGTGAGCAGGGACAACAAGTAGAAGTCATTAAGTTGAATGGATCGATTGAGTTGGCACCCCTGATCGGATTAGCTGATCGAATTGTCGATATGGTGGAAACGGGTCAGACGCTGAAGGATAACGGGCTTGTGGAAATGCTGAGTATTTTTGAAATATCGAGTCGTCTGATTGCAAATCGTGTGAGCTACAGAATGAAGAACACTCAGATTCAAGAATTATGTGATCTTCTCCAAAAGGTGATTCCCGTACCAGAAATAAAGATAAAGAAATAAAGATAACGATTCACGACGAGTGAAGAGTAAGTAAAGTACGCGTAGTGGGAAGGAACGGATGACGATGAAAATTGTACCGATTCAGGAGTTTGATTTGAAACGTGAAGTAGATTACGGTACGCCGGAGCAGAATGCGACTGTCAAACAAATTGTACGTGATATCAAAGTCGAAGGCGATGCTGCACTCTTACGTTATACCGAGAAATATGATCGGACGGCGCTTTCTTCCGAACAGCTTCGTGTGACACCTGAAGAGTTGAAGGCGGCATACGAACGTGTAGAACCCTCTTTTGTTAAAGCTATTACAGCTGCAGCATCGAATATCCGATCATTCCATATGAGACAAAAGAGAAACTCTTGGATGGATATGCAACCCGATGGTAGCATACTAGGGCAAATCATTCGTCCGCTCAAACGTGTTGGTGTCTATGTTCCAGGTGGTAAGGCAGCATACCCATCGTCTGTTCTTATGAATGTAATTCCTGCCCAAGTGGCTGGTGTACCTGAGATCGTCATGGTCACGCCACCAGGGACGAATGGGAAAGAGGGAATTGATCCTTATATCCTTGTCGCAGCCGCTGAAGCGGGTGTGAATGAAATTTACCGTGTAGGTGGAGCGCAAGCGATTGCGGCCTTGGCTTATGGAACGGAAAGTATCGCACCAGTTGATAAAATATGTGGACCAGGAAATATATATGTAGCACTAGCGAAACGTGAAGTGTACGGAGCTGTTGATATAGACAGCATCGCTGGACCGAGTGAGATCGTCGTATTGGCCGACGAGAGTGCTGACCCGGCTTATGTTGCCGCAGACCTGTTATCACAGGCAGAGCACGACGAGATGGCCTCAGCCATTCTCGTGACACCATCCCAAGCGTTCGCCGAGGCGACTTCAGTCGAAGTGGCAAGACAGTTAGCCTTGTTACCACGTCGAGATATTGCGGGTGCTTCGATTGAAAATTATGGTGCCATCATTGTGGTGGAATCTATCGAAGAAGGAATATCCGTTGTGAATCGATTAGCGCCTGAACATTTGGAGATTGTGGTAGAGGATCCGATGTCTTACGTAGGTAGCATAGAGAATGCAGGGGCTATCTTTCTAGGTCCGTATAGCTCCGAGCCGGTAGGTGACTACTTTGCGGGACCTAATCATATTATTCCGACGAATGGTACAGCTAGATTCTCTTCCCCCGTAGATGTCGATGATTTCATTAAGAAGTCGAGTATGATTTATTATAGCAAGGAAGCATTGTTACAGAACGGCGCAATGATTATGGAGCTCGCGCGTCATGAAGGATTAGAAGGTCATGCTCGAGCGATTGAGGTTCGGCTTGAAAAGGAAGGTAGGGTTAATAATGGACAATAATGTTAATGAGAACTTACGTACGGCAAGTGTTAGTCGAGCAACGAATGAGACGAATATCTCACTTTCTTTCGGAGTAGACGGTACTGGGGTTTCTGAGATGGAGACAGATGTTCCTTTCTTGAATCATATGTTGGATTTATTCACGAAGCACGGACAATTTGATCTCAAGGTAAAGGCTACGGGTGATATTGAGATTGACGATCACCACACGGTTGAGGACATCGGGATTTGCTTAGGGCAGACGATACGGGAAGCGTTAGGAGATAAACGTGGAATCAAACGATATGCTAGTGTCTTCGTACCGATGGATGAGGCTTTGGCACAAGTCATTATTGATGTAAGCAATCGCCCTCATTTCGAATATCGCGCAGAGTATCCATCTTCACAGGTGGGGAGTTTCTCGACAGAGTTAGTCCATGAATTTCTCTGGAAGCTCGCGCTGGAAGCTCGCATCACGTTACACGTGATTGTTCATTACGGACAGAACACGCATCATATGATTGAGGCTGTATTTAAAGCGCTGGGACGTGCGTTAGACGAAGCGACGAGTATTGATCCACGTGTGACGGGTGTACCTTCCACGAAGGGAGTGCTGTAGGCGTGGCAATTGCGATTGTGGACTATGGCATGGGGAACCTGCACAGCGTGAGTAAGGCTGTTGAGCGTCTCGGGTATGAGACGCTCATCAGTAGCGATGAAAGCGAGATTCTAGCCGCAGACGGTGTGATTTTGCCTGGCGTTGGCGCCTTCGGCGATGCTATGGAGCATCTTCGACTGAGCTCGCTCGATACGACAGTACAGAAGGTGGCAGCAGGCAAGCAACCGTTGCTCGGTATCTGCCTGGGTATGCAACTACTGTTCAGTAGTAGTGAAGAGCACGGTACTCATGAGGGGCTGGGTATTTTACCTGGCTCAGTGGTACGATTCACAGGTGGCGATTACAAAGTGCCACATATGGGATGGAATAAACTTCAGTATCGTGCAGAGGAAGGTCCGCTATTTGCTGGGCTTGTAGAAGGTTATGTATACTTCGTACATTCCTATCATGTTCTTCCAGAAGTGAAGACGGATGTTCTGGCTACGACTGACTATGGAACTGATGTAACAGCGATTGTGGGACGTGATTCTGTCTTCGGTATGCAGTTCCACCCTGAGAAGAGCGGGGAACTTGGCATGAACCTGTTGCAGAATTTCCTTAAGCTTACAGGTGATCCTGTGAAAGAAATCCGTGTTTAGAGATCAATGACGATTATAAATGCTTCATAAAATATAGGTTGAGAAGAAAGTGAGGCTACATAAAGATGTCTTCTTTTATCATCTATCCAGCTATTGATATACGTGATGGGAAATGTGTAAGACTTGTGCAAGGGGATTATAATCAGGAAACGATCTATAATGATAGTCCTTTAAAAGTAGCAAAGGCTTGGGAAGAGCAAGGCGGAACCTATATACATCTCGTGGATCTGGACGGAGCTAAGGCAGGCCATCCCGTGAATGATGCTATAATTGGTGCTATAGCTAAGGGAGCGAATGTACCTGTACAGGTAGGCGGCGGTTTGCGTACGTTAGATGATGTGAAAAGATTACTTGCACTTGGGGTAAGCCGTGTCATTATCGGAACGGCAGCGATAGAAGATCGTCCCTTTACTGAAGCGGTCTTAGGTACATTTGGAGATAAAGTAGCGATCGGTATTGATGCAAGGAACGGCTATGTTGCGACTAGGGGTTGGCTTGAGACATCTGAAGTTAAAGCAGAAGTATTGGCTAAGGAGCTTGCATCCAAGGGAGCAGAGACATTTATCTTTACAGATATTTCTCGAGATGGAATGATGCAAGGACCGAATGTGGAAGCTATTCGTGCTTTAGCTGTGAGTAGTGGTCGTACTGTTATTGCTTCAGGAGGCGTTACTGTCTTAGATGATCTTCTTAGTCTTAGTGCGTATCACCATGAAGGTATAGGTGGAGCAATCGTAGGCAAAGCGTTGTACACAGGAAGTGTCGATCTGGAGACGGCTGTACAAGCGATTAAGAAACAGGGCTAGAAGGAATGAGTGTGGGATGTAAGCCTACGCTCATTTTTTCACACTAGGGTATATCATGAACTTAAAGATAGAGGGGAAGAGAAATATGCTAGCTAAACGTATCATTCCGTGTCTGGATGTGAAGGATGGTCGGGTGGTAAAGGGCGTTAACTTTGTCAATCTACGTGATGCGGGGGATCCGGTGGAATTGGCGGCGCTTTATGATAGAGAAGGCGCAGACGAACTCGTTTTCTTAGATATTTCAGCTTCTGTAGAAGGTCGTGCAACGATGATCGAAGTCGTTAGGCAGACCGCAGGTGAAATCACCATTCCATTCACGGTAGGTGGAGGAATCTCGCATGTAGATGATATGAAAAGAATTCTACGTGCCGGTGCGGACAAGATTGGCATTAATACGGCAGCGGTGCTTAACCCACAGTTAATATCTGAAGGTGCACGTCGCTTCGGTTCTCAGTGTATCGTTGTAGCGGTGGATGCTAAGTATAATCAGGCTTGGGGAGAATGGGAAGTCTATACACATGGCGGACGTACGCCATCGGGTATTCGCGCTTTGCAATGGGTCAAAGAAGCAGAATCTTTAGGGGCGGGTGAGATTCTACTCACCAGTATGGATGCGGATGGTACAAAAGATGGATTCGACCTTCCGCTTACTTCGGCTGTATCTGGACTTGTGGGTATTCCTGTCATTGCCTCAGGTGGAGCGGGAACCTCAGAACATTTCCATGACGTATTTACAAGTGGTAAGGCTGACGCGGGGCTAGCAGCAACTATTTTTCATTATAAAGAAATGACGATCCAAGATTTGAAAATGGACTTAAAGCAAAAAGGAGTGGAAATTCGATGAGTAACAAGCTGAATCAAGAGGAAACATTGGAAGAATTACAGAATAAAATTCGGTGGGATGAAGCGGGACTCGTGCCTGCTATCGTTCAAGATATCACAACCAAAGATGTGTTAATGATGGCTTATATGAATAAGGAATCCCTTAAACTTTCAATAGAAAGTGGAGAAACTTGGTTCTGGAGCCGTTCCAGAAATGAATTATGGCATAAAGGTGCAACGTCTAGTAACACACAACGAATTGGCTCACTAAGCTACGATTGCGATGGAGATACGTTGTTGCTTCAGGTTCAACCTCAAGGCCCAGCTTGTCACACAGGGGAGCAGACGTGCTTCTTTAACGATGTTCCATTGGAGAAGAATGAAGACCTTACCTCAACAAGCTATCAAGATGGCGGACGTTTTGCTGTGTTAGCGGAGTTGGAACAGATTATTTCGGCTCGTGAGAAAGAACGCCCAGAGGGTGCATATACCACTTACTTGTTTGAAAAAGGTGTCGATAAGATCCTTAAAAAAGTGGGCGAAGAAGCCTCTGAGACGATCATTGCTGCTAAGAATAAAGATAATGCTGAGTTACGTCTTGAAATAAGTGATCTTATCTATCATTTACTAGTGTTGTTAGAAGAACGTAAGCTACCGTTAGATGAAATTATGGCTGAGCTTAGTCTGCGCAGCGAGCGCCCTAGACGCGATTAAAGGAGGATACGTTCCATGCTGATCGATTACCATACGCACCATGTCCGTTGTGGGCATGCGATCGGAGAACTGGAGGAATACGTTCTTAGAGGGATTGAGATGGGGTTATCCCAGCTCGGTCTATCGGATCATATGCCTCTTCTTCATGTTGATCCTGCTACGTATTATCCAGAGATGGCGATGCCTATGGACGAACTTCCTCGATATGTTGAGGAGTGTCTTGCTCTAAAGGAGCGCTATAAGGGTCAGATTGATGTTCGCGTAGGGCTAGAAGGTGATTTCATTGAAGGATATGAAGCAGAGATTGAACATATAGTTACATCATACCCTTGGGATTATGTTATAGGTTCCGTACATTTCCTTGGAGAGTGGGATATAAGCGATTATCGCCAGACGCATAACTGGGAGGGTAAGGATATTCTCGCTGTTTATGAACAGTATTATGATGTGGTTAAGAAGGCGACAGCAACGGGATTCTATGACATTATGGGGCATGTTGATGTGATTAAGCGATTTGGCTACAGACCGGCACCAGAGGTTTCGCGTGAGGTGGAAGCATTAGAGAATTCAGCACTAGCGGCCGTACGCAAAAGTGGGATGGTGATGGAGCTCAATGCCTCGGGTTTATCCAAAGCTTGCGCTGAGATGTTTCCCAGTAAACGAATGGTGAGTGAAGCCTTTAAGTTAGGAATTCCGGTCACGATAGGTTCCGATGCACATGATCCGTTAAAACTTGGAGAACATTTAGATAAAGCACGGGTCCTACTCTGGGAAGTTGGTTATCGGGAAATATCAGTGTTTAAGCAGCGGAACAGAACGGAGGTTCCTTTTGAAATATAGCAGAATTCTGTATAATGCAATTACATATGGATTAATTCAAGTCTTTACAGTTTTGAAATCAGGAGGATGCTATGCAACACAAGATGCGTATTTTTACCGGTTCGTCGAATCCGAAGCTTGCGGAGGATATTTGTAGTAAGCTGGGCGAGGAATTGGGAGATGTTACACTTTCGCGCTTTAAAAGCGGTGAAATCTATGTTAACTACGAGGAAAGTATACGTAATTGTGATGTATTCATAGTGCAGTCGCTCTCACATCCGATAAATGAGATGTTTGTAGAACTGCTTGTCATGATAGATGCAGCCAAGAGAGCTTCAGCTCGTACGGTTAATATTATCATTCCTTATTATGGATATGCACGTCAGGAACGGAAATCAGCTCCACGTGAACCGATATCCGCCAAAATGGTAGCCGATGTTCTAACGACTGTTGGTGCTAACCGAGTGATTACAATGGATTTACATGCTCCTGCAATTCAAGGGTTTTTCAATATACCTGTGGATCACTTAACTGCACTTGATCTTATTAGTGAGTATTTGAAATCTAAGAATATCAGTAACCCAGTTATTGTATCTCCGGATGCTGGACGTGCTTCAATGGCAGAGAAACTGGCGAATCATCTCGATTCTCCATTCGCTATTATGATAAAAAAGAGACCTTCTCATAATGAGTCCGTGATCACTCACGTGATAGGTGATGTTGCGGGTAGAACACCGATTATTATAGAAGATATCATAGATACAGGAACAACCATTGTTAATGTGGTGGAAGGATTGAAGGAGCGTGGAGCAGAAGAGGTGTATGTCTGTGCTACACATGGTCTCTTCTCAGGGTCTGCCCTAGAACGATTGAATCATCCCCATATTAAAGAAGTCGTGGTGACGGACTCCATCGTACTTCCTAATGATCATGTCGGACGTGTTAAAGTGCTATCGGTGGCTCCAATGCTTGCTCAGGCGACACGTATTATTACAGAAGGCGGATCGATCGCGACATTGTTTAAAGACTCCGGCATGTAAGCCATGCGGTGTCTTTTTTTATAAGCTTCACTTGATGAACAACAAGAAGAACCTCCCTACTTAAAAGGACTCATGAACTTATGGTATACTAGGATGTGGGTTACAGGATTGTAGGATAAAGGAGGTACCTTGCTTCAATGAATGATGAAAAACTACGGGCTGAGGCCCTACACAATAAAGTAATACCTGTCCATTTCGATGCCAATTTCTTCTTCGAAAGGGCTGTTCAATCGTTAGAGCGCAACCATTATGCTAAGGCATTGAAATATTTCAGTAAAGCAGTAGAGTATGAACCAGAAAATCCGGTGAATCATTGTAACATGGCTGGCATTATGTCAGAGATGGGGGACTATGAGGGTTCCAACTCTGTTCTTGTCGATATTATTAAGCATATTGATCCAGCTATGACGGAATGTTATTTCTACATGGCTAACAACTTTGCCAATATGGAGAATTTCGAAGAAGCTGAGAAAGCACTCGTCACATATCTGGAAGAGGATTCTGAAGGTCAGTTTCTACACGAAGCAGAAGAAATGATGGAGCTTCTTATGCATGAGTTAGACCGTCCAGCTAAATTAAAACGGATTAAAAGTCGTCAAGGAATGATCGAGCATGAGCAGGCCCGCGCTCTTCTAGAACAGGGTAAATTCGCTCAAGCCGTAGAGCTACTTGAAGAAATTGTAGAGAACTATGCGGATTTCCTTGCGGCACGTAATAATTTAGCGCTTGCTTATTATTATGTGGGTCTGTTTGGCAAAGCGAAGGAAACGATCCATGAGGTATTGGAACAAGACCCTGGTAATTTACACGGGTTATGTAACCTGGCTATCTTTTATCAACACGAGAATGATGTAAGTCAGTTGCTTCCGTTGTTACAACTCCTTACGATTACGGTTCCCTTTCATCAGGAGCATTTGTTTAAACTCGCTACTACGATGGGGATCTTAGGTCAACATGAGTTAGCGTATCAACATTTTCGTCGGTTACTAAAGGACGAAGAACTGAGTGATGACCCGAGTGTGTATCACTACACGGCTACAGCCGCTTTCAACTGTGGAAGATTTATTGATGCAGAGCGATATTGGAGATTTGCGTCAAAGCTTGATCCAGATTCTGATGTTTCGAGGTTTTATTTATCTCAGCTTGCGCAATTCCGTGAGGGGACCACGGAGCAACCTAAGATCAACTACCATTATCATCTTCCCTTTGAAGAACAGCTAAAGGCGTGGGAGCATAACGGTGAAGGGATAACGGATGAGGTTAAACATAATCCGTTGGTTCGATCATCCTTTTTCTGGGCGCTTCGTCATGGGGATCATGCTACCAAGCTTCAAGTCATTCAATCTTTCGCGTGGATTGCTGATGAAGAAGTGAAGCGGGTTCTACAAGCGTTCTTACGAGATCCGAAAGAAGATTTACAGCTTAAAGAGGCGGCCGTATTAGTACTAGAAGGACTAGGGATAGAGAACCCTTTAATGGATTCTCCTGAACAAGAAGAGATTGAATCTGAAACGTTAGTAGCTAGTGAGCTTTCTAACGATTTGGATCAACCTTCTCGCACAGTTGTGAACAAGACATTACAAATGATGGATCAATCGTGTGATTTGGATCAACAGCATGATATACAAAACCTATGGACTGAGTTTTTGCATAAAAGTTATCCTAATACGCCTGAGTTAGGGCATACAGAAGCCTGGTCAGCAGCGCTTGAATATTGGGCTATCAAAATGGTAGGCCTTCCGACGACCTATCAGGAAGTAGCTAGACGTTATGGTCTTTCTCCATCTACAGTCAGTCGATATGCACGACGTATGGACAGTGTATGTCATATGAAGGATAGAAATGGTTAATATAGAGTTATAGGCATGGGATATAACAAATTGGGAGGTCAAACGAATGTATAAATCGATTGTTATTGGAACAGGTCCAGCAGGATTGACGGCAGCAATTTATCTAGCACGTGCGAACATGAAACCACTGGTTATTGAAGGTATGCAACCGGGTGGTCAGTTAACGACTACTACCGAAATCGAGAATTTCCCAGGGTTCCCTGAAGGAATTATGGGACCTGAATTGATGGATAATATGCGTAAGCAAGCTGAGCGTTTCGGAGCTGAATTTAAAACGGGTTGGGTAGAGACGGTTGATTTCTCAGCACGACCTTTTAAGGTTAATGTGGATGGAATGGGAGAATTACTGGCTGAGACGGTTATCATTTCCACAGGTGCTTCTGCGAAGTATATAGGCATTCCAGGTGAACAAGAGAACATTGGACGTGGTGTTAGCACATGTGCAACATGTGACGGATTCTTTTTCCGTGGGAAGAAGATCATCGTGGTTGGAGGTGGCGATTCAGCAATGGAAGAAGCTAACTTCTTGACGCGTTTCGGTTCTAGCGTAACACTAGTACATCGTCGTGAAGAGATGCGTGCTTCCAAGATCATGCAAGATCGTGCGCGCGAGAATGAGAAGGTCCTATGGGCTTTGAATCGTACGCCTCTGGAAGTGGTTACAGAAGGTATGGGTCTTAAAGGTCTAAAAGTTCGCAACAATGAGACCAATGAGGAAGAATTGATTGAAGCGGATGGCATGTTCGTAGCGATCGGACATACGCCGAACACGGCTTTCTTGGACAAGCAAATCACGACGGATGATGTAGGATATATCGTCGTGAAGCCAGGTACGACAGAAACAAACATTCCGGGTGTGTTCGCATGTGGAGATGTGCAGGACACTCGTTATCGTCAAGCTATTTCAGCAGCAGGTTCAGGATGTATGGCTGCGATGGATGCTGAGAAATTCATTGAAGGTAACATGGTTCATGACTGGAGCCAGACTTTAGGAGAGTAGTACTAAATTGCTTTGATTCATATTAAGAACCTGACGGAATATTCCGTCAGGTTCTTTTATGTACCCTACAACCATCCCTTGTCCTCTGCCACCCGAATACCCTCAATGCGGTTCTTAGCATCTAGTTTATTCAAGGCTTCGGAGATATAGTTGCGTACCGTTCCATAGGAAAGGTGGAGCATCGCTGATATTTCATTGGCTGACTTCCCCTGGGCAGACAGAGATAGAATCTCACGTTCACGAGCATTAAGTGGATTCTCTTCCTTTAATGTCCCGAATATCAATTCAGGGGAAATCTCTCGATGCCCCTTCATAACACGTCGAATGGACTCCGCAAGTTGTTCAGTTGGTCCATCTTTTAATAGATATCCTTGAACATTTGCCTTTACGGCACGCTCGAAATAACCAGGACGAGCGAAGGTAGTTAGAATGATGATTCTAGTGATGGAACCTAGTTCAATCAATTGTTCAGCGACATCTAGACCGGTCTTGACGGGCATCTCGATGTCCAGCAAACAGACATCTGGTTGAAGAGAAGCGATGAGTGACAGGGCTTCTTGCCCGTCGCAAGCTTGACCGACCACTTCAATATCATCTTCCAAATCTAATAGTAAAGCTAATGCACCGCGTAACATACGTTGATCTTCGGCAATAAGGATTCGTATCATGCAGTCTCCTCCTTAATGATAATAGGTATATTTATAGTGTAGGTGGTGCCTTCCCCTGAAGATACTGCTAAAGAACCTTCGATTAAAGAAAGACGTTCGTTCATACCCTTCAATCCATTTCCATCATGATGATCTTCTTTGAGTCCTATACCATCATCACGAACGATGAGTGTGACTTCTGAATTCTTCTGTTCAAGAGTAACATTACAATTCTTTGCTCGACTATGCTTTATAATATTTGTAATGGCTTCTCGGAGGCATAGACTGAGAATGTTTTGAGTTAGATCAGGTATACCGACAAGCTTAGCATCTCCTTCGAAATGAGAGGTAATATCGGCACTCTGTAAAATGACCTGTACCTCTAACATTTCTTCAGCGATCGTAACCGCACGCATATCCGATACAAGTTCGCGAACCTGTCGCAGAGCTGCCCGCGAAGTACGCTCGATCTCTTTGGCTTCAAGTTGTGCCCGCGCTGGATCTTTGGTAATGAGCCGGTCCACGATCTGGCTCTTCAAGGTAATCAAAGACAATGTGTGCCCTAAAGTGTCATGCAGATCCCTAGCAATACGCATCCGTTCTTCTCGTTTAACGAGTTGCTTAATATGTTCATTGGCTTCATCAAGCTTCAACTCCAGCTGTTGGTGTCTATTCATAGAACGTATTCCAAAAGGAGACATGAGCATAATGATTAAAAACGGGAGAAAAAACAAGTATTGCTTAGGTGCAATGCTATTTAAATTCAATATAATCGGTAGCGATACAATAATGGCTAGTGAACCTAAAGATACTTTGAATTTAAAAGAGTTCGTGTAATAGCCTATGAAGTTAGCGGTGAAGAAACCCATGAAAAAGTTATAAGGGTTATAAAAGTAACTGAGAATAAAAATGATAACCATCTGTGTGGCAAGCCAATATGAAAAGCTTCCTTCTTCTGAAGCGAAATAAAGCTGCCTATAGGAGATTGCGAATACTCCGATCATTAAATAGCCTAAGACCAATTTCAACCCTTGTTCTTGTGCGGTATTAATGATAGGTAAGAAGAGGTATATTAACCAAACATAAGGAAAGAATCCTAACTTTTCAGGGAAAAGCTGAAATTTTTCGCGCATAACGAGCTTCACACCACTTCCTGTTTTTTACGGATATAAGTTGATAATACCACGAAGAAAACAAGATATCCTGACAGAATAAGTATATTATCCCAACTAGGGGCATTCCCTTGGATAAGCTCCCAAGCACCATTTCCAAAGTTATAGGAAGGAAGCCATTTACTAACCAGTTGTAATCCTTTGGGGAAGGAATCAAGTGGGAACCACATTGCGCCGAGAACAGCTAATACCATATAGATCGCATTACTAACGCCACTTGCGGTGTCCACCTTTTTCATGGTTCCGACTAATGTACCTAATGCTAGAAATGGTGCGCACCCTATTAATATCCACAGTCCACTGAGAATCCACTGCGACGCAGTCAAGGACACGCCATTGATAAGATACCCAGCAGTAAAAATAATGATAATAGAAAATAAGTGCATGACCGATTGCCCGAACATCTTACCAAAGAAATAAACACCTTCGGGAAGTGGCGTAATTCGCATGTACGTGGACCAACCATGAACTCGCTCCTGCACGATACGAATACCAAGCGTCATGATTGACGAACCCATTACACTAAATGTAGTCATGGACATCAAATAATGAGCTTGCCAAAGTCCTTTATCATCGGGGTTGGTATTCACAATTCGAGTAAAGATATAATAAAATATGATAGGTAATATCAAGGACCAGAATACATAATAAGGATTACGAAAAATTCTTCTTAACTCCGCTTTACACTGCATGGTTATCACGTTCATCATGATATTGCCGCTCCTTTGGTATCCATTTCAGGATGTGTTGTTAATTGTTCAAAAGCATCGTCTAGGCGACCGTGCTCGACTCGGATATCCCTAACCGCCAACTTATGTTCAAAGATAGATGCTAATATGCCGTCTGTATCTTCAGTAACGGTATAAATACGCCCTTCTTTCTCATAAACATCATGAACATTCGGTAATGTAAGCAGAAAGCTACATAAATCAGGATCATCCGATTTGAAGGATATAGAGGATACAGTAAGTTTAGATTTGATATCGTCAGGTGTTCCATCAGCAATGATGACCCCTTGATCAAATAAAATGACGCGATCTGCATAGTCTTCAGCTTCGGGTAGGTAATGCGTAGTAAATAGAATGGTCTTCCCCTGTTGGGTCAGTGAACGAACTTGCTCCCAGAACACACGACGAGCGGTAACATCTAACCCTACGGTGGGTTCATCTAAGAAAATCAGATCAGGATTGCCAGCAAGAGCGAGTGCGAAACCAAGTCTTCGCTTCTGACCGCCGGATAACTTATTTGCATATCGATTGAGATCTTCCTTTTGTAGACCGGTAAGTGGGATCAGTTGATCGATATCAAGAGGCCGAGGATAGTAGCTACGAATTAAATTAATAAGTTCATGTACCTTCAACGCATCCATGACGCTAACCTCTTGGAGCATAGCACCGATTCTTTGTCGTACTTCTATATCCCTAGGGTCTTTACCCATCACTTGCACTGTACCTTGGGTTGGCTTAATCAGACCTAGCAACATGGATATCACCGTTGTCTTTCCTGCTCCATTAGGACCAAGAATGGCAACGATGGAACCTTTATCAATCGAAAAGGAGATATTGTCCACAGCTTTCTTATTTTTAAACTGCTTGGTTATATTCTTCATTTCCACAATCGTGTCCATACATTAATACCTCCATTAGCGTTGACTGAATTTCTCTTAAGTTCATCATAAGAAATATGCCGCGTTCTTGTTAGTTAAGACTGTCACCTTATGCAGATGACAATTGTCATGAATATCCAACACTTGTGCAATTAATCACAAAAGGGTGCAATAACTCAACATAATATCCTCTGAATTTGCTATATAATGAAGCTTTAATTCTATCGAATGGCTTTGGGATAGAGTCTAGCTTCTCTTGACCAGAATGAGGGCATCACTTATAGTGGGTACGTAGGCTCAAAACTATTTTAGATTGAAAAAAGGTGGCTGGAACATGTCTGAAAGTATCTATGTTGGTGTGGATTTAGGTGGAACGGCGATTAAAGTTGGGATTTGTGATCAGGAGGGCAAGCTTCTTCTAACGCATGAAGGACCCACGGAGGCTGCAAAAGGCGTTGAAGCGGTAATTGACAATATTGTGCAATATGTGCGTGACATTGTTGAGAAATCACCATATAGCTGGGACCAGCTAGTGGGTGTAGGAGCAGGAGTTGCCGGCTTTACGAATGTCCGTGAAGGGATTATTATTCAAGCACCCAACTTAGGTTTTTCGGATGTTCCGATGCGTGCGCTTTTAGAGGAACGTTTAGGCAAGCCTGTGAAAATAGATAACGATGCTAATGTGGCTGCTTTGGGCGAAGCTTGGAGTGGTGCGGGACGTGGATTAGAAAATTGTGTCTGCTATACACTTGGAACAGGTGTAGGCGGGGGCGTTATTTTAGATGGAAAGATTTATCAGGGTTCAGGAGGAATGGCAGGAGAGGTTGGTCATATTACGGTTGTGCCTGATTTGGAAGCTATCCAATGCGGATGTGGCAAAAAAGGTTGTCTAGAAACCGTATCTTCTGCAACAGGTATCATTCGTATGGCGAAGGATGCTGTTGAACGTGGAGATCGCACAACGCTCTCAACGGTAGAAGTGATGAACGCGAAGGAAGTGTTCGACGCAGCCAAAGCTGGCGATGAAGTGGCATTACGTATCGTAAATCGTGCAGCATTTTATTTGGGTAAATCGATGGCAGCAGTAGCTGCTGTATTGAATCCTGAAGTGTTTATTGTTGGTGGTGGTGTTGCATATGCAGGCGATATTCTCTTTAATGAGGTTCGTGAGGTATTTGCCAAATTCACGCCAGAACCGCTACAACGGGGCGTGTCAATTCTACCAGCTATATTAGGAAACAAAGCGGGAATCGTTGGGGCTGCCGGTCTGCATCTTCGTTCATAGAATTCTTCTTGTTTGAATATACCCGTCAAAAGCATGTGGGACTCATTGACAAGGGAGTGGAAGCTGATGCAGGAAACTGAAAATGAAAATATAACGTCGGCCATGGCCAATTTGATTATTATTACAGGGATGTCAGGCGCGGGGAAAACACTTGCTGTACAAAGCTTAGAGGATCTTGGATTCTTCTGCGTGGATAATCTACCGCCAGTATTGATCCCTAAGTTTGGAGAACTTATAGAACAGTCGAACGGTAAGATCGCTAAGATTGCCTTGGTTATTGACCTAAGAGGACGCGAATTCTTTACGGCCTTATCAGAATCTTTATTATACATTAAAGAGCATTTCACGATGCGTTGCGAGATTCTATTCCTTGATGCAACAGATTCCGTTCTAGTACAAAGATATAAAGAGAGTCGTAGACGTCATCCGTTGGCTCCAGAAGGGATGCCACTTGATGGCATTCGATTGGAGCGTAAGTTGTTGGAGGAACTTAAAGATTCCGCAACCCAGTTGATCGATACAAGTAATACGAAGCCAGGGCAATTGAAAGAGACAATCATTTCTCGATTCTCTCATATCGAGCCTAATACCTTGTCTGTCAACATTACATCTTTTGGGTTTAAATACGGTATTCCAATTGATGCAGATCTGGTGTTTGATGTAAGGTTCTTGCCGAATCCCCATTACGTGGATCATTTACGTCCACGAACGGGGCAAGATAGCGAAGTCTATGAATATGTGTTGAAATGGGCTGAAACCCAATTATTCTTAACTAAATTGATGGATATGCTCCATTTCTTAATTCCGCAGTATTATAAAGAAGGTAAGAGCCAGGTCATTATCGCCATCGGATGTACAGGGGGCAAGCATCGTTCAGTTGCAATTGCTGAGTACCTCGGTAAGATGCTGGGTGTAAGTAAGACGGAGAACGTTTCCGTTAGCCACCGAGACTCTGATCGAGATCGTGACCGGCATTAATGAGGTGAAGAGTGATGAAAGTGGCAGAAGAAAATAGATCGCGTCCGCGAATTGTTGTAATGGGTGGAGGAACGGGATTATCGGTCATGCTTCGGGGATTGAAAGAAAAGCCGCTTGACATCACAGCCATTGTCACTGTAGCTGATGATGGGGGAAGTTCGGGCATTCTGCGTAGTGAGATGCAGATGCCTCCACCTGGAGATATTCGTAACGTATTGACTGCGCTCGCAGATGTAGAGCCGCTACTTTCGGAAATGTTAAGTTATCGTTTTAGCAGTGGTACAGGACTTGCTGGTCATAGTCTTGGGAACTTAATATTAGCAGGAATGACCGATATCACGGGAGACTTTGTGACCGCTGTACGGGAGTTAAGTAAGGTATTTGCTGTTCGTGGGCAGGTATTGCCTGCAGCAGGAGTTGCCGTAACCCTTCGGGCAGAAATGGAAGACGGAAGTATCGTCATTGGAGAATCCAAAATACCGGAACACGGGGGAAGAATTAAGCGTATTTTTCTCGACCCGGCTCACGTGGAGCCGTTGCCAGAAGCTGTTGAAGCGATTCGACAAGCGGACGCAATCCTGATTGGGCCCGGTAGTTTGTATACAAGTATTCTTCCTAATTTACTCGTTCCAAAGCTTGCTGAAGCTGTGTGTGCTTCAAAAGCGATTAAGATTTTTGTATGTAATGTGATGACGCAACCTGGTGAGACAGATAATTATACGGTAAGTGACCATCTAAATGCGATCTACGATCATATTGGTACACAACTATTTGATTATGTCATTGTAAATAGTGGTGATATTCCGACTGAAGTTCAAGATAGATATGCCGAAAAAGGAGCTAGACCCGTTCAAGTGGACTGGGATGAAGTGACAGGCCAAGGTTATCAGGTCATAGCCGATACACTGGTCCTATTCCGGACATATCTACGACATGATGCTGAAAAGCTCAGTCAACATATTTACCAGCTCGTGCAAAATTGGATTTTACGAGAGAGGTGAGTCCCTTGTCGTTTGCGGCACAGACAAAAAAAGAATTGACTATGGTCGAAGGACAGGCATGCTGCGAGAAAGCTGAGTTATCAGCGTTAATTCGTATGAATGGTTCTGTTCAGTTATCGAATAAAAAGGTCATATTAGATATCTCGACAGAAAATGCCGCGATTGCAAGACGGATTTATTCCTTAATCAAAAAATATTTCCAGGCACATACCGAGTTACTTGTGCGTAAAAAAATGAGATTGAAGAAGAATAACGTTTATATCGTACGTATACCTGCTCGTGTACAGGAAATTCTGAAGGAATTGTATATTGTTTCGGAAGGTTTTCTATTCACACCAGATATCCAATCAGACCTCATACGTAAAAATTGTTGTAAGAGGGCTTATTTACGAGGAGCATTCATGGCTGGTGGATCCGTTAATAACCCAGAGGGTTCTTCATATCATCTGGAGATTTCGTCTATGTATGAAGATCACTGCAAGTCGTTAGTAGATTTGGCTAACCAATTTAAGCTGAATGCTCGGTTTATTGAACGTAAGAAAGGTTTTGTTCTTTACATTAAGGAAGGCGAGAAGATCATTGAATTTCTCAGCTTGATCGGCGCGCATCAATCGTTGTTCAAATTTGAGGATGTTCGAATCATGCGGGATATGAGAAATTCCGTGAATCGTATCGTCAACTGCGAGACTGCGAATTTGAATAAAACGATTGGTGCTGCGGTACGACAGATTGAGAATATTAAGCTATTACAGCGTGAGTTGGGACTAGAGAATTTGCCAGAGAAGCTACGAGAAGTGGCCGAGGTTAGGCTAGTTCACCCGGATATGAACTTGAAAGAAGTTGGCGAGATGCTAAAAGGTTCCGTCAGTAAATCAGGTGTGAACCACCGTCTACGTAAGATTGATGAGATGGCTGATAAAATTCGTAATGGCTGATTTTTTTCTTCTAGTGTCCTTCATGTTATAATGGTATAATGTTCTTAAATAAAATGTGTGTACAGTGTACAGATTTATAAATAGGGGGTAAGTTTCCATGATAAAACACCCGGTAGTTGTCCGTCTAAAGACGGGTCTCCATGCGAGACCGGCAGCGTTGTTCGTCCAAGAAGCCAATAAGTACTCTTCTGAAATTTTCGTGGAAAAAGATGATAAAAAAGTGAACGCAAAGAGCATTATGGGAATCATGAGTCTTGCGATCAGTTCTGGCACGGAAGTCAATATTAGCGCAGAAGGTGCTGATGCTGAGCAGGCTGTAACCGCTTTAGTAAATTTGGTAAGTAAGGAAGAATTAGACAATCAGTAGAGTATTTGGTATCACGACCAAATAGCGGCTAACCTTTAAAGGGACTAGCTGCTTTTTTTTGTTTTTTTATGTGTATTTTGTTATAGATAACTCATCAGTGATAAGACTTCTGTCTATATATACTAAACCTAACATGGAATTATTACAGAATATTATTATACATAGAACATCAGAAGGAGCTAAGGTCATTATGAATTTGAAATCAATTATCGGAAGTAATAACAAGCACAAATATTCAGGAACTTACGGTGCATGTGAATAAAACTTCTCAATTTAGTCAGACTATACGTGAAATAGCTAGAATAGAGGAGTTAAAATAGCCTCAAAATTATCTTGTCTTCATATGCAACATTTCCCAATCTGTCTCGTCTAAAGGTTGAATGAAAGATTAGATGATGCTTACGAGTGAGAGTTACTTCGTAAAGCTAAGAAGATGCTTACGAAGTTAGCTTTACTTCGTAAAACTAAGATTATGCTTACGAGGTAAGTTTTACTCCGTAAAACTTTTAGGGGGCGAAAGTTATGAAAAGATTGGTAAAGACGACAGGAAGTATATTGGTTGCGGGAGCATTAGTATTTGGGTTAACAGGGGTGGGTGCGTTGGGTAATGCATCCAAGATTTATGCAAGTGAAGTACAACGTAATGTTATCAATGTTGTAGGTAAAGGTGAAATATCCATCACACCGGATATCGCTTATCTATCAATCGGTGTAACTTCGCAGGCGGAGACGGCTCAAGCGGCACAGAAGGCGAATGCAGCTAAGATGCAGAAACTGAATGATTTATTGAAGAAGACATGGAAGATTGCTGATAAAGATATCAAGAGTACACAGTTCTACGTACAACCTAATTATATCTACACTGAAAAAGATGGACAAAAGTTAAAAGGGTACAATGCGAATCATACCATTGAAGTAACATATCGCGATCTTGCTAAGATTGGCCAATTGCTTGATGCAGCATCCACTGCAGGGGCAAATAACATTGATAATGTTCGCTTCTCGATAGAGAATCGTGACCAGTTCGAAACACAAGTGATTGAGAAAGCCATGGCGAATGCGAGTGTGAAGGCAAATGCAATTGCTAAAGCAGCAAATCGGACATTAGGCGTAGTGCTGGTTGTGAATCAAGGTGATGCTAATGACTTAATCGTATACGGACAGAGAGAGATGTTGATGAGTCCGAAGTCAAGTATGGACCAAGCAGGTTCGACAGCTGTTGAAGCAGGAGAAGTGAAAGTGTCTACACAACTTAGTGTTCAATACGAACTTAAATAATTACTAAAATGATTGTTGAACGTTCAAAAGTCACCTTTCTTCGACAAGCCATTGTCGCGAATAGGTGACTTTTTTGTGATAATAAGATAGTATAGGTTTTTGTTCAAATATAAGAAAGTATAAAGTTTCACTTAATACTTTCTTATATTTCCGCTAAAACGGGTGCCGTCCTTGAAAAAGGATGGCATAGCTGATTCTACTTGTATCTCAATCATTACTATATTGTGACGAAAGTTGCCAGGTTACTGTCGATGACTATAGAAAGTTGTTGTACCTCAAGGCGAAAAACGTTATAGTGAATATGCGAAAATGGTACGAATTTTTGAAAACAAATGGTTGAATAATAACAATAAAAGTAAGCCATACGGATGGTATGGCTTTTTTAAAATGTATGAGGATATAGAATGGATTCGACAACGAACGGACATATGATACAAAAAGGGGATGGTACTTATGATTGAACTCGTTGAGATCGAGAAACAATTTCAAGGGCAAGTGGTGGTGAAACCATTGTCTATGGTTATTGAGGAGGGTGAATTTCTCACGTTGCTTGGACCAAGTGGATGTGGCAAAACGACCATTCTTCGAATGATTGCGGGTTTTGAACAACCGACTAGCGGAAATGTAGTACTTGCTGGGAAAGTAGTTACAGAGAATCCTCCTAACGAAAGAGATTTGAACTTGGTATTTCAGCACTATGCTCTATTTCCGCATATGACGGTGGAAGAAAATATTGCATTTGGTCTTAAAATGAAAAAGATTCCGAAGGAACAACAAAAGCAGCGGATTGCAGAGGCTGTTGCCATGACGCAATTAACGACTCTAACGTCCCGGTACCCTCATCAGCTCTCTGGGGGTCAACAACAGAGAGTAGCTATTGCCCGAGCGATAGTGAATAAACCTAAAGTATTGTTACTTGATGAGCCACTAGGTGCGCTCGATTTACAACTACGTAAGAATTTACAGACCGAGTTGAAACATCTTCAACGGACACTCGGTATTACATTCGTGTATGTAACACATGATCAAGAAGAAGCTATGATGATGTCTGATCGCATCGTTATTTTAAATAATGGACAGGTTGAGCAGATTGGAACCCCTAAAGAAATTTATTCTTCACCACGTACGCTCTTTGCTGCAACTTTTGTCGGTGAGAATAATGTTTTCACTTCTCCTCAAGGTTTATTTGCTGTACGACCTGAGAAATTACGTCCACAACGAAGTGAAGAAAGTTCAATGAAGTCTGGTGTAATTCAAGATGTTTTGTATTTGGGAAATGTGCATAAATTAATGGTTGAACTTGATCAAGTTGGTGAGCAGCCAGCCATGACCGTAACTATTGTACTTGATTCAACAGATGAAGAATCTTGGCAAGTCGGTGAGCGGATTGGGGTGAACTGGAACCCTAAGGATGAGGTGGTGATCCAGCCATGAATAAATCCAAATGGTTCTTTACACCGGTGCTACTATGGCTGGGTTTGTTTTTAATTGTGCCAATGCTTATCGTCGTGGTGATGTCTTTTATGGAACGCGACACACTGGGTAATGTTGTCTATAATTTTAGTTGGGATGGATATAAGACATTTTGGGATTCCCTTTATCTAGGGATCTATTGGGATACGATTGTGTTATCCATCACCACGACAGTGATATGTTTAGTTGTAAGTTATCCTTTAGCTTACTATTTGGCGAATTCCTCTCCCCGAGTGCAGAATTGGGGTCTGATCCTGATTACGATTCCGTTCTGGATTAATTTCTTGATTCGGACTTATGCGTGGGTGTTGCTGCTCAGAACTCAGGGCGTAGTCAACAGTTTATTGATCCATTTCGGATGGATCGACGAACCATTGCAAATGCTCTATACAAAGGGAGCAGTTCTACTAGGAATGGTCTATAATTTTATTCCTTTTATGGTACTACCACTATATGTAGCTATCGAGCAGATTGATCGACGTTTGCTAGATGCTGCGAGCGATCTAGGAGCTAGTCGTTGGAAGGCCTTCTGGCACATTGCACTACCACAGAGTAAAACGGGGATTATGACCGGGTCTGTGCTTGTATTTGTGTCTACAGCAGGAATGTTTGTGGTAACAGATATTCTGGGGGGCTCTAAATCCTCTATGATTAGTAATATTATTCAATCTCAGTTCCTCGGGGCACGTAATTGGCCTTTCGGTTCAGCGCTTTCGGTCATCTTTGTTCTGACATCGCTCGTACTGATCGTATTATTTAGTCGAGTTATGAAGTCTCGGAGCGATCGAACAAAGGAGGAGGGGAACATATGAAGAAGAAAGGACATCCTCTTCTTGGTATTCATTCTGCGCTAATGATGATATTCATCTATGTACCCATTGTGCTCGTGATGGTGTATTCATTCAATAACACGCGATTAAGTGGGGATTGGAAAGGATTCACCCTCGACTGGTATGTCTCTTTAATGAAGGATCGCCACGTGATGGAAGCGTTAATGAATAGTCTTGTCATAGCCGTAATTTCTACCGTCGTAGCGACGTTATTAGGTACAATCTCAGCTTTGAGTATGCGGGATTTCGCGAGAAAGTGGAAAGGCCCACTAAATGGGGTGCTGTATATGCCAGTGATTATTCCTGACATCATTATGGGATTGTCGTTGTTGGTATTATTCAGTCAACTTCAGATCCCATTAGGTAAGTCTACAGTTATGATCGCCCATATCACCTTTAGTATGTCTTATGTATATGTTGTTGTGAACGCAAGATTGGCTGGAATGGGCAGACAGCTTGAAGAAGCAGCTCAGGATTTAGGAGCTACGTATTGGCAAACGTTTCGTTATGTCACATTACCACAGATTACACCTGGTATCATTTCTGGGGCACTTATTGCATTTACGCTTTCACTTGATGATTTCATGGTTAGTTTCTTCGTTGCTGGACCTAGCTCCACGACGCTACCAATCTATATTTATGGACAAGTGAAACGAGGGATCTCACCCGAGATTAATGCACTCTGTACACTGCTAATTCTAGTTAGCATTACGTTAATATTGTTAGCACAATACGTATTGAATCGTGGAAAAGGTCAGAAGAAACATAAGATGTTGCCCTTTTGATTTCTAAATTATGAGAACATATTTGCTTCGAATGTTGGATGATCGGGCTGTGAACGTCATGGCTTGTAATTCTTTCATATAAAATGGTTTGACGAAAGAGAGGAGATACGTAACTGTGAAAAGAACTGGATTGTTAAGTATGCTTGTAGTAGGAGTTTTGGCCATTTCCCTTTTGGCTGGTTGTTCTTCTAAAGAAAAGTTGCATATTTACAGTTGGGCGGACAATTTTGATGAAACGGTGATTTCAGATTTTGAGAAAGAGTTCAACGTAGACATAACATATGATATTTACGCAAATAATGAAGATCTTTTAGCTAAAATTAAAGCTGGTGGCGGAGGTTATGATCTAATCCAACCTTCTGATTATATGGTGGAGACGATGATCAAGAACAATCTGCTTGAACCATTGGATAAGAATAATATCCCAAACTATGTGAATATTGCGGATACATTCAAAGATCCAGCGTTCGATCCAGACAATAAATATTCCATTGTCTATACTTCTGGTGTAACCGGAATTGCATATAACAAGAAATATATTAAAGATCCGATTGATAGTTGGGAAGATCTTTGGAATCCAGCCTATAAGGGTAAAGTATTGCTACTGGATGACAACCGTGAAGTGATCGGTATGGCGCTTAAGAAGCAAGGATTCTCAAACAGTACGACGAATGAAACGGAGATTAAAGCGGCCGTAGATAATCTTAAAACGTTGCTTCCAAGCGTGTTAGCTTTTGATACAGATACGATTAAACAGAAAATGATTCAAGAAGAGGGCTGGATCAGTACCGTATGGTCTGGAGATGCTGCATATATTGTGAAGGATAACCCTGATATTGCTTATGTTGTGCCTAAAGAAGGGGCAACGATATTCTCTGATAACTACGCTATCCCTAAGGGCGCTAAGAATAAAGCATTAGCAGAGAAATTCATCAACTATATGTTAGATCCTAAAGTGAGTGCGGCAAATTATGAAGCGATTGGATATAGTGATCCAAATGTGAAAGCGATGGAGTTCCATAGTGAAACATACCGCAATAATAAGATGATCAATCTTTCTGAGGATGAACTAAATCGGGTAGAGTGGTTGAGTGATGTAGGCGATAGCCTGCAAATCTATGATCGTTACTGGACGGAATTGAAAAGTGGGCGGGAATAATATCCTAAACACATATGGTAAGGGATGAACAGATAGCAGTTCGAAGCTACAATTGTAGCTTTGGACTGTTTTTTTGCTATATAGATCAAGAAACAGGTGTGTGATGGGTTGGGTGAGTTGAAAACAACCAAACGATATTATATAATGTTTATTAAATTGGCAAACATAAGTGAGAGGTGTCTATAATAATGGTTCATTTGTCTGATTCATTCTGGAACGCTAGTATGGAAGAAATCAAGCGAGGTTACGTGTTCAATCAAGAACAGGAGGCTTATGAGTGCTTAGTCTGCGGCAAGCGGTATGAGAAAGGAATCATCTATAAGGATGAAGAGGTGTTGTACGAGGCTGAGAAGTATGTGCGTCGGCATATCACGAGTGAACATACGTCGATGGTAGATTTTTTATTGGGATTAGATAAGAAATGGACAGGATTAACCGATTTGCAACGAACGTTATTGAACTTTTTCCAAAGTGGACTAAGTGATCAAGAGATCGTTAAAGAATTGGATGGCGGAAGTTCCTCCACCATTCGCAATCATCGGTTTACTTTACGCGAGAAGATGAAGCAAGCTAAGGTGTTTCTGTCTATTATGGAACTTGTGGAGGAGAAATCGAGCCATAAGAGCAAGTATATCCATATTCACGAGTCCCCTTCCTTACTGAATGAGCGGCATGCCATTACGGAGCGAGAGAATGAAGAGATTCTTAATACGTATTTCAATCAGGGTCTAGAAGGACCGTTAAAGGAGTTCCCGAAGAAGGAGAAGCGTAAAATTGTTGTTTTGAGATATCTTACGCAATTGTTTGATGGTCAGAAACACTATTCGGAAAAAGAGGTCAACGAAATCCTTAAAGAACGCTTAGATGACTATGTCACATTAAGACGCTACTTGATCGAATATGGATTTATGGACCGGGAACCAGATGGTAGTCGATATTGGGTGAAAAGTAGAACCAAATAGAATGAACTAAAGTACTTCACTTTCACGTTTAGTTCAATCTATGTAAATAATGAATGATAAAGAAAGAAGGTAACGATATGGATCAACAAAGACGTAAACAATTAGTAACTGAGTATCAACAGCTCCCACGTAAGATTGGGGTATATCAGATTTGTAACTTATCAAATCAAAAGATATGGATTGGGAGTAGCTTAAATCTATATGGAGCGCTGAATAAAGATGTGTTCATACTGAACATGGGTAATCATGCTTGTGTACCCCTACAGCAGGAATGGAAGGAATATGGTGAGCAACAATTCCAATTAGAAATATTGGAAGAACTGAAGCTGGATGAGGGAGAATCGCTGATTGGTATGGTCCCTTTGAACGTACCTGTAAACCATCCGATGAATAAAAGATACAAGAACGAGCTAGAGGAGTTAGAGCAGAAGTGGTTGGATAAGCTGCAGCCTTACGGGGACAAAGGGTATCATGAACGAAAATCATGAATATTAAGGTAGTTCAATCTATATAGCGACAATACTGTTACTCGGATGTTACCTTATTCATTTCCTATTTCGATATACTATGAGTGAAATACTAATAATTAGTTTATTGGAGGGAATACTGGGAATGAATAGGGTAAAGAAATATAGCGCTACAGTATTAGTGGCAGGTGTTCTAGTAACAAGTTTAGGATTTACAGGACTAGCGCCGGCCATTGCAGCACCGATCACGAAGAACACCGTACAACAACCAAGTGTGGTTCTGAAATGGAAAGAAACGACGTTATCCCAAAAAGGATTGATCAGTAATGGAAGTACTTTGATTCCTGTAACCGTACTGAGAGATCAAATGGGGCTACCTTTAACTTATAATCCAGCAAGTAAAACATATAGCATTGGCAGTGGATATAAACAATTGGATATATCTATTTCTGAATATGGCGTAGATGCATACATTAATAACCATTATGTGAATGAGTACGAAGTGAAGAATATCGGTGGCAGATTGTATGTCCCTTTTAAATTAATGAGTGATTATTTAGGGTATCAAGGCGTGTGGAATCCACCACTTAAGTCTTTGAGCATTACTCCGAGAGTGGAGAATGATATCGTGATCACAACAAAATCCGAAGAGAGTAAGACGAAGGATGCATCATTCCTTTTGCAATACCCTACGATCAGTGGGCTTGAGAACGCCGCCGCGGAGAAGGAAATTAACGCTATGTTAGAGAAGGTTAAGAAACAGTTCGTTGAAGCTGCGAATGAGCAGGCTGCCTTGAGAGATGGCACTGTCGAGCACCCTTACGAATTCCTTCAAAATTATCTCGTAACTTATAATCAGAATGGGATGTTAAGTCTTGTTATGAATCAATATAGTTATACAGGTGGAGCACATGGTATGAACAACCGCATAGGATTAACATTTTCATTACAAGATGGGAAGTTACTTTCGATTGATGATCTTTTGAAAGAGAAGAATCCTACCTACAAAGTGGGCCTAGATAAATTCTTATTGAAGAGTCTTCAGGGATTCGAAGGGTATTATGGTGACTTCAAAGGACTAGGTGCTGATGTTGATTACTATCTCAAAACAGATGGGTTAGCGTTGTTCTTCCAACAGTATGAATATGCACCTTATGCTGCAGGCAATCCTACCTTCGTCATTCCATTCGATCAGGTAGTACCGAAAGCAAATAGTCTATTTGAATAGTATGTTCTCTTGAAAATCATGAAATCTTGTTCTTCCGAATATGTGGGAGCAAGGTTTCTTTGAAATATATAAGTAGAGTTGTGGTTCAATATAATCCTACTTGGCTTATACTCATAATAGTTGCGTTGAAGGGAGCTGTCATAATGAATAAGGTACTGAAATATAGTATTTCGGCATTGATTGCAGGTGTTCTGGTAGCAAGCTTTGGATATACAGGACAGGCGTCAGTATTTGCAGTAGAGAATACGAAGAACGTTGTGCAACAGACACCAGTTATTTTGAAATGGAAGGGAAAAACGTTATCCCAAAAGGGATTAATCAATAATGGGAATACACTCATTCCTGTGAGTGTACTGAAAGATGAGTTAGGGTTACCTTTATCTTATAATCAAGGAACGAGAACATATTACCTTGGCAGTGGATATAGACAGTTGAATATGGATGTATCCGAGTATGGGGTAAGTGCGAACGTAAATAACTATTATATTTATGATTACGAAGTGAAGAATATTGGAGGCAAGCTCTACATACCGTTTAAATTATTAAGTGACTATATGGGGGTACAAGGGGTATGGAACCCTTCGCTGAAGTCTTTGAGTATCACGCCAAGAGCGGAGAATGATGTAAAGATTACAACAGAGTTATTAGAAACGAAAACGAAGGATACATTATTCCTTGTACGTTATCCTAAGCTTAGTGGACTAGGGAATGCAGAGGTGGAGAAGAGTATTAACGCTGTACTCGAGAAACACAAGAATCAGTTTGTCGAAGATTCGAAAGAGCAGGAGAAGAAGAGAGATAGCTCTGTCGATTACATGTACCAAGCCTTTCAGAATTTTGCCGTAACTTACAATGAGAATGGCATGCTAAGTCTGGTCATCGATCAGTATAGTTATACTGGGGGTGCTCACGATGGCACGATTCGAACAGGATTCACTTTTTCGTTGAAGGATGGAAAAGTGCTTTCACTTGAGGATTTGTTGAAAGAGAAGAGTCCCACTTACAAAGTAGGGTTGGACAAACTCGTAATGAAGAATCTAAAGGGTATCAATGGCTTTTCTGATCAATTTAAGGGACTTGGTCAAGACGCTGATTACTATCTCAAACCAGACGGGCTAGCGGTGTTCTTCCAACAGTATGAATACACTCCTTATGCTGCAGGCATTCCGACGTTTGTGATTCCGTATAATCAGGTGTTGCCGAAAGGGACGAGCCTTGTCAAATAGATTTCTTTCTGGAAATAAACATAACAAAAACCTTGCGCCTAAATTTCATAGGAGCAAGGTTTGTTGTGGAAATGGTTTTATTTATTAAAATATAAGAAAGTATAAGTTTCACTTGATACTCTATTTCCTATATTTCCGCTAAAACGGGTGCTGTCCTTGAAAGGTAAGGCTCAGCCGTTTCTACTTGTCTAAAGCTAACGGGCGCTCGATTACTTTGTCGATGATACCGTATGATGCAGCATCAGCGGCACTCATAAAGTAATCACGATCGGTATCTTTCTCAATACGTTCTAGCGGTTGTCCTGTACGTTCGGACAATATTTTGTTCAACTTATCACGCATTTTGAGAATGCGACGAGCACGGATTTCGATATCCGATGCTTGACCTTGCGCACCACCCAAAGGCTGATGAATCATGATTTCACTGTTTGGTAGAGCGAAACGTTTGCCAATAGCGCCTGCGTTCAATAGGAACGCACCCATCGAAGCAGCCATACCAACACAGATAGTGGATACATCTGGTTTAATATATTGCATTGTGTCGAATATCGCCATACCGGCTGTAATCGATCCACCAGGACTGTTTACATATAAGGAGATATCCTTCTCAGGGTCTTCAGCAGCTAGGAATAACAATTGTGCAATAATGGAATTGGCAACAACGTCATTAACATCAGAGCCTAAGAAAATGATGCGATCTTTCAAAAGTCTAGAATAGATGTCATATGCGCGCTCGCCGCGGTTGCTTTGTTCAACGACCATAGGAATGAAACCCACGTTGAAAACCTCCCTTAATTAGCTAAATTATAACCTTTATTATACATACGATTACCGTATTTACCACATGATAAACATTTTAAATCAAAAAGTCAAAGAAAGTCAAACTCTAGATAAAAAAAATAGCCATGATTGGCTTTTGATGGTTTGGTTAAAGATATAGTAGTCAGCTATTGTAACAATTATAATGGCGCGCCCGCGAGGAATTGAACCTCGATCTCAGGCTTCGGAGGCCTACGTCATATCCATTTGACCACGGGCGCAAAATCAATAGCAAAAATTATTATATGATATCTACGTCAGAATAGCAAGAATTATCGATGTGTACTATCTTAAGCAGGATCGAAAATCGAGTGTGGCTTCCTAAATGTATAAGAAAATAGGGTGTTGTAAAATATACTCAAGGAACACTTGCAACAGGAGCGAATATTGAGTAGAATAGTAGTGGGACTTAAAAAGTTATCCCGGGACATTTTAGGGCCATTGAGAAAGTAGCAGGAGTGGAGAGCATGCGGAATTTATTAGAAATACAAAAGCAGCTTCTGCCTGATCTCATGGAAATACTCAAGACAAGGTATAGCATTCTTCAGCGGATCATGTTGTTTGATATGATCGGTCGCAGAACACTTGCTGTATCGCTTCATATGACGGAACGCGTGTTGCGTGCCGAGACGGATCTTTTGAAGTCACAGGGATTGATTGAGATTGAGAGCAAAGGTATGAGAATCAGTGAAGCGGGCAAGAAATTGCTTGAATCGCTTGAACCCCTTGCTAAGAATCTATTCGGTCTCGCTGATTTAGAAGAGAAAATTCGTCAAGCATATGGATTGCGGAAGGTAGTAATTGTGCCTGGTGATTCGGAAGTATCGTCGTTCTCTAAAAGAGAATTGGGGCGTGCAGGAGCGAAAGCACTGCTAAGCGTCATGGGTAATGAAGATATAATCGCTGTTACAGGAGGTTCTACACTTGCTGCAGTTGCTGAGCAATTGACTCAACCGTCATCTGCTCACGTTAAACGGACCTGGTTCGTACCCGCCCGTGGAGGGTTGGGAGAGAGCTTGGAGTTCCAAGCGAATACCGTAGCTTCTACGATGGCTAAGAGTGTAGGTGCCCAATATCGATTATTACATTTACCTGATTTACTGAGCGAAGATGCGTATCAATCACTTGTCCAAGATGTTAACATTCAGGAAATTGTGCAGATTATCAGACAGTCACGAATCATTGTGCACGGTATTGGTGATGCCATGGAAATGACACGTCGCAGAAAGCTGGATTCAGCTATTGTTGAAGCGATAAGAGCAGATGGTGCTATCGCAGAGTCCTTTGGTTATTATTTCAATGATGAAGGTGCTATGGTTCACAAGATGATGATTTTAGGTCTTCGGCTGGAGGATATCATGAAGACTGAAATTGTGATCGGGATTGCAGGCGGTAAGAGTAAAGCCAGAGCAATACACGCCGTTCTCAAGTTCGGTCAGGAAGATATACTCGTTACAGATGAGGCTGCCGCCCTGGAAATTGAGAGAGAGATGGAAGAAAAGGCTCTCACAACTTAGAAGAGTAATATTATTTATCGATTTATTATGTTGTTGTCACGACAGGCTTAATAACCCGTCTTGAATAAATAAAAACGAATTCTGGGAGGAACTATTAAATGACTATTAAAGTTGGTATTAATGGATTTGGACGTATTGGTCGCCTTGCATTTCGCCGTATTCAAGCTGTGGAAGGTATCGAAGTAGTTGCTATTAATGACTTGACAGACGCTAAAATGTTAGCTCATCTTTTAAAATATGATACAACACAAGGTCGCTTTGACGGTGACGTTGAAGTACATGACGGATTCTTCAAAGTAAATGGTAAAGAAGTTAAAGTTCTAGCTAACCGTAACCCTGAAGAATTGCCTTGGGGAGAGCTTGGCGTAGAAATCGTTCTTGAATGTACTGGATTCTTCGTATCTCAAGAAGCAGCTGAGAAGCATTTGAAAGGCGGAGCTAAAAAAGTCGTTATCTCTGCTCCAGCTACTGGCGATGTTAAGACTATCGTGTATAACGTTAACCATGACATTCTTGATGGAACTGAAACAGTTATTTCTGGTGCTTCTTGCACAACGAACTGTCTTGCTCCAATGGCTAAAACATTGCAAGATCAATTCGGAATTGTTTCTGGTTTGATGACTACAATTCATGCTTACACTGGCGACCAAAACACTTTGGATGCTCCACACAACAAAGGTGACTTCCGTCGTGCTCGTGCAGCAGCTGAAAACATCATCCCTAACACTACTGGTGCTGCTAAAGCAATCGGCCTAGTTATTCCTGAACTTAAAGGTAAATTGGATGGTGCAGCTCAACGTGTTCCAGTTGCAACTGGTTCATTGACTGAATTGATCACTGTTCTTGATAAGAAAGTAACTGTTGATGAAGTTAACGCAGCTATGAAAGCAGCTTCTGATTCCGAAACTTATGGTTACACAGAAGACGAAATCGTTTCTTCCGACATTAAAGGTATCACTTTCGGTTCCTTGTTTGATGCAACTCAAACAAAAGTAATGACTGTTGGCGACCAACAATTGGTTAAGACTGTAGCTTGGTATGACAATGAAATGTCCTACACAGCACAACTTGTTCGTACGTTGGAGCACTTCGCTAAATTGGCTAAGTAATATAGACTCAAGCATGGCAAATTTAAAGAGCGGAAACGGGTATTATTGTTTCCGCTCTTTCTACAATAGTAAGAAAGTATCCCGAATTTAAGATACTTGGTTTGCAGAACGGTTATGATCCTTCATGGGTCTTAGGCCGAAGGTGTTTTGAAATGTAATGATTCCTTGGATTCCAATCGATAAAAATATAATGGGTGTGGGGGAACGTGGAGATGAATAAAAAGAGTGTACGTGATGTAGAAGTTAATGGGTTAAGAGTATTTGTTCGTGTCGATTTCAATGTGCCGCTCGAAGATGGTAAAATTACCGATGATACACGTATTCGTGAAACACTACCAACGATTAACTACTTGGTAGAACGCGGAGCTAAGGTTATTTTGGCAAGCCATATGGGACGTCCAAAGGGAGCAGTCGTAGAATCTATGCGCTTAACTCCTGCTGCTGAGCGCCTATCTGAGTTGCTTGGTAAGAAGGTTGTCAAAGCTGATGAGGCTGTAGGCGAAGCTGTTAAGTCCCAAATTGCTGAAATGTCTAATGGCGACGTATTGTTGCTTGAGAACGTGCGGTTCTATCCTGGAGAAGAGAAGAATGACACTGAACTAGCGAAACAATTTGCTGAACTAGCAGATTTGTTCGTGAATGACGCTTTTGGCGCCGCTCACCGTGCTCATGCTTCCACTGAAGGTATCGCTCATCTTTTACCAGCGGTATCCGGACTTTTGATGGAAAAAGAATTGTCCGTGCTTGGTAAAGCATTCTCCACACCTGAGCGTCCGTTTACTGCAATTGTTGGGGGATCTAAGGTTAAAGATAAAATTGACGTGATCAATAACTTGCTCAATCTTGCTGATAACGTACTTATCGGTGGCGGATTGGCTTACACGTTCTTCAAAGCACAAGGGCATGAGATCGGTCTATCCCTGTGTGATGATTCTAAGCTTGAAACTTCGCTAGGATTCATTGAGAAAGCTAAAGAACTAGGTAAGAACTTTATGCTTCCGATCGATATCGTCATTGCCGACGACTTCAGCGCGGATGCAAATGTTCAAATCGTTGATATCGATAGCATCCCAGCAGGTTGGGAAGGCGTAGACATCGGACCGAAAACTCGCGCTCTTTATGCTGATGTAATCAAAAACTCCAAATTGGTTGTATGGAATGGACCTATGGGCGTATTTGAAATGGAACCATTTGCGAATGGTACACGTGAAGTAGCACAGGCTTGTGCTGACACAGACGCTTACACGATTATTGGTGGCGGGGATTCTGCTGCAGCAGCTGAGAAATTCCATCTTGCTGACAAGATGAATCACATTTCTACGGGTGGCGGAGCTTCTCTTGAATTCATGGAAGGTAAGGCCCTTCCTGGTGTAGAAGCATTGAACGATAAATAAATCCTCTTTCTACGTTTATGAATGGCGGGTTATCCAATCAAGAATTTACGAAGTTGGATAGTCCTTCAGTTATAAATGTAAAGGGGCTAAAAGGAGTGGATAGCATGAGAACACCTATCATTGCAGGTAACTGGAAAATGTTCAAAACCGTTCCAGAAGCTAAATCGTTTATTGAAGAAATCAAAGGTAAAGCTGAAGTAGCAGGTGTAGAGAGCGTGATCTGTGCTCCTTTCACGAATCTTCCAGCATTAGTGGAAGCTGTCAAAGGAACTGCTATCAAAATCGGTGCACAAAACTTACATTTCGAAGATGATGGCGCTTATACAGGTGAAATCAGCGGAATTATGTTAAAAGATCTAGGTGTTGACTATGTAATCATTGGTCACTCCGAACGTCGTGCTTATTTTGCTGAATCTGATGAAATCGTGAACAAGAAAGCACATGCTGCTTTCAAACACGGTATTACTCCAATTATTTGTGTGGGTGAGAAGTTAGAAGAGCGTGAAGCTGACCAGACTAAGGAAGTATGTAAAGTTCAGACTGAAGGCGCTTTGAAAGGTTTGACTGCTGAACAAGTGGCTCAAACCGTTATTGCTTATGAACCAATCTGGGCGATTGGTACAGGTAAATCTTCTACAGCACAAGATGCTAACGAAGTTATTTCTTACATCCGTGAGCTAGTAAAAGGCTTGTATGGAGAGAGCGTTTCAGATGCTGTACGTATCCAGTATGGCGGTAGTGTGAAACCTGAGAATGTGGTAGAATATATGGGCCAAAGCGACATTGATGGCGCATTAGTCGGCGGTGCTAGTTTGCAACCAACTTCATTCGTTCAGCTTGTTGAGGGGGCGAAGTAAGATGCCAGCACCAAGACCGGTAGCCTTAATCATTATGGATGGTTTCGGGCTACGTAATACGCAAGAAGGAAACGCTGTGGCACAAGCCAAGAAACCTAATTATGATCGGTTGATGAGCCAATATCCTAATTCAACACTCATTGCCTGTGGCGAAGAGGTTGGATTGCCCGTAGGACAGATGGGTAACTCAGAGGTGGGTCATCTTAATATTGGTGCAGGCCGTATCGTCTATCAGGACTTGACCCGCATTTCCAAATCCATTCGTGATGGTGAGTTCTATGAGAATCCGACATTGGTTGAAGCAGTACGCAGTGCAAAGAATAACAATAAGAAATTCCATATCTACGGCCTCTTGTCGGATGGCGGTGTGCACAGCCACATAGAACACGTATTTGCGATGTTGGATTTGGCGAAGAAGGAAGGCCTTGATGAAGTATATATTCATGCCTTTCTAGACGGTCGTGACGTTTCTCCTGACTCAGGTAAGCATTTCGTTGAACAATTGAATGCTAAGATTGAGGAAGTTGGGATTGGTACGATCGCAACGGTACAAGGTCGCTATTATGCTATGGACCGTGACAAGCGTTGGGAACGTGTTGAGAAATCATACCGTGCCATCGTGTATGGAGATGGACCAAAGTATACTGATCCTCTTCAAGCCGTGACGGAGTCATACACGAAGTCGGTCTTTGATGAATTTGTAGAACCTACAGTGATTGTCGATGAGCAAGGGAACCCTGTGGGTACGGTTGAGAGTGGAGATTCTGTTGTATTCTTGAACTTCCGTCCAGACCGTGCCATTCAATTGTCTCAAGTATTCACGAATAAGGACTTCCGCGGTTTCGATCGTGGAGATAAATTCCCAGAGAACTTACACTTTGTATGTCTGACGATGTTTAGTGAAACGGTTGAGGGTTATGTTGCGTATGAACCGAAGAACCTGGATAATACACTCGGGGAAGTATTGGTACAGAACAACAAGAAACAACTACGTATTGCCGAGACAGAGAAATACCCGCACGTAACCTTCTTCTTCAGTGGTGGACGTGATGTGGAACTGCCAGGCGAGACTCGTATTCTCATAAATTCACCAAAAGTAGCAACATATGATTTGCAACCAGAGATGAGTGCATATGAAGTGGCTGATGCTTGTGTGAAAGAGATCGAGGCGGAGAATCACGATACCATCATTCTTAACTTTGCTAATCCTGACATGGTTGGACACTCAGGTATGCTTGAGCCGACAATCAAGGCAGTTGAAGTAACAGATGAATGTATGGGTAAAGTTGTAGATGCTGTCATTGCCAAAGGCGGGGTAGCGATTATTATCGCCGACCACGGTAACGCTGACATGGTATTTGATGAGCAAGGTCGACCATTCACTGCGCATACAACGAATCCTGTGCCGTTCATTCTAACAGCATCCGATGTTGTGTTACGTGACGGAGGTATTTTGGCAGATGTTGCACCTACGATTCTAGATCTAATGCACTTGCCACAACCTGCTGAAATGACTGGATTATCCATGATTGCTAGTCGTAAATAAAGAAGTGAAAATGTTTCATAAAATATTGTACAAAAAAGGAGATTAAATACATGACTATTATTTCTGACGTGTACGCTCGCGAAGTCCTAGATTCTCGCGGTAACCCAACAGTTGAGGTTGAAGTTTATTTGGAATCAGGCGGTCTTGGCCGTGCAATCGTTCCTTCAGGTGCTTCCACTGGAGCTCATGAAGCTGTAGAACTTCGTGATGGCGACAAATCCCGTTACCTTGGTAAAGGTGTATTGACAGCTGTGAAGAACGTAAATGACATCATTGCTCCAGAAGTTATTGGTATGGATGCTTTGGATCAACTAGGTATCGACAAAATGATGATCGCTCTAGACGGAACACATAACAAAGGTAAATTGGGTGCAAATGCTATTCTAGCTGTATCCATGGCTGTAGCTCGCGCTGCTGCTGACGCTTTGGATATTCCATTGTATGTATACTTAGGCGGATTCAACGCTAAACAATTGCCAGTACCAATGATGAACATCGTTAATGGTGGCGAACATGCTGACAACAACGTTGACGTACAAGAATTCATGATCTTGCCAGTAGGAGCTCCTTCATTCAAAGAAGCGCTTCGTACAGGTGCTGAAATTTTCCACAGCTTGAAAGGCGTTCTACAAGCTAAAGGATTGAACACAGCTGTAGGTGATGAAGGTGGATTCGCACCTAACTTCACTTCCAACGAAGAAGCATTGTCTACAATCATGGAAGCGATCGAAAAAGCTGGTTACAAACCAGGTGTTGACGTATTCCTAGGTATGGACGTAGCTTCTACTGAGTTCTTCAAAGATGGTAAATATCATTTGGCAGGCGAAGGTAAATCCTTCACTCCTGAAGAATTCGTTGACCTACTTGTATCATGGGCTGACAAATACCCTATCATCTCCATCGAAGATGGATGTTCTGAAGATGACTGGGCTGGTTGGAAATTGCTTAGTGACAAATTGGGAGACAGAATCCAACTTGTTGGAGATGACTTGTTCGTAACGAACACAGATCGTCTTGGTAAAGGTATCGAAGAAGGTATTGGTAACTCTATCTTGATCAAAGTTAACCAAATCGGTACATTGACTGAAACATTTGATGCAATCGAAATGGCTAAACGCGCTGGTTACACAGCTGTTATCTCTCACCGTTCAGGTGAATCAGAAGATAGCACAATCGCTGACATCGCTGTTGCAACAAATGCTGGCCAGATCAAAACAGGTGCTCCTTCACGTACAGACCGTGTTGCTAAGTACAACCAATTGCTTCGCATCGAAGATCAATTGGGTGAATTGGCTCAATACAACGGCATGAAATCTTTCTACAACTTAAAGAAATAATTTAACATAAATAAAAAAGTCAGTTCGGGTGTACACCGACTGGCTTTTTTTGTGCTGCTAGAATCTTTATTTTGTCATGCTCCTGATATATCGGCTTATGTATAGATTTGATCCGGTTTCCAACAGACAATCTTGTCAAATATAGGTTGGATGTGCTACAATAAGAATGCTGTTTTCCGTAAATAATGAACAATTTTCATCTTGGAATCCAAGAGAATGTTCGACACGTTTAGGAGGTGGAATGAATGGAACTCTTTTTACAAGTATTGCTCGTCATTTTCTCCATTGGTTTGATCACGGTGGTTCTTTTACAAAAAGGGAAAAGTGCAGGTCTTTCCGGCGCCATCTCCGGCGGTGCTGAACATCTTTTTGGTAAAAGTAAAGCTCGCGGTATGGACTTAGTCCTTCAACGTGTAACGGTTGCTTTGGCTGCAGGATTCTTTATCCTTGCTATCGCAGTGGCTGTTGTTAGCTAATGAAAATTTCTTGAAACCTTCGCTCTTACATATCCTATGTGGAGTGAAGGTTTTTTTGTTAATAAAAATAACATTTCGTAGGTTATCTTGTCCTCACTATTTCTATATATCTCCTTGAAAGGGATGTATCGGATTGAAATCGTGTATACTAGGGTAAGGGTATAGTAAAGAAATAATTGGTAAACAAATAAATAATAAAGAAATAATATGAAGCAAAGGATACATAAGAGCTTGCAGTTCACAAATAGCAAGTTATCTGAGGTGATGATAAAGATGATAACAGAACAAGAGATACTTGATTTCATGCGGGAAACCGCCTATAAACCGATGACGTACCAGGAGCTAGAACAGCATTTTAGTATTGATAAAGCTCAGGACTTTAAAGAATTCGTGAAGTTACTGAATGCCATTGAGCAGGATGGCAAAATTATTCTAACTCGCACCAATCGTTATGGCGTACCAGAGCGAATGGATCTTATACGTGGTCGTGTACAAGCGCATGCCAAAGGTTTTGGATTCCTTATTCCTGATGATCGGGAACATCCAGACGTGTACATCAATGCCAATGACCTAAAGAGTGCTATGAATGGTGATATGGTCCTTGTCAAAGTGACCTCTAAGAGCGCTGCGGGAGGTAAGCTAGAAGGCGAAGTTATCCGTGTTGTGAAACGGGCCGTTACGCAAATCGTGGGTGTATTTCAGAATAACGAAGCTTATGGCTTCGTATTGCCGGATGACAAGCGGATTAACCGCGATATTTTTATACCTAAGAATGCATTTAATGGTGCTGTTGATGGTGAGAAGGTCGTTGTACGTATCGTGAATTATCCCGAAGGTCGCTCTGCTGCAGAAGGTGAAGTAGCAGAAGTCCTTGGTCACAAGGATGATCCGGGTGTAGATATTATCTCTATTATTCGGAAGCACCAATTGCCGGAGGGATTCCCTGAAGAAGTCACTGCGGAAGCGGAACAAGCACCAGATTCCATTACGGATGAAGAGATTGTTCAGCAGGGTCGACGTGATCTACGCAACAAGATCATTGTGACGATTGATGGAGAAGATGCGAAGGATCTTGATGATGCCGTTAATGTGGAACTTCTACCGAATGGTCATTATCTTCTCGGCGTACATATTGCCGATGTTGGTTACTATGTACAAGAAGGTTCTGAGTTAGATAAGGAAGCCTACAATCGTGGATGTAGTGTGTATCTGGTAGATCGGGTTATTCCAATGTTACCACACCGTCTTTCTAATGGGATCTGTAGTCTTAATCCACAGGTGGACAGGCTAACTTTGTCATGCGAAATGGAATTCGACGAGAATATGAAAGTGGTTAATCACGATGTGTTTACGAGTGTGATCAGAACCAAGGAGCGTATGACGTATACGAATGTACGCAAAATTCTAGAGGATGAAGATCCTGAAGTGATGGAGCGTTACAGTGATTTGGTGGACAATTTCCGTCAGATGAAAGATTTGGCTTTGAAGCTTCGTGGTAATCGGATGCGCCGTGGTGCGGTGGATTTCGACTTTCCAGAGTCCAAAGTTGTTATAGATGAGAATGGCAAGCCGATCGATATTGTCAAAAGAGAGCGTTCCATTGCGGAACAAATGATTGAAGAATTCATGCTTGCGGCTAATGAGACTGTAGCGGAGCATTTCCATTGGCTGAAGGTTCCGTTCATTTACCGTATCCATGAGAATCCAGATCCGGAGAGATTGCAGACCTTCTTGGCTTTCGCTGAGAACTTTGGGTATCATGTCAAAGGTCGTGGGAACTCCATTCATCCAAGAGCGCTCCAAGGGTTGCTTGAAGATATCGAAGGAACCAAAGAACAAAAGGTTATCAGTACGATGATGCTTCGATCCATGAAGCAAGCGAAGTATGATGCGGGCACGTCGGGCCATTTCGGGCTAGCGGCTGAGTATTATTCACACTTCACGTCACCAATTCGTCGTTATCCTGACCTTGCGATACACCGTGTCATTCGTGAAGTGATCGAGAACAAGGGTGTATTGACGGAGAAACGCCATGAATACCTAGCTTCCCGTATGCCAGATGTAGCTCAACAATCTTCTGAACGTGAGCGTGTTGCTGTAGAGGCAGAACGAGATACGGATCAGCTAAAGAAAGCTGAGTATATGTTGGATAAGGTCGGAGAAGAATTCGATGGTATGATCAGCAGTGTGACCAACTTCGGTATGTTCATTGAGCTAGAGAATTCGGTCGAAGGTCTCATTCGGTTGAGCGCATTGACAGACGATTATTATCATTTCGACGAGAAAGTCATGTCGTTAATCGGTGAGCGTACTTCTAAAGTGTTCCGTATTGGTGATGATTTGAAGATTCGTGTAGCCCGTGTAAACATGGACGATCATACGATTGATTTTGAATTATTAGATATGAAGCCGCGTGCTGATGGTGATCGTGGTGGTCGTCCTCAAGGGTCAAGTGGTGGATTTGGTAGAGGCCCGGGACGCGGAGGTAAGAGCGGCGGCGGAGCTCGTGGCGGTAAGGAAGCTTTCGGCAAGGAAGCCGGAGGTAAAATGGGTTCAAAGAGCGGAGGCGCAAAGGCGTCTCGTGCACATGGCGGAGGTAAGAAGAAAGCGATGAATACGGGGAATAATACAATGGTTAACGGTGTGTCTACAGATGCAGGAAGTAAGCCATCTGAAGGCAGTAACAATAGAGGTAAGGGTAAATCAGGCGGTTTCAAGAACCGCAAAGGAAACAAGGATGTTGTTTTTAAACCTGTAGCTGACAATGTGGGTGTTATTGGTGAAGGGGTAAAAGCTGCAAAACCAAGTGATACTAAGAAACCAGCTAGTCGTGGTGACGCACCGAGACGTGATGGAAGTGGCGGTAACAAGGATAAGGGAGCGGGGCGTAAGCGTGATCGTGGAGCGGGTGCTCCGGCAGGCCGATATGATGCTTTGCAGACTACACGAGGACCTGGATTTGCCTTCGGATCTGGTAAGGGAGGTTACGGAGAAGCGTCGACTATCGAACCTACACGTAACGACAGCCAGTCTTCCAACGGTAACGCTCGTAAATCTTCTGGTCGCGGTGGAATCTTTCTAGGTGGAGATGCAACACCGGGTAGCAACGCTGGTGGTAATGACACTCGTAAACGTCCGGCTAGAGAAGATAATAATTAAGAGGACTGAAACTTCAAGTGAATCGTAATAGGCTGCCTTTAGAAACTTAGATGGCTTGTCTCTTCTTGATTTTGAAGGGTGCAGTTGATACAATGGATTTCTGGTGCATTCCTTGTTTTCTTGAGGATATGAACACCAGAATCCATTTTTTATAATGATTTAAGGGGTGAAGACATGGGTAAGAATAATAGTGACGGGAAAGTCTTGGCCCAGAACAAGAAAGCTTCCCATGATTATTTCATAGAAGAAACGTATGAAGCTGGAATGGTCTTAACGGGAACAGAGATTAAGTCGCTACGGAATGGTAGATCGAACATTGGTGATGCATTTGCAACGATTCGTAATGGTGAGATCAACATTCACAATATGCACATCAGCCCTTTTGAACAAGGGAATCGTAGTAATCCAATCGATCCAACGAGAACGCGTAAGTTGCTCATGCATAAGGCGCAAATCAAGAAATTGGTTGGGCTGTTGAAGCAAGAGGGTTACACAGTCGTTCCTCTTAAGATTTATATTAAGAATGGCTATGCGAAGCTGCTTATTGGTCTTGGTCGAGGTAAGAAACAGTACGACAAACGTGATACAGCTGCTAAGCGCGATGCTCAGCGTGATATCCAACGTGCACTTCGTGAGAAACAGAAGATTGCTCGGTAAAAGGATACTGATATGCCTTAAGTAGTTAGCAACTGGCAATGATAGCCTACATTTCCTTGAACAAAGTATCATAGTGTAGTGGAAATGTGATATACTAAGTTATACGAGATCACAAGATCTTGTTGAATGATTACCTTCTAGTGGTCCTTTTTCATGGAGGAAAAGGATACTGAATAGAACATCATGTCTTGGTTACTCAAGATTCTATCCTAGAAGCCCTTTATATTAAGGGGGCGTTTATGGATTCGACGGGGATAGTTTGAGCATGGGTAGCGGGTAGTGGGGACGCGTCCGCTTTATCAACGCTAAAGCCTATTAAATGGCAAAACACAAAACAACTACGCATTAGCAGCTTAATAACCTGTTAGCGTGCTCCTACCTAGCATCGTCCATGTGACTAGACTAGGGGCTAACAAATAGTGGAATACGCTGTCTCATCTCCGCCTGCGGTGAGCTGAAGAAGATAATCAGGCTGACCCAACGTATAGCCGGTTACGGGGCGATACTCGGGTGACATCAAAACTGTGACTACACCCGTAGAAGCGTATGTGTCGATATTTTCGGACAGGGGTTCGACTCCCCTCGCCTCCATTTGAAAGACCCGCTCACTGAGCGGGTTTTTTCTCATTTATGGAGTAAATTGTAGACCAAATGTAGACATGAAATTATTGAGGATCTATTGTTTAGTCTATCCTGTAGACATGATGTCTACAGGATAGACAGAGGAATTAATATGCTAAAGTTAGCTAACATCGGACAAAACGGTATGTAATAGGGCTTTTGGGGACATGCTAAATTAAGGTAGCACAAGGGGGATGCTTGTTCGATTCCCCTCCACCAAACCATGAAAAAAGACACCTCAGAGGTGTCTTTTTCATTTTAAGCTAGGATCGAATTAATAAGTAGTCTTGATTGACGTTATATTTCATTCATGTGTGCTATGGATATTTATGTTCAATATTGTTGTGTAATGAGAATAGTTTGAAAGTTGATTAGTGAGGTGACATCTCAGATGAAGACGTAGCCTTCCAATGACTAAATTTCCTCTTTTCTATTACAATCGGTAATAGCGTTATCCGTAGCGTTAACCAATAGAGGTTCGAGACATGCATCTAAAAAACCGCCCCGCATGTGAAGTGACCCCTTAAAGTTAGACAGGTTATATAATTAGGCGACTTGTTTGGCCTGAGTTCGGTACTGTACCGGACTCAGGCCTTTTAGTTTTGCCTTAATGCGCTTGTTGTTGTAATAATCGATGTATTTTGATAGCTCTTGTTTAAAATGTGCGATACTTTCAAATTCCTTTTCTCTAGCAGACGTCCCGAATTTGTTCATATAATTAAGTACGTCTAGTTTAATCTGTACAGAATATGATGTACAGCCCTTTTTAAAAGCTTCTTCACCATGATGCTCATATTGCCTAATCCAGTTTGAAAAGACAGAATGGTGGAGATATATGGATTTTGCGATGGTTTTCAAACTGTCTGATCCCTTTTTATAACGCATAACGGCTTGTATTTTTTCATTTGTACTGAATCTGGTCATAAAAAACTGCACCTCCAATAGTTAGATAGTGTCTAACTATTGGGGTGCAGTTCACATGCAGCGGAGCAGTTTCTATTCAATTGCAGTTGCAGCTTGCATGATGAAAGGGAGAGAAAGGGCATTTACAGATGCTGTAATCCAGTTATGGTCTCAAATTCGGTGTATGTACAGGAGCAGTTCTTGCTTTCGTAGCTTGCTCGAAGGAATAAGCTAGATTAAGCAGCGTTTGCTCGCTGTATGCTGTTCCCAAGAATGAGATGCCCACCGGTACGCCTTCTTCTACCGTTCCCGCAGGTACGGTTACCTCAGGGAAGCCTGTAGCAGATGCCACGTAGCTCGCTGTATAAGTATCATACGCATTGCAGACATAAGTAGGGTCTTCTTTGTCAAAGCGGTTGGAAGCAGGGCAGGCCATCGTAGGGAAAACGATAGCGTCCAGGTTGTTCTTCTTCATAATCTTTTCAATTTCTTTACGGGTCTGCGGCATTTCTTTCTTAACGATCTCCTTGTACTCTTTGGAATATAGAGTATCTGCTTTAGCCAATGCTGTCTTCAAGCCTTCCAAACGAGCAGGGTTAACAGGTGTTGCCGAGTTCAATACTTCAGGAGATTCACTAATATCGATTACCTCTTGCAGCGTTTTAGGTCCGCCGACAGGAAGCGAGCGCAAATATTTTTCAAACTGTATTTTGAATTCTGCATCCCCGACCGGTCCAAGAACTGGAGTCCAGAGGTACTTGGTTTGTTTGGAGAATGTGACAGGCACTACTTCCGTTCCCATGCTTTTCATTTTAGCAATCGCTTGATTCGTAATAGCATCTACTTCATCATTGCCGCCGAAGAAGTCAGTCGCCACACCGATACGCGCATGCTTCAGCGAAGAAGCGTTCAGTGCTTTGGCGTAGTCTTGAACATGGCGGTTCGCAGATTTTGTCGCATAATCTGCTTTGTCTGTTCCAGCCATCGCAGTAAGTACTAAGCTAGCGTCGTTGACACTACGTGCCAAAGGACCAGTTACGTCCAAAGAAAGGGAAGAAGGGACAACGCCGCTGCGACTAGTCAATCCCATAGTCGGTCTGATACCTACTAGCCCGGTAACATTGGCTGGACCTCTGACGGAACCGGAAGTATCCGTTCCAAGTCCGAATACGGCAAAGTTAGCCGCTACCGCTGCTGCACTACCGCTGCTGGAACCAGAAGCATCACGGTTCAGATTGTAAGGATTAATTGTCAAACCGCCCATGGAGCTATATCCCAGTCTGCCATAGGAAGCTGCGAGCTCGGACATGTTTGTTTTGGCAATTACAATGGCTCCGGCATCGATAAGCTTCTGTACGGTGAATGAATTCTTAGTAGGATATTCATTCTTCAGAGCTACAGCCCCAGCTGTGGTCGCCATGCCAACCACATCAAAATTATCCTTTACGACAAAAGGAATACCGTGAAGCTTACTTCTTGGTCCTTTCGATTTGCGCTCGGTATCGAGTGCCTTTGCTGTTTCAAGAGCTCGGTTGTTAACCGTAATAATAGAATTTATAACAGGGCCTTGTTTATCAAAGGCTTCAATACGTTTCAAATAGTATTCCACAAGCTCTTCCGATGTAATTTGCTTTGTGTCCAGAGCCTTTGTGACTTCATCGATGCTTTTCTCAAACGGATCAAACGTACTTTTTGCTATTTCGGCATTTGCATGATTCCATGGCAAAATCGAGAAGACTAGCAAAATAGCTAGTAAAGCTTTGAAGTTTATATATTTTTTTCTCAAGTGTCTTGCCTCCTGATGTCTTTTTTTTAAAAGTAGTTCGTAATGCTCATTTTCTCTCCCTGTAACAGTTATCGTCATTTCCTCTGAAAAAATGAATGGAATTCGACAAATCTCTACTTATCCATTAGTTAATTCGACAATATCTAACAAAAAACCATTCTTTTACCGATAGTAGTATAGACACACTTCAATGTTTACACAACAAGATGGAGGAGAAACAACTTGAGAAAGAAACTACAGTGGAATCTAAAGCTACAACTATTGGTTACGATGGTCGTCCTGGTATTGCTGTCGACATTATCGATGGGACTCGGAATCAACATGCAAGTTAAGGAAGAAATGACGGAGGATTTCTACGATGCAACTCGTAAGGAAATCGAACAAGTTAGCGGTGCTATAGACTTGTACTTTACTACCGTGAATGAATCGGTTGAATACTTTGCCAAAAGCCCACTCGTCAAGATGATCGACAGTTCCATCACCTCTTATGTGGATACGGTAGGAGCAGATGGAACTCTTCAGATGACTCCGGCTAAAAATGGAGGTATAGAAGCTAAGATTTATAACTTTTTCTTGGAATATTCTAAGACACATCCAAATGTGCCTTATATCTATTTGGGAACAAAGGATGGCGGATACATACAATGGCCGGATGGTACTTCCACCGATAAATTTGACCCGAGACCAAGAGCGTGGTACACCCAGGCGATTGAGAATCCCGACAAAATCGTGCGATCGGGTGCTTACGCTGCCTTTACCACAGGTGCTCCGATCGTCAGCTCTTCGGTTACCATTAAGGATGACACAGGTAACATCGTTGGTGTCCAAGGTGTAGACGTAAGCTTGGACTTTCTGACCAATACCATCAATAACATGAAGATCGGTAAAGCCGGCTATGTCATCTTGGCAGATCAAACCGGTACGATCCTCGCAAATCCTAAGAACCCGGAAATCAACTTTAAAAATCTAAAGGATCTGGGTATAGCCGAATTTGCTGACATTGACAAACTGGCAGGCAAAAATTTGGATATCACCTTGAATAAGCAGGACTACAAGGCTAGTGTCTACGTATCACCGAAGAATGGTTGGAAATATATTGCGGTTATGGATGAGAGTGAAGTAGCGGAATCAGTCAATGCGATCCAAGACATTATTTTCCTCATCATGGTTGTTATCGCTGTTATCGCCATCGGAGTAGCTTTGTATTTAGCTGGCGCGATTACGAAGCCGATAAATGCGGCTGTTAAGTATTTGCAGCAAATTGGCAGTGGTGACTTGGCAGTCGATATTCCGCAATCTATGCTGAACAAGCGAAGTGAAGTAGGTACCATGGTACGGGCTATTGATGAGATGAAACAGGATATGCAGAACATGATCGGCGGCATTTCTACTTCGGGGCAAATTGTCTCTCAATCGGCAGATAAAATTATAGAAAGCATGGATCAGACACAAAAGTCTTCCTCACTCATTACCGAGTCCATCATTCAACTTGCTTCCGCTTCTAATGATGAAGCCAACAATGTTATGGAGGGCTCTGATAAAGTTGAACAGCTCGGCGGAGCGATCGATCAAGTTACGGCATCCGCTCAGGAAATACTGGATCTTGCTCGTCGTACATCCGAATTGAACCAACGCGGTATCGTAATTGTGCAGGAGTTAGTAGGGAAATTTAACAGTACACAACGAGCTTCTGAAGAAACAGCACAAGCTATTAATCATGTGAGTGGCAGCACTGGTGAAATCAGTGGCATACTCGGTACGATTCTTGAAATCTCCGGTCAGACGAATTTGCTGGCTCTAAATGCGTCCATTGAGGCTGCAAGAGCAGGTGAACATGGGCGAGGATTCTCCGTGGTAGCTGCCGAGATCCGCAAGCTCGCGGAGCAATCAGCTTCCGCTGCGAATAATATCAGTCACATTATTTCAACTGTAAACAACCAGGTTGGAGCGGCTGTTCAGGCCATCGGCACATCCCACGAACTGTTTATAGACCAGGAAACGGCAGTTCGAGAAACCGAATCCATCTTTAATGATATTATGGTGTCCGTGAACAGCCAAATGGACATGACGAACCAGGTTGACGGCCAAATGCAGTTGATGGTTGAAAAACGCTATGAACTCACAGACGTCTTCACCAATATCTCAGCGATTACGGAAGAGAATGCTGCTATTACCCAAGACGTGTCCGCGGCAGCAGAGGAACAGCTGGCTACGATTGATGATATAGCAGGTTATCTGACTCAGCTGCAGGGACTTTCTAAGGATCTGGAGGACAATATTAAGAAATTTAACATCCAAAACCAGTGATGTGTGATGTACTCCCCGTATGGGAGAGAAACGCTTTAGAACAAAACAAACCAGCCCAGGGAAGCATAAACTTCTCCGGGCTGGTTTTGTTTTGTATAGGATGTTCCCAAAGGATTATGAAAACGAGGAATCATATAAAAGAATTTAATCTGCTTTTCAAATGAGATCATCAATTACCATCGTTGTCGATGGACGAATGCAATCATAATCGGCTTAACTAATTAATCAAGCACTGATTTCGAGGTTGAGCCAGAAAAGGAACTAAGAAAGTGTTACATAAATCAGAGGAAATGGTTCTAATCCTAGTCTAAAGTCTAGGTTCAGACACTCCCTAAGACGGTTACGTCAGGCAAATAAGACGGATATAATGGATTTATAACTCAGAGCGTGACTTATGAAGCCAAAGGAGTGTTTGAAATTTGAAGACAATGGAAGCGACTGCAAAGGCGCCATCAGGTAAGGTAAATTGGGTGGTTTTTAATCCAAAAACCTATGCAACGATCCTCTATTTATTACTATCCCTCCCGTTAGGGATTATCTATTTTACAGTAGCGATAACGGGACTTGCACTATCCATCGGTTTAACTCCAATATTTATCGGAATACCGCTATTTTTTGGAGTAGCTAAGCTGTTGAATGGGATTGTGAATTTTGAACAAAGAATGATTAGACAAATTTTGGGTTTACCTACTCCTCCTGTTTCATATACCTACAATCAACAGTCTGAAGCTGGGCATAACTGGCTGATGCGAATGGTGAGAGGTTTTGACGGGGGGCTATTCATTCGAGATCTGCTGCTCGTATTACTAAGATTTGTAACAGGCATTGTATTCTTTGTTATTATGGTAACGGTGATTTCAATAGGACTAGGATTTATTACTCTTCCAGTCGTGCATATCATTTTAATGAATGAGATGAAGCTTGATATTTTAGAAAATACCTTGTTTAGTTATTTTCATATCGATTGGACCTATAATCAGCAATATATGCTGTACGTAGGCGTTGGCCTTGTGCTTTTTTGGATCGCGCTTCGCGTCGTGAATGGGCTCATGCAAATTCAGCGCAGAATCATGTATGTGGACGAGCCATATCAGCAGCCGTCAGTGCCAGTGGAGTCACAAATACATGCGCCGGTTCAGTCGCAATACTATGAGTACCAAGAGGAGCAGCCCACTCAAGGGATGATGCAGCCATCCTATAGAGAGCTTTAGAAGCTCTCTTTTTTTATGCGTATCGTCAAAGTGCTAATCCCTCTATGAATGAGGTACAATTAAAAAAACTCAGGGATTCTAGTTTCATAATGAATCCCTGAGTTTTATTTTTTCCACATGAAAACCTTGAACTGATTATGCAGCAGTTACATAAATTACTGTTATATTGCTTGTAATTATACTCCAACCATTGAGATAAATAGAATCAAACGGACCATGAGCTTGATTCACAGTATCCGCCGCCCATGAAGAGCTTTAAGTCGGTTTATAAGCACCGTTTCATAGAAGAATTGGCCAATAATAATTTTATGGAGCAACGCATGCAATCGGATCGTCTTTTTTATGATCATAGGAAGGTAAACATGCTATGATGTAGAATATTTGGGGGAATTCCTAAAATTAGGGGGATGGATATGAAGAGAATCGTCGTAGTTTTATTTTTTGTACTCATGATTTTAACGTTGCATCAGCCGGTACACGCCGACTCCAATAAATATTGGATCATGCTGGATGGAAAATATTTGAATACGGAATTGATGCCGATCAATAATAATGGAAGTATCTATGTTCCGATGCGCTTAATCTTCGAGTCGCTGCACGCCGAAGTGACTTATGTTCCCGAAGAAGGAAAGGTCATCGGCAAAAAAGGTGACATTATGATCGAGCTTCAGCTCGGCAAAACGATGGCTTATAAAAATAGTCAACCGATTCTTTTGTCCGGACCTCCAATGATCGTAAACAACAGCGTCTATGTACCGATCCGTTTTGTCAGCGAATCCCTAGGGGCATCGGTATTTTGGAAATCGGACATCCATGCCGTGGTGATCGAAACACCGCAATTGACGGCCATTACCGAGCTTCCGGTGCTCAATGATCGCGGCAACCGAGCTGTTCTAGAGCACAGTGGAAATATGAAATTGAAGTGGTCGTTTCAAGATGAAAGTCCATATGAAATGTACAGAGGGTATAAGGGGCCGACGGATACTCTGATTTTTTCAAATTTCGATACGATCAAAGTGATGGATCGTGATGGAAATCTTCAGAATGAATGGCCGTTCAAACATAAGGACATCCCGGCGAAGATCAATGCGATCATCAATAAGGGGTTAGCGGAATCGGGATCGGAACCGACACAAGCGTTTCATGTCACCAAAGATAATAAAACTTTGGAAAAAATAGACCCGAAAACCGGAAAAGCGCTGTGGACTTATCGTTTACCGGTCTCTGAGGAAAAGATGGGATTTAGTTTCCTTGATTACACCGTGTTTCTGGACCCATACGGAACTGTCTACATATCAACTCAAGGCGGCACACTGCATGCCCTGGATTCCGCTGACGGAAGTTTGAAATTCAAGCTGGTATTCGACCACCGCACTATTTCTTCGACGGAAGTGCTTCCGCTGTCCGCAACCGAGCTAGTGGTGCTGAATGACAATGCCATTATGTTTTTTGGAATTAAAGAGTAAAACATCTTAGTTAACGAAACTGCGCAATCTTATTTGGAGATCTATTTAAGCACTGTATGGACACATTTGATCGTAATACTGTTATTTTCGATTTTTAATGTAGGAATAACTAAATTCTATATTTAATCAAAAATAACATTTTGAGAAAAAGTCATCTGGAATATGCATCGGATGGACTATTACAGATGAAATCATTACCTTCATGGCTCCGTTTTCAGATAGTTATCTAACGATTAAAAAGGGACGATATGGAACACTCGGCGGCGAATTGTGGTTTTGAACAGCCACGGCTCGCCTCCACCATGAAAGCCCGACCTCACGCGGTCGGGCTTTTGACTTGCTCGGAATTGTAGACGGATTGTAGACATCAGAAAAATAGAAGTCTATTTATTGATGATCCTGTAGACGAAAAGTCTACAGGTTATAGAAGGTTGTGCTCCCAAGCGATATTTTTTACAAATTACTTCAACTCTTTAACATGTAAATTTACAGTTCATCTATATACTTAAATCGATATCATAATGCATTCGAAGGGGATTATAACTACATGAACAGCAAGCTGAAGTCTTTAATTTGTACCTCATTCGCCTTTTGCATGCTCGCACAGAGTATGGCGACGGTGTCTGCAACAGAGAACACACCTTCCACCATTTCAACAGGAAGATGGATGTCTGGGGAGTACCATACCCACACCATACAATCGGCAGATTCATCCGAATCTTTTATGAAATTGGAAAATGTACTCGATGCAGCGTTTCGAGAGGATCTTGACAAGAAGCCTGTAGAAACAGTCACATCACTGACGTACGGCAATCCCTTTGATTTCATTGTACTAGCTGATCATTTACGCAATTCACCGCGAGACCCAGATGGCAACAATAAGGTTACTGCACGTTGGGAAGCGATTAAAGATCAGCAGGACAAGCTTGCAGCGCTCCAAGCTGCTGGAAAATACACAGGTAAATTCATTTATTCTGGTTTTGAATGGGACATGATGGGCTTGGATCATGGTTCTGTCGGTATTATTGATTCCAAAAGTAATGAAGTACCCATCGATGCTATTCATCAATTCGAGTGGTTGTACAGCTACGATACAACTCCAGAGATGTTTCATGAAGATGAGACTGCTCTTTGGGGAGCAAGGCCTGATAAGAATACGTTGAAACCTGATAAAAATAAAACCTTTGAAGCCATTGAGTGGCTGAAAACCAATTACCCGGAGAGCTATGTATTGCTTAACCATCCATCTAGACATAATGGTGATAGCAGCGGTGTTGTCACTATCGAAGATATTCGCAAGATGAATGATATTGCTCCTGAGATTGTATTTGGTATGGAAGGGTTACCGGGTAACCAAATGGCAGGCGGTGGGAATAGAGCGGAATTAAAAGACGTATACGGCGGAGCTGACGTCATGGTCGCAAAGGTCGGCGGAATGTGGGATGCCATGCTTGGTGAAGGTCGTCACTTCTGGAACTTCACAAATTCCGACTTTCATTTTAAGTTGAGCAGCAATCGGAGTTACTCAAGTGGTTACTGGCCTAGCGAGTACTCGCGAAACAATACTTGGGTCGAGGGTAATACCTTCAAAGATATTGTCGAGGGTATGCGTTCAGGTAAATCTTATGCCGTTTATGGCGATCTCATCAATGCGCTTGACTTCAAAGCCACTGGAAATGGCGCTCAAGCTGAAATGGGCGAGAACCTACAGGTAACCGAAGGGGATCTTACAACAATCAGCATTCGATTCAAGAGCCCAGAGCACAACAACTATGCACAAATTAGCCCGCACGATACATCAGTCACCAATGATGTCTATGTTGATCATGTCGATCTGATCTCTGGAGAAGTGACGGGCAAGATCGATGAAAGTCAATATGCTAGCAATACGACCAATGACACGACGAAAGTCATTAAACGTTTTACGAAAGAAGATTGGGGACAACCAGATGTCGACGGCTATTATACTGTCTCCTATAAGGTACCTGCGGATACAAACCGTTATTATCGTTTGCGCGGTACGAACCTGGGTACAGACGTAGCAGATTTCACAGAGAACGGTGAGCCTTTACAAGATCAATCATTTTCTAGGGGTGACGAGCCGGAGCAGAATGAGGAACGCTTCAATAATATTAATGACCGTAACTATGCAGGCTTGTGGTTTTATTCCAATCCGATCTTTGTTAATGTCGCCGCGCTCAGCGACGAGCAGGCAGTTACCGATACGATTACTAGTGTAACTTCAACACTTGGTGATACGAGTGCGATTACCACTAACATTCCCCTCCCTTCTGAAGGGTTGCATGGTACCCGGATTGAATGGAAGAGCAGTAATGCGAATATCATTCGCATCGACAACAACACCGCGATTGTTACACGCCCATCCTCTGGCATGGGGGATATACGTATCACACTGACTGCAACGATATCTCGCGGCGATCAAAGCATAGATTTACCCTATACTTTAGTCGTTAGAGCGTACCCTTCTAACAACTTGCCAGACAACAACTCGTCTGGCAACAGTTCGCCAGGCAATAGTTCTAGCAAGCCAAATGCGTCTGTCTCAGGTGGTGGAGGAACAGTTACTGCTGATTCAAATGGCAATATTACAATAACACCTGACAAAGGCTATCAGGTTAAAGATGTTACGATCAATGGGATATCTAAGGGAGCACTCACTCAATTGACGGGTCTGAAATCTTCTGATCAAGTTGTTGTGACCTTCGAGAAACTTCCGGAGCAACCTCAGAAGCCAACTGAGCCCGCTAAACCTGTTGTTACTTTTAGTGATGTTTCGAGTCACTGGGTAGCCTCATCCATTAACTATGTTGTGGAACATGGATTGTTTACGGGTACCGCGGCAAATACGTTTAGCCCGAACAAAACGATGACTCGTGGTATGCTGGTCACCGTTATGCACCGATTAGCGGGTAAACCTGAAGTAGAGTCAGAGTCAAATCACTTCAAAGATGTTAATACGAATGCCTATTACAGTGATGCGGTAGCTTGGGCAAGTCAGAATAACATTGTCCATGGGGTTAATAGTAGTCACTTTGCTCCAGATCAACCTATTACTCGTGAACAACTTGCACAGATATTCTTTAATTATGCAAAAGCAAACAAATTGAATATTAATGCTAGGCAGTCATTAGTCGCTTTCACAGATGCGAACAAAATCTCAACGTGGGCAGTTGATGCGATGAAGTGGTCCGTAAGCAACCATTTACTTTCTGGCAACGGTAATGGCATGCTTGATCCAACGGGTGCCGTATCACGTGCTGAAGTCGCAGCAATTATTAATCGTTTTATGACTACCTTTAATATGTAATAATAAATACCATTTTCAAATGGACAAAAGTGCACCTTTTAGAATAATCATTTGGTAAAGCCCAACTGGGTTAACCGATGAATTCTAGGGGGTGCACTTTCATTTTTTTTTGTAGATGGAAAGTAACCAGTTGGCTGCGTGATATTATTGATGGCGATCATATGAAGTTGACATAGGTTAGTTTGTTCGCATTTTATTGGGTATAATTTTTTGGTTGGATTATAGCTCTGCTTATGTGTCGATATTTTCGGACAGGGGTTCGACTCCCCTCGCCTCCACCAACATGAAAAAGGACACCTCAGAGGTGTCCTTTTTGCGTTGGTGGAGTCTCGAGGGGTTGGACCCTTGGGTTCAGTCCGCGCGGAGGGAGCGAAGCGAGAGAGCACGGCGTTTATATCCAACCTCTAATATCGTCGGCGGAGGATGGGCATCGTGAGCAAGTTTATTGGAGATATGAACATTCCCCTCGCCTCTACCATGAAAAACCCGACCGCATGAGGTCGGGTTTATATCTACGCGATGAAAATATTATTTTGCGTTCTTATCTGGCTGATGAATGCCAAATACATTTCCTTCTGTATCAATGTAATACCCTTGCCATGCCATTCCCGGAAGTGCGTATTTTGGCACTGCCACCTTGCCTCCAAGACTAACAATTTTTTCTTCAGTAGAATCGTAGTCCTCCACTCCAATTGTACATGTATAACCATTCATTGGTTGACCCGGTTCTGGAGAGGCACCTTGACGCTGCATCAAGGCACCGTTGATTCCCATTTCATTCGCATCGCCTGTCACAGCTCCGAAATAAGGCATTCCGGCATATTCACTCCAATCCTCAAATGTCCATCCGAATACCTCTCCATAAAACTTTTTGGCACGCTCCATGTCGTCTACATGAATCTCAAAATGAACTAATCTGCCCATGATTTCCTCCTATGATTTGACTTCCTTAACATTTTTCCATTATTAGGGTTTCCTTTCCTGCAAGCTTTATAAGGGACAATATAAATTTTTACATACAAAGTAGCGACCATCGGGTGACGTCGAAACCGTAACTATACACGTAGAAGCCTAAACGTTGTTATCTTCCGACAGAGGTTACACTTTAGTCTTTTGACAAAAGGTAACTGGTTACATATAATGAATGTAATCAGTTACCTTTTTTTGAGATTGGGGGTATATTATTTTGAATGAAATGGAAAAGAAAGCTTATATCTTTGGTGGCATTCTCACATTGGCGAACCGATTACAAGCTCTTGGCGACAAATTGGATGAGAATGTAACGCTTAAGCAGTGGTTGTTGATAGCTGTTATTTTAAAGTCTGGGCAATCATCTCCAACCATAAGTGAAGTGGCGAAGTTGATTGGGAACTCTAGACAAAATGTTAAGAAGATGGCCCTTTTACTTGATAAACAGGGCTTTGTTTCCCTAATAAAAGATGATCATGACGCGAGGATCTTTAGAGTTCACCTTACACCCAAATGCTTCACTTATTTCCAAGCTCGAAGCGAAAAAGAGATGCAGTTTATGAATGCTTTGTTTGATACATTTGATGAAAATCTGACAAATGGGTTGTACGAAGGAATCGTTCAATTAGCTAACAATGTGACTAGAATGGAGAATGCTCATGAAGACGAGGAAAGGGGGTGAAAAAACGATGTGGGTGATCTTTATGATCTTTGCCATAATCCTAACCGGTATCACTGTATTTTTTTATGTACCTTATTCCAAGACCAAAACAGAATTTACTCAATCCGCAACAGAACAAATCGGTATCTCTAATGCGATAAATAATGTTTTTACATTTGATGATGTTAAAGAATTGCCGAATCCCGTAAGGAAATACTTTGAATATAGTGGATACATAGGCACTCCCAAAATGTCTTACATGAAGGTTGCCTTTAAAAATGTTGATTTTATTATGTCACCTGACAAACCAGCTTTAATAATCGATTACACTCAATATAATTTTGTTCGTGAGCCTGTAAGACTTGCCTATATTGATACGGCTATATACGGAATACCTTTTCAAGGGTTCGATTCTTATATAGATGGTAAAGGCAGTATGAAAGGAGTTCTAGGCAAAGTCATTACACTGTTTAATCAAAAAGGTGATGAAATGAATAAAGCTTGTCTAGTAACCTTCCTTTCAGAATCTCTAATTATGCCTATTGCTGCTTTACAGCATTATATAACCTGGGAAGCTGTTGATGATACCCATGCAAAAGCGACAATATCGTACAATGATATATCAGCAAGCGGGATATTTACTTTCAGTGAGAATGGGGAACTTCTTTCTTTTACAACAGAAGATAGATCCGTCATATCTGCCGATAGGGCAATTCAGCAAGTGAGATGGTCGGCCGAATTTAAAGACTACAAGACGATTCGTGGGATCAAACAACCAACTCACCTTCAAGCTGTTTGGAATTACGATCAAGGAGATCTCATTTATTTTGATGGTGATTGTTTTACGGTTGAGTATGATTCAAAATAGATATTTCTTTATACATCCTTAACATGATGAGGCTTCTGCGGTGACATCAAAACTGTGACTACACCCGTAGAAGCTTATGTGTCGATATTTTCGGACAGGGGTTCGACTCCCCTCGCCTCCATTAGTAAATCCACAACCGAATGAGGTTGTGGATTTTTGCTAATTTTGGAACGGATAAAGTTTCTATAAATTGTAGCGCGGTAGAGGGTTATTAATGAATGGGACGAAATCAGGAATTCTAACCGGAATTCAGTGGTGCTTACACTTATGTTATAATTCAATAAAGCGCTTCTGTGCTTTTTAGAAAAATTGGATAAAGGATGCAATGACCAACCATGTGTGAAAATCAGAATTCTATGCACCACAAGCTGTTTATTATCGGCGCAGGTGCTGCAGGACTAATGGCCGCTGTTACTGCGCAGGATCAGGGTATCGATACTGCCATTCTGGAGAGCAATGACCGGATTGGAAAGAAGATATTAATGACAGGTGATGGCCGCTGTAACATTACGAATGAATCCACTGCAACGGGTACGGATGAAGCGGTCGCTTTATCACGCAAGTATCACAGCAATCAGACTGGATTTCCAATTACGGTACTGCAGCAATTTGGCATCCGTCAAACCATCGATTACTTCTCTATGCTTGGGCTTCCGCTTACAAGATTGAAGGATGGCTTCATGTATCCAATGTCGCTGCAGGCTGCATCGGTGCTGGATATTTTTGAACTTGCGCTGGAGGATCGGAATGTTCCGGTATACCTCAAGAACAAAGTGTTGGATGTTACCGTTTCGACGAATCATCCGCGCTTCACGATAAAATGCCAAACGGAGACAGAGGAGCAGGTTGTTTATACCAGCGAATATCTGTTTCTATGTGCGGGTGGCCTTGCCGGTCCGAATGCGGATAAAGATAGTCCTGGTTATACGCTTGCCGAACGTTTGGGGCACACCCTGGTCGAGCCTGTGCCAGCTATTGTGCAATTGAAGCTGCACTATCCGCATATGAAGGCGCTGTCCAATATCAAGCTTCAGGGACAGGCCCATATCATCGTAAACGGAAAAGTCATCCGCAGCGAAAAGGGTGAAATTGCTTTCACGGATTATGGCATAGCAGGCCCGCTAAGTCTCCAGCTAAGTAGGAAGGCTGCGTATCATCTCGCAAGAGGGGAATCTGTGAGCGTATCGGTTGATTTGATGCCGGGCCGCACGGAGGAAGAGTTAGTTGAGTTTTTGGAATTGCACTGGGGGACCTTTGGACATCGAACTGTTGCGGATTCTCTACTTGGCATCTTCAATAAGAAGTTGGTTCCTGTCTTGCTGAAGGAGGCAGGCATCGATCAGCAGCCGGACTTGCTTTGCCAGGATCTTTCGAGGAAAACCAAAAAAATATTTTGTCGAATATTGAAGCGTTGGGAATTTAAAGTGATCGATACCAAAGGCTTCGAGAACGCACAAGTAACAGCCGGAGGCATCAATACAACTGAGCTAATCGAGGGAACGCTAGAATCCAAGCTAGTACCTGGGCTTTATTTGGCAGGTGAGGTGATGGATGTGGACGGGGATCTCGGAGGGTATAATCTACAATGGGCCTGGAGTTCCGGTTATGCGGCCGCGATGGCGCTTGCTAAGCAAATATAATGAATTCATAGGAAAAGGGATGCATCGATCAACATGTATGAGGATCAGAATTCTAAGCACCACGAGCTGTTAATTATTGGTGCAGGCGCAGCAGGTATGATGGCTGCTCTTACTGCACGGGACCAAGGTATTGATACTGCAATTATTGAAAGCAATGACCGGATGGGGAAGAAGATATTAACGACGGGCAATGGGCGTTGCAACATTACGAACGAATCCACTGCGACGGGTACGGATGAAGCGGTCGCTTTATCCTACAAGTATCACAGTAATCAGGCTGGATTTCCACTGCATGTGTTGCAGCAATTTGGTATCCGCCAAACTATCGATTTTTTCTCTTCTCTTGGGCTTCCTCTTATAAGCTTGGAGGATGGTCGGATGTATCCGATGTCGTTGCAAGCTGCTTCTGTTCCGGGTGTGTTTCGACTTGCGCTGGAGGATCGGAATGTTCCGATATATTTCAAGAATAAAGTATTGGATGTTACCGTTTCGACGGAACATCCGCGCTTCACAATTAAATGCCAAACAGAGACAGAGGAGCAAGTCGTTTATACCAGCGAATACTTATTTCTATGTGCGGGTGGTCTTACCGCTCCGAAAACGGGAACGGATGGATCCGGTTATACGCTTGTCCAACGACTAGGACACACTCTGATCGATCCTGTGCCAGGCATTGTGCAATTGAAGCTAGAATATCCGCATTTGAAGGAACTATCCGGCATCAAATTCGAGGGACATGCTCATATTATTGTAAACAATGAAGTTATCCGCACCGAATATGGCGAAATTCTTTTTACGGACTATGGTATTTCTGGCCCGCCAATACTCCAGCTAAGCAGGAAGGCTGCGTATAATCTCGGTAGAGGAGAATCTGTGACATTATCAGTTGAATTGATGCCGGGGCGCACGGAGGACGAGATCGTTGATTTTCTGGAAACGCACTGGGGAATCTTCGGACACAGGACTGTTGCGGATTCCCTTATCGGAATCATAAACAAGAAGCTGATTCCTGTCCTGCTGAAGGAGGCGGGAATTGATCAAGAGCTTCACCTGCTTTGTCAGGATCTATCGTGGAAAACCAAGAAAATATTTTATCGAATCATGAAGCGTTGGGAATTTAAAGTGACCGATACCAATAGCTTCACTAATGCCCAAACAACAGCCGGTGGTATCGATACGACTGAGCTAATCGAAGGGACGTTGGAATCTAAGCTAGTACCTGGGCTCTATTTGGCAGGCGAGGTGATGGATGTGGATGGAGATTGCGGTGGCTATAACCTGCAATGGGCCTGGAGCTCCGGATATGCCTCTGCGATGGCGCTTGCGAATCGACGACGTGCAGACACCACATAAGGGGATAGATGGTTGCTGACTCCTGGCACGTTGCGGAATACTTGCATGCATTGAACACACGGCGGCGAATTGTGGTTTTGAACAGCCACGCCTCGCCTTCATATGAAAGACCCGCTGATATAGCGGTTTTTTTCTTGTTTATGGAGTTAATTGTAGACAAAGAAGCTTCGAAAACCACGGGCCACGAGGAGAAGGAAGCTTCTTTTTCTGTGATTTTAGCCAAAACATACTCTGTTAACTGAATGAGAAGCTCACCAATGTCCACCAGCGACGAGTTCATTGCAACTCAACGAAGCTGTCTAACATGGATCAGCGGGATACGATGGATTGGGAAATTTCCTGAGTTATGACGCATAACGTTTAGCTTGCGTATGGAACATTTCGGCGTAAGCGCCTTGTGCGGCGAGCAATGTCTCATGATTGCCTTCTTCAATAATCTCCCCGTTATGTAGCACGATAATTTTGTCTGCGTGTCTGCAACTGCTCAAACGATGAGAGATCATGATCGTAGTTTTTCCTTCATACAAAGTAGCGAAGTTATCATAGATTTCCGCTTCCGCTCGCGGATCAAGCGCTGCTGTTGGTTCATCAAGAATAACGATTTGCGAATCTCGCATGAAAGCGCGGCTTAATGATATTTTCTGCCATTGTCCACCGGACAGCTCGTGTCCATTATGAAACATCGCGCCGAGTTCCGTATCCAGGCCGTTAGGCAGTTTGTCGATTAAATCTGCCAAGCCGGCTTTAGAGGCTGCGGCTTCGATATATGCGTCATCATCGATTTTGGGGTGTCCCATGGCGATGTTCTCACGAACGGTTAATTGATAGCTCTCGAAATCTTGAAAGACGGCGGAGACATTTTGACGCATACTATTGGGGTCAATGGTACGCATGTCCACCCCGTCGAAAAAAATGGCGCCTTCGTCTGGTAAATACAGTCCTAGTAAGCATTTTACAAGCGTACTTTTGCCTGCACCATTTTCACCCACAATCGCGATTTTTTCTCCCGGTGAGATGTTGAAGTTGATTCCTTTTAGCTGAGGAGAGGTGTGCGTCGCATAAGTGAAAGACAGATTTCTGACCTCGATTTGTGACGTTAATTTCCCAGGGAATTTGCGGTTTCGATCTTTGGAGTTCTCCACTTCTAAATCGAGAAAGTGCAAGACTTCATTAATAAACAGACTTTCTTCATAGATGGCGGCTATTGAATAGCCCAATCCGGTAATGATGGATTGAATTTGTTGAAGAGCTTGCGTTAACGAGACATAATGACCAATCGTTAACGCGCCACCGGAGCCGAACGTAATAAGTACAATAATCACACTGATATCTAGTACAACTTGGAAAGCATTCACAAGCAGCATCTTGCTTTCGGTACGTTTGCGTAGGTCATATTGTTCGTCTGAGGTCTTCCAGAACACACTTTTCCATTTGTAAGCTAAATATGGCACGTAATTATAGATTCGAGCTTCTTTGGCTGAGCTTCGGCTATGTAAGATGCGAAGCAAATAATGAACTTTTCGTTGTTCTGGTGTCTGGGTCATTGCCTGATTATATTTTTGTTTGCCGAAATAAGTATTTACCAATATATTGGGGATAATCATAATGAGGACGAATGGAAATCGTATCAACTACAGTTCAACATCAAGGACGGGACCCAAATGAGCATGTACTGATGCCTTCTTTGATCAATCCGGGGATATCTTTTCAGGGCTTAAACAAGAGGCGTTGCACTCTACTGAATAAATGAGTTCGGGGCCAGAGTATTACCGGAGTTGGGCCTGGTGTAAAGAATACTTGGTATAAACCCTATTGTGAGTTTTGCTTTTTAAACAACACCATCCCTTTAAGGATGGTGTTGTTTATTTTCATGAAGATATTAACGAACCTCAGTCTTATTAGGATAAAGAGTCCTTTTTTCTATTTTAAAAATAGTCTAAAAAATAGGTATTGATATATATTCATATATTTAAATTGTTTTTGTAGTATATTAGTAATTAATGGAAATATTTAATGCTTTATTTAAAGGTTCAAGTTTTTGTCATTATAAAGAGGTTATAGAGGAGATTGATTATTAATATGACAACTGAAGTTTCTATTTTACCCATTCAATCTATCTATTCTATCGACAATCACATCATTACTGCCACAGTGTTAAATGAAGAACCTTTAATAATGAAATTTGATCATGTACTAAGCGATGAAGAATGCCAAGCACTTATTGAGTCTGCTGCATCTCGTCTTGCACAATCGAAATTAGCGAATAAAGAAGTTAGTCAGATTCGTACTAGCAAAGGTATGTTTTTTGATAAAAACGAAAGCCTATTAATTACTATCATTGAGAACCGCATATCAAGCTTAATGCAGGTGCCCATTGCACATGCTGAAGGACTACAAGTTTTACATTATGAACCCGGACAAGAGTATAAAGAACATTATGATTTTTTTTGGCCCAATAACCCTTCAAGTCATAATAATCGAATAAGTACATTAGTCATATACTTAAATGATGTAGAAGAAGGAGGAGAAACAACATTTCCAAACTTAGGTATTACTGTGAAACCAGTTAAAGGATCTGCTGTTTACTTCGAATATTTTTATAATAATCAAACATTAAACGAACTAACGCTGCATAGTGGTGAACCTGTTATCCGCGGTGAAAAATGGGTAGCTACTCAATGGATGCGTAAACAACGAATTCGAGAAGGGGACTAAAGGTTAGTTATACAGAGCGATCAATCTAATGTGATGAAGAAGGAGACAATCAGGCTGGGTCTAGCGAAAGTTGTTTATGGGGCGGGCGAGTATCGCTTGCGATGCTAGTCATTGCTTGCAATGACTTTCAGGTGCAATCAAACCGTGACTATACCGGAACGCCAAGCGCAGCTTATGGATGGATATTTTATGACAGGGATTCAACTCCCCTCGCCTTCACTTAAATGCAGAATATTGATGTTTAGCATTCTGTCTTTAAATGGTGGTAAGGGCGGCCTTTCTGGTTTGATCATCAAAAGAAGAGCTATCTTAAATTCTAAGATAGCTCTTCTCTCATATAACTAATTCAAAGGTTGTGCAGCGAGCCCATTCATAGTCGCCCCAAGGTGCATTCGCTGCCAAAGCTCTCGTTCTTTATATTTAGGAGGTTCTTGCTATTATAGGCTCGAGCGTAAGTACTCAACCACCATCTTTAGGAAATGAATACTATGGTTTAATTAGCAGCATTATGAATCATGAGTTTAATAGAGAGTTCACTAATTTGTTAATTATAATTATTCTAAACTAACTTGACAGATTATATTATTTAGTTAATAATAATTATTATAAAGTATGTTCAAATTGTTTTGTATGAAGGCCTGAATATGCTCTATTAATACTAAAAAATACAACTTAAGAGGAGATATAAATATGTCACTTATTGGAACAGAAGTACTACCGTTCAAAGCATCCGCATTTCAAGACGGTAAATTTATCGATGTTACTGAGGAAAATTTTAAAGGTAAATGGAGCGTGGTTTGCTTTTATCCAGCGGACTTTACTTTCGTGTGCCCTACCGAGCTAGAAGATCTACAGAACCAATACGAAACTTTAAAAGCACTTGGAGTTGAAGTGTATTCCGTATCAACGGATACTCATTTCACACATAAAGCATGGCATGCAAGTTCTACTGCTATTGGCAAAGTTAAGTATATTATGATTGGTGATCCTGCACATGTGATCTCTCGCAACTTTGATGTATTGATTGAAGCTGACGGTCTTGCTGATCGTGGTACGTTCATCATTGATCCGGACGGTGTTATTCAAACTGTTGAGATTTCTGCTGGTGGCATTGGCCGTGATGCAAGCACTCTTGTTAACAAGATCAAAGCTGCTCAATACGTTCGTACTCATCCGGGTGAAGTATGCCCAGCGAAATGGTCTGAAGGTGCGGAAACACTTAAGCCAAGCCTTGATCTCGTAGGCAAGATTTAAGGTAGGTGCGGAAGATGACACTAGATCCTGAAATAAAGTCTCAACTAGAACAATATCTCCAGCTCTTGGAAGGTAATATAGTGTTAAAAGTCAGCGCAGGCAATGATGATGCATCTGAAGAGATGTTGTCTCTGGTCGATGAAATTGCGAGCATGTCTTCCATGATTACGTTGGAAAAAACACAATTACCTAGAACACCAAGCTTTAGTGTAAATCGTGTGGGTGAAGATACAGGCGTAACCTTTGCTGGAACGCCATTGGGACATGAATTTACTTCCTTAGTACTCGCTCTACTGCAGGTTAGTGGAAGAGCTCCAAAGGTTGACCAGAGTGTTATTGATCAGATCAAAAACATTCGCGGTGAATATACGTTTGAAACTTATATCAGCTTGAGCTGCCATAACTGTCCTGATGTTGTACAAGCACTGAACTTGATGAGCATCCTCAATCCTGGCATTACTCATACCATGATTGATGGTGCAGTATTCAAGGCAGAGGTTGAAAGCAAGGACGTTATGTCTGTGCCAAGTGTTTACCTTAACGGTGAATTCTTCGAAAGCGGTCGTATGACGGTTGAAGAGATTCTTGCCAAGATGGGTAATGCTCCTGATGCATCGGAGTTTGATAATAAGGAACCCTTTGATGTGCTTGTTGTTGGCGGTGGTCCAGCAGGTGCAAGTGCTGCGATTTATGCAGCACGTAAAGGGATTCGAACAGGCATCGTTGCTGAACGCTTTGGCGGTCAGGTTAATGACACGATCGGCATTGAGAACTTTATTAGTGTGAAATATACTGAGGGTCCTCAGCTCGTAGCTAGCATTGAAGAGCAGGTTAAAGAGTACGGCATCGACGTTATGAAGCTGCAACGAGCCAAGCGTCTTGAGAAGAAGGATCTAATCGAAGTTGAACTCGAGAATGGTGCTGTTCTGAAGAGTAAGACGGTCATCCTATCTACAGGTGCGCGTTGGCGGAATATGGGTGTTCCTGGTGAAGCGGAGTTCAAGAACAAGGGTGTGGCTTACTGCCCGCATTGTGATGGTCCTTTGTTCATTGGTAAAGATGTTGCGGTTGTTGGTGGCGGTAATTCTGGTATTGAGGCAGCGATTGATCTTGCAGGTATTGTGAGACATGTGACTGTTCTTGAGTTTGCACCAGAGCTCAAAGCTGATGCTGTACTGCAAGATCGTCTTCACAGTCTGCCTAATGTTACTGTACTAAAGAACGTTCAAACAAAAGAAGTTACTGGAACTGATAAAGTTAACGGTATTTCCTATGAGGAACGTGATACAGGAGTAACGAAGCATATTGAATTGCAGGGCGTGTTTGTACAGATCGGTCTTGTACCTAATACCGATTGGTTAGGTGACATGGTTGAACGCACTCGCATAGGTGAGATCGTCGTAAACAGCCATGGTGCTACAAGCCTACCTGGAGTGTTTGCTGCAGGAGATTGCACGAATAGTCCTTATAAGCAGATCATCATTTCTATGGGATCTGGTGCTACTGCAGCATTAGGTGCTTTCGATTATCTAATCCGAAATTAATAAGATAACAATAGCCCTCATTAATCACAAAATGGGGGCTATTGTTATGCCATCCTATTGCCCAATTGAGATATTCTGTATTCAAATGAAATTATGAATTGACAACAATGGCGTCGTACTGGTTCTTAGTTCCAATCAGGAGTAGAGAAATGTAAGTCTGTTGTCATTCACATTTTAACTTGTCAGTAAAACCTATTCCTGCTATTATCAAAGTTACTTATTAAACGCGTTTAATAAGTGTGATTTTAATAATAAGGTGGGGAGTATGGTGAGTGATATACGACTTACTTCGCAACATACGAAATCGGAAATGATACGTTGCATTCGATCTGCACTATTAGAGCAAGGAAGTGCAACGAAGGTTGAATTGAGCCATAATTTACAAATTAGTTTTCCAACGATCAGTAAGTTTCTGAAGCAAATGGAGGACAGAGGGGAAGTAACAACCATTGGTCTTGATGAATCAAGCGGGGGAAGAAGGGCGATAAGATATACATATCGTCCAGATTATATGCTGGGCCTAGCTATTTTTTTAGAGAAAAGTGAGACGAACTATACCGTTTTTAATTGCTTGGGCGAAGTCATTGAGCAAGGTAATACTCATAGTATGCTAGAGCAAGATGTGTTACATCTAACCACATTCATTGAGAATATAAGAAATGCTTATCCTAACATAAATGCAGTGGCCATTGGCGTTCCAGGTGCAGTTAATAACGGAAAAATCTTTCTTATACCTGGGTATGAGAACTATCATAATCTTGATCTTAAGAAGCATATAGAGGAACAACTCTCTATCCCGACTGTTGTAGAGAATGACATGAATGCAGCTGTAATCGGCTATATGGCTCAAAGGAAAATAGGGGACAATATTTCTTTGTTTTATTTATATTTAGGGCAGAATGGTCCTGGTGCAGGGATTGTAATCAATGGAGAAATTGTACGAGGTAAAACGTTCTTTTCAGGAGAGGTCTCATTTGTTCCACAGTATGACGATAGAAATTTCCTACAAGCTTTAACAAACGGAAATGGTGGCGAGATGAGTATTGTACCTATGGAGAAAAAAGTGGATGCGATTAGCCGACTAGTGGCCTCAATCACCTCTATCTTGAATCCACATTATATTATTTTTGGTGATGATGAAATAGAAACGTTGATGCTTCATCAAATTGCTGAGCGAAGTGCCACATACGTTCCAAAAGAGCATCTTCCAGAGTTAGCTGCAAGTGACTTGAAGCACGATTATCTAAATGGATTACAATGTCTTGGATTGAGTTTATTGATTTCACAACAAATAGATGACTAACACTAAGGAGTACAGATATCGATGGCAACTTTCTTTTTAATTATTATTTATTTAGCGTTTATTAGTTTGGGATTACCTGATTCATTGCTTGGATCGGCATGGCCTGTGATGAGTTTGGATCTGAATGTTTCATTAGGAACTGCCGGAATTATTTCAATGGTTATTGCAGCTAATACGATTGTATCAAGCTTGTTAAGCGGTACAGTGCTACAACGTTTTGGTACGGGGAAAGTGACACTTGTGAGCTGTATCCTGACAGCAGGAGCTTTATTTGGTTTTGCATGGTCTCCTTCACTAATCTGGTTAGTTATTTTTGCGATTCCACTAGGTATAGGTGCGGGGTCTGTAGATGCAGGATTAAATAATTATGTTGCTATTCACTACAAAGCACATCATATGAGTTGGCTACACTGTTTTTGGGGAGTAGGCGCTACGCTGGGTCCATTTATTATGGCAGCGTCCATTTCTGGTCACAATCTTTGGAGACAGGGTTATCTCGTTGTTGCGGGTATTCAAGTGATTCTAGTCATTATTCTATTCGTTACGCTTCCTTTATGGGATAGAGTTGCTAAACGTAGTCATGTCACAAATGTTGAGGCTGAAGATGAGTTGATTAATCAAGAGTTAGAGCAACTTTCTGAGAATACAAAGCCATGGAGAATACCAGGGGTCAAACTAGCGATGGTAACCTTCTTATTTTACAGTGGAATTGAAGCTAGCATGGGATTATGGGGAAGTAGCTTTCTTGTAAATATGAAGAATTTACCTGCAGCAACAGCGGCACAATGGGTTTCTTGGTTTTTCATAGGAATTACAGTTGGCCGAATGATTACTGGATTTATCACGTTTAAAGTGAGTAGTCGAATGCTGATTAGGTACGGCCAGCTTATCGCTTTATTCGGTACAATATTGCTTGTGTTACCATTCCCACCGATCCTCTCGCTTGTTGGATTCACGATTGTAGGATTGGGGTTAGCACCCATATTTCCGTGTATGTTACATGAAACGCCTGTGCGATTTGGGAAAAAGAAGGCTCAGTCCATCATGGGCTTTCAAATGGCAGCTGCTTATACGGGGAGTACGCTAATACCTCCTTTTCTTGGATTGCTTGCAACTAATACAACCATTAGTATCTTTCCGTGGTTTATTATTATGTTTGCCATTGTGATGCTCTTGTGTACAGAAAAGCTAAATCATTTCTTGAAGAAACTACATGTGGGAATAAGACAAAGTATTCGTTAAAAGAGTATTAAGGATGTCGTTGTTTTTATAGTAGATGGTGAATATGATAATCAAAATAAGAAAAGGGCAATCGCTATTCTCAGCGATTGCCCTTAGGTTATGGAGCTATGAATGAATTCTTATAAGGCCCGATTCCCCTCGATCGCAAGCTTGCCGTATTTGGTATCAGCTACAGCCGTCAAGTGATCTCCTTCAATAGTACCTTTTGCCGTATAAGGAATCTTGGTAATTAACTTCTTGATCTCCCCTGAGAATACGAACGCATTGGCCTCGATCTTCCCACCTGAAAAAGCGTTACTGCCTCTTAAGATGTTCAATGAGCCGCTAAGTGCGTCACCATCCTGCGTAAAAGTAATTGTTCCTTTTTCCATACCCATTGGGGTTTGCATCGTAATATTATATGTTCCGTTCATCGATTACTTCCTCCCTTATCTGTATGAGGTATTCAATGCTTTCATCAAGGTACGAACATCATACATGTGAGGTGTTACCGGGCACACCTTCTTATTCAATCCCAGCAAGGTATAAACGGCAATTCTGGCCGCACGAATTGAATATTCTTCAGTGAATACCATGTCCTCCGGAATTTCAACGAACTGACTAATCATTGCCAGGTTCGTGGAGCCATCTGGCACCACTTTTGGACGATCGCTCATCGCACGTGGCTGGAATTGGGCATCAATGTATGGCATCATGCATGGAATGACATTCACGACGCTATCCATGATTTCATCCATATCCTCTTCCATATGCAGATGGTGCAGCAGTTCAATCAGCATCTCTTTGCCTGTGCAATCTCGCATTGGCTTCTTGACATAATCGCCTTCTCTATCGGTGTACAGACCATATCCCCAGAATATCGTAGTGTCTGCTGGCTGATTTTTGAAATGAGGCTGTGCGGCAACGACAATCGACATCAACCAATTGGAATCTTTGAATGTCATTAGAGCACCGCTACCCGGTTTGTTGCGGGAATATTTCTCGATCATCTTCAACAGTTTGTCACCTTTGCAAGTAACTGTGAAGGATGCCCAGTTCGTTTCCTCTGCATTGCCGAAGAATGGAGCTGGATTGCCAAGTCCCTCTTTCTTAAGCGCGATCTTCGCCCACAGGTTGCCTGACATCGGATTCTCTGACACCATCTTAGCAGGTGTGTTCAGATCACCTAAGGTCGCATTGTCGGTCATACAGCCATTGGTCATGATGCACAAATCGCCATTATGAAGTTGAATCATACCCGATTTTCCATCTTGCTCATAATGGATCGCTGTTACCGTGATACCATCGCCCTCTTCAAAATCGAGATCTGTCACTGTATATTTCAAGCTGAAATCAACGCCGAAACCATCAAGATACGTCTTGATCGGCAAAATAATCGAATCATATTGGTTATAAGGAGTACGTGTAACCCCTTCAAGCGTTTGAATACGAGGAAATTCAAATATCATACGGTTCATATAGCGTTTGAATTCAAACAAGCTGGACCATTTCTGGAAGGCGAATGTCGTTTGCCACATATACCAGAAGTTCGTTTCGAAGAAATGTGGTGTCTCCGCAAACCAATCACAGATCCGCAAATTGTCCAGTTTCTCCTCCGGTGTGATCATTAATCTTCCAAGCGCTAATCGATCGGCCGTATTAAAGCCCATGGACATGACATCCAGAACCTCGCCGTCTTTATTAATCAAGCGAGCATTCGCATGAGTGGGATGCGCATGGTCAAAAGCTAGAATCTCATCGCATACGGACATACCTTCTTGTTCGATTGAAGGAATGGAGGATAGCAGCTCCCATGTATTTTCATAGGTTTCTTCATTTAACATACGACCACCGCGGCATACGAAGCCATTGGTTGTATCACCCGCACCGTCATTACTTCCTCCGAGAATGTGCATACCTTCTAAAATATGAATGTTTTCACCTGGGAAGTTACAATCTCGCACAAGATAGGATGCACCTGCGAGTGATCCTAGACCGCCGCCAATAAAGTAAACTTGTCTGTTTTCGTATTCTTTTTTCATCGATGTAACCTCCATATGTTAATTTATTATTTCTTTGTGAAATCAATATACTGCACATACGGATCGGTTACCTTAGACACTAAAAGGACAGTGTATGAAATCCATACACTGCCCTCACATTGTCTAAACATATAGGATAAAGAAGCACCTTATTATCAGCTCATCGCATATTTATTGATTGCTTTTTCCATATCGCCTTCAATGAGGACGCTCAATCGTTCAATAATAAACTCTGGATCTTCACTCATGTCGTTTCGGATCCACTCCAGCATTATACCTATAAACGCATAGGTGTAAAAATTCGCGATAAAATTCTTATCTTCCATCCGTACCTGCATGTCTGCGCTGACCTCTTCGATGACGGCCATCAGCAGCTCGAATACCGCTTGGTGGAGAAACAGATCCAAATGTTCTCGCCCCATCGACCGATATGTGCTCAAGCAGAATTTCTTGTTATCCAGTACATATTGAAATATCTTCAGAAATCCCTGTTGCCAAGTGTCGTATGTACGACAATTAGAGATACTATCCAGTGCTTCCCTCTTATAGATCCAATCTAATAGATCATATATATCTTGAAAATGATAATAAAACGTCTGTCGATTCACTCCGCAGTCAGCAACAAGATCTTTAACTGTAATTTTATCCAGCGATAATCGTCCCATCATTTCTTTAAGAGATGCGGCTAAAGCTTTTTTAGTTATCACGGACATATCGCACAGCTCCTTTCAAGCTATAAAAGAGTTATAATATTCGATAGTATAAACTCTCGTTTATTATAACTGCGCCGTGCCAAGTGGTACAAGAACACTATAATGTCCGTAACGCTATGTTTCCAGTTCGAGGAACCAGATGAACAACATAACAGAAGAATCAAATCCACAAACAGACAAAAAGGAGCTTTGCCAGTGAAGTAGGGTGGCAGACTCCTTTTTATGTGACACAGACATCACGACCTGTGGGTTCCGCAAATGATTGAACCTGTGAAAGTATTGGACAAGTTAAAAAAAACGAGACGAGCACAGGCTAAAAGTTAGTCAAGAATATTTCCTCCAGAGATGAAGCGGTTATTCAACTGTCTCCACGTCAATTCGCCAATATGAACCCCGCCGCTGTTTTTAGAAGGAGAATGAATGATCTTTCCATTCCCCATATAAATAGCTACATGGGTAATTGTCTTTTCAGAAGGTTCTAAATTTGCATAGTCAGATGCGTTGTCTCCTCTATAGCTAGAAAAGAATAACAAATCACCGCGTTGTGCTTCTTTCAGTGAAGTATATTTTTTCTTGGAAAAGGCATTAACATATGCAGCTTGACTCCTCGAATCCCACGGCAAATCCATGCCCAATGAAGTCATAAACACCCACCGTGTATAATCGGAACAGTCGAACGTAGAAGGCTCAGTTCGGTCAGAACCATACACATAAGGGGTTCCTATAAAAGATTCAGCGGATTTGATGAGACTCTCCACATAATTCTTATGGTTCGGCTCAATGGAAGGGTTAGGGTGTTGTTTGATGAGTGGAAATCCATTCGGATCTAGTAACACCTTTTTACTCGGATCAGCAGTTAAATTCCGTATGTGGTGGGAATTAGGTCGTTGTTCAACACCTAAATCTCCGAAGTACAGATCGGGGTCATTCGTTTGTTCTTCTGTAACCATTTTAGTCTTGTGGTCATTAACGGAACGTGGGCGTATTTCATTGTTTGACGAGCATGCAGATATCAGGATAAAGCTGCAGCTTAATCCTAATGTGAGTACCTGAATCCATAGCTTTCTCACCAAATCACGTACCTCTCTAAGGGAGTATGATTTTAGAATGTCTTTATTTGTATTCTTTGATTCAAAATGGGGGAAATAAGTGTACATGCGTGCTGACATCTGTAGTGAAAGGGGCTTTTCCTGTCGTGCGTTATTATATTGTCGTTTGCGATAAAATTCGAAAGAAAGATTTCTGAATTTTGTTGCTACAGTTCTAAGAGATCCGCGGAGATTAGTTTGGATTCACAATCCGCCGTGGATAAGACGGACGGAAGAAATATTTATTTCTTATATGATAGGTTTATCGTATTCAGTTCGTATTACATAGCAGGTACCAATATTCATTGAAAGGAGAGGTGAACAATTGAAAGTAACGGAGGACAATGTTGTACAACAAATACAGAATAGAAATGAAAAAGCTATTTCTTTCATTATCCATGAGTATGGAGGCTTACTCGCTGCGATTATTAAACGTCATTTAAATAACCAACAACAGGACTATGAAGAATGCCTTGATGATGTGCTGTTATCGATATAGAATCATATTCATTCCTTCGATTCTGGGAAAAATTCATTTAAACAATGGCTTGCAGCGATTGCCAAATATAAAGCGATTGATTACCAAAGAAAACAAATCGCCATACATAATCAGCAATTTTCAGTTTCGGAAATGGATGAATTGAAATTACAAGCCAATCAGCCATCAGAAACAATCTGTGTGGATGAACTGCTAGAGCAGTTATCGGCGACCGAACGTGAAATTTTTGAAAAATACTACCTAGAAGGAACACCTTCAAGTGAAATAGCGGCAGAGTTTAACGCGAACCTTAGGTCTGACCAAAGGTCAAGTGAAACATATCAGCCAGATTGAAAAGCAGAGTCAGTTAAGTTACTCTTGGATTGGAAATATCTAGTTGTTCGACTCGACCATGGTTCCCTTGCGTTTTATTGTCGAAGAGTTGAAGTGGAATGTAGGTTGGGACGAAAATACGAAAATGATCACATTAAACGAAGTAAAAGAGAGGTTCGTACTTATGACAATGAGGTTTAGGAAACTAAGTGAGCTATCGATCGAGGAAAATGTACGTATTTGGAATCTAGGATTTGAGGGCTATTTTATACAGATGATTATGACGATTGAGGCTTTTATGACTAGGAGTGTTAACGAAGGGCTTTCCTTGGAGAATTCACTCGCTATTTATGTGGATGGTGAGCCTGCAGGGTTTGTAATGAACGGATTTCGTGACGTAGATGGAAAGAAACTGGCATGGAACGGTGGGACAGGCATTGCGCCTGCATTTAGAGGGCAGGGCATTGGTAGAGCGCTCATGTTAAGAAATCTAGAGTTGTACCGAGAACATGGCGTGAAGCTTGCGATACTTGAAGCGCTGACCCAGAATGAGAGTGCGATTAAGCTATATCAGTATGTGGGATACGAAATTACGGATCGATTAATGATCTTACAACATATGGGTACAATCGATCCCCAATTACTGGAGGAATCTGCTGTGCATCCCTTTTCCATTACCAAAGGATTGCCCCGTGATGTATACCCGCTAGACTTCTATCGAGGCTTATCTGCTTGGCAGACACAATGGCCTAGTATGAAGGAAGGTGAATCTTTAATCATTAAACAAGGTAGCGAGCCTGTAGGTTATGCATTGTATAAGCGAACTTTTGATCAAGAGGGTAAATTGGTATCCATTACGCTCTATCAATGTGAAGCCCTTCCTGGGCGGGAAGATGCAGAGGAGATTTATAAGCTTGCTCTCGGTGAACTGTTCGCCCCGTTAGACTACGTTTGCAGACGAGCGACAGCTAACCTGCGTAAATCCAATCAACCTCTGAACGACCTATTGGTGAAATTAAGTTTCACAACCAATGTTGAGCAAGTCCTCATGATGCGAAATATGGAAAGTGAATTGACCTAATCTAATTACGGCATGGTCGTTATATAGGAGACTGTTATGTTAAGAAAAAACGAGGAGGAGAATACGATGAAATTTGTTTTTGATTTAGATGGGACAATTTGTTTTAAAGGAAAGCCTTTAAGTGAAGGAATGGTACAAGTATTAGACGCTCTTGTAGAAAAAGGACATGAAATAATCTTTGCCTCGGCTAGACCTATACGTGATTTATTACCCGTTTTACCACCGCATATGCAACATTTTTCAATGATTGGTGGGAATGGCGCGTTTGTCGCAACAGGTGGGCATATCATTTCAACTATTCATTTCGACCAACAGATAGCTGACAGTATCACCAAGTTAATAAAGACATACGAGGCAGACTATTTAATAGATAGCAAGTGGGATTATGCTTATTCAGGTAGTAGTGAGCATCCGATTCGACGAAATGTGGACCCGGAGCAGCGAGCAAAAAACATACATTTAGATGAGTTAAATGAAATTGTGAAAGTGGTCATTTTACATAGTTATAATGAGCGGCAATTGCTAGAGGAGCTACAGAAATTACCGATCGTTACATATATGCATGGCCATGAAGGTATTATTGATATCAGCCCGAAAGGCGTAGATAAATGGGCAGGGCTACAAAAAATGGGTATTGAGCCGCAAAAATTTATTGCATTTGGCAATGATGCAAATGATGTGTCGATGTTCAAGCATGCTCAGCGCTCCGTTTGTGTTGGAGAGCATACAGATCTTTTACAACAATTCGCAACAGATAGGATTACTAATGAAGAAGAGCAGGTAATTCAAAAGATAATGGAGTTAATGGAAGAAATACAATGATTAAGTTAAGCTAAACGGATATAAGAATTGATGATTTATTCGATTTGATGGATTGTCAAGCCAAATGCGACATGGCATCTGTGAATGATTCGTGAGCGGTCTTCCAATCCAGACATTTCCTTGGTAAGCAGGATAGATTGGTGGTTTACGTGGTTGTTACGCAAGGGAACCCAATTGAGATCACCGCTCCGCCTTCGCGTCGGTTACCAGCCGTGATCAGACCTCCGCAGCGCTCGACGATTGCACGAGATATAGCTAATCCAAGTCCGGATTCGCCATCTTTTCCTTTTACAAACCGGTGGAATAGATGAGGAAGTAGATCTTCCGAGATGCCCGGTCCATCATCACTAATCGAGATTTCAACTCGTCCATCTTTGATTGCAGCATGGATATAAATCTGTTGATTGGCATATCGGGTTGCATTAGAGACCACATTGATTAGAGCCTGCAATAATTTATCGCTATCGGCACGGATCGTAAGTGGCTCGTGATCTTCGTATGACGTATACAGGGTCAGTCCTTTCTTCATTAGAAGAGGGTTCAACCGTTCAATGGTTTCTATGAGTAGGTCCTTCAGACAAATCTCCGAGGGTTTGAATATATCTTCCTCACTGTCGAGCTTGGCAAGTAGCGTCATTTCCGTAACGATTTTCTTCAATCGGGAGCTTTCGCTCATAATAATATCAAGACCCTTATGAACATGTTCTCCTTCAAAAACACCGTCTCTGATCCCTTCGGCATATCCGGAGATGGACATCAAGGGGGTCTTTAATTCATGGGAGGCGTTTTGAAAAAACTGCTTCTGCACGTGATTATATCGTTTTAACTCACCAGCCATATCATATACGGATTGAGCGACAGAGCCAATTTCTCCGCCAGCCTTGATCAGTTTAACGTCTTCAAAGTGACGATCTTTTACTTTCTTCAGTTCCTCCCGTAGTCTCAGAAGGGGTTGAATTAGCTTTTTCGTGATAAATAGACTAAATAGGAACATCAGTATACCCGCCACACAGAAAACGATAAGTAGTCTCTTAAGCAGAGCTTGCTCAATCGTTTTGACTTTACTCACAGGCGTAAGGAGAGTCAATGTTCCTTGAGGCGTTGCTTTCACCTCAGTAATGTATCGTCTATCTGTCCCGTTCCAAATGTTTTGCAGACTTGAAGTTTCACTTGCTGTAGCTAAAGGTCCGGCATTTATTCCAATGTTAATATAATTCATAGGTACCGATGTAGACACAACCCTTCCTGTTTCATCGGTAAGAATAGCCTCCACGCCTGCAGTGGCGGGAGATATGATTGCGGGTAATGAGACAACAGCTTGATCCATGATGACCGTATTTTTCAAGCTTTCCTTACTCAATGAAACTGTCATTGCGGCACTCATTGTCTTCAAATCTTCCTTTTGTGCTCCGATAAAATGATCTAACAGCACATGATGGATCACAACAGCCGTAACAGAAAGTACCAAGACCAGCGCAATACCAAAGGCCAAATTAATCTGATGTACCAGCTTCATGTGCTCTGCTCATCCCCTTCTGTTCTCATACGATAGCCATGTCCCCACACCGCTTCAATCGGAACATGTTCTAACTTTTTGCGCATCCGCTTAATTAAATGATCAACAGCGCGATCGCTTCCGAAATAATCGTCGCCCCACACGAATGTTAGAAGCTCGTCTCTCGTAAATGCTCGGTTCGGAGAGTCGGCGAATACTCTCAACATAGTAAATTCCTTGCTGGTCAGGTCGACTTCGTCTCCACACCAGAATACACGTCTTTCCTCTAGCAGCAGTTGAAGCCGACCGACTTCAAGGCTGGTGGAAGTCGTTGGGAGGGTTACTCCTTCCATCGTGGCATTCATTTTATATGTCCGTTGGAGCTGCCTTTTAATACGTGCTACCAGTTCTCGGGGGCTGAAAGGCTTGACCATATAATCGTCGCTCCCAAGTTCCAATCCTAATATTTTATCAACTTCATTGTCCCTGGCAGAAATCATAATGATCGGCACTTCTGCCTCATTACGGATTCGCCGGCAAAATTCGTATCCGTCCATGCCGGGTAGCATGATGTCGAGCACCCACATATCCGGTGGATTTGTCTGCCACAAAGTCCAAGCCTCCTCTGCACTACCGAGGCTGATGGTTTGGTAATTTTCCTTTAGCAAATAGGCTTCTACAAGATTACGTATATGTAGATCATCGTCCACTATGGCGATGAGATAGTTATTATTCATTCATGTTACCTCCTGATTGTTTCTCTCATTAGTATAACAATCCGCAGGTGAGTGTGGAGGACTGCCATCATTTTTCCATAAATTAACCAATGTTCTGCCACACCTTTCTTGTAAGCTTGGACTTGTAAGATCATTCGAACCGAAGAGGAGTGTTTTATCTATGAATCACCAGATGATATTTAAAAAGTTAGCCCTGTCAGCCGTGCTAGTGTCCGCAGTTGCCGTCCCAACGGTAACGAACGCAGCTAGCGAACCTAAGGCAGTGAGCCCGGAAGCATCGTCCAAGACGGTCACTACAGTTTCAGGGAATAAGGTATTAGCTACAGTTACAACCGTTGCGAGCAGTTGGGCTAATCCCCTTGAACTGGTTAAAACTTACGCTCCTACTACGCTAGAAGACTGGAAGAAGACACTAGAGCAATACAAGAAGGTTGCTGGAAATGACTTGTCCGGAATTTATAAAGCCACCAAGGTGGTTTCTGCGGAGCCGGCAGTAAGCGGAGAAGCGATGCCATTTTTCATTGATATGAAAAAGATTGATATCAAGCCTGGTCAAGCCTTTGATATAACTTCTTTGGAGTCAGCGGGTGTAGAGCATATTGCGGCCATACCGACGGCAATCGGAGAAGCGAACAACATGTCAGTTACCCTTGTAATGGATAACGGTAAGGCTGATCAAGCAGCTTTTGAGAAAACTTCTTTCGTAAAAAGTACGATGGCTACATCATCGGAACAGATGAGCGAAGGAGATCAAGCCTTTTTCAAAGCTCAAATCGCTCTAAATGACGCAGCTAAATCCAAAGATGCCGCTGCTATCAAGGAAGCATTAGCTAAGCTATTGGTACAGTACAAGCAGCAGATCGCGGATTTCGAAACAGCAAAGTAATGAAATAGATAGATATAGAGAGAATAATTCACAAGAAGTACATTCAAGGAGATATTGAATATTAATGAGGCAATCCCTGTTTCAACCATCTGGTTGAGAGGGATTGTCTTATTTTGTATGTGGTGAGAGAGATAGTAGGGATAGATACTTTAGTATGATGAGTAGGAATAGGTAATATTTTCAGGTGTAGTAAATAAATATGGCGAAAAATTCCACTAATTGAATATAATAGAGTAGGGTTTCTTACCACACTTGGAGGAGGTATGTTCATGAAAGGTAAATGGATCAATTCACCTCATACGTTCGCATTAGGAATGTTTGCAATGATGGTTCCTAGTCAGGCATTTAGTTCATTTTACAGCTACTTCTATGTTGAAAAGCTAGGACTTGGGATTGGGCTCGCGACACTAGCACGAACGATCTTCCTCATATGGGATGCGGTGAATAATCCATTATTCGGTTATTGGTCGGATCGTACCAATACTCGTTACGGACGCCGCAGGCCTTGGGTGTTCGGTTCGATCCCGCTATTTATGCTGGCCTTCGTACTGGTGTTCTCGCCTCCAGGAGGTTTATCGGAGAATGGACTATTTGCTTGGTTTCTTGTGACACTTATTCTCTATGAAGCTGTCGCTACGGTACTCTGGGTGAACTATGGGGCACTACTTCCAGAGCTCTTTCGTGGAGATCGAATTCGTGCGAAAGCATCCGCGATCCAGCAGGGTTACCAAGTCGTTGCTTTGTTAATCGCTACCGCATTATCCCCAATGATTTATGCTGCGATCAACTTCTCCAATATGGCCATTGTGTACGCATGTGTCTTTGGTATTTTTATGTACATCTGTATGATGAATGTTCAAGAGAAGAAGGAGACGGACGTAGGCGAGCCATTAAAGTTGATTCCAGCCTTCCGCGAGACGATTCGCAACAAGAAGTTCTGGGTGTTTAATATTTCGAACTCTTTTGCCCAAACGGTGAATGGGCTTGTTAGCTCGATGATTCCTTTTTACGCCAAATATGTACTACATATTTCAGAGGCACAAGTGTCGATCTTGATGGCATCTGTTTTCGTCTCGGTGATTCCGTTAGTATTCGTATGGTACTGGATTATTCGGAATATGGACGGGGTCAAGGCATGGCGCTTATCTCTTATCGTATACGGGTTATCCGTGATTCCGCTCTGGTTCGGCTATGATCTTATAAGTGGTATTGCCGCAGGTGTTGCTGTTGGCTTCGGACTGGCAGGATTCCTAGTGACCCCGGCGATCGTAGGTGGCAGAATTATTGATGAGGATGCGGATAAAACAGGACTTCGAAGAGAAGGTATCTATACGGCTGTCAGTGGATTCATTACCCGTTCGAGCGGGCTTATCTCGGCGTTGGCCTTTTTTATAGTAGGTATGATATTCGGCTATCAAAGTGGCGATAACCCAGGTTCGGACCCTGAATCGACATTCCGGTATTTGATTAGTGTCGTTCCGCTATGTCTACTCGTGATATCCGTGGTCATATCTTTTACAATCAAATTCAAATTTACGGAACCCTTGAGAGGTGACTATGACCATGAGCAAAAGATTAATCATCAACTGTGATGATTTCGGGCAAAGCCCTGCCATGAACCAGGCGATAATGCATCTATTGGAAGAGGGTAAAGTATCATCAGCAACGATAATGGCCGTAGCTCCAGGGTTTGAGGAGGCTGCGGCTTGGAGTGCCCGTCGGCGCCAACCTAATGTGGGGATTCACTTAACGATGACAAGTGAGTTTGATGCTCTACGTTGGAGTAGCTTAACGGGTCATCCATCGCTGCATGATGAGAGTGGACATCAATATAAGACAGTGAAGGAATTCGAAGTAGGGACACGAACTGGAGCTGTACTGAATGAGATCGACGCCCAGTATAAGCGAGTAAAGAAGTCAGGCATTGTAATTAGTCATGTTGATAACCATATGGGAAGTCTATACGGAATAGAAACGGGTCGTAGTCTAATTCCGCAGGCGCTGTGGAAGATTTCACGTTGGGGACTACCTTCACGTTTATTTCGGTACATCTATGCAGATGATCCACTCCTTGGATCACTGAGTAACATCGAACGTCCGGTCGCGCTTGCGGCGGGACTGGCTGATACATTTGGGGTGCAAATTCCAGACTACCTATTGTCGCATCCTTTTCATATGCAAGAGGGCGAGACCTATGACAGCTTCAAGCAGTCGATCATCGACAAGTTGTATAAGCTTCCTGACGGTGTAAGTGAGACATATATTCATCCGGGAATAGAAGATCCATGGATGCTTGCGAATATTCCAGACTGGGAGAAGCGGGTATGGGAGTCACGCCTACCCTTCGACGATGATTTCACATATGCGATGCATGATGCAGGTGTTATCTTGTCCGACTACCGTTATGTACAGCAGTATCTTAAACGTCCGCGGCTAAGCTCAGCATTCAAGCTGTTGAGGGTACTGACAAGATAGGGTGAATGCAATTATTTACTTCCTTATAAATAAACCAGGTCATGCATGGTCTGGTTTATTTGATATGTAGCCTGTGCTCAAATTGTTAATTTACACAGACAGTTGTTGTGGGTGGATGATAGACTAGGATGGATGATGCAGGTCTGGTTACTCGGCTGTCGAGAAAGATAGATATATATTGAAAGTTAGATAGAGCAGCGTGATCACTACATATTGAACGGAGAAGATCGATGAAATATGATTGCTTAATTGTGGATGATGAAATGGTTCTTGCCGAAACAACGAGTGAATATTTGAATATGTTTGATGTGGAGTCTACGTATGTGACAAGCGCTGAAGGATGTATGGCGTTTCTTGAAGAGCATGAGACATCTTTAATTTTATTGGATATCAACCTAGGGAATACGTCTGGTTTTGACTTGTGTAAAAGACTGCGGCAGATCACACAAATTCCGATTTTGTTCATAAGTGCACGTTCCAGTGATGATGATATTCTCATTGCTCTCAATATTGGTGGTGACGATTATATACAAAAGCCTTATACGCTTAGTGTCTTACTCGCAAAAGTAAAAGCAGTATTGAAAAGAGTGCAAATCCAGCAGCGTGTTTCATCGGATACAATAGCTTGTTGCCCTGTCGTTGTTGATGCCAATCGGTGCCGTGTCCATGTTCATGGCGTGGAGGTTAAGCTCAAATCTATGGAGTTCAAGTTGTTATGTTATTTAGTGAATCATAAGAATCGTATCGTGCCCAAAGAGGAGTTGTTTCGCCAAGTGTGGGGTGATTCCATCACAGGGGATGGAACGTTGAACGTACATATCCGTCATTTACGAGAGAAAATTGAAGTGAATCCCAACGAGCCACAATATATCAAGACTGTGTGGGGAACCGGCTATGTATTTGAGGATCAACGTATATGAAAACCAAGTGGATGATAAGTTTCATCGCCATTATTTTTGGGGTGGGCGTTTCCTTTTCTGTGCTATTGATGATTATACAAGTGGAACCCGATGTGGATATGGTTGCGATCAATGAGGTTGTGAAGAAGGTTGAAATCCATTGGGAGCATATGGATCGGGGAGATTTCAGCATCGCTAATCAAGAATTTGTCGTCATGGATACGAACGAAAAGGTGCTCTATGCAACAGCAGATCATCTCTCTACCACCGTGAACGAGGGTATCAAGAACAGAGACTCGATCGTCGATGTGGTGGTTAACGGAACACCTATAGGGAAAGTGATTTTCTATAACAACGGTAACCATATTCTTCAACAATGGAAGCAGCGGCTTTTCATCGTGATGCTAAGTACATTTTCGGCGATAGCATTACTATGCATCGCCTATGTCTGGTATCTGAATCGCACCGTCGTTCGCCCCTTCCTTAAGCTCAAGGATTTTGCTCGAAACGTAGCCCACGGTAACCTCGATATCCCTTTGGACATGGATAGAAATAATCTGTTTGGTGCGTTCAGCGAAAGTTTTGACATGATGCGTGAGGAATTGGCCGCGGCCCGTCAAAGCGAATATCTGGCAAATCGTAGTAAAAAGGAACTCGTTGCGAGCCTTAGCCATGATATCAAAACACCCGTTGCATCCATTAAGGCCGTAAGTGAACTCATGCTGGTTCTTGCCACGAATGAGAAAGAACGTAAACGGTTAAACACCATCTATGTTAAAGCGGAGCAAATTGATCTCCTCGTGACGGACATGTTCCATGCGAGCTTAGAAGAGTTGGAAGAGTTAAAAGTAACCGTAGTGGATGAACATAGCAGTGTGTTGAAGAGACTTATTGAAAATAGTAATTATGATGACAAAATAGAGTGGGACGACGTTCCGGAATGTATTATTTCAACGGATCTTGCACGTCTGCAACAGGTATTCGATAACGTACTGAGTAATTCGTATAAGTACGCCAATACCTCCGTTCGGATTACCCAACAGATCGTTGGGCCTTATTTAGAAGTAAAGATCATGGACTACGGGACGGGTGTCAGTGAGGATGAATTGCCACTCTTATTCAATAAATTCTACCGTGGTGATCATGTGGAGGGGCAAGTGGGTTCGGGCCTAGGTCTATATATTTCTAAATATCTCATGGAGAAAATGCAAGGCTATATTATCTGTTATAACCGGACAGACGGGTTCACCGTTACGCTACAAATTCCCCTTTCTTAATAATTAACTCAACTTTCGCAGCTTAAATCTTTAAACAAGCCCTTGATATAGCTGGGTAAACTAGAGATCCAATCCTGTAGTTGACAAAAAATAGACGTTTTGTTTTTCTTCGTCTTCGCTTGGGCCATTTCGAGAAATAAAACCATGAGTTGTTGGAGTGCGGTCTGAAAATCTAAATCGCGGACTTCATCGGCAAAGAGAAAGAATAACCCACCTAGTGTTCGGTTGTCATGGGTTTGACGTCGTTCATATTCCATCGCCAAATAACGGCTAAATACAATCGTAGTGTGGCTAATCAGTTGATCAAACGAACGACCTTGGAACTCTGTTCCTAGTTTTAAATAGCTTTTTGTTACTTTGAAAAAAGTCTCTATACTCCAGCGCATCCCATAAATTCGCACGATTTCGGCCGAATCTAGGGATACATCCGTACTCAAAATTGCAAGCCATTCCCGGCGTTTATTCCGGTTTCGTACAAAAACCAGTTTCACAGGCAGGCCGCAGGTCGTATGGACAATCACGGAACCTTTTATGTCCGAATTTTTATGTTTTGGAAGGCTTTGAAAGACTTCACGTAACGTCATTCGTTGTCCCTGAACGAGGTATCGCTGCTTCATTTCCTTCACCATGCCAATCACGCAAAGGCCTTTATCTGTCAGCTGGCGAAGGAGTGGTGCCTGGGTGAACCAGCTGTCCATCAGCACGTAATCGGCACTGAATCCAGCCGTTAAAGCCCGATCTAATAGGGCGACTACGGCATCTGGCTTACGAGAAAGGGCCTCCATTCGGCGCTTATACCCCAGGCTACGCTTAGAAACTTTCGATGTCATCTCACAAATTCGATTCGCAAGCTTCGCTGAAGAAAGCATAACAAAGTCAAGCGGAGCAAAGCTGAACCCATCTGACCATCCAAGCGTCAGCATGCTGTATCCTTTGGTGAAACGACCGGTCGTATGGTCAAATACCCGAGCCAGCAATTCGGCTTTTTTGCTCCGGTTGCGACTGAGCACAGAATCGTCGATGATGAATACTCGAACACGAGTAGATGAAATAAGCGACTCAAAATGCAACACGATATTAAGGCTTAGAGTGTGCAGAAATCTACGCCAAGCAAAGGAAGGATGATTTAGGAAACGATAGACGACATCTTTTCCGGGAAAATCTACGCCCCGCTGGCTTTCTAGCAAACGGAACCAATTCTTCCCCTCAAAAACAAGGGAGAAGACGATTTGGAAAACAGCAAGACTAGAAAGACCAAATGACTTAGAAATCCCAGCATTTCGTAGGCATTTCCCCATTTGAAGTGTTGCAAAAAGCTTGGAAAAACGAGACTGTTCAGACATGGAATGTTGTTGTAACATAGAGTTACGCACCTTTCTTTGTTTGCATGGTTGATCGACACTTCCATGATACCAAACTAGAAAGGTGTTTTCTGTCAAGATGAACACTTTTATTGAATTAATTCCTTAGCCTCAAGGGGTTAAGCTGATTTTCTAGGTGCGAAAGTTGAGTAATTAAGGATTGGTTAAGAATTGGGCAAAGATTCGTTAAGAGTTTCCATCGTATGATAGGACTGTAATCAACGTTACAGTCTTTTTTTGATATATAATCGTTGAAATTTAAAAATAAGGGATGCGTTCATTATGTCTACAATCCTATTATCTACCAAGAAATTATGTAAAACTTTCTCCAGTGGAGGCCATCAACAGCATGTGCTGAAAAACCTAGATATCGATTTATTCGCTGGTGACTTTACGGTCATTATGGGGAGCTCGGGCTCAGGTAAATCCACTTTACTGTATGCACTTTCCGGTATGGATAAGCCTACATTGGGTGAAATCGATTTTGAGGGTAAGCAAATCGCTAAATTGAATAACGATCAGCTTGCCGTTTTTAGAAGAAATCATTGTGGCTTTGTGTTTCAAAAGGTTCATCTACTGGATAACATGAGTGTACTAGATAATGCATTGGCGAGTGGCTTACTGGTCAGCAAGAACAAACGAGAGATATTGGAGAAAGCCAAACAGTTACTAAAGCAGGTGGGATTAGATGAAATATCTTGGGACAAATTTCCGAGCCAACTTTCCGGCGGTGAAGCTCAACGTGCAGGAATTGTACGGGCATTAATGAATAGTCCCCAGATCGTGTTTGCAGATGAGCCAACGGGTGCACTTAATTCCGCCGCCAGTACAAGCGTGTTAGATGTCATGACCGAAGTGAATCGGAATGGACAAAGTATTGTTATGGTTACGCATGATATGAAAACAGCATTACGAGGTAATCGGATCCTTTACTTACGAGATGGCGTCATGTGTGGAGAATTGAAACTAAGCGCATTCCATGTCCAGGATAACCATGCACGATATGAACAGCTGCAATCCTTTTTGACTGAAATGGGGTGGTAACGATGAAGCTATTCAATCTTGCCATAGCCAACATGAACAAAAGTAAAGGTGCGGCATGTTCGCTCGTTCTGTTAATCCTAATTGCCACACTGCTGTTAAACATAGGGATTGGCATTTTTACAAAGGTGGATACGTTCTATCGCGATAAAATCGAAGAATATCACAGTCCACATGCACTCGTTATTATGAATCATAAGGAATATAAGCAGGTATATGGAGACTTTTTCAAGGGTGATTCTAGAGTGAACGAAGTTGAAACAGAAGACATGATGTTTCTAGGTAATGCGAAAATGAAATTTGGCGATAACGAGATGGGCATGGGTGGAGCATTCCTTAACGCCGATCAAGAGCGAAACATGGCTCCTCTTCAACTGGTTGAACGAAAAGAGATTGCGAAGGAGAATGCCATTTATGTGCCTCTCTCCATGAAAAACGGGGGGTATGAGCTCGGCGATTCCCTAAGGATTACTTCTCTTGATCAGGAGTTCAATTATCGCATTGGGGGGTTCTATGAGTCACCTACGCTCGGGACGATTAATGCGGGAGCAATGAAGTTCTTTTTATCCGATACCGCATATAAGCAGATGTACGATAAAATGGGAGAGGCAACAGGCAGTACATTATTATCGATAAGACTGGATGATGTGGAACAATCGACCACATTGCTGCGTGATTTTAAGAATAAAACGGATGTACAGCTGTCTGCACTGGGTTCGTTTGGTAATACGTTTGATATGGATATGCAGGCTATGACTATGACATCTACGATGATGATTAGTGTGATTTCTATGATGTTAGTTGCTTTTGCAGGGATTATTGTCATTGTATCCTTATTTGTGATTCGATTCCGTGTGGTGAACAGTATTGACGATAATATGACAAATATCGGGGCATTAGGTGCAATGGGGTATACAAGCAAGCAAATCACGGCTTCGATGGTACTGCAATTTACCTGGATAGGGATGATCGGCGCAATCATCGGGGTTGGACTGTCTTATGTCGTAACGCCTTTATTTAGTCAAATTCTTTCTAACTTAGCAGGTCTACAATGGAAGAGTGGTTTTCAACCCGGTAGGGATCTTGTGAGTGTCTTGATTGTAATAGCGCTGTTGTTGATGGTTACCTTGTTATCAAGTCGCAAAATCAAAAAACTCCCGCCTGTTGTTGCGCTTCGTGGCGGTATCCTTACACACAGTTTTAAACGAAATCATTTCCCGCTGAACAAAGCAATGGGTGGACTTCAATGGACCTTAGCTTGCAAAACCATGGCAGCTCATATGAAACAAAATATCATTATTGCGTTGGTTATTGTAGGGGTCACGTTTGCGTCCATATTTTCTATGATCCTCTATTATAATTTATCAGTCGATAACACCGCCTTTTATAAAATGCTTGGAACGGAAGTATCAGATGTCGCCGTGACTGCAGATCCAACGGCTAACCTTGAACAACTGGTTGCACAGCTTGAGGTGATGGATGGCGTAAAAAAAATAACCAAGATGGATTCGGCAACCTTAATTATGGATGGAGTTGATATGGCAACCTTTGTGTCAGATGATTACAGTCAAATGGATTATCTTTCGGCCTATAAAGGGAGATTGCCTGTATATGATAACGAGGTTGTGCTTACAGGTGTTATCGCGGACATGCTTAACAAAGAGATAGGGGATTCCGTTGAAGTGAGGTCGGGCGATACCACGCACAACTACCTGATCACCGGACTGACTCAGACAATGAGTAATTCCGGGAAGGTAGCTTATATTGCTCTATCGGGTATGCAAAAATTCATGCCAGACTATCACATATCAACCATTAATGTGTATCTGAACGGTACAGACAGTACAGACAATCGGGAATATATCCAACAAGTGAAAGCCACATTTGGAGATCAACTCATACAAGTGAAAAATTTGCGTGAATTTGCAGAAGCGCAGTTGTCTACCTATAGTTCAGCCATGACTTCTGTGGTCTTGGTCGTTCTGCTCGTAACCGTGGTTGTCGTCAGTTTAATTCTCTACCTAGTGATCAATACGATGATCGTTAAACGTAAACGGGAATTGGGTATTTATAAAGCGTTAGGGTACACAACTTACCAACTTATGACGCAAATCGCTTTAAGTTTTGCTCCTGTCGTCATTGTCGGAACGGCTGTGGGGGGATTTCTAGGGTGCATCGGCACCAATCCTCTAATTTCTGTATTAGTTCGTAGCGTTGGCATTTCGAACGCCCAATTTAAAGTACATATTCCGACCATCATGATCCTTTGTATTGGAATTGTTGTATTCTCATATTTGATATCCATGCTGATAGCACACAGAATTAAGAAGATAACTGCGTATGGCATGATTACGGAATAGGTATTGAGTGTGGTTAAGGACGAATGATCGGATGCAAGCATAGAACAACAGAAAGAAGGACACCGTTGAGGTGTCCTTCTTTGTTATGTGCTACCTATTCGATTCATTAATTAACTTGCAATGTGATCGATATAATATGACGTTGTATATTCCTAATAAAAAATAAAAATATGTATTAGAAATATATTTAGGTTGACATATTATTTTATCGCGGGTTATATTACTAATACAAATATTATATTTTTAATAACTATAAATACTAATCGAAGAGGGTGGACAAACTAATCACACTAGCTTTACCAGCAAAATAAACACAATAAATGAAATTAAGGGGAGAATAAATAATGACAAGAATAACAGTGGTATCAACGATAATGCGTATCGTGATGGGAATATTATTTCTAGCTCATGGAATTAGTAAATTGCAAATGGGTTTAGGGAATGTAGAGGCATGGTTTGGATCTTTGGGTTTACCTGGATTGTTGGCATATGCGGTAGCTGCACTTGAACTCGTTGGTGGGATCATGTTGATTGTTGGACTCTTCACCCGATATGTGTCAGCTATATTTACGGTCATGCTTCTGGGAGCGATTGTGACAACGAAATTCTCAGCAGGGTTACTTGGGAATGATCAGATGGCTGGATATGAGATGGATTTGTCTTTTATGTTAGTGACGATTTATTTGACTGTTGCTGCTCCTACAGCGTTATCTATCGATCAATTGTTTCTTAAGAAACGCAGCGCATAATATTCAATATTGATTTGAACGTTTGGACGTCAAGACGCTACTATCAACAATCAGACCCTATGTGGTCTGATTTTTTTCATGTGAGGAGAGAGAGGTATCGGTAGTCGAACGTGTTTAACTGGCTTAACATGATCGGTCACCAAGTTGTAAGCCCTCGAAACAACTGAACAGCATTATTCGGTGTGAAATTTAATTATATTTATGGGGATTACCTGGGAAATTATGTATAATGTGAGCCTGAAGCCTAATCTGGACTCCGAAGGTATGATTAAAGGATTAGACTTACTGAGCATTGATAAATTAACGATAGCAAGCAGATGTAGTAGCGGGTATGATTGCTGATATACGTACATAGGGTGGTTGATGGTTGTCCACTTTTCCAATGAGATGAAGTGGTTAGAATTTCACAAAATGATGTAGAACGATACGAGGCATTGATGGAAATAAGGATAAGAAGTAGCTAGAAAGTAAGAAAATAATAATTCAAAAAATAAGCTCTAATTGGATCCATGCGAATGAATGAAAGAAAGGATGTGGCAGATGTCTAAAGATATGCGCAAGCTGCTGATCATGACCACGATCAGCACAATTATCGCAAGTTATATTGGGATATTCGTCAATTTATTTATTTGGGAGTATGACCATTCGATTACGGAAGTATCTCTTTACAACATGTCTATGTTCATCAGTTGGGGGTTTTCTTTCACTGTTGCGGCTAGGTTATTAAATCGATTTTCTATACGTCTGCCTTTAGCGATTTCTGCGTTGTTCGGAACCGTTGCTTTCATGTATTTAGTCATGGTGCAGTTCGATAATCGATATCTGTGGATATTAGTATTAGGTATACCTGTAGGTGCAATGTTTGGGTTCTCTCAGGCTTCGCAGAATCTCAGCATCGCCTTAAGGGGTAAGGGGAGTGAATATACTCCATATTTCGCCACGCTAATGGTTATCTCTCAGGTAATATCTGTTGCTGTTCCTTTTGTATCGGCGAAAGTTATCGATGGGTATGGGTATTCGGGCTCTTTCATCTTGATGCTTGTCTTCGTCGCCATGATGCTGATCTTCTCGTTCTTTATGCCGAGAATTACTTTAGCTACTCCAGACGTACAGGATAACCATGCTGCTCGTGGGCGTTATAGTCTCCGTACCGCATTCGGCCGTCCAGGATCAAAGTGGATCGTACTATCCTTTCTCGCAGCGGGTGTATTCATGCAATTTCAGAATTTATTTACGTTACTCTTTACGTTCACTGTCACAGAGGACAAATTGTTGATTGCTTTGTTAAACATGGTGTATACGATTTGCTCTTTGCTTGGGTTATGGGTGTATCGAAAAGTGAAAATTGACGAGATGCGTTGGCTGTGGATTGGGATGACACTGTTGGCTGTCGGTTTTATAATCGTATTATTCCAGCATCCTGTAGCGCTTATTATTTCTAACCTAATCACTTCAATAGGTATGTTCTTCTTCCTGACGGTCTGGAACGCTCAGCAATTCCGCTTTATCCAACATGCAAATCCCGTCAGTCAAGCCTCTTTCCTTATATGGAGAGAATGCTTAATGGTAGCCACGAGATGCATCTTGCTTAGTCTGACTTTGCCTTTGAAAGGAATGGGAGGGACGGGGTTTGCTCTGGTTATTGGAGTGGCAATTGTCTGTTTGGTAAGTATACCGTTCTTTCAACAACGCGCTAACCGCGCTGTAGAGACCTCTTCTTCATGATTAGTCCCGTCTCCTGCGGATACTAACTTTTAGTAACTTCTTTGGCTTAGAGAGACCCACTATAAAGTGGGTCTCTTTCATTTGTGGACTTTATTGCAGACAACATATGGGGTTATTTATAAATTTATTATATATCGGGGGTTATCCTAGTAGGTCCTTTAAGCGAATAAAGAGGGATGTAACTTTGGATAAGCATATATACGAAAAATAATACAATTCTTGCTAAAATTCCACAATATTCAAAGGTTAAAAATATTAAATATGATAAATTTTATTGTTTGTATATATTTACCATAGTAGAATTAGGTAGATATTTGTAATTTATAGTACATATTTTTACAAGGGGGAGCAAGATGACTTTATTTAAAAAAATTACTGTAACTACGCTAAGTCTGGCCATGAGTATAGGAGCATTATCCAGCGTGTATGCAGCTGAAAGTTCTGGGGAGATAACGTTTTCAGATCTGAACAAAGCCTCTGTCTGGGCTAGAGAAGCTATCGTGAAGGCCAAGGAATACAATTTAATGGCAGGCAGTTCAGATGGAACTTTTCGACCAATGAGTGCTGTTACACGCCAAGAAGTGGCGGCTGCTCTCAATAATGTCATGCAAATCGAACCTCTTCAGTTGAGCAAGTCATCCTTTACCGATGTCATCTCTGGCTCATGGAGTGCCGGTGCAATTGAGGTGATGAAAAGTTCGGGCTGGATGCTCGGGGATGGGAATGGAACCTTTCGTCCTACTGCACCTCTTACCAGAGAAGAAATGGCAGTCCTATTGGTAAAGATCGCAAATATCAACATAGAATCATCGGTTCCGGAATTGTCCGTTACTGATAAGGATAAAATTTCATCGTGGGCTAAACAATCTGTAGCCCTTGCCCTAGAATCGGGCTTAATGCAAGGCACCGGAACGAGCTTTAATCCTCTTCAGCCTGTGTTGCGTCAAGAGATGGCAGCTATTGTGCTTCGAGTTGCCGAAATGAAGAACAATCAGCAGACCAGTATCATTGAACAGATCAATAATGACACTATAACAATTTCAGGTAAGAATTACGCCTTATCTGAATCTTTGAAGAAATTGTTTAAGAATAATTCTGAAGCTTTAGCAAAAGCGAAAGTTAAATTTAAGGACGAAAATAACACGATCATAAGTATCACTTATTTAGAGCTTGCTCAAAGTGGAAAACCTGCGGATACGGGAAAGCCGGAGTTTTCAGGGAATATCGTGTTTGATGGTAACGGGGCCAACATTGAAGGAAGTTTAAAAGTTGCAGCCGATTATGTGACTTTAAAGAATATCAACATTCAGGGTAACCTTAACATCGGAAGTGAACTATACAATGACTTCTATGCCCTGAACGTGAATGTTAAAGGGAATACACTTGTGAATGGCGGGGACGAAAATACCGTAGTATTTGATAAAGCTCAGCTTAGTGCAATGACAATCAACAAAAAAAATGTTCATGTGGAAGCCAAGAACATGACTACCATCGGTGATGTAACTGTCCATTCTGAATTATCTAGTCTTTGGGGTGATAGCTCGGTTGTCTATGGTCATGTTAAGCTACAGGATACTGTTAGGAGTTTCTGGAACTATGCGAATATTAAAGAGCTTCAAATCACAGCATCAAAAGAAGAAACCATTCTTTCTGGAAACGGTCGTATTGATAAACTAGAAATATCAGGAGAGGGTAAAGCAAAAATCATGACTACAGTACCTATCGGTACTATCATCATCAAGAATAAAGATGCTCAAATTACACTTCCGTTAAATGTGAATATAGCAAACCTCGTATTGCCTGAAGGTGTAAAAGCACAAGATATCATCTCAAATTACGAACAAGTTAAAACCCATATTGGACAGTTGAATAATAATGTTAACCCAGAATATATAAATAAAATTGGTAGCGGTTCAAACAACTCTTCTGGATCAGGCAGTAGCTCCGGTAATAACGGAAATTCAGGTTCAGGCGGAAATACGACAACACCCTCACCTACAGAGCCTCCATTGCAGCCAGGTAATTCAAATAATTTTCTAATAAAAACCTATAAGTATCGTGATATGAACTCAGTGGAACTGGTACTCAAACCTAAAGCATCAGGCACTGTCTATTTTATAGCTACACCTAGCACTTACAATAGTTCCCGGCCTACTATTGAGCAAATTAAGAATGGTAAAAATGATGATAACAGCCCGGCTGACTCCAGCGGACATTTTTCTGTAACAGCAGGCTCCCTCGCAACTCATAAAGCGGTAGGCCTGAAAGAAGAAGAAGCTTATATTATCTGGAGCGTTTTTGTTGATGCTGCGGGTAAGGAATCAGGAGTTACGTTTTTGTACTCAGTACAAAACTATCAGCCTAACAGCAATATCGTTCTGCCATATGAAAAAGCGAATCTATCTGAGATTAGCACCCAATTCACAAGTCCTCTGGACAACAATGTGACCATGGTAACCGACCCAAAGGCAATTCTCCAAAAAGGGATACTGAGGAATTATGGATTTGGTTATATTCCCGTCAAATCGATTAGCTGGGATGTCAGTAAACCCGATATGCCAATCCTAACGTTCCACTTTGATCAGGTTAATTTAGGCACAATAGATTCATATCGAATTGACTGGAGATTCGTTGATCGCGCACTTACTATGGATGGAGGGAAGTATGGCCTAGGTGGTCACGGAGCTTACACCGGAGAAAAAGTGGTTGATCTTATTACCGCTCAATTAAAACTCGAGACGGGTACAGTCGCTGACCCTGTCAAAGCTGACGACGTCATATATGTTCTTAAAGCATACCCATCACCCCTAGACACAGAGCTTAACTTGATTGAGTACAACGCTGAATATTATCAACGTTATTTTGCGGAAGTGAACGGATCCATTCATAATTATACCGATGTTAAGTCGATTATTGCGAATGTAAACACACAATATCCAGCACCTGCTAAAGAAGTAACCGAAGTATTGATGAACATGAATAACGCATCAAGTAGTAATACTATAAAGTATTATCTCGAGAACAAAGCAAGCATTATTGGTATTGATCTAACAAGTTATACTGCAATGAATACCGACGCTAAAAATTTGATTTCCCAATACGTTTTGACACAGCGAAAACTCCAACCTAGAGGGAAATATACTAACTTGGAACAAATAAGAATAGCATTCGAAGAAGCCTGTAGCCTAAACACTGATATTCCGCTTGGACTAAGCTTCATTGATACCGATGCGCGTGCAGGATATTTGGGAGGAATCATAATATGGACTCCGGGTTCTGACGAGGCAGGCATCGAACAATATGAACTGTTGTATAGCTTCAACAAACAAAGTTCTACTGTATTGGCAACTGTAGACAAAGTTTCGGGACATCAATATGTCTTACCTGTAGATACGATTGTACCTGCTGGAGCCACCCATATTGGAGTGAGGGGTATCCGCGCTGAACAAAGCTACACAGCTGTCGTATATACTCCGTTAAAGGATATACTGCCTTTACAACCAGGGAAACCTGCGGTCGATAATGATGATATGTATAACGTTCTTGTAGGCGCCGATAATACTATGGAATTTTCTATAGATTCGGGAGTTAGCTGGATCACTTACGATGAACAGTCTGATTATACTTTTCCAGGGAGGATCTCCGTTTATGTCCGTTACAAGGCAGACTCTCAAAATCAGGTACCCGCAGGAAAATACGAGATCGTTAGTTTTGTAGACAATGTTTATATGTTTGTCGGAATAAATGATGTTGGTAATACTTTTGATCAAGGAGCGACTTCGGCTATGGAGTATTCCTCAGATAATGGACATACATGGACAACATATGTTAATCAGGAATTTCCAGGAGATTTAAAGATACTGCTTCGTGAACGGGGAAGCTCAGTTCTCCCTGCTGGAGCTACCAAAGCATTTGAGTTCACATCTAAAGTTAATATTGGAATTTTCAGCGGTGGTAAATACTTTGAGCCATCATGTGATAGTTTTGAGTATTCATTGAACGGAAGTGAATATCAGCACTGGCCTAAGGACAAGATAATACAATTCAACCCTGGGGATATTGTTGTAATACGTGAAGAAGCACGAGGGCAATTCCCGGCTGGGAAAGAAGAAGTATTTAATATTCAATGAGAATGAAAGACCTTAAAAGGATGACTTCTAATCTATTTAGAAGTCATCTTTTTTTTAACAAATACAATCAATTCACATAATATAGCGGAAATATTCACGATCTATACTTTAGATGGGCTGAAACAACAAGAATACATAGATAACCCACATTAAACCACACGGGAGTGAAGTAGAAATCATGAAACATTGGTTAAAGAGGGAGTTAGCTGTTGGTCTTGTTCTATCTATGTCTGTTCTAATGCTTACCGCATGTGGGGGTAATACCAACAAGGAAGTGAAGGCGAGTACTGAGGTTGAGGTCATCACTTTAGCAGATCTTGAGAAGAAAGCGAAGGAAGAGGGTTCTGTCGTAAGCGTTGGAATGCCAGATACCTGGGCGAACTGGAAGGATACATGGTCGGATCTACAGACTAAATATACGCTAGCGCACACAGACACGGATATGTCGAGTGCTGAGGAAATAGCCAAGTTCGATGCTGAGAAAGACAAGCCGACGGCAGACATCGGGGATGTCGGTATCGCATTCGGACCCGTAGCCATCGATAAAGGCGTAACACAGCCTTACAAAACGTCTTATTGGGATGAAATTCCAGATTGGGCCAAAGATAAAGACGGGCATTGGGTCGTAGGTTACCAAGGTTCGATCTCGTTCCTAACGAATAAGAAGCTTGTACAAACACCGCCCCAAAGCTGGGAAGACCTTAAGAATGGCGATTACAAAATCATTGTCGGTGACGTAACGAAGGCAGCGCAAGCTCAAATGGCTGTTCTGGCCGCGGCGATTGCTTTTGGTGGAGACGAGTCGAACATCGAGCCGGGGATTGCGTTCTTCGAGGACCTTGCGAAAAAAGGCCGTTTATCCAATGCAGAAGCCAGTCTCGCGAATATCGAAAAAGGCGAAGTCGAAGTGACGATGTTATGGGATTTCAACGCCCTCAACTATAGCGATCAGCTTGGCAAAGATAAATTCAACGTAGCCATTCCTAAAGAAGGTAGCGTTGTGAGTGGTTATGCCACAATTATCAACAAATACGCTCCACATCCGTATGCGGCGAAGCTCGCTCGCGAATATATTCTAAGCGATGCAGGTCAGATAAACCTTGCAAAAGGTTATGCTAGACCGATCCGTGACAGTGTGAAATTACCTGAGGACGTTGCGGCAAAATTACTACCTAATGAAGCATATACCAACGTGAAACCAGTTGGCGATTACAAGGTGTGGGAAGCAACAGCTAAGGCCATTCCCCAGATGTGGCAGGAACGTGTTCTTGTACACATGAACTAATCACAGAAGTCTGAATGGTGAGCTGTATCTAGATTGTGGGGCGTCTTCGTCTTCTTGCCGAAGACCCTCCTTTTCTTTATTTAGGGAGGGAAAGTGATAGTCATGAAGTGGAGAAATCGATGGGTTTTTCTAGGTCTAGCCCCTTTTGTACTGATGGTCGTCGCATTTCAATTCGCTCCGATCTTGTCGATGATAACCGGAAGTTTAAGACCAGAAGACGGCCCGGGTTTTACGTTTAGTTACTACGCGAGAGTTCTTCATAGTGCGTACTATTTAAAAGCGATTAAGAACAGTCTACTCATTTCCGTATCCTCCAGCGTAATCGGTATCATCGTCGGACTTATTTGTGCTTACTCGATCACGCAATTCTCACCAAGGATTCGTAATCGACTTCTTATGCTGTCCAATATGACCTCGAATTTCTCGGGTGTTCCGCTAGCCTTCTCGTACATCATCTTGTTAGGTAATAACGGTGTGTTTACGCTGCTATTTAAACAGTGGGGCTGGAACGTTTTCGGTGACTTTAATTTATATAGTTGGACAGGACTGATTTTGGTCTATGTTTACTTCCAGGTTCCACTCGCTTTGTTATTGTTATATCCCTCGTTCTATGGGATTCGTGACCAATGGAAGGAAGCGGCGTCACTTCTGGGTGCAAGTAGGTGGCAATTCTGGACAACGATAGGCATTCCGGTTCTGACGCCAGCAGTATTCGGAACGCTTGGCATTCTTTTCGCAAATGCGATGGGCGCATACGCAACAGCATATGCTCTTGTTGGGGGGAATTACAATTTACTTGCTGTTCAGATCGGGTCCCTAGTGTCGGGAGATGTGGTGAACGAGCCGCAACTGGGCAATGTGCTTGCGGTAATCCTCGCGTTGTCTACGTTACTAGCCGTGTATCTTAATCATAAGATGACGCAGCGGTCTCAAATGTTTAATTCCAATCCATCCTCTATACAAGTTCGGCGACGTCGGAGATTGCTACGGCCATGGGCTACGACCGTGAAGGAGGAATTGTGATGGGGACGACCGTGAAGAAGACGGGTTGGACACATAAATTATTAATGTTTGTGCTTATGATTTACTTGCTGATTCCTTTAGTGGCTACCTTCCTCTATGCGTTCGCCAAAGAATGGCAGACGACTGTGCTCCCTGAGCGATGGACGATGGAATGGTTCAGCGAAATGTTTCAAGATATTCGCTTTCTGGATGCGTTGTGGACTTCCCTGTATTTATGTTCAATAAGTGTGGCGTTAAGTCTAGTTATCATGTTACCTGCTGTGTTTATCATTACAGTCTACTTGCCTAAGTGGGAATCGTTCATGAAAGGCATCGTCGTTCTGCCATACGCCGTACCGGGTGTGGTAGCAGCGGTCGGGCTTATTCGGGCTTATTCTTCGGGACCCATTGAAATCGCGGGAACGGCTTATATTGTAATAGGAGCTTATTTCATAGTCATTCTCCCTTATATGTATCAGGGAATTCGAAATAGTCTGCTCACCGTCTCGGCAGTGGAGTTACTGGGTTCAGCGGAATTGCTAGGTGCTACTCGAATGAAAGCTTTCGTTAGCGTCATCTTGCCGAATATTTGGCCAGGGGTTATGACCTCAACCTTATTATCCTTCTCCGTGTTGTTCGGTGAATTCGTGCTGACCAACATGTTAGTTGGGGGGCATATTCAGACGATCCAGATTTACCTTTACCAGAGGGTTGGGGAGAGTGGGCATTTGGCAAGTGCTATAGCGATATCCTATTTCATATTTATTCTAGTGTTGTCCATGATTCTAATGAAACTTGGTAAAAGAATGAACAGGGGGATAGAAGGATGAATGCATACTTGGAGTTACAGGGGATTCGTAAGCGATTCGGGAATACCCATGTGCTAAATCATGTGGATCTACAAATCCGTGAGGGAGAGCTCGTGACGTTGCTAGGGCCTTCTGGTTGTGGGAAAAGCACGCTTCTACGCTGTATAGCGGGCCTTACGGAAATAGATGAAGGAAAGATTTTGCTTGAGCAGAAGGATATCGTGAATCTGGCTCCTCGTAACCGCGAAATCGGTATGGTATTTCAATCCTATGCTTTGTTCCCTAACTTAACCGTAGTTGAGAATATCCAATATGGCATGAAAATGAGAGGGGCTTCCAAGGAAGAAAGACATAAACGCTCCGAGGAATTGCTTGGGCTCATCGATCTTGAGGACAAACGTGATGCGTATCCCCAACATCTCTCGGGTGGTCAACAACAGCGTGTGGCACTTGCCCGTTCGTTAGCGGTCCAGCCTAAAGTTCTTCTACTTGATGAACCGCTTAGCGCATTGGATGCTAAAATACGCAAAAATCTGCGGACAGAAATCCGTGAAATTCAGAAAACGTTTAACATGACGACGATATTCGTGACCCATGATCAGGAGGAAGCGTTAATCTTATCTGATCGGGTATGTCTCATGAATAAGGGAAGTATTGTTCAGCAGGGAACCCCTGAAGAGTTATATACGACGCCCCGAACAGAGTTTGTCGCTCGCTTCATGGGTAGCTACAATGTGCTGACCAAGCCCGAGGCATTGCGGCTCTTTGAACGGATAGATAGTGCATCCGAAAGCTTCGCAATTCGTCCTGAATCGTTCATTCTTCTGGATGAGGAAGGCCGCAAAGATGCGTTATATGCGGGTAAACGCATTGTGGATGGTAATGTCCATTCCGTCTCCATACTAGGCAATATCATCCGTTACTCGATAGATGCCGCTGGCGTAAGGCTCACTATTGATGCATTGAATGACGGTCGATCTTTTCGGATAGGAGATCAAGGACCTGTAAGCTTAGCGTTAGATGATTCTCAACTGCTACATCTTGAGAAGGAAGGAGCATAAGGAATGTCGATATCGTCGGAAGAACGCAAACGAGTCATCATGGAGCAATTAAAGCTAGAAGGGCAAGTGAAGGTGCCCGAATTATCGTTGCGTTTTACCGTCTCGGAGGAAACGGTTCGTCGCGATCTTGTGTTATTGGAGAGAGAAGGTTTGGTGAAACGAGTATATGGTGGAGCTGTGCTCACGAAGCCGTCTAACTACGAGCCTCCTTATTTACAACGCCAGATTGTGAAGGCAGAAGAGAAAGAACGAATCGGTCGAGCGGCGGCTAATCTTATCAAATCCGGTGACACCATTGCTATTGACGTTGGCACGACGACACTTGAGTTAGCCAAAGCGATTGTAGGACGGGAACGGCTCGCCATATTAACGCATTCTTTTGCGGTTGCCTATCATTTAATGGAATCTCTGAACAGCGGCAGATTCACCGGTAAGATCATCGTCATCGGAGGTGAATTGAATCCTGATCAGCAATCGATGTCGGGCTCCCTTGGCGAAAGTATGATGTCACAGTTCCGTGTAGATAAAGCCTTTATCTCTGTAGGAGGTATTTCCCTGAAGCGGGGAATGAGTGATTATGACTTAGGTGAAACGGTTATTTCACGGTGTATGGTTGCGGCAGCTAGTCAGACGATTGTACTCGCGGACGATTCTAAGTTAGATAAGGAAGCATTTATGGAGATTATGCCTCTTCAGAGAGTGCATGTTGTCGTTAGTAATGTTGCTCCTCCAAGGGAATGGGCGCAGATGCTCAGGAACAATCATCTGCAATGGATAGAGGCGAAATAATGAGGGGGATGGCGTATGAAGGAAACAGCTGGCAGACTTATCGTTATTGTCTTGGATGGACTCAGATATGATTCGGCACGCAAGTATTTAGGTTACATGGAGCACCTTGTAGAGCAAGGAGAGGTTACTTGTTATCAGGTTCGATCCGAACTGCCCAGCCTCTCTCGCCCGCTCTACGAAGTCATACTTACCGGAACTCCTGCTGTGAAGAACGGCATAACAGCAAATCATATCGTGAGATTAAGTCAAGAGCAGAGCGTGTTCCATATTGCTAGAAAGGCTGGAATGAGAACGGCCGCAGCAGCGTATCATTGGGTGAGTGAGTTGTATAACTCTGCGCCCTTTAACCTCGTAACGGATCGTCATCAGCATGACGAGCACAAACCGATCCAGCACGGAGTATTCTACTTCGAGGATCATTATCCAGATAGTCACTTATTCGTGGACGCCGAATATTTGCGTACGACGTACGACCCAGATTTCTTATATATTCATTCCATGAACATAGATGATGCGGGACACAAGTTCGGAGGAGAAAGTAAAGAATACGAGGGTTCAGTTCGTTTAGCAGATAGCATGCTTGCGACTGTGGTTCCACTTTGGTTATCGCAGGGTTATCAAATCATCGTAACTTCCGACCACGGGATGAACGCCACTAGACAACATGGAGGCACGGAACCTGAGGAGCGGCATGTTCCTCTCTATATTTGGGGAGAATCACCCATCTCTCACATGAATAATAATGGACAGTTCTTGTCCCAGCTGATTCTTGCTCCGTTAATGTGTCATTACCTCGGACTTACACCTTCTAGTGAAATGAAGGACCTTGGTGAACCAGCACTAGAAGAGATTAGACTACTCACGGATAAACAGGAGGGTTAGCCTGTGAAAGTTGATATGCATTTCCATCTAGAGGAAGGTCCTTATTCGTTACGTTGGTTGTCTCGGACTTTACAAGCATTGGCTTCCACGGAGCTCAAGCATGATTAGATCGGTATTTAACGACGGGACGATCACGTGGGATCGAAGTGTTCGGTGTAGTTGATCATCTATATCGCTTCCGGGAATGTCGGTCGTATTATGAGAAACATATGTTGTTGGATGATAGTCCGATAGGTAGATTGCAGCGGTCTTGGCTGGATCAGGTCTGTGTGGCTTCGCTCCCCGAGTCCTTTGTTCCTATCGATTCTAGCACAGTATCACGTTCCGCTTACTTTACCTTCTGACGCCCATTTTCCGGACGATATCGGCATGCTATTAGATGAATCTACAGCAGCGGCGGTAGACTAGGGATATACGGAATGGACCGTGTTCAGAGCGCGTAAGCCGATTAAATTACCTATTTGAAATTACAATGTAATGTATGTAGATGCCGCCCTGATCCAACACGTATGTGGGATTAGGGCGGTCTTTTCCGAAATATAAGAAAGTATAAGTTTCACTTGATACTCTATTCCTTATATTTCTACTTGTATGGACATCTGGCTCATATTTTGTCAGAACTGAGTCTTAAGGATGTATACCCTATTACAGGAATATGTTACCATTGGATGAAAGTGAAGGGTACATTCATAATAGTGTTTAATAAGTTTTGGAAGCGTTTGCAGATATAAATATAGGTTCTTAATTCTGTTAATGTGCAGCTAAGATAGAGGTGCGAATATGAAAAACTGGCTAGGAAGATCACTTAAACACAGATTATCGCTGTTGATCATTGTGGCTACACTTGTTCCGTTACTGTTCCTTGGATTCTTCTCATATAGAATAGCGGCAAACCTTACCGAAGAAAAGGCAAAAATATCAGGTATGAACACGTTACGTCAGCTTGAGGCCTACTTGGCTACAATGGTCAAAGACGTGGAGAATATGTCTTTATTTCTAATTGGACATAACGGTGTACAGAATTACTTGAAGTCTCCTGAGGGAGATTTCGTCCAACAAACGTCGATCATTAATTTCTTAACGAATCTGGCCTTCTCCAAAGAGTATATAGCGAACATCATTATAGAACCACTGAGCGCCAAACCACCGATTTCACATAAATCGTTAGTCGGGTCGGACTTCACAGATATTACGCAAACCCTGCCCAATTATTATGATGATCATCCGAACTGGTGGTCCTCTGTCCACCGACAGTGGACCTTTGATGGGGCACGTAAAGTCATTACACTCGCCAGACTAATCCGTAGTACAGATAAATTCATTCCTATCGGAAAAGAACAAATTAATCTGGATCAGGCCGTTATTGCACAACAAATCAGACAATCTGTTTTGGAAAAGAGCGGGTTTGTTCTACTTCTCGATGAGAAGAATCGAATTCTCGCTGGTCCTGCTGAGTGGGGAACAAATCTCCCACTAACTTATTATTATCCGAAAATAGGACCATTTGAAGGCGCAAGCGGGTTTATGGATTACGGAGAAGGGTCTGACAAGAAGACCATCCTCTATAAAACGATGGACAGTGGAAACTGGAAGTTGGTTGGGATCATACCCTCTGAAGAATATCGTTCGCAAAACCGCTATTTTCTTACGTTGACGGCTGTAGCTGTCTCGGTTGCGATTCTTTTTGTGATTATTTTCGTTCTCGTTCTTATCCAGAAAATAACCAAGCCATTGTCCGCTTTAACTAACTTTCTTAAGCATTCAAGTCCGGAAGAACCTATGCCTGCCATTCCTGTGAAGTCCATAGATGAAGTTGGACAGCTTATTGTTAGCTATAACAAATTAAGCTCCCGTATTGTTAAACTGACTGACGAAGTCAAATGGAATGAATCTCTTAAAAAAGAAGCAGATATGCAGGCACTTCAAATTCAAATAAATCCCCACTTTTTGTACAATACATTGTCCTCCATTCACTGGCTGGCGCTTATGAACGGAGATGCTAAAATTGCTGAAATGGTAGGCTCATTGAGCGAATTTCTAAGATTTAGTCTAAATAATGGACAAGAATATTGTTCCATTGAACAAGAGATCATTCATGTCAAGAATTATGTGAATATTCAATCCATTCGGTATCCTAATAAATTTGAATTTCAAGTGAACGTGGAGGCTAGTATACAGGAACAACATTTCATGCTGAAACTTCTGTTGCAGCCGTTGGTTGAAAATGCGATGTTGCATGGCATATTGAAGCGTGACGGACAAGGAAGGATTACGATCTATACGGCGTGTGATGAACAAGGCATTAATTTCACCGTAGAAGACGATGGTATCGGGATTCCACCAGAGCGCTTGGAGTCGCTTCGAACTAAGTTGTTGGATCTACCTACTCATGAGAGTCAGATTCCAACGAAAGGGGGGTATGGGTTGCGTAACGTTAATAACCGACTCTTGCTTCATTACGGGAAGGAATCAGGGCTTCGAGTGGATAGTACAGAGGGAGAAGGAACACGTATTATGTTTACCATTCCCTACACAGAGTACGGAAATAACGAATAGAAGAGGGAGATGATGAGAGTGAAAGTACTAATTGTTGACGATGAAGTGATCATTCGTACTGGATTAAGCACAGTAATCAATTGGGAAGATAGTGGATTTACGGTACTTGAACCGGCCGCTTCTGCTGAGGAGGCACTCCAACGGATCCCTAACGAATGGCCAGAGATCATTTTTACGGACATTCGAATGAGTGGGAAAAGTGGTCTGCAGATGGTTCATGAAGTCAAGAAGGAATACCCAGACATGGAAATGATTATTATCTCAGGTTTTGATGACTTTGCATACGCACAACAAGCCTTGAGGGAAGGGGCTAGCGATTATTTGCTCAAAACAAGCCGTCCCGATGAGATCATCCAAGCGGCGCTACGTGCAAAGCAACGACTCGAACATCGAAGACATGAGTATGAACAAGTTAAAGCGAAAGAAATTGTAGTGAATCGGAGTTTCCTAAGACAACTGTTAGCCTCTGCATCTAATCCAAACGAGCAGATTGTAACGGAACTATGGAATAGATATCCGGCATTACGCGTGAAGAAAGGTGAGCAGCTGCTTCAAATGTGGATCATTACAGCACAGGATGAGGATCTAGAAGAGGTCCGTGATCCCGAAGTGCTACATGCTGCACTTGGCCAAATGTTAACGGGCCTGTTGCCATGTGAATGGCTCCACTGGAATCAATCCTTATTGTTACTCGTGAAAATAGAAGTAGATAACAACGGTTGGGACCCGGTAGAGTGGGCTATTCGAAAAGCGGAAGAAGCGTTACATTTTCAAATATTTGCGGCCTGTGGTCGGAGTGTGGAAGATGCATACCAGTTACGTGAAGCTATGAACACAGCTGTGGAAGCTAGTTCCTATGTGTGGCTACTAAGTCATGAGCGGAGTGTGCGTTATGAAGAAATCGAAGAACGTAAAGGGCTTCGTATGGTATGTACGATGGAAGAAGAAACCACACTCTTCACCTTATTACGGGCAGGTAATATGGAAGACTTACATGTGGGAATTAAGAATATATTGGAGCGGAGCAAGCAGGATGTTCAGGCGACACCTAACTCAGTTCAGGCTTACCTACACTCTTTAATCATGGCTGGATATCGGTGGTTGGAACGGGCGGCGTCTTCAATCGGATATTCTAATGTGCTACCTCATGGCGAGGATGTGAACAAGCTAGAACTGGCGAAGAGACCAGAGCAGGCACTCATGTATCATTTTGAAGCGATGATGAAACAGTACAGTCTTATAGTTTCCGGCACAAGTCCGGTTCAGCGGGCCCTTGAGTATATTCAAGATAACTTAGATCAAAGCCCCTCACTGAGCCAAGTGGCCAAACATGTGCATATGAACCCAAATTACTTCAGTGAAGTATTCAAACGGGAGACCGGACAGAACTATATTGAATTCATTACACAGGCTAAGCTACGCAAAGCAATGGTGATGTTAAGTGAGACACCTGCTAAAATCAGCGAAGTGGCAAATCGAATTGGATATGAAGACATTAAACATTTTAATCGTTTGTTCAAAAAATTTACAGGACAGACCCCTTCGGAGTATCGTGGAAAAATCTGAGAATTGTCCCTCTATCAACTGAATTATATCCCCTATGTATCGTTGTCCCCCCTCTTTATACTTAAGATATTCATTAAAAGAGGATGAACTAAGGTTATCTTTTGGTTCATTCTGTATAACTACTAAGGGGGATTGACTATGAAAAAGATGCAGAAAATGAGTCTAATGTTATTGATCATGATGTTCATTATTTCAGCTTGTGGGAATAGCGGTAACACCAACAAGAAGGCGGAAGAACCTACCACGAAGGACGAGAAGGTTAAGCTGACTGTTTGGCATAACTTTGCTGGAGATGACTTACGTGCCAAAACAGTAAGATCACTTATTGAGAAATTCCAACAGGACAATCCTCAAGTTGAACTTGATGCACAGGCAATTCCTCCGGATGGTTATCGTCAACGTTTAAGCACAGTTGCGGCTGGTAATGAACTTCCAGACTTATTCTTCGTCTATGCAGGAAGTCATTCCGCTGAATTATATAAAGCAGGATTGTTGCAACCGATTACAGAACTGACAGTTGAGCATCCTGACTGGACAAGTAAATTCCTTCCAGGAGCTTTTGATCCGTATAAATTTGAGCAAGATCAGATTTACTCAGCTCCTATGGGTATGTCAGCAACTTCTTTCCTTTACTACAACACATCCATATTTGAGCAATACAACGTTAAAGTACCGACAACTTGGGATGAATTGATGACCGCGATTAAGGTCTTTAATGATAACAAAATGACTCCAATTGCACTTGGTAATAAAGCGCCATGGGTTGCTCAATCAACAATCATCGGTGCAATTGGCGAACGTGTAACTGGAACAGAATGGTTTAAGAATGCAACAGCTCAAAAGGGCGCGAAATTCACAGATCCTGAATTTATTGATACATTAGGTTACTTTAAACAACTTGTCGATAATAAAGCGTTCCAAGAAGGTGCGAACAGTATCGATAATACGCAAGCAGAGCAATATTTCATTCAAGGTAAAGCAGCTATGATGATCAGCGGAGCTTGGAGTCTTACCAACTTAGCAGCTTCTGCGAGTGAGGAGCAGATGAAAGTTATTGATGTAACTGTACTTCCGTCTATTTCAGGAGGTAAAGGAGATGCGAACACCATTACTGGTGGAGCAGGAGCTGGTCTAGCATTAAGCAAACGTACAGAAGGTGCAACGAAAGATGCAGCCCTCAAACTTATATATGCAGTTAGCGGTCCGGAAGCTCAGAAAGCGATAGCAGAGAGTAACTCCATGGTTATGTACGATACAGAAATTGATCAATCTAAAGTAAGTTCGTTGTACTATAAAGCGTTTAATTTGGTCAAGAAAACTGGAATCACTCCAGTATATGATGCATATCTGTCAGCGGAAGCAGGAGAAGTTATCAATAACGGGCTCCAAGAAATTATGACAGGCGGCACGGTAGAAAGTGTTGCGAAGAAGCTTCAGGACGCTCAAGCAAGAGCTGTTACCCCATAGATATGGCATCCTGATTCGACATTTGGAGGGAAGTTACCATGCCTACTGCTGTACGTAGTAAAGGATTTATTGCACTAGCCCTACTTCCGGCACTTCTTCTGTTTGTGGTGTTTGTCATAGTTCCTATTTTTTGGTCAGCTTACTATGGCTTCTTTGAATGGAAAGGTATCGGAGCAACGAAGTTTATTGGTCTGGGTAATTACCGTGAAATTCTGCAAGATCACATTTTTTGGAGAGCGCTTAGAAATAATATGATTTTGGTGGTATCAGCGATTATCGGTCAGGTTCCTATTGCACTTATTCTAGCGATAGTGCTGCTAAAGAACTCCTTCTTTAGCCGATTTGTAAGGTCCGCGGTATTTATGCCGATGGTTCTTTCAACAGTTGTTGTAGGTCTTATTTGGGGTTATATCTACAATCCGCAGTTCGGACTAGTGAATACCATTTTGGAGGCAGTCGGGCTTGAGTCTTGGACTCGAGCTTGGCTCTCTGATATCAAAGTCAATATGTTGGCTATCACAATTCCGATTAACTGGAGTAATATCGGTCCTTATATGATCATCTTTATTGCAGCACTACAGAATATATCGCCTGAAATAGATGATGCTGCAAATATCGATGGGGCGCAAAAGGGCAAAAAGCTGTTCTACGTAACACTACCTATGATCTGGAGCACTGTGGTAGTTACCCTAGTACTTTGTATCTCGGGAAGCTTGAAGGCGTTCGATCATGTTATGGTGATGACCCACGGGGGACCGGCACAATCGACAGAATTGCTTGCCACTTACATGTACAACAACACGTTTCGTGTTTACCGGTATGGGTACGGTTCTGCCGTGTCCACCATCATCATGATTATTAGCGCCTTACTGATCGGGATAAATTATATCCTGACCCGTAAGAAAGCTGATTAACGAGGGAGGAGGAAGGGGCGTGGAATTAGGAACAACTAGGACTGCTAGAACTACCATCAAATCCCCAGGTAGGAAGCTTGCGGACAAGGGATTATCCCTACTTGGAAAGTTGATATTACTCGGATATGCCGTAGGTACGCTATATCCTTTGTATTGGCTGTTCATTAGTGCATTTAAGACGAATGAAGATTTCTTTCAGCGTCCTTATGCCCTACCGAAGGCTTGGATGTCAGATAATCTATTTCGAGCGTGGGACCTTGGAGATATGGGAAGAGGGATGCTCAATTCTACATTCGTAACGATAACTTCAGTCATCCTGACGCTTGTCCTCGGTCTTCTAGCAGGTTACGTGCTTTCACGATTTCAATTCAAGTTTAAGAAGGTTGTCGTAGCCTTATTCTTGGCAGGACTACTTATTCCGATTCATAGTACGCTTGTCCCGTTATTTCTTATGATGAAAGAGGTCGGCTTGTTGGATACGTACGGTGCGCTCATTTTACCGTATACGGCGTTTGAACTTCCGATCGCCATTTTCTTAAGCATGGGTTATATGGCCTCTATTCCAAAAGAAATTGAGGAAGCAGCTATGATCGACGGAAACGGTTGGTGGGGGATTTTTGGAAGAATTATATTCCCGCTGTGCACGCCAATTATCGCGACCATTACCATCTTAGCGTTTCTACGGTTCTGGAATGATTTCTCGTTTGCCCTTGTATTCATTAACACGCAGGCGTTGAAGACACTTCCACTAAGTCTAGCGTTATTCTCAGATGGGTTTGGTACCGATTACGCCTTGACAATGGGAGCGATGGCGATCGCAGTTATACCAACGATTGTTGTGTATCTGATTCTACAAGATCAGATTATGAAGGGCATGGTAGCAGGGTCAATTAAAGGCTAAGTAGGAGAAGTCAGCTTGTTGGGCTGTGGATTAACATGCCACGGCTCTTATGAAATACAAAAAGAGAACCCTTAAAGTTCTCCTTTTTGTGCTTCATTCGTTAAGCATGTGCTCCCAGATATCCTGTAAAGATATCGTATTCTAGTATGAAAAAGTAGACTAAAAATTGTATAGACAAACGGACGACACTTTATTACAATTAATGCAAGTTATGGTATTTAATAAAATTGCAACAATGTTAAGTCTACTGCCGGAGAGAAGGAATGTTGATGGGAAACGCTATTGAAGTCAATCATCTGGTGAAAAGTTTTGAGTATTACAAGAAAGATATTGGGATGAAGCAATCGCTCAAAAACTTATTTTTTCGTAAAAAACTGGTGAAAGAAGCGGTTAATGACGTGTCTTTCTCTATTGCAGAAGGCGAAATGGTTGGTTTTCTTGGTCAGAATGGAGCAGGGAAGACCACTACTCTCAAGATATTATCTGGCATCCTGCACCCTACCGCAGGGAATGTAAGTGTTTTTGGATACACGCCATGGGAGCGCAAGAAACAATTCAAACAAATATTTTCGATTGTTATGGGTCAGAAAAGCCAACTCTGGCCTGATTTACCGGCTGGAGAGTCCATTTTCCTGAATAAGTGTATTTACCAGGTATCTGACGAGGATTATCACCGAACGCTTGATGAGTTGTCTGAACTGTTGGATGTGAAGGAATTACTGGGTGTACAGGTACGCAGACTCTCCTTTGGAGAGCGGATGAAGATGGAGCTGATTGCCTCCTTGATTCATAGGCCCAAGCTGATGTTTCTGGATGAGCCGACGATTGGGCTAGATATTATCTCTCAACGAGCCGTCCGTAATTTCCTGAAATATTATAATGAGCAATATCATGCTACGATCATATTAACAAGTCATTATATGAAGGACATTGAGGATCTCTGTCCGAGGGCCATTCTGATTAATGCAGGCAGTATTGTATACGATGGTGAACTTAAAAAGATTAATGCGTATCATGATGAGAGAAAACTGATCAAGCTGCACTTTTCTGAACGGATTTCATCGGAACCGCTGAGAGCGTTCGGTGAAGTGAAAGAGTTTGATGGCTACTACGCTGTAATTGAGGTGGGAAAAGAAGAAGCCCGAATATGCTTGCACCAGTGTTTGGACAGGTTTCCTGTTATGGATTTCACAATTGAGGATCTGACGATTGAAGATGGAATTGTCGAACTTTATAGAGGTAGCGCATGATCAGGAATAAATATGTTGTTGCTTTTCGTATTGGATTTCAAAGCTCACTAGAGTATCGATTTAATTTCTTTCTCTCCCTGATAAGTGCGGTCTTTCCGATGATTGTGCAATATTATATGTGGACAGCGGTATATGCCAATGCTGGAGAGAGTTCCATATTCGGATATTCTTATCGTGAAATGATTATGTACACCATTTTAGCGGCTGTTATCTCGAAGCTCGTAATTACTAATATTGAATACTCTATCGCTGAAGATATAAAGAGTGGGGGGTTGAATAAATATATTATCCAGCCAATCTATTATTTTGGTTTTAGAATCAGCTCCTATATTGGACAACGTTTAATTTACTTCGTAATATCCCTGTTCATCATCTTTGCTTTAACCTACGCATTAAATACTTTCTATAACCTACATACGGAAGAAGAACGAATGATCATCTTTTGCCTTTCCTTAATCCTGTCTATTATTCTTAGCTTTATGATTTCTTACGCAATCTGTGCCTGTGCTTTCTGGTTATCCGAGATATCTTACTTTTTCGTGGTTACCAGTTTACTGATTAATATTATGAGTGGTGGAATATTCCCATTGGATATTTTTGGAGAGAGGTTGCAGCAGTTATTTCGATTTATGCCCTTTCATTATATGATTTACTTTCCTGTCAATGTATTGAATGGAAAAATATCAGGGGAGTTGATCTGGCAGGGAATTATCGGGCAGGGTGTATGGATCGCTCTGCTGATGCTGATTTGCCATTTGGTCTGGAAGTGGGGGATGAAAAGGTATTTAGGGCTAGGAGGCTGACCATTGAACTTTGTCATTGAACTGCGAAGACATCTCTACATCCTTGCATTATTCGCTAAAAACTCAGTCATTTCACAGATGGAATACCGAGCTAATTTTATTACAGGAATATTTGTGGAAGCAGCCTTCCTTATGGCTAAGCTCCTGTATGTGGTCGTCGTGTACAAAACCAACCTACATATCGATGGTTTGATGCCAGATGCTATCCTGATGTTTATGGGGACCCATATACTGCTCACAGGGATATATATGGGATTGTTCTTCAACAATTTTCAACGATTAACTGAATATGTCCGCAGTGGAATGCTCGATTTAATGATAGTCAAGCCCATCTCGCTGCAATTTCTGGTCTCGGTAAGGTACATCGAGGTGGGCATGCCGATTCCGAATATTATTGCAGGGTCGGTCATGGTCGCAATAGGCTGGAGTGCTTCTGAAATTCCATTTACAGTTCTCAATGTGGCTTTATTTATTGCCTTTATGTTCATAGCTACGATCTTAACGTACTGTATCATGATTATCCCCTCTCTGTTGTCGTTCTGGTTTGTGAATACATCGGCAGCCAGCGAGGTTTCCTATTCGGTATGGGACGCAAACAATATGCCGTATATGATCTACAACAAATGGATTCAGCGTATTGGTACTTTTTTCATTCCGGTGTTTATTATTACAAACTTCGCACCTCTAGTTGTCCTACATAAACTAACCAGAGTTGAAATCGTTTGGGCTATTTTGGCGCCGATTGTATTTTTCATACTGATTCGCGTTCTATGGAAGCAGGCACTGAAGGTGTATAGTAGTTCAAATCTGTAATCTGTCATGACATATGTATTAACTAGAATAAGATGAGGAGATGAGTCCATGGAAGATAGCAGTATTCACTTGGAACCATTTCGCAGGGCGAGATCTGGATGCGTTCTATGGCATGTGAACATAAATGAAGATCAGCACTGGAATGAGACTGCGCTATTCCCTTCATTTACGAATCTGCAGCAGTTAACGTTAATTGAACAGCAGGAGCAGCAATTGCTTTGGATTGCTGAGCCGCAGGACATCGTTTGGCTTCAGTATCCACCCGATCCACAATTTTTGGAGTATGTGAAGGGTTATCGTGATAAGTTGCCGCAAATCTGTGTTACATCAGATGCGAGCGAGGCGGCTGTATGTGCGTCCAGGTTATCGCCTGAGAAGCTTACCTTCATGCCTTTTATGTTGACCTCAGACTATGTTGCATTAGCTGAACAATATGAATGGGGTTTGATCGATTCCAATGCGGAGTTAGTGAAACACATGAACAGCAAATATGTTACAAGAAGATTGGCTGAAGAAAATGGATTTAGCGTGACACAGGGCAGGTTTTGTAGCAGTCCGGAAGAGTTAATTGAAGCGTACCGTGAAATACGGGATGCCGGATTTGCCAAGGCAGTGCTGAAGCAAGCATACGGATCTTCTGGCAGAGGACTGACGATGATCGAGAATGAGGATAAATTCAGGCAATTGTCTTCGTATATTCGTAAGCGGACAACCTGCTTTGAATTGTTACTGGAAGCTTGGCATCCAATCAAGCACTCTTTAAACGCACAGCTATGGATTGAGCCGGACTCCGTTCATCTGCTTGCGGTTACCGAACAGAGAATAAATGATTACGGAGTATACATCGGTACGAATTATACACCGCATTATGACGCCGCCGTAATGGAAGAATATCGAGCGGAAATGCTGAGGTTGGGAGCCGTACTGAGGCAACGTGGTTATGTAGGAGTTGCCGGCATAGATTCCATCCTTGATGATAAAAACAATCTATATCCGGTCATTGAAATTAACGGAAGATTTACACAGGTTACCTACTTGCTATCTTTCATTGAAACTTTACTTCCTTTCTATAAACATATAGAAAGCCGCTATATTCATTTGGAGACAAGAGATAAGGTCTCCTTTGACGAGATTAAATCGAGATTGGAAGCTGAGCTTCAGCCTGATGCGGAACACCAATTTACCATCTACACATTCGCCTTCTGCAATCAACCACATACGAACCTTTATCGGATCTTTGTTCTATTCTACGGAAATGAAGCTGCTAAATTGAATGATATGCTATATAAGTTTGAGCGTTTCACGATGATCCAGACCTTCTCTTTGTAAGTTAATAAAACTTATGCCCTCTCACACCTTTCAAGATCATCCTAGAGGAATTCCTTATAGTTACATAGATTGAACTAAAGTTTGCGCCCCCAAGGGTTCGTCTTTAGTTCAATCTATATACAACCCCAATATCATATGGAGGGATTTGTTCCTTTATGGAAACTGTAACACTTCTCAGCGCAGGAAATTCACTCGGCGTATATATTCCGGCAAAGCTATTACAATTGCAACTTCAGGGTCAAGGCGTACCGGCTGAGATCTGTATGCTGGAGCATTTGTACAATCAGCAGACGCTGGAGAAAATCCCACGCTACCGCAAGGCCTTCCATGACAGCTTCGCTGTTGCTAAGATGGGCTATAAATTGGCCAAAGACAGCCGCGACAGCCTGGACGAGCATAACGTATCCCTGCTTCTACAGGAATGGAAGCAAGGTGGCAAAAGGAGATTTCTTGCTCTTACCGGGTTCTGGATTCCGATTCTGGAACGCTATCGGGAAATGATGGATTCAGTCGAATTGGACATCCGCTTAATTCGTCTGGATGCAAGCGATACGCCTTCATTCGCGGTATATGGGGAGGCATGTGACCGATTCAATAACGTATGGTTATATCCGACTGGTGAGAATCGGATCGTTCACACCATTTCGGTTAGCGAGGAGGAGCCGATTCCATTTCAGGAAAGGGAGAAACGCTATCTGATTCATGGTGGCGGCTGGGGAATCGGTACATACAAGGACAAAATTACTGAATTGACGGAAAGCGGTATTGCACTTAATATCATCGCTTATTACAACGAGGATATGAAGCCTGAGTCTCATAAGTCTGCATCTCACCGATATTTTATGCTGGATCCGTCATGGAGCCCTTGGCAGCGTAATGCTGTCAACGAATTTGATTTTCCACCGTTTGCAGAAGTTAGTCAGGGGGAGGAATGCATATTCGAAAGCGGCGGCAATTATCCAAAGGTATTCGAGGTAATGCGGCATAGTCTAGGTATTATAAGCAAGCCTGGGGGCGCGACATTGCTGGATTCACTGGCCTCTGCAACGCCTTTAATATTTCTGGAACCCTTCGGAGATCACGAACGGTCGAATGCGCAGCTATGGGAATCGCTTGGATTAGGTATAAGTTATGATGCTTGGAAAGAACAAGATTACGCAGTGAACTTACTAGAGGACATCCATCGCAACCTTCTGAACGCAAAGCATAAGACCTGCAATTTGATGAGTACGATCACGAGGGGGAGGTGATAGATACTGGCGTACAACCTCAAAGTAAAAGCGCTTTAACATGTAGTGCAAATAAAAGGAGGAATTTAAATGATTCAATCCATTATGAATATTTTATGTAATATTAAGGAATCCCCAGAGATGATGTCAACGTTAAATCCGCAGACGAATATTATTCAGGATGTTGGTTTGGATTCATTGCAAATGATCAATTTTGTGCTGGCGATTGAAGATTCCTTTGATCTGGAGATAAATTATGAGACTTTCGACTACGAGCATATGAGCACGATAGAGGCTTTCGCCTCTTTTTTAGAGAAAGAGAAAGCATCGTCAGCTAACGGAGCAAGTAGAGAAGTCATGGAATCATCCAATTTATCAAAGATAGGAGGATAACTCATGCAACCAAAAACAGAGATTAAATTTGACCGAAGTACGTTTCAAAATGTGAAGCGGACGATTCAGAATATGTCTATGGCAAGCAGAGCCCAAAAGCACGACCCAGCGTTCGCATTGGATATTCCTGATGATGTCGGCATCAAGCTGAACAATGGCTGTAATCTGCGCTGTAAGCACTGCTTTGAATGGGCGAATGATGGCTTTCATCACGATATGGCGAAGGATGTTAAAAATCAGGAGATTGAGTTGTCCTTACTTGAGAGTATCCTTGAACAAACTCGTGAGCGAAAATCAAGGTTGTTTATATGGGGTGGTGAACCGCTATTTTACAGTAAGTTTGATGAATTTGCTGACTTGCTAGCCAAGGATCCACGCAATACGACAATCTGCACGAATGCGCTACTTATTGAGCAAAAGCTGGATTCCATTCTGAAAATATCAGAGGATATGACATTGCTGATCAGCCTCGATGGTTTCGAGGTGGAGAATGACGCCATTCGCGGAAAAGGTACTTTCAAGAAGGTTATTCACATGGTGAACATGTTGCTGGAATTGCAGCGGACAGGTGAATATAAGGGCAGAATTTCTATCGGTCTGACCATTAGTGATTCAATGGTAACGAGGCTGTACGAGTTCATGGAGTATTTCGAGAATCTTGGTGTGGATAGCGTATATTTCGTATTCCCTTGGTATATTACTGACGATGTTGCCGTAAAGATGGACGGTTACTATGAAGAACGCTTTTCTTGGCTTGAAGCGGCTCAGCAGCAACAGCGTTATAGCTGGCATTCTTTTTCATTCCGTGTTTCCGAAGAGAATATAGAGCCGCTAATTGCTGAAATTGACCGGATCAATAAGCGAGTATGGCAGAACAGAATCCGTTTTCAACCTGCATTGGAATTAGATGAGGTAAGAGATTTTGTTCTAGGCGCAGAAAAGCCGGCGATGAAGCGCGGTCAATGTTTGTCCATTGCGAACCGGCTGGATGTTATGCCCGATGGACAAGTAAATCCATGCAAGTTCTTCCCTGAGTTTACATTAGGTGATCTCAACGATACCGATCTGAAGGAAGTTTTCCATAGTGAAAATTTCCGAAAGCATAGGGAAGTGCTGGGAGAAGGATTAACGCCAATCTGTTCAAGATGTGTGCTGTTATACAACTATGGTCGTTAACGAATCATTCTGAATAAAATACCCCATTTCTAGTTAAGTCGCAAAAAAAGTGACTTCTGAATTTATCGAGGCCACTGAAAAAGTCACAAAAATTAAGTAGGTATCTTTTGCACAATGTATTGTGCGAAAGATACCTATTTTTTCGTATAATAAAGGAATCAAATTCAGACGAGCGTTCACGATGATTTCAAACCAACTATTACACCCACTGAATCACTTGGTCAGTGGTTTGCCGCGTTTTCGCACGTGGCTCATTCAGGCGATATCCGAAGGCTACCATACAGGAAATTCCGAAATGCTCGGCATCCATGATTCCTTCTTCGGCGAGGATATGCTCAATCTTCTCCTTATTGAAACCCTCCATCGGGCAGGAGTCGATGCCGATTTGGGCGGCAGCAGTCATCATATTACCAAGCGCAAGATAGGTCTGCCGGCAACCCCATTCAAACATCGCCCGTTCATTCTCTTGCAGTCCGAACTCTAATTTCAGGAAATTATCATATACGCTTCCTTTTCCCACCACAACCTCAGCAGGCAATTTCTGCACATTCTTCAACATACCCTGAATATAGTCGGAATCAGCAACCATATCTTTAGGCAACCTTGACAGAATAAGGACAAAATGACTGGAAGTCGTAAGCTGTTTTTGGGCTCCCCAAGCGTAAGGGTGTAGCTTCTCGCGGATCTCCTGGCTCTGCACAACGACAAACCGCCATGGTTCAAAACCAAACGAACTTGGTGACAATCGTCCAGTTTCCAGAATAAATTGGAAGTCGGAATCGCTAATTTTTTTGCTGCTATCAAATTCTTTAGTTGCGTGTCTAAATTGGTAGGCAGACAAGATTTCATTCTTGGTTGTTGTCAATGTTTCCATCGTTCATACTCCCTTTCTTGGCATACGTTAAGTTTGACTGGTTGCCAATCACAAGCTTAATATTAGAGTATATATCGCATATTTAGAAGTACGCACATTAATGTTGTATAGTATACAAAATGATACTATGGGAGTGAAATAGCTATGCGCAATCGGAAAGGTGGCTTCGGGGATTGTCCTGGAGGCGACAAGCAGGCCTGCCCTGTAGAATTTACACTGGACGTCATCGGAGGCAAATGGAAGGGGATTCTCTTATATCATCTAATGGAGGGCACGAAGCGATTTAATGAATTTCGCCGAATAAGCCCGGGAATTACCCAACGTATGCTGACGCTGCAGCTCCGGGAATTGGAAGAGGACGGCGTGGTCCATCGCGAGGTCTATCATCAGGTACCTCCGAAAGTCGAATACTCTCTAACCGAATTTGGGAAAACGCTAATTCCGATTATTAAGCTCATGAAAGAATGGGGCGAGGAGTACCGGACGAAACAGCTTTCCGCAGAAAGCTGCCTAGAAGCAACAGATAAAAAATTGTAGGTAAAAGCTAAACCGTTATTTTTCTCCATTAAAGAACACTTCAGATTTATTTCTATGCTCATCCGTTACCTGACCTGAATTGCTCTAATACCTGCCGTTCGAAAGGAATAGATTTGGTTTAGCCAGAGATTAAACTTCATAGAAATACTCTCTTTCGATCATGGATAAAACGTAAATATTAGGAGGCTATAAGCATGAGGGTCCGTTGATCCATCATGCTTATAGCCTATTTAAGTGTTAAAAAATGTAAATAAATTGCATCTATAGATCTATAGACCAGTGTGAGCCCATCCATTACAATTACTCTAAGTCATAAATGTGACAAATTATTGAACGCCTTAAATTGCAGTAAATTGGGTAGATGTCATACATAAGTAAAACCAAAAGAACATCACTCTTACCCGATAAGATGTAAGCGTTGCCAGCATTCTCCCTCTAAGTGTTACGTTCATTCAATCCACTCTATTTCCTTTCCCGAGACGATTACACCGCTGAGTTATCTCTGAACAACAACTCTCGTTCTTTTGAGGATTATCTCTTTGCCATCGCTCTGTACTTGCTACTCTTCTTTTGAATATTCACATAACATTCGCGTGATGCTCCTGTGCATGCTGCACATTTAATATACTCTGCGTCTATGGCACTGCCTGCTACTTGCTTAACTTCTACTCTTACATGATGTATTTCTTGTGAATGGGAGGTGTTGTTTGCTATTGCTTGTTGGCCCTAAGAAGGTCAAGAAAAAAATGTGGGAGGCGATTGATATGAGAAAATTATTCATGGGAAGAGTAAAAGGATTCAGAAGAGCACTTCCGCTTATGATTATTTTAGTTGTATTTGTTGGACTGTTGCCGTCTATGGCTTTTGCTGCTGACAGGGGGGCATGGGCGCCTAATGTATCTTATGCGGTAAATGATACGGTTACGTATGGTGGCAACACGTATAAGGATATTCAACCCCACACGTCTCTGACAGGTTGGGAACCACCTAGTGTACCTGCTCTTTGGCAACTCGTTCCTGGAGGAGGTAGTGATACCCAAGCACCTTCCACTCCTGCTAATCTACAAGCGACAGGTACCACAACATCCAGTATAACGCTGGCATGGAATGCTTCAACGGATAATGTCGGCGTAACTAGTTATGATGTCTATCAGGGTTCCACGCTACTCAGTAATGTCTCGGGAAGCACACTCACTTATACAAATACAGGACTCAGCGCGAATACAACTTATACGTATAAAATAAAAGCAAAGGATGCAGCAGGTAACGTGTCTGCTTTCAGCAACCAAATTAGTGCGACAACGGATGTTGTCGTAGGTGGAGATACGCAAGCACCGACGGTTCCAACGAATCTTACTGTCACGGAGACCACTTCTTCCAGTGTTTCATTGTCTTGGACGGCATCCACGGATAATGTAGGTGTCACGGGGTATGACGTCTACAAAGGTACAACGTTTGTACAGACAGTAACAGGTACAACTGCTACGGTGACAGGGCTCGCAGTTAGCACTGCGTATTCTTTTTCAATCGTAGCTAAGGATGCCGCAGGTAATGTTTCTGCTGGAAGTCCAGCAGTTAGTGCAACAACTCAAGGTGGAGGCGGAGGCCAGCTGCCGAAACATATCCTGACAGGTTACTGGCATAATTTCATAAACAATTCTTCAAATATTAAAGTGAGCGAAATTCCAAGTCAATATGATATTATCGTTCTGTCTTTTGCAGATATGGACGTTACGAAACCGGGTGGAGTTACCTTCAATGTTAATTCTTCATTATCTACTGCTCTTGGCGGTTATACCAACGCTGACTTGATTAGCGATATACAGGCCAAGCGCGCACAAGGTAAAAAGGTTATTCTGTCTATTGGTGGGGAGAACGGCAATATTAATCTAGGTAGCGCATCACCGAATGTATCTAATTTCGTTACCAGCATGTACGGTCTGATTACACAGTTCGGATTGGATGGTATTGATATCGATCTGGAGAATGGCATGAACGTGCCGAACTTAACGACAGCGGTTCGTCAGCTCCAGCAACAGGTGGGCGCAGGTTTCATTCTGACCATGGCTCCGCAAACGATCGACATGCAAAACCAAAGTACATCCTATATGCAGCTCTACAATAATCTGAAGGACATCACTACGGTTGTGAATGTGCAGTATTACAATTCAGGTTGTATGCTGGGTCGGGATGGACAATGTTATTCCCAAGGAACAGTTAACTTCTTGACAGCCCTTTCCGATTTGACGCTGCAATGGATTGCACCTTCACAATTTGGACTGGGCGCCCCGGCCGTACCTTCTGGAGCTGGCGGTGGATATGTCTCACCTAGTGTTGTGAACAATGCGTTGAATTGCTTAGCGACAGGCAATGGTTGTGGAACATACAAACCAGTAGCCAAATACCCGGATATTCGTGGTGCGATGACGTGGTCCATTAACTGGGATAAGACTAGCAATTATATTTTTGCGAATACAGTCAAACCTTTCTTAGTAACGATGCCATAACAATAGCTAAGGAATCCTCAGAACTCTTTCGAATGATGGTAACCTTCGGACTTCATCCTGCCATTTGCATAATGAAAAAGGAGTTTACACGTGGTGTAAACTCCTTTTTCTATACTAAATGACAAGCGACATGATGTTGACTGCCTACTTCGCGGAATTCTGGTATCTGATGCTTACAAATGTCCACTGCATAAGGACACCGAGTGTGGAATTTACAGCCAGATGGTGGATTCGCAGGACTAGGAATATCGCCCTTAAGGACAATCCGATCTCTCTTAAGCTTCGGAATTGGAACAGGTACAGCCGAAAGAAGGGCTTTAGTATAAGGATGAAGCGGGTTACGAAATAGTTCATCTCTAGAAGCTGTCTCCACCATAGAACCTAAATACATAACACCAATTCTAGAACACAAATGTTCTACAACACTTAGGTCATGGGATATGAATAAATAGGCTAATCCGCGTGTCTCTTGTAACTTACTGAATAGGTTAATGATTTGTGCTTGAATGGAAACATCTAGCGCAGATACTGGTTCGTCAGCAATAATGAGCTCGGGATTAAGAACGAGCGCACGAGCTATACCAATCCGCTGACGTTGTCCGCCCGAGAATTCGTGGGGGAATCGATCGATATGGTAAGAGGACAAGCCACATGAGACAAGAGCGTCCAATACCCGATCACGAACTTCTCCTTTTGACGTTAATCCGTGGTCTAATAAGGCTTCACCGATGGCATCGCCGACACGAACTCTTGGGTTAAGTGAACTATATGGATCTTGGAAAATTAATTGCATTTTGGGCCGGATCGCACGTAGCTCAGATGGACTTAGATTGTGAATATCTAATCCTTTAAACTTAATTTCGCCTTCTGTCTTATCCGTAAGACGTAGAATGGTACGACCTACAGTGCTTTTACCGCTTCCAGATTCACCAACTAGACCGAAAGTTTCACCTGGTTGAAGCGTAATGCTAATATCGTCTACTGCTTTAACATGACCTACGGTACGGTTGAGTAAACCTTTGGTAATCGGGAAATATTTCTTTAAATGATTAACTTCAAGTAATGGTTCAGACATGAGCAACCGCCTCCTCATAGAGCCAGCAAGCCACTTTTTGTTGCGTGCCAACTTCTTGTAACTGCGGCTGTTTCGTCTGACAAATGGACATACATTGCTCACAGCGATCATGGAAATAGCAAGATTCTTGTAAATCAAGCGGATTGGGCACCTGACCAGGGATCGAATATAACTCTTCGAGTCGTTGATTAATAATAGGTTTGGATTTCAGAAGGCCCTTCGTATATGGATGTTTAGGTCGTTCGAATAGCTCGACAACTTCACCTTCTTCAACGATTTTGCCAGAATACATCACGATTACGTAATCAGCCATTTCAGCCACGACACCAAGATCATGTGTAATAAGTAGAATAGACATATTCGAGTTTGTTTTAATGTCACGAAGCATATCTAGAATTTGAGCTTGTATCGTCACATCAAGTGCTGTGGTAGGTTCATCTGCGATCAATAGTTTTGGATTACAGGAGATTGCGATTGCAATCATTATCCGCTGTAACATTCCTCCGCTAAGTTCATGCGGATAAGAATCAGCAATTTGCTCAGGACGAGAAATGCCGACTTGTTCTATTAATTCAATGGCACGTGTACGTGCCTGCTTCTTACTCATCTTCAAATGAATAATCAGTGGCTCCATAATCTGCTCACCAATCTTCATGACGGGATTCAGCGAGGACATGGGTTCTTGAAAAATCATGGCGATTTCATTTCCACGAATACTTCGTAAACTATGTTTATCCAACTTCAGCAAATCTTCGCCACTGAAATCGATCTTACCGGAGATAACCTTACCTCCGGGTTCCTCTACCAAACCCATAATCGACATTGCGGTGACGCTTTTACCACAGCCTGATTCCCCTACAATGCATACGGTCTGTCCAAGAGGTACTCGAAAACTAACATCATCAACGGCTTTAACAGCACCTTCTTCGGTATAAAAGTACGTACTAAGGTGATCTATCTCAATTGAATTGTCCACGGGCTGTATTCACCTACCTCTTCTGTTTAGGATCGAGTACATCTCTAAGTCCGTCGCCGAATATGTTAATAGCTATAACCGTAGCAAATATCGAGAATCCTGGTGGAATCCACAGCCATGGACGCTCTTGGAAATCGATCATATTGTTAGCAGCATCGATCATATTTCCCCATGTTGGGGTTGGAGGCATTACGCCGAGACCGAAGAAGCTAAGGACAGATTCACTAAGAATCGCCCCCCCGATATTTAGAGTGGCAATTACGATTAATAAGGGCACGATATTCGGTAATAAATGATTAAATAACTTGCGGCGGTCACGTAATCCAAGGACTACGGCAGCCTGCATGAATTCACGTTCACGAAGACTAAGCATCTGTCCTCGTACCATTCGAGCGAGTCCCGGCCAACCCACGAAGCTTAACATCAGCATAACGATGTACATGCGATAATCCGTTGGAATTTTCCACTCGGATAACAAAGCACCGAATATGAATAGTAGCGGAAGACTTGGAATCGTTAACAGTAAGTCAGCAATACGCATAATAATCTGATCGACAATGCCACGATAATATCCAGCTAGTGCACCAAGCAAAGAACCGATAAATACCGAGAGCATCATCGACGCTAGACCCACAGTTAGAGATATTCGTCCGGCAAGTAACACACGTGTCAACACATCTCGACCTAGTGCATCTGTACCCAGCCAATGCTTTAAATGAGGCGCTTTGTTCATCATCGCCATATTGATTTTGTTATCCGTGTACGGAGAGAATAAGGGACCGATGAAGCAAGCCACAAACATCAAGATCACGACGACAAAGCCAGATACAGCTAGCTTATTTTTGCTTAATTTACGTATCGATTGTCTGAATAATGAAGATTTCACAGGTGAATCCTTGGTTCTCTTAGCGTTCACCAATTTAGTTGGAGTCGTTATCATAGCTCAAGCCTCCTCACTGTAATCGGACACGCGGATCGGCGACATGGTACAAAATGTCCGATATAAGCGTTCCGAGGACGGTCAGAATAGCAATAAACATCGTGAATCCCATGAGCAAGGGATAATCCCTCAATCCGAAAGATTGCATATAGAGCTGTCCGATTCCCGGCCAATTAAATATTTTCTCAATAATAAGCGATCCTCCAAAGAGTGCTGGAAGTTCGAATCCAACGAGTGTAATAGCCGGCAGAAGCGCATTACGAAGCGCATGTGTGAATAGCACCTTACGCTCTGTAAGTCCTTTAGCCCGAGCTGTACGTATATAATCTTGTTTAATGACGTCGATCATGTTACTGCGGAAATAACGAGTTAATGACCCTACACCAAGTAGCGTCATGACAACGACAGGAAGCGTCATATGATGGATGACTTCCTTCAGATAAGCAATACCTGTTGCGTTACTTCCGGTCGTAAGCATGCCACCCGGAGGTAGCCATTTCAAATCAACAGCCAGTATTTTAATAAGAAATAAGCCGATAAAGAAAGATGGAATAGACATGGCTGCGAAGATAGCCACCATAACGAGTGTATCGAACCAAGAATATTGCTTATACGCAGAAATAACCCCTACGATAACTGCAATGACCCATGTCAGAAATGTGGATACGACAGCTAGCAAAAAGGAATTCCATATATACTCGTTAAATAGCTGAAGAACCGGTTTTTGTTGAGCTAGAGAAAATCCAAAATCACCACGAAAGGCATTAGACATCCATATCCCGTAACGTTCGAGTAGAGGTTTATTTAAGCCGTAGATATCTCTAAGCTCAGCTTTACGTTCTGGTGTTAATTTAATATTCCCGCTAATGAAGTCTCCGGGTGTCAGTGCATATAGGCAAAATATGAGTAATGAAGCAGCAAATAAAATCAGAAACATATAGATCAATCTTTTCGATAAATAAGTGCTCATGATCGACTCCTTATGTTGGCAGCCCCTGCCATCAAGACAGGGGCTGCCTATTTTCTACTTCAGGGACCAATTAGGAAGACTGCCTGCAAGACCAATGAAAGGACTCACAGTAAGATTCTCAATCCGGCCATTGTATGCATACACGGTTTTCTTATAACTTGTAAAAATAACAGGTAGCTCATCATTTAAAAGTTGGTATATTTCCGTGTATATTTTTTTGCGTTCTTCGATATCGGTTGTAGCGAGTCCTTTGTCATACAACTCTTTGAATTTAGGATTGTCATAGCCTTTAATTTCTCCATCTACGAATTGAAGGAGACCATCCGATGGATCAGTAAGCATTGGTGTAGAGAAGGATACGAGGTCGTAGTCTCCACCTTCAACTTTGGACACTAGGGAGTTAAAGTCTGCGAATACTTCAGGTTCGAACTTTATGCCAAGCGCTTGGAAATTTTCTTTCGCTACAGCGATGAATATATCTGTGTTCTTACTCTTGGAACCTAGGTAGTGAATGGATAGCGGTTTACCATCTTTCTCACGGATACCACCAGCTCCAACGATCCAACCTGCTCCATCAAGTAGTTCCTTCGCTTTCTCAGGATCATAGTTGTAAGGATTAATGCCTTCTTCCGTGTAGGACCATGATATCGGTGAAGCTGGGATATTCGCAACGGAACCTGCACCTTGGCTTGCATCAACATAAATACTTTTGCGATCAAGACCATATGTAATCGCCTGTCTTACCGCTTTATCCTTAAGCTGTTCATGCTCTAAGTTCGCTTGTAAATAACCGTACGAACTTGGTGTATAAGGAATAACGTTTAGGTAGCCTAATCCTTTTAGCTTGTCGATGTTTTCTTGTGTTGCACTAAAGGAAGCGTAGTCCACCTCGCCAGTCTCAACGAACTGCCACACGTCACCTTCTGTCGTTTTATATATGAAATGTTCAGTAGCAGGTTTTCCTTTGTAATAATATTCATTGGCTACGAATCGAACTTCTTGACCAGGAATGAACTTCTCTAACGTGTAAGGACCGTTACCTACTGGTTTCTCATGAAGTTTCTTGATGTAATCTAACTGACCGAATTTATAATCCTTACCATAATAGGCTTTAGACAACACATTCGAACCAAGTGTTACTAAGGCTGTGGCATTAGGCTTCTCTAATGTAACGGAAATCGTCTTCGGATCAGTGACTTTTATGCCTGTAATGGTTGTAGCTGTACCCGCTTTATAGGCTGCACCGCCTACAATATTTAGAGTAAGTACTTGGGAATCTCCGTCATACGCCTTATCGTGTAGGATTGTCCATGTAAAGGCTACATCATCTGCCGTTAGAGGTGATCCATCGCTGAATTTCAAGTCACTTTTGAGATGGAAGGTGTAAGTGAGCGCATCGTCAGATATATCGTAACTTTCTGCAAGCTCAGGAACAGGGAGTCCCTTTTCATTTACATTTACAAGGGATGCGTATAGTAAGGAGGATACATTTCCGTCATATCCACTTTGTTGAAAATAGGGTGTGAATGCGCCACTTGGATCCGTTAGTCCAACAATGATGGTATCTGTACGTTTTTGTGCGACAGCAGGAAGCTTGGATAAGTCAGTTGCTGTGAAAGGTTCTGTAAGACCAACAGTAGCAGCAAGAGTGTCCTGAGTTTTAGTGTCCACAGGTTTGCTAGCAGAATTACTATTGCTATTGTTATTCGAGCAAGCTGATACCAACAATGAACTAGCAATCAGTAACGACGTTAATAAAAAAATACCTCTTTTCATGGTTTCATCCCCATATCCCTATAAATTTTTGATATATCTTTAAATGATAATTCCGATCCGTTAAGTATGATTAACGTTCGATAAGGTATATTATAGAAACTAAATTCAGTTCTGTAAATAGAGAACTGTTAAATATTTCTTCGCGAAGAGAAGTTTATGATATTTTAGCGAAAAAAAATAAGCCTATTCACTCTTTGAAATGTACCCTTTGTAAAGGTCAATTTACTTTTTGGAGTGAGAAGACTTAGTCTTTCAATCGGTTTATGTGGTTATGGTTGCAAATAATCGAGTATTTGGTTATTCATATGACGAATTCCTTCAAGTCGCAGACTATAATCCGTTACATTCTCCCCTTCGATATACGCATGCAGTAAACCTGAACTGCGAAGATTGAATATATGATCATGAACAATACCCTTGGATAACCCTGCACTTTTTACGATTTCCGTAAAGGTCTTACGTTCACCGTGTAGAGATTGCAATATCTTTAATCTACTTTTTTCCCCTAAACTTCGGATCGTCCGATACATATATGCCGATATATCATTCTCTTCTCCAAGTGATATCCTGGATGCATACTGGCATAACGTCAATTTCCCATAAGAGTAGATAATATTAGCAGGTTGGAAATGATACTGGGGCACAAGTACCACGGTTTCTAAGCCTTCTACAGGAACGAAATAAAAACCATTTGTTGTTGTATTCACAACTTCTGAGGTATTCTGACTTTGCGCTAATTCAAGCTTTTTATCATCGGAGTGTTGTTGTAAAGCTTCCAAGATGGTGGGACTACATCGACTGAAATACTGAAGATTCCATTCATATAGCAGATACATGATCTGGTTGCGGTAATCGTTCATATTACTCGGAAATATCTTTACATATTCGGAGAGAGCTTCATAGATTTGGCCTATGGATAGTCCTTCAATCCATTTAAGAACGCTTGTTACACTCTCCTTATGTGGACATAAATGAATGAGCAAGTACAATGTTTTCCAATCATTATTTAATTCCGTTGCCTCTAAGCGAGAGGAAAGTTCTGCGTTTAACTGATTTTCTGTTTCCTTGGCCCATGAGGAGCCTAATTCAGTCTTTTTATGAGATTTTTTGCAAATAAACGAATGTAAGCTGTTCATCAACTCGTGAATAGGATGAAATTGTATCTCCACATGGTATGTCATCGTACACCTCCAGATCTAATCTCTGATAATCCGTTACAGCGTTAATGTCTTAATCTTATGGTATAGGATAGGAAATGTGCAAGTTCTTCTGGGTAAGCTCAGTCTGGCATATGTAACCGTGTAAAAATAATAAAAAAGACTGTCGAGTGTGTTCTCGACAGTCACATGTAAATATGAAAGGTGCCGACTGCGCTCCGTACTGCCGGCACCTCCAAAAATCCGCTCGAATCATAGTTGGGTTAACATTTCACGTTAAAAGCGTTGCCAAGAAAATATGGCTTATACCTGGCCGCCATTTTTTAAGTATTTCTCGGTCAGAATAGATAACATTTGAATGCCAACTTCATTGTGTCCACCTTGAGGAATGATCAAGTCTGCATATTTCTTAGATGGCTCGATGAACGCTTCGTGCATCGGCTTCACCGTATTCAAATATTGATTGTGGATCGACCGTATCGTACGGCCGCGTTCTTCGATATCTCGAAGTACTCGACGTAGGATTCGAACATCTGGATCGGTATCGACGAATACCTTGATGTCGAGCGTGTTTCGCAGGTTCTCATCGGATAGTAGATGAAGCCCTTCGATAATGACGATATTATTCGGTTTAAGTTCTACCGTTTCGATCACGGAACGAGCATGAACCGTGAAATCATATACAGGAGCGTGTGCGGTCTGGCCACTTTTTAGACAACTGAGATGTTCAATGAGCAGTTCATTGTCAAAAGCGAGCGGATGATCGTAATTGATCGATTCGCGTTCTGCCATGCTGAGATGTGAATGGTCTTTATAGTAGTTATCTTGAGATATAAAAGTCATTTTATCTGATCCAAGACGTTCAATGACGGAGCGTGCTACCGTTGTTTTACCGGAGCCGGTTCCGCCTGCGATACCGATAATTAGCATGGCGATTCAATAAACCTCCCTTAATGATTGCCGTTGCGCAATTTTAATATTGTAGCACAGCGTTAACAATTTTTCACCTTAGAATGACGCTATCTACGGGATAACGTGACAAATTGATGTACTGACGTGTACTGACCGCATTTTCAAAGGTTAAAGGGCAATAACCCTAATATGGAATACTTGACCAATTTCTATACACACTATATCGTTTCGCAACATTTTTTACGATGATTTTGCTCCTCAATAACTGAATCGGATATTATTGCTTGTACAAAGCTTTCACTTTAAGGTGGGATAAATTGTTGACCTATATATACTGGACAAAATAGCGAGCTTGCTATATCTAATACCTAGAATACATAGGCATAGTGATTCAAGGTATCGAATGTTCTTCACTCGAATCGAGCTGTGAGGGAGCCCTATGGGAGAGCCCTTGGTATGGGGCTGGCAGGAATGCTTAGCTTCCAGATGGGTTATAGTTTGTTGATGTCACTCGGTATAGTGCCTATCATGGGAATACCTTTTCCTTTCCTGAGTATCGGAAGTAGTCATATCATTATCGAAATGGCTGTGATGGGTCCGACCTCATGAGGTCGGTTTTTTGTTTAAACCTAAAGAAATATAAGTCTCACGAAATGCTATATTTCTTGCAGAGGAAAGGGATATACTTTTTATATCAAGGATTGATACGAAAAGGAGTTGTATTCAGGATGAACAGCACGAAGTCTTTTTCAGAAACATTTAATGACACAGCTTATAAACTTGGAGGTAATGGCAAATGAAATATTCAAGTATTAATAGAAGCTTTAGCAAATATCGATGGGAATCTAGCAAGTGACATCTATGGTAAAGGTAAATTAATCGAAGATTTCCAGAATCAAATGGCGGATTATTTAGGGAAAGAAACGTCCGTTTTCTTCCCCAGCGGAACGATGGCACAACAAATTGCCTTAAGAATATGGTGTGATCGTAAGGGCGTGAAGCGGGTCGCCTACCACCCCCTATGCCATTTAGAGATCCATGAACAAGATGGTTTGAAAGAATTGCACCACATCGAACCTCTCTTACTTGCGGACAAGGATAGATTAATCAGCCTTGAAGATATTCAGAACATGCCGAAGGACATCGCTTGTTTATTACTTGAATTACCTCAACGTGAGATTGGGGGTCAATTACCGGATTACGCTGAACTTGAAGCGATTTCCGCCTATTGTCGTGAACAAGGGATCAAGCTACAACTGGATGGAGCTAGACTTTTTGAAATCCTACCCTATTATCAAAAGTCAGCTGAGGAGGTTTGTGCACTCTTTGATAGTGTATATGTATCCTTTTACAAGGGGATTGGCGGGATTGCAGGAGCAATTCTCGTAGGGGATAGGGATTTCACGAACGAATCTAAGGTATGGAAAAGACGTCACGGTGGAGATCTAATTAGTCTGTATCCTTATATCATCAGCTCTGAGTATTATTTCACACAGCGCGTGAATAAGATGGGACAGTATTATGAAGAAGCCAAAGAGTTGGCCGCATTATATAACGAGTGTCATGGTGTTACGACGATGCCAGCAGAACCGGTATCTAATATGTTTCATGTTCATTTTGATATGTCTAAAGAGCAACTTGAACCTATATTGGCCCGTGTTTATGAGACGACAGGTGTAGGGTTATTGCCATATCTAAGCAACTCTAGTGAATCAACCTGCTATAGCGAAGTAAGTATTGGAGATCTTTATGCCGAAGTACCGAAGGATAAGGTGAAGATCGCATTTCAACGGTTGGATGAAGAGATGAGAGTGACGAAGTAGGTGTCTGTGAAGAAGCATAAGGGATTAGGTTAATACTTGGCTTCAGAATAAGATCTGTACTTTTAGGGGTTGTTCAAAAAGTCATCTTTTGATCACGAAGTATGCCAAGAAGCTTATTCGACATCGAAGATTGAATTCAGCCGGTCCTAGCTTATGCTTTCGAAGTCGTTTTCTACGAAAACGTGTAGCTCCGCTCCTCACTCCCATACTTCATCCAATGATGCGTTATTAAGAAACGCAGCATCGGAAATTCATGAATATGATGGTTCGTTCCCAAAATGATCTTTATATGGTTGTTCCTAACTATGGGGCGGAAATCAATGGTTGGGATGACAATACCATCGATTCCTTGGCAATTGGTTCCCTAACCCGGGGAGAACTTCAGCGCTCCGCCATGAACATTTGCGAGTTCATCATGCATGCACATGTTTTCTCGAGAAAACATGAGATTATAGAAACGGTTGCTACATTCGAGGCAAATTCATCACTTTCGACTGAGCAATCGCATTCGCTATCTGACCCACAGGTTAAACCTTCCGCAGCCGGATCGACATTTATTAAAGTAGACCAGGCTGGTCAATACCGGATCATCGTTAACATCATGTCCCCGGAACCGGAACTGGCTCAAAGTGCTTGTAATGTGACACTGAACGATCAATTGATTACCATTCAAATGAATAGAACGGAAGGTAAATGGATTAGACAGAAACTTGTGAAGATAGAACTGGAAGCAGGCTTTCATCAATTGAAATTGGATTTCGTTAAACCAGGCTTGCAGATTGACTGGATCGAATTTAAGCAAGTGTAAATGTAGTGTCTGAACCAACAGGCAACGATAAATTGAAGATTCACCTCTTCAGCGCTCGCCTCCAACATACAAATATCCACAACCGTCGAGGCTGTGGATATTTGCATTTTATTCATTGTTCAGTTTGATCTGTGAATATGACTTAATTGGTTTTTTCGTTGTAGAAGACATTAGCGTCGAAACCTGAACCGTTGGTGTCGTGAAGCATAGCCCCATTAGGTTCGACGACTTTCCAGTCGGGGATATGTTCCAGTATGTTTTGTCATTAATGTAGGTCAACGTATTCCTACCTTGTCTATTTTAATAATATATTATAGAGTTACGTAAAATAGATATTTCCATAAAAGGGTAATTATAACTTGAATAAGAAAATTTCATTAATTCTGTCACTTATCCTACTTGTCATGTGGTTAGGAGGATGTTCTGGCATATCCAAGGCAGAGAAGAAAGAAATGGTGGAAGCCGCAACAATTGCAGGCGAGAAGTACATCAAACAGTATTACAACTCCGAATTTATATTAAAGGACGAGCAATTTCTCGACCCTGCCATTAACTCGACCATTTATCTGCATGGGTATATTAAGGGGCACGAAGATGAGCCAATTTCTGTTGCATATGATTATTCTAAAAAAGAAGTACGTACAGTAATAGGACCAGATTGGTTCATTGATAGTCGGAATCCGTAAAAAAGACGTTCCCTGAGAGTATGGATTCTCAATGATTATATCTATGCATACTAGAATGTGTGATTGGTTTAATATAACACTGTCAATCCATAGACGGGGCGTTTATCGGTATTGCTGATAACGGTCCGCTATTTCCATATTACTGATATACCGCTGCAGCTGCTCTGTATGCGTATCGAGTTCCTGTATTCGTACCGTCGTTCCTTGCAGGAACCCCTCCATCATGCGGGATAATTTCTCAGCCGATTCTCCCTTCCAATCATGTAACCGACCGTATATCGTCCTCATTTGCTGCTCCTGATCATGGAGTCTTTGTTTTAACTGTTCGCATTGTCGAATCGCTCTTCTGAGATCATCCATCTGCAAGGATATTCTGCTCATTCCATTATCTCTCCTCTTATCTGCTGAAATATGTCCTATCTGAATGAAAGATGAATTATTGCATCGTATGATCATTAATCCATCTTCTTCAACCTTTATTCTCATCGTATGATCATTTATCCGCTGCTGTAAATATCTGCTCCTTACGATCAATATAGTCGGCAATCTCTGAGATGGATTCTTGATACCAGCGATTAATCCGATCCAAGGTAGCAGTCGCGTTGTGGGCAATCGGGGCTAGTGACTGGCTCTTACTCGTTGCGATATGGGTCTGGAATAGTTGGATTGTGTTCTTGGTATCGTTGGAGAACCCACGGAGGCTTGCTTTCATTTGCCGTGCTGCTTGCCGCAGTTCCTCCGTTGTTAATTGAATCGTACCTCCACCTTTGCTACCAGCTCCCCTGATGGTTACGCCTAATCCAGCTGCAGCCATCTGTCCGAATATTCCCATGTTCGAGCCGTAACGCTCTACCAAGTCTCCCATGGCTTCCTTCAATTCAGCTCTAGCAGCCATCATTTTGTCGTATGCTGATACCCGTGGATTGCCTTCAATGGCTTGTCCGTCTAAGCCGAACAGACGGTTATTAAGGTTGCCATGCCCATCGAACGAGAAGTGTTCTAAAGCATGCGTCTTTTCACCACCAAAAAGGGAATTATAGAGCTTCATAACGATGCTTTGCTGTCCTAAAGGAATTGTTAATGGAACGTATTGAATCGGTGTCCATTTGTTTCCCATGATAAATTGTTCGAATGGGTTGCTTCTCTTTATAGGTATCGAGACAGGAATATTCATCGTGAACTCGCTCTTATTCGCATCCTTGAATGTAGAATTGATAAATACGGTTGCTCCGACATGTGGGTTTCCACTGCTTGTGCCTGGCCCTGAGCCGACCGTGTCTCCCGGATGGACGTAAGCAATATTCGTGTTATTAAATTCTCCAGCCTTCGACTTCTTCTGAAGATCATCGGATAGCATGTTAAATATGCTAGGAGCATTGTAACTTACAGAAGGCAGGCCGTTACGAACTGCAACATATTCTGCTTCAGCACCTCCTAGAGAATGGCCTGTCGTGGATATTTCGGCATTCGGATATTGTTCTTTCACCTTTTTGTATAGGTTCTCCGCTTGTGTAAATTGATTACTCTGGTATCTCGCCTCCGCTTGATGATAGGCGATTTGGGACTGAAATGGGAGGGAGGCAATTTCATCCTTATTCTTCTCATAATTTAGATGAACTTTCTCAAGGTTCTTGGTGCGGCTAAGCACTACATCACTAGCATCCGTTCCCCAGTCCATCATCTTACTCCAAAAGGGTCGATCCATTGGTTCCGTACCTCTGTATCCGATAATGACCTGATTGGTTTTTTCGTTGTAGAAGACATTAGCGTCGAAACCTGAACCGTTGGTATCGTGAAGCATAGCTCCGTCAGGTTCGACGACTTTCCAGCCAGGGGGAACCTTTACCTTACTTTCAGGAGTAATATCCCTGTTGTAAACTTCACTTGATATATCCCAGTATGTTTTATCATTAATATAGGTCAACATGTTCCCACCTTGTCTATTTTGATAATATATAATAGAGTTACAAAAAAAGGTAATTGGAGGAGATGGAGGAGATGCACGCCTACCAGCGCAGAAAAGAAAGAACTGAAAGAAAACGCTACTTCGTGAAACAAAACAAGTAATTAATGTAGGTTTATTGACAGCGAGATTGCAGCCTAAGAGACTCCGTTTTCCTGATAGAGTGAATTTTTTATGATTTTAGCACGGCATACTAGATTGGTATATTAGCTCAAGTAATTAATTATTTTCCAATCTGGGTAATTAGTATTATAATACATACTTCTTACTTCGGGTATAGCGTAGGAGAAAAAAGATAAAAAAGTCGGTATTTGACATTCCATGTAGGTATAATCATTTAGTAAAGGCTCTAATTGTGTCATTATAGTTGTTATCAGAAAAGGGGAGATGTAACTTGAAAAAGGCAATCATAATAATTCTATCTTTTATTACCATTATCGCGATATTAGTAGGAGGATGTTCTATTGTATCCAACGTAAAGAAGAAAGAAAAGATGGAAATTGCTCTTCCGATCAGTGTGAAGTATATCAAGGAGCATTATAACGCTGATTTTGTAATGACAGATTATGATGTATTGCCTGATTACATTCATTCAATAATCTTTATTGATGGTTATATAAAAGGACATGAGGATGAACATATTTCCATAACATACAATTATAAAAAGTATGAAGTTATAAATGTATTAGGACCGGGTTGGTTTATTGACAGCGAGATTGCAGCCAAAGAAGTTCCGTCTCCCTGATCGTATAGATTCTCAATGAGAGGTTCTCTACATACTAGAATAGAAAATGAATGATGAAATAGGATCACACTATGAGGTACTCTGATAGTGTGATTAGAGTCCGTTATCGGCAAAGGGGAAATGTAAATTGAAAAAAGTAATCATAATAATTCTATCTTTTATTACCATTATCGCGATATTAGTAGGAGGATGTTCTGTTGTATCGAGCGTAAAGAATAAAGAAAAGATGGAAATCGCTCTTCCGATCAGCGTGAAGTATATCAAGCAATATTATCATGCTGACTTTGTATTGACAGATTATGTTGTAAACCCCGGCTACATTGACTCAACAATCTATCTTGATGGATACATAAAGGGTCATGAAGATGACCGTATTACCATCGCATACAGCTACAAGACTAACGAAGTGATCGATGTAATAGGACCGGGCTGGTTTATTGACAGTCGGAATCCGAAAATAGAAGCTCCCTGATTGCATGGATTCTCAATGAGAGTTTCTCTAAATACTAGAATAGAAAACGAATGATGAAATAGGATCACTAAGAGGTGCTCTTATTGTGTGATTAGAGTCGGTTATCGGCAAAGGGGAAATGAAACTTGAAAAAGGTCATCATAATAATTCTATCTTTCATTACCATTATCGCGATATTAGTAGGAGGATGTTCTGTTGTATCCAGCGTAAAGAATAAAGAAAAGATGGATATTGCTCTTCCAATCAGTGTGAAGCATATCAAGCAGTATTACAATGCTGATTTTGTATTGAAAGATTATGCTGTAGACGCACCTTACATTCATTCAAGAATCTTCATCGACGGTTACATCAAGGGTCACGAAGATGACACTATTACCGTAGCATACGATTATGAAAAAAAAGAAGTGATCTACGTTATAGGACCGAGTTGGTTTACAGACAGGCGGAATCCGAAAATCGAAGCTCCCTGATCGCATAGATTCTCAATGAGTGTATCTCTGCATACTAGAATAGAAAATGAAGGATGAAATCGGGCCACTATGAGGTACTCTGATTGTGTGATTAGAGTCGGTTATCGGCAAAGGGGAAATGTAAATTGAAAAAAGTAATCATAATAATTCTATCTTTTATTACCATTATCGCGATATTAGTAGGAGGATGTTCTGTTGTATCCAACGTAAAGAAGAAAGAAAAGATGGAAATTGCTCTTCCGATCAGTGTGAAGCATATCAAGCAGTATTATAATGCTGATTTTATAATGACAGATTATTCTGTAGAAGACTCTTATGTTAGATCAGGAATCTTTCTTTATGGGTACATCAAAGGTCGTGAAGATGACCCTATTACCACGGAATCCGATTATGATACTTATGAAGTGATCGACGTAGGAGGACCTGGTTGGTTTATTGACAGTCGGAATCCGAAAATAGATGCTCCCTGATCGCATGGATTCTCAATGAGAGATTCCCTACATACTAGAATAGAAAATGAATAATGAAATAGGATCACTAAGAGGTGCTCTGATTGTGTGATTAGAGTCGGTTATCGGCGAAGGGGAAATGTAAATTGAAGAAAGTAATCATCATAATTCTATCTTTTATTTCAATTATCGGGATATTAGTAGGAGGATGCTCTGTTATATCCAGTGTAAAGAATAAAGAAAAGATGGAAATTGCTCTTCCGATCAGTGTGAAGTATATCAAGGAATATTATAATGCTGATTTTGTAATGACAGATTATGAAGTATACCCCGGTTACATTAATTCAACAATCTCTCTTTATGGTTATATAAAAGGACATGAAGATGACGATATTACTATAATATACAATTATAAGACTTACGAAGTAATCGACATCATAGGACCGAGTTGGTTTATTGACAGTGAGATTCCAGCAAAAGAAGTTCCGTCTCCCTGATCGCATGGATTCTCAATGAATGAGTGTATCTCTACATACTAGACTAGAAAACGAATGATGGAATAGGATCATTAAGAGGTGCTCTGATTGTGTGATTAGAGTCGGTTATCGGCAAAGGGGAAATGTAAATTGAAAAAAGTAATCATAATAATTCTGTCTTTCATTACAATTATCGGGATATTAGTAGGAGGATGTTCTGTTGTATCCAACGTAAAGAATAAAGAAAAGATGGAAATTGCTCTTCCGATCGGTGTGAAGCATATAAAGGAGTATTACAATGCAGATTTTGTATTGAAAGATTATGATGTGAACCCCGGTTACATTAATTCAAGAATGTATCTTTATGGTTATATAAAAGGTCATGAAGATGATAGTATTAACATCGAATACGATTATGAAAAAAAAGAAGTGATCGACGTAATGGGACCGAGTTGGTTTATTCAAAGCCGGGATCCGAAAATCGGGCTCCTTGATCGAATAGACTCTCAATGAGTGTATCTCTACATACTAGACTAGAAAACGAATGATGATGATGAAATAGGATCACTAAGAGGTGCTCTGATTGTGTGATTAGAGTCGGTTATCGGCAAGGGGGAGATGTAACTTGAAAAAGGCAATCATAATAATTCTATCTTTTATTACAATTATCGCGATATTAGTAGGAGGATGTTCTGTTGTATCGAGCGTAAAGAATAAAAAAAAGATGGAAATCGCTCTTCCGATCAGTGTGAAGTATATCAAGGAGTATTATAACGCTGATTTTGTAATGACAGATTATTTTGTAAACTCCGGTTACATTAATTCAACAATCTTTATTGATGGTTATATAAAAGGTCATGAGTATGAAAATATCACCATAACATACAATTATAAAAAGTATGAAGTTACAAATGTAATGGGACCGGGTTGGTTCATTCAGAGCCGGAATCCGAAAATAGAAGCTCCCTGATGGCATAGATTCTCAATGAGAGTTTCTCTACATACTAGAATAGAAAATGAATGATGAAATAGGACCACTAAAAAGTGCTCTGATTGTGTGATTAGAGTCGGTTATCGGCAAAGGGGAAATGTAACTTGAAAAAGGTAATCATCATAATTCTATCTTTTATTACCATTATCGCGATATTAGTAGGAGGATGTTCTGTTGTATCCAATGTAAAGAAGAAAGAAAAGGTGGATATCGCTCTTCCGATCAGCGTGAAGTATATCAAGGAATTTTATATATGCAGATTTTGTAATGACAGATTATGAAGTATACCCTGGTTACATTAATTCAAGAATCTCTCTTTATGGTTATGTAAAAGGACATGGAGAGGACGATATTACTATCGCATACAATTATGAAAAGTATGAAGTTACAAACGTAATAGGACCGGGTTGGTTTATTGACAGCGAGATTCCAGCAAAAGAAGTTCTGTCTCCCTAACGGCAGGGTACCTCAATAAATAAATTTATTTGGAACCCGATATAGTGAACTGTAATAAGCTGAAGATCGCATTCCAGTGCTTCCATTACATGATTATTCTAATGAAACGAAATGAAGTGATGTTGGCGCGAAATGGTATCATGTATAAGTAGTGAAAGACCCTGTTCGACAAGGCTATGCTTCTATGATATGGTGTATGGATACTTAAAGGCATTCCACTCATTCGAGTGGGGTGCCTTACTGTATATCTACAGGTTTTTTACATTAAATGTATAACAACCTTTTTTAAAAAGACGTGGAGGTAGTGATGCTATGTTTCTCTCTGTATCCCTAGTCGGGGAAAGATCCAGCGACTAATAATAGAGCGCAAAGATCATATATTATAGAGGAGCGAATAGATCATGACAACATTATTTCAAGCAGAAGAACGCAAGCATCTGAATACATCCGGGCTTCGGAATTTACGTAAAGAAGGACGTCTACCTGGCGTTGTCTTTGGTAGAAACACGAAGAATGAAATGATTCATATTTCAACAATAGAATTTAAAAAATGGTTAAAGCGTGGTGCAGTTGGTTTTATCGAGTTACAGCTTGAAGGAAAAGAATCCTTATCCGTATTATTAGAGGAACTACAGCAGGATCCAATAACACGGGATTTGTTGCATGTTGATTTCCAACAAGTACAACCAAACGAGATTGTACGCACAAAGTTACCATTGAAGATTACGGGTATACCAATCGGTACCAAGCAAGGCGGAGTCGTACAAATTCAGTGCGAGTTCGTTGAAGTAGAAGCCTTACCAAAATATTTGCCGAATGCGATAGAGTGTGATATCGGTGGTATGAACGTCGGGGAATCATTACTTGTAAGTGACTTGGATTTGTCGGCAGAAGTGACGGTCATTTCCGGAGGAAATGAGCTTCTCCTATCCGTCGTTAAGCCGTAATACAACACATGTGAGCAATTATAAATGAATTAGAATACAGTTAGAAGAATACCGTAGCTGCGACTAACGTGCAGTTACGGTATTTTTTGTTCAAATAAGGTGTTTTTGTAATGTCAGATTTGACGCTCTAATGATAGTATTTCTTTAACAACTGATTAGTGTATGACCTGACCGCGAATTTCTCCATCAGGATGTTGTATGGTGTGTACATTCACATAGGCATTCCCATTTCTAAACTCACGGACTAAATCGCGGATGGTCTTTCCTTGTAAAGGACCGACTAAGTCCCGATTTGTTAGGACACCACGAACGACTCCCTGTCTTACGGATATGCCAAATTTAGATGGACCGAACAGAAATGCAACAACAGGTCCGTTCTGTCCCCTCCGTCCAAGATGAATATGAGCTTGAGTCACACCTGATATATTTCGGATATTAAGTTGAAATCGCAGTCGGGTGCCGCTGCTGAGGAGTTCAAATGAAGCATCTCCAGTGGCTCTTGTTCTTACTCGAGGAACCTCGTTACGACCGTTTAAACGAGCTCTAAATGTATTAATAAGTCTTTCCACCTTTCCATTTGTATTTAATAGAGTATGCCGAGGTGATAGTAATGGTAAGGTGAAAAGCCTATAGAACAGGATAATCTACGTTGCTCTGCACAAACAGCCCATCAGACACGTACAATAACCTATATTTGAACAATATTGCATAGGAGGAAGCGCGATGATCGTGATCACGGGTGTGGATGTAGAGCAAATAAATACGTTACAGCTAACGGATGTAGAACGAGATATTGTGAATCAGAAGAAAAAAAGCGAAAGAGTGTACCGATATGTGTCGCTTGAGGCGTTAGATTTTGAGTTGAAAATGAGAACGGCTACTATAGATGCAGGCAAAGCCTTATATGCTAGTGATGCAAAGTTTGCTGTCTTCAAAAACTCACGATGCAATGACCAATTTTGGACTCGAACAGACAATGGAGGTTTCAGACTAAATAGCGGCATCAGGCCTTCGGTTGGGATCAATGATATTTTTAAAAATGGACAATTGTATGGTTTTGAATGTGCAACTGCCATGATCATTACCTTATATAAAGCAACGCTCACTGTGTTGAAAAAGGATATATTTGATGTGTATTTTCAAGATTTGTACTTAAGAGATTGGAATTATGACAGTGACTTACAGTTGAAAATGGTAGAACATAATAATGAAGTTTTCCCAGGAGATATCGTATATTTCAAAAACCCAGACCATAATCCAGCAACGCCGGAGTGGCAGGGTGAAAATGCAGTTTATTTAGGGGATGGGTTATATTATGGGCATGGTATGGGGATAAAACCAGCGGAGGGCAGCATAGCATCTCTTAATAAAAGGAGAATCCCAGGGAGTACAACATCTGCGTATCTTACGGATGAAGTCGTTCACCCAGACTTTGAATATTTACGGAAACTTTCAACAAGTCGAAATCGTCTAATTGTAGAAAAAAATGATACAGAAGGTGTAATTGTTGCCAGGATCGGAACTCATATGTATACAAGTAATCATAAAGTGTCAGGGATTTCATGATTTGAAAGCTCGAACGGATCACCATAACAAGCAAAAGGAGACCATCACAGGTCTCCAATTAATCCCTATCTACGACTATTCTTGCAGAGACCGATTATTTACCCTTACGTGTTTTCTCAGCAAGGCTATCCCACTGTGCCTCTGTAATCTCAAGAAGATCGTTGAATTCTCCTGCGCCTTGAAGCCACTCTCCGCCGTCGATGGTAACGACCTCTCCGTTGATATATCCAGCATAGTCTGAGATCAAGTAAGCTGCCAAATGAGCGAGTTCTTCTTTATTACCTACACGGCGAAGGGGAATGCGATTGATCATCTGTTCTTCTATTTCAGGGGTTGGCATGAGTCGTGACGTTGCTCCTTCAGTTGGGAACGGACCCGGAGCAATAGCGACTTGGCGTATGCCATACCGCGCCCATTCCACCGCAAGCGAGCGAGTTAGCGCTAATACGCCGGCCTTAGCCGCTGCGGATGGTACAACAAAGGCCGAACCCGTGGATGCGTAGGTCGTTACGATGTTCAACATCGTACCCTGATGGCCTTGCTCGATCCACCTTTTTCCGATTTCCAAAGTAGTGTACATGGTTCCATGTAGCACAATATTTAAGACTGCATCTACCGCTCGGGGAGAGAGGCGCTCGGTCGGACTTATGAAATTGCCCGCGGCATTATTGATCAGAACATCGATTTGTCCGAATCGTTGCTCCACGGCCTCTACAAGGTCGTGAATTTGGACAGGATCCCGAACATCGGTTACTTTGTAGAACACTTCATGCCCATTCAAACTTAACTCCTCAGCTGTTTTTCTTAATGTTTCCTCGCGTCGACTAGCAATGGCTAGCTTTGCACTAAGATCTAGAAACTGTTCTCCCATGGCCCGTCCCAATCCAGTAGCTCCACCAGTGATCAGGACGACTTTGTCTTTTAACAAATCTTTTGTAAAAGGTCCCATGATTCATTCTCCTTTGATAACCGGGTTCTCACTTTAATAGATTATGCTGTTGTGATGGTGATGATGTTAGAAAAGATCGGATGAATTCGAATGGTGACCATCACATACGTTAAAAAAGGCTACCGTTGGTTGGTAGCCTGTTATTTGTGGAATCATTTCCATTATTTCATTCTTTTAAATCTTTCGATTCCTTCAATTCCTTATCCTTGCCGCCGAACTTAAGACCGAGCTGGCCGTTATGACCACCTACATGGCCGCCAATTCCGAGGTTCACTCCTTGGCCACCACCTAACTGTCCCTTGGCATGAGCCCCGAGGCCATTCTCACCCCCGAGCTTCGCACCGGTATTAAACCCGGCACCTTGGCTGATGCCTAGATGAACGTTAGCATGAGCGCCAAGACCGTTCTCACCTCCGAGTTGTGCACCGGTTTTTATTCCAGCACCTTGGCTGATGCCAAGATGAGCGTTGGCATGAGCACCAAGACCATGCTCACCCCCAAGCTGCGCACCGGTACTGAACCCGGTCTCTTGACCGCCGCCAATCTGGCCTTTAGCATGGGCCCCGAGTCCGTACTCCCCACCAACCTGTGCTTCGGTATTAAACCCAGCTCCTTGCCCACCGCCGATCTGACCCGTAGCCTTTGCGCCGAGTCCATACTTGCCACCGACCTGTCCACCTGTGTTGAACTGGAGTCCTTGGCTGGTGTTTAGGTCTGCTCCACCATGCACGTTAATGCCATATTGATCTCCGAGGTGACCACTTGCATGAGTCCCTATACTTTTACAGTCTACATGGCCGTCTGCGGTAAAACCAATGCCATGTTTACCGCCTAATTCTCCTCCAGTATCGAGGATTATTCCTTTTCCGTTACCTATAGATCCGTTGATATATCCATTTACACTCTCCTTCCTATCGGTCTGATTATCGTATGGATGAGGTTGAGAAGGGGTGAGATGGTAGTAATGAAAGTAGTGGTAAGGTTGTTGAGAACGGATGGGATAGGAAGAGTAGTGAGAATTAGCGTGTTGCTGTGAATCGGTAATGTAAGGATAAGTAGGCATTCGATTGTGACTGTTTGGATATTCATTACCAGTACTCATGTGGGAAACCTCCAATATAAATTAGATACTATAGCCTATTCATAAAGGAATTGAAATGATACCCATCTAGCGAGGATGTAAATATTGTCGTTGATGATTGTCGTGCTCAGTCAAAAGAAGTGCACAGTAATATTACCTAATCACTGTGCACTTCTTCATCCATCATCTGCTGGGACCAAAAACTACTTATGCACTTTCCTTCCTTCTTGTGATGCGAATAAATAGTTTGATTATTTCATTTACGGTTAGTGGAATCAGGGCCAATAGGATGACCAATCCCCAATCAGCTAAATTAAGATTGTGCACCTTAAATGCCGAGGCTAGGAAGGGTATGGTAATTACAGCAAACTGTAGAACTAATCCTAGCAGTATAGCGCCTAATAAGAACTTGTTTGAGAATAGTCCGACTTGAAATATGGACTTCGTGGAACTTCTCATCGTTAACGAATAGAAAAGCTGTGAAGCAGCAAGTACAACAAAGGCCATTGTTCTCGCATAGGTCATGACGCCCTCAGGAATGTCCTTTGAAACTAAGCTATATCCATGTTCATTTAGTCCTAAATAAAAGGCAACTAACGTTAACGCTCCAATTAAGATTCCGCCGAGAATGGCTCGTAGTCCTGCACCTTTCGCGAAGAAACTCTCTTTAGGATCTCTGGGTTTCTCATTCATTACACCTTTCTCGCCAGGGTCAACACCAAGCGCAATCGCTGGCAATGTGTCGGTCACTAGATTGACCCAGAGGATATGGGTTGCAAGGAGAGGCACAGGCCAGAAGAACAGGATCGATGTGAGTATGGCGACGACTTCTCCAAGGTTACAGGATAGAAGGAATATGACAGCCTTCCTAATGTTGATATAGATATTTCTTCCTTCTCTAATGGCATGTACGATCGTCGTGAAGTTATCATCTGTTAAAATCATATCACTAGCACCCTTGGCAACATCCGTGCCAGTAATGCCCATGGCAACACCGATGTTGGCAATTTTTAATGAAGGTGCATCGTTCACTCCGTCGCCAGTCATCGATACGATGTTTCCTTGTGCTTTGTAGGCTTTGACGATCTTCACCTTGTGTTCTGGTGAGACGCGGGCAAATACTCGAATGTCATTTATTTTGTGCGAGAAAGCTTCATCTGACAAATCATCAATCTCTGCACCGGTCATACTTTGTTCGATCGAATGTGCGATTCCAAGCTCTTTCGCAATGGCAACCGCAGTATTTCGGTGGTCGCCGGTGATCATAATAGGCATAATTCCGGCTAATTTCGCTTCGCTTATCGAATCTTTGACTTCAAGTCTTGGTGGGTCAATCATCCCTACGAATCCGAGTACTGTCAGGTCCTGTTCCATCTCGTCCGATGTAATGAGGCGATCTGTATCCTTGTATGCGGCACCAAGAACTCTTAAGGCTTCATCCGACATTTCCTCAGCAGCTCTTAGATATTGCTGCTTTAATTCTTCAGTCAAGGGTACAACTTCTCCCTCCACGATAGCAGAGGTTGAGATCTTTAGCAGTTGATCGATTGCACCCTTCGTATGTACGCGATAGCCGGTTCTGGTTTTATTCAACGTAGACATCAATTTGCGATCCGAATCAAATGGATTCTCCGAAACCCTGTTGTACTCTGCGTCTAAAGATCTTTTCGTTAAATTATTCTGTTCCCCGAATGCGACTAAAGCGACTTCTGTAGGGTCTCCGGTACCTTGACCATGCTCGAAGGTAGCATCTGAACATAACACAAGGGTTTTGATGAGCTCGACAGGCGGTTCATTATGGAGAGGACTCACTGTAAAATGCTTCACAACGGTCATTTTATTTTGAGTAAGCGTACCTGTTTTGTCTGAACAAATGATGTTGACGGATCCCAGAGTTTCGACGGCTGGCAGCTTTTTCACGATGGCATTAATCTTGGACATTCTTGTAACGCCAAGCGCTAATACGATGGCTACAATGGCTGGAAGACCTTCGGGTATGGCCGCAACGGCTAAACTGATAGCGATTAAGGACATTTCGAATAAATCCCTTTTTTGAAAAATACCAATGATAAAGATAAGCACGCATATTCCAATGGCAATATAGCTCAGTATCTTGCCGAGTTCTTCTAATTTTTTCTGTAAAGGGGTCATTTCCTTGGTATCTGCATCTAGGATTTTAGCGATTTTGCCCATTTCCGTGCCCATGGCAGTTTCGACTGCTACACCTTCGCCTCTTCCATAGGTAACCAGTGTGGACATAAAGGCCATGTTAGACATGTCGCCAATTGGCGTTTTTGGATCTTCATGAAGCGCATTGGCATCTTTATCTGAGGGCACGGATTCACCTGTTAACGCGGATTCCTCTATTTGTAGGTTAGCGGTCTCTAATAACCGGAGGTCAGCAGGGATATATCTGCCTGCATCTAATATGATGATATCCCCAGGTATGATGTCCTCAGAGAGGATTTCTTTCACTTCTCCGTCACGTCTAACGAGTGATCGTGGAGTCGTCATTTGCTGCAACGCTTCAATAGCTTTCTCCGCTTTATTCTCCTGAATCACACCAATTAGCGCATTTAGCACAACAACGGAAAGAATGATAATCGCATCAATGTATTCTCCGATAATAAGTGTTACCACGGCGGCACCTAGAAGAACATAGATGAGCATATCCTTCAGTTGCGCAAAGAAGAGAGAAATGATGCTTTTTTTCGGCTTACCTTTTAACTTATTTGCACCATGTTGTTCAAGCCTGGACTTTGCTTCCTCTATGGTCAGTCCGTTCGCAGAGTTTACTTGTAACTCTTGAAGAACCTCTTCTTGTGTTTTTGAAAACCACATCCCTAACAGCTCCCTTAATGAATTGTATCCGCGTGTGTCTCTATATATTATTAACACATTGTTCGATTTTCACTCGATACATTAGATATTCATTCAGGTTACTACGTCCAAGATTGATGCCATTGCCCTATCGATGGACGACTTATAAGGAACGAATTATTCGTTCAGGAAGCTAAAACACTAACGTTTTAAGAACTGAACACAATGATTGAGACTTTCCTGATCAAGGATTGTGATTTGTCGTTGACCGATAAGCTTAATCCATCCTTGTTCTTGAAAAAGGGAGAGCTTGCGACTTAAGGTTTCCTGGGATATTCCAATCATCACAGCAAGATCTTTCTTGCTCATAGGTAAAATTATATTATTTTCTTTTGCATGATCAATTTTTTGGTCATGTAGCATTTTCAAGAGGATTTTGGCAATTCTCTGCTCCACATCGTACAGTGTAATCTGTTCGAGCATGTCTTCGGCCATCTCAATTCGTTCTGTATATTTTTCAAGAAATTTTATAGCAATCTGAGGCGTCTTTAACATTAAATCATTGATTACTTTTCCTTGAATCAGACATATCTCTGTTGGTTCTAATGCCTCGGCGGTGCTATTTAATATCGTATGACTGAATAAGGACAACTCCCCTGTGAAATCGCCTTGCTCAAGAATACGTACAATTTGCTCTTTGCCAGCAGAGGAGAAGCGGGAAATTTTCACGCTACCTTTATGAACAATCCATAGGTTTGCTGATGGATGTCCAGAGGAGAAAATTACTTCTCCCTTTTTAAATTTTCGGCTAATAGAGGTATTCATCACTTCTTTTTTTTCTGCGGATGATAAAATATCCAGGATCGGTACATTATTGATACATAATGAGGATGAATGATCCACACTATGCTGCTCATTCACTTGGTGATGTTTGCACTCCATTAGGTATCCCTCTATTCCTTGTTGAATGTAATCGATGGCTAGACTTCACAGCTTTGTAGCGTGTTAAGCGAATAGCATTCATAATGACTAACAACACACTTAATTCATGTACGAGCATTCCAGAAGCCATGAATACATTTCTGGTTAATACACCAATTAACAGAGTCACAACAACCACTACCGCAAAGTAGATGTTCTGCTTCATATTATTCATTGTAGCATGGCTAAGTCCGAAGGTATAAGAGAGCTTATCTAGTCGGTCCGACATGAGAACAATATCTGCGGTCTCTATCGCTACATCTGTCCCTGACCCTCCCATTGCAATTCCCACATCAGCAATAGCTAGAGCAGGAGCATCGTTAACCCCATCGCCAACCATGGCAACGATATTATTATCTTGTAACTCTTTTAATTTCATAACTTTATCTTCGGGAAGAAGTTCTGCATAATACTGATCAATTCCCAGTTCTCTTGAGACAGCAGCAGCCGTTCTTTCATTATCACCGGTTAACATAACAACCTTTTTCACACCAGATTTCTTCAAATTTCGGACAAGCTCATAGGCATCCGCTCTCAAGACATCTGCAATTGAGATCAGCCCCAAGACCCTCTCATGATTTGCGACAAAGACAACGGTTTGTGCCTTCTCTTCCTCTTGAGCTATATAACTAGTTATTTCTTGACCATATGGAATGGTATACTCCGACATTAGTTTGCGATTCCCAATATAAAGTTCAGTTCCATCAACCGTGGCTCGTACTCCTTTACCAGGCAAAGCCTCGAACTGCTCTGCAGGCTTAATTTCAGACCCGATTCTTTGCTTCGCTTCCGTCAGGATGGCTCTAGCCAAGTGATGTTCGGAAGAAAATTCTGCACGGGCTACCCTATAAAGTAGTTCATCCTCGCTCATCTGGAAGGCGCAAAGTTGAGTCACTTGTGGTTTCCCAACCGTTAGTGTACCTGTTTTGTCAAAAGCGACGACTTGAACCTTTCCTGCCTTTTCCAGAATCTCGCCGCCTTTAATCAGAATTCCGTTCTTCGCGCCGTTTCCGATCCCAGCGACGATAGAGACAGGAGCAGAAATAACCATGGCACCGGGGCAGGAAATCACTAATAGTGTAAGTGTAAATTCAATGTCTCTGGTTAAGAAATAAACGATGATGGCTAATGTGAAAATGCTGGGGGTGTAGTACCTGGTGAAACTCTCGATAAATTTCTGCGTTTTCGCTTTCGATTCTTGCGCTTCTTCTATCATGTTCAGAATACGCGCAAACGTTGTATCATCGCCGACCTTCTCTGCGATGATTTCCAAATAACCACTTTCAATGACAGTTCCACTAAACACAGTACCGTCTTTTTCTCTGCTCACCGGAACCGACTCACCCGTAATGGCGGCTTGGTTTACCGTTGCTTTCCCCTTGAATACTGTGCCATCTACCGGGATATTCTCACCGGGACGTACAAGTACGATTTCTCCCTTGGTTACTTCATTAGGCGATATCTTAACCTCTTTCCCGTCACGCATGACAGAAGCCATCGTCGGTGCCAAGTCAAGCAGGGCCTTTAAGGACGAACGGGTCTTTTCAATCGTTCTTGCTTCAAGATATGAACCAAAGATGAATAAATAGGTAACGGCTGCTGCCTCCCAGTATTCCTGGATCATGATGGCACCTATTACTGCTATCGTAACAAGAGCTTCTATTCCTAAAATTCGATAACGTAATGCTTGAATGGCATTTTTCATAATAGGATATCCTGCGATGAGAGCAGCGGTAATCATGAGACCGTCAGAGGCATTCACTAGGACATCTAAGGTTTTCAACAAAAGTGATAGGGCTATGAACAGCCCTGATATCGCAACAATTTGTCCTTTTCTCTTTCTTGACATCATCCAGACCCCCTAATATTTTTTTGAGCGTTACTTCTTGATGTCTGTACTTCGTAACTTGTATCGGAAGAAATAAGTTTATTTCATGTTCAGAATTTGAAAACCTAGATCTGAGATGAGCTTACCAATATCTGTTGAATCAATAATGTTCTCGTCGTAGCTAGCCTTTACCTTACTGTTGTTGAATAGAACCCTTACCTCAGAGATACCATCTTTGTTGCCTAATGCTATTTCGATTTTCTTAATGCAGCTGGGACAAGTTAGTTGCTCCAATTGGATCGTAGTTATCATCATTATTATTCCTCCTTAAGGTATCTTTTTTCTGACTTCATTATAGATCTAACCTTGAGAACTTAAATTGACCTGGATCAAGATTGAGCAGGATAGCCGTTAATTATTTACGGAGGGAAAGTTAAACACTTATTTTAGTTGTGATTAAAATCACAAGTCGGTCATAGGATGAGTCTATAATCAACGTATCAAGAAATTATCAATATTTATAAATACGACTGGGGGGTTAGTACAGATGGATCATTTTACATTTGCAGATATGAAGAAAATAAAAAGAGAAAATTTGGGCGATCTCGTACCACTGGAGCTATTTAGGACCATCAGGCTGATTGGGCTATATCAAGCGCTACCGATGAATGGTAAAGGCACGACGCAGACTATAGGAAGAAAAATTGGGGAAGAGTTAGGAGTTACTTCGGTTAATGAACTATTCGAGCTATTTGAAAATATGAAGATAGGTATCCCTACAATAGTTAGGGAGGATGAGAAGGGAATGACGGTAGCAATACATGATTGTTTTTGTGAAGGTTTACCGGTTATGGAAGGCAAGATGGTGTGTGATTTGGAAGGAGCTATCATGGAAGGGGCTCTTACTAAAATACAAGGTAAACGCGTATCTGTTCGAGAAGTGAAATGCAATGTCCATGGTGATGAACATTGTGAATATGAAGTGAGGTATTGATTACCTCTTCAAATATAATGAAAAGGGACACTAAGGTGCCCCTTTTGTTGTGGTTCTTTTGAGATGTATTTACGAAGAACACAAGAATCAACCGGTCCAATCACGTCGTAACGAGAAGAGATCTTGTAATTCATCGGTCGATAGCTCGGTAATCCAGCCTTCGGTACTTGAGATGACGTTATCACTAAGCTGTTGTTTATTCTCCAGCATCTCATCAATACGTTCTTCCAATGTGCCCAGAGAGATGAACTTGTGTACTTGTACATCCTTGGTCTGACCCATACGGTAGGCTCGGTCAGTTGCTTGGTTCTCTACAGCAGGATTCCACCAACGGTCGAAGTGGAAGACATGGTTGGCTGCTGTCAGATTAAGACCGACTCCCCCTGCCTTAATTGAAAGAATGAACACAGAGGGTTGCTCCTCAGGGGATAACGTATGAGATTGGAATTGATCAATCATGCGATCACGAGCGGATTTCGATGAGCTCCCATTCAAATAGAGTACAGGTTCTTGAAGTTCTTGTTGTAGCACTTGTTGTAGTATTTGCCCCATACCAATATATTGCGTAAAGATAAGGCAACGTTCCCCCTCTTCCCGCAGTTCTTTCACCATCGCGAGGAGACGCTCCAGCTTAGCTGATCGGCTGATCAACGTTTCGGTCTCAAGGACTCCGTCTTGACCATTAGAAGCTTCGGGAATAGATTCTTTCGTCAAGAGTATCGGATGGTCACAGAGCTGTTTAAGATGAGTAAGTGCTGCAAGAATAGCTCCTTTTCGTTCAATACCCTCTAGTTTCTGCATACGTTCCATGAGATGAGTGACGGTATGATCATAAAGTGCCCCCTGCTCAGTCGTGAGATGAATATACGTCTTCATCTCATTCTTGTCAGGCAAATCGAGTTGAATGGCCGGATCTTTCTTCTTGCGACGAAGCATAAACGGCTTAACTAGCTTCTGTAAATCCATCGTTTTCTGTTCATTATGCTCTTTCTCGATGGCATTGATGAACCGATTGTTAAAGGCTCTCGAACTGCCCAGATAACCCGGGTTGATGAAGTCGTAAAGAGACCAGAGTTCTGAGAGTCGATTCTCGATCGGTGTTCCGGTAAGCGCAATACGATGTTTGGCAGGGAAGCTTCGAACAGCAGAAGACTGTTTGGTCTGGGCATTCTTAATATTCTGAGCTTCGTCTAAACAAATGGACGCCCAGGTGGATTCTTTAAGCATATCTTGATCGAGCGTTGCAGTAGCATAGGATGTTAGAATGACATCTGCTTGTATCGCCTCGGCTAGAAATTCCTCATTGCTATAGCGTTTGGTTCCGTAATGGAGCATGACCCTTAAAGAAGGCGCAAAGCGGGCGATCTCTTTCTGCCAATTTCCTAGAACTGAGGTTGGGCAGATGAGGAGAGAAGGGAACCTTGCATCCGTATCTACAGTGCTTTCCTTGAGATGTAATAAATATGCGATGAACTGGACTGTTTTACCGAGCCCCATGTCATCCGCTAGACAGGCACCTAGTCCAAAACGTCTCAAAAACGCAAGCCATGCATACCCATCATGTTGATAAGAACGCAAGTCGGCTTTCAACCCTTCCGGTACAGCAAGTGTTGGCCAATCCGTCTGTTGTCTAAGTTGACCCATGATCTTCATGAGATGTTCATTAAGCTCAACTTCGAGTTGGACTCGTGCTGAAGTCTCAGGTTGCTCCGATGTTTGGCTATCAGATTCACTACCATTTCCCAACAAATGAAGCTGGAGGATATCTTGAAAAGTTAGCCCTTGCATGTTGTCGACACCTGCCATAGCTTGGCGAATTTGCGCCAGCAAGGCCGGATCAAGCGGGATCCATTGTCCTCGGAAACGGACTAACCGTTCATTGCGAGCGACTAACTCTGCAAATTCATGCTCTGTAAGCTGAGTCTCCCCAATGGCAATACGCCAATCGAAGTTAACAATGGAATCAAGTCCGAACAGAGAGCCACCTGAACCTGAACTACCTTCACTGGAGCGGACCTTAGCGCGAAGCTTGGGTTTCTTTCGGCTAGCGGCTTCCCACCATGCAGGAAGAAGGACTTGCCATCCAGCTTCAAGCAGGCGATGACTGTCTGAGGTCAAGAATTCCCAAGCTGTTGCATCACTCAGCGGTTGGTTCAATATATCCTCACCACTAAGAAGTAGTCGTTCTTTCGGCAGACTTGCACGCAAACGTTCAAGCCAACTAGCAGAGCGCTCGTGCACGTAAGCTGTCCATACTTCTGGCCACGAACCAGATACATACCCGTCATCGGCAAGTCGTACGTGCGCAAGAACTGCTGGATCTATCTTGTCTTGCAGAACGAGTTGAAGTCGCCAAGATGGTTCGTCATCATCAGGTTCTAGTAATTGGAGAAGAGGTCGGAATGGTGCTGTATCTGCCTTCCAGCCCATCGCAATCAACCAAGTCTGTTCATCTAAGCCAGGGGCAGTCGTACCGCCGCTTGTAAAGAGTAATGGGTATTCTCTTCGTAAGTCAGAGGCGGTCACCTCCGTTCCATAGTAGCGTTGGAACACCGTGCTTGAGAAGGCCACACGTAATCCGTCGACCACAGGGGTGTCGCTGCTTATCTGCTCTAAGATTGCTTGTCCTTGTGGGTTTAACGTCTCTTGATCCCAACTCCACTGCAATTTTCCGGACTGAAAGGCAGCGTAGCTGGGGATATATTTCTTCTCTTCTATAGAAGCAGCCAATATAGGAGCAAGCTGAATCCATTGATCTGTATCCTCGTCCCACATCCACTCAATATGCTTGAGAAGCTTATGTTCCGCAAAGAAGGGGATGACTTGCTCGGAGGGTAGAACGACAAGCTCAATATCTTGAACGGTTTGAATCTCCAGTTCAGTACCGTAGAAGGATTCTTCATGCCATGCGAATAAGCGGTGCTTCAAGTATTGCCCAGATACGTAACTATACGTATTGGTAGAACCATAAATAAGGGCATCTCCATAAGCGGTTAAGCTAATGTGGAGAGTAATCTTCTCTGTATATTGACTCATGGAATCAGCTTTCCTTTCCGAAGCTCCTCTTGGAGTGCGCGCAGTCGGCTATAACGGTTGCTAAATACGGTTATGAACAGTTCAAAGCGCGCTTCTTGCTTCAGTTTTTTATATAGCTTGGATAGGCGCTTCAGTAGTTTTACGGCTTGTTTGTAGCTATCTCTATTTTTCTGGACGATATATCGTTCGACAGCTTGATGATAGAAGGGTAACATCAACTCTGGCGCATGTTTCTCAATAGGTTGAAATACACCGACGCGGTAATCCAGAGGTTCTCTACCCATACTTAACTGGTAGTCCATCCATTGTTGCCATTTGTGATGTGCGAGTAATTTCTCTTCATAGATCTTCTCGGTATACGGTAGCATGCTTATAAGTGTCGTCCACAAGGAGGCTTCGGCTTCAGGAAGATGTTGAATGGTCTCATTCCAATAGATCCAATAATTATGAAGGTTATTGTTCCGGTGGCTGCTGAGTAGTGGACCAATTTCGACTAGCCAATGATTCATTCGTACCCATTGTTTCGTTTCATATAGAAGGTTTAAGAAAGGGAGTAGATGATCGGCATGTACAATGAAGGCGGCATCCGCAGCGTGTAACATAGCCCATGCCTGCTGATCTTGAGATAGATAGAAGTGCATCCAGCTCTGAGCTAACATCCAGGAAAGCCGGGACAGCGAAGATCCAAGTTCATCTTTCGCTGATTGTAGATGTTGTAATTCCTCCAAGTAGATATCGTTATCGTTAAGGTTGGGCTGAATCCAATTCAACCAGAGTTGAATATAGACGTCTAAGAAATAATTGAGATTCTGAGGTTCTCTCAACATCTGTGCGCGTAAATGGGTTAATGTCTCCGTAACATGTTGCCAACGTTCAGGTTCACTCTTCAGTGGAAAATCATTTACTAAGCTTTGAATCATTAATTCTTGGATATCGTCAGCAGCCACTTGCGTCTGGAATCCCATATAGAAATTGGTTTGATGCCCTTGTTGTAGTGGCTTTACTAGCTTTGTAAGCACAAATAGGTGAGCATGGAATCCAAATAGTTGCTCCATCACAGGTGAAAGTTGAGGTTGTATAGAAAATATAGATGCTAGAGCACTTTGGGCATACGGAGCATTGGGAATCTTCATCCCTAATGGAGCGATACATTGCTCAAATAGGTCATACCACTCTGATACGTTCAAAGTGGTGAGCTTGCTTGCTTGTTCCTTTAATTGGGCAGAAGCTTCTGCCTTTATATCCGCGGTTTGAATCGCTGAGCGATTGGGCACGGTATGGGAAGAAGGTTTCACCACTTGCTTGAAGGTAGCCGCTGAGCTGGCATTCACGAGTGCATGAACGGATCGCTCTTGTAGGTTGGCATATTCAAGCAAGGTAGCAACCATATGCTTACAGTTGGCTGGAACCGGACAATTACAACGGTTATCAGTAAAAGAATCTAGGTTGAGTTTAACGGAGTAGTACTCAGCTCCTTCAACGACAGCCTCGATACGCCCATCTGCGGGCATGGTTAATTGATGGACATGCCCTTGTTTGAAATATTGGAACCCACGTTTTATCGTAAGGTCATTGAAATGTTGAGCGACATTCTGAATGAGCATATGCCATTGCATATCGTCCATAGTATAGGTTGGTTTCATTATCGATGAGTCTCCTGAGAGAGTATAGTTTAGATGTGAATATCATCTATCATATCATTTATTACGAAATAAATAAGAGATGTACGGTGAAATCATATCTTTTCAATTTACTTACGGCAAGTTGTAATATAGTAAAACAAAGGATTATAGGTAGAAAATGTAAGTAAATTTATTGACCACTGTATAGATTACATATATAATTTAATAATACTAAATTCTGGATTTTTTTTAATATTTGATATATCATAGGGGTGATCTAGTTGAAGCTTAACTCCACGATTCGCTCAGAGATAGAAGATTACATAAGAATAAATGGAATGACCCTACAAGAATTATCACAAGCTGCTGGTATGAACAAAGGGATTTTAAGCGCAGTTATCAATCGGAATCCACCCAAGCCTATTGCAGTCAGACAATTAGATCTCATTACATCTGGGATGGCACTTCCAGAGGGGGAATTATACGAATTATATGTAGATGAATGTTTCATTACGAATCCTCCGAATTGGCGACGGTTAAGACCTTTCTTTCAACGGTGTGCGGAGCTTGAGAAGTATGAATGTATTGAAAGTATCTTACATCGGCTTGCCGAAGATCTTTCATTTATTCCTGGATTATTCGAGACGGCAGAATTACTTTATAATCAAGGTTTGAATAAAGCGGCAGTCCTACTGTACAAATGTGTAGCTGAAGGAGAAAGATTTCAACATTCCGAGAGGTTGGCTATTTGTCAGTATCGGTTATTTTCTCTTTCTATAGGAGAAGATCAGCAAGAGAATCTTCGCGCAGCGGTTCGATTTGAATCTTATATAGATCGTCTTCCGGAAGATATTCAGTTGGATGCTCTATGTGAATTTATGAATGTCTATTTCCCTTTAGACAACATGGACAAGGTCATAGAAATTTCCGAAAAACTAGTATTTAGAGCAGACTGCCAACATGCTATAAACAAGCAGAATGTAAAGCGAACGGAAAGAAGGATAAAGCATCCTGTTATGCTCTATAAATCCTATGCGTATTTGATGAGAGCTGGAGCGTATGGTAGATTGAAAGACTATGATGAGGCGTATAAATATACGTTATTATATATCAATATGGATTGGTCTGAAGAACGAGAAGAAGATGCCCCTACGTATATTGCTAAGTTTCAGGCATGGGGTGAAGCTAACTTAAACTTTCATAGATTACGACAAGGCGAATGGAATGTGTTACCTCAATGCGTAGCTTATATGAGCGAGAATGAAGAAGAAGTGTTACAAGGGCTGTTTACACTTACCGAAGTAGCGAATAGATCTGATGTGGATGTGGATTGGGTGTTTACTCAATTTAAAGAGCAGATTTCCTCGTATATTGAATTGAACTCGTTTCCTGAATTTTACTCTAAGCAATTTGGTATGGATTATTGTCTTAGGTTTCTCATTGAATTAGCTGTTTATCATTTGCGGAGGCAACGGTATGACACCGGATTCGAATGGATCCTACATAGTTTGAATAAATCGATTAAAGTAAAAAGTGATATAATGTTTATTAAATGTGTTAGGATATTCGAGGAATTTAGGCATGTTGCATCCGCAAATGCACAAATAGAGTATTCAAGAATAGTGAAAGAGGTGAAAACTTGAAATGAAAAAGCAAACGGTTGTTATGTTGATTGCGCTTATTATCGTTATTGGATTCACTCAACCAGTAGGTCCTCTAGATGGGGGGCAGATTAGTCCCCTTGGCGAGGGTGGTATAGGAAAATTTTAATATTCACATCTAATGTTGTCCCGAATGATGAACAATATATCTTTCAGATCAATACATAAACCGTTTAATTAGATCCAAATAAGAAAAAAACCGTTCAAACAGTGATTCGCTGTTTGAACGGTTTTTTTTCATCCCAAATTCCCCCCAATCCACCTAATCTGAAAAAACTAACCCTCTTTCCTAAATTTCGCACCTCCCCAAAGGGAAAAAATGGATTCATAATAAGGCTATACAATGATAAGGGGTGAATAAAATGGCAAGAAAATCAAAAATATTAAGTTTAGCTCTTACCGCTTCCTTAGCACTTAGTTTAGCAGCGTGTGGCAACAGCGCTACCAACAATAAAGGCGATACTGCAAGCCCTGATAGTGGAAAGACAACAGAAAAGGTTGAAGAAAAAGTTGTTGCGAAGGACGTTAAGATTACGTTCCAGAACATCTATCCGGATACGACCGATCCTAAGAATCAACTGATGAAGAAGCTCGTAACACAATATCAGACTGAACATCCTAACATAAAGATTGAACTCGATTCTCTTAATACGGATCAACAGAAATTGAAGTTGAAGACACAGGCAGCATCGAAAGAGGTTCCTGATATTACAATCGTGAACCCTTCAGCACAAATGAAACCTTTTGTAGAAGCCGGTTTATTTGCTCCATTGAATGATATGTTGGACCAAAATGGCTTGAAGGCTACTTTCCAAGAAGGATTATTGGATTGGTATAGCTTCGATAACAACACGTATGCTCTTCCAGATGGAAATAACATCGCTGTTGTCTATTATAATAAAGAGCTTTTCGAAAAAGCTGGCGTACAAGTGCCAACAACGTTCGAAGATATGCTTAAAGTCGTTGGAACACTCAAAGAAAAAGGGATTACGCCGATCGCTATTGGTGAAAAGGATTCTTGGACGGGGTCCTTCTTGTTCATGAATATGTTGCTTCGCACAAACGGTCCAGGATTCTTGAAGGATGTTATTGATAACAAGAAGACATTTGAAGATCCTGCATTTAAAGAAGCAGTCGATGCATTCAAAAGTTTAGTTGCAGCGGGTGCTTTCCAAGAAGGAGCTACTTCCTTTGACTACAATGCTGGGGAGAACTTATTCAAGACAGGGAAGTCAGCGATGTATTTCATGGGGACATGGGCAACAGGTGGTATTGAAGCTTCCTCGGTGAATGGGAAAGTTGGCGTATTTAAATTTCCAACGATCGGTGGTAAAGGCGATCCAAATGAGTTCATGTTAGCACCGGGTAGCGGATTCGCAATTTCTGCGAATAGTGAGCATTTGCAAGAAACAAAGGATTTCTTGAATTGGTTCATGTTGAACTTCCCGAAAGAAGCATTTACAGCTAAGGGCGCTGTTGGAATCGGGCAGATCGTGGATGGAGACTTTAAGGCTGCAGGTTATTCTGATATGGCGATGGAAGTACTTGGTCTCTTTAAAGAAGTAAAAGGCGGAGACTTGGCGTTCGACAACACGATGAACCCAGGTACAGCACAAGTACATTTAAACAGCATTCAGAACCTCTTCGTGCAGAAGAAAGATTCGGCTGAAGTTGGGAAAGAACATCAAACCGCGTATGAAGCCAATAAAAAATAGTTACATCTAACGATATAGAATGAACTAACGTGCGCGTTCCCAAGTTCAATCAGAAAATCATGAATATGAGGGTTCGTCTTTAGTTGAATCTATAGATATGAAGGGGACACTTGTTGTTCCCTTTATATCTATCTTAAATCTCAGAAGGAGGAGATAAGGTGTGAACGTTCTTAAGGTTTCCCGCCTTACCATTACTGCGTTTGTGCTACCTAGCTTAGCTATTTACTTCGGAATTGTATTCGTTCCCATTCTCGTATCGTTATATAGCGGGTTATTAGACTGGAATGGTATAGGCGAATCGACATTTGTAGGATTGGATAATTTTAAGAATCTATTTTTCAATGATGTCATTTTCTGGCCTTCTGTACGTAGAACATTCATGTTTGCTGTTTTTTCGATGGCTGAGATTCCGATTGCGTTGTTCATAGCTATCTTACTTCGAAGATATATTCGCAAACCGAACTTTTTGGTCTCCAGTTACTTCTTACCTGTTATTTTATCCGTTGTTATCATCGGACAGTTATGGATAACGATTTATAATCCAGCATCCATGGGTGGGATGTTGAATCAAATTTTGACCACCATTGGACTTGAGTCCTGGACGAAATCTTGGCTAACGGATCCTGCGGTGGCGATGTACTCTTTATATTTTGTCGCATTATGGCAGTACTTGGGCTATCATACGCTCATTCAGTTCACAGGGATTTCAAATGTGCCAACCGAAATCTACGAAGCGGCCCGCATTGATGGAGCGGAAGGGTTTAAAGCAGACCGGTACATTACGTTACCGATGATTATCCCTATTTTCAAAATATCCATTGTGTTGGCCTTTATCGGCTCACTACAGGCATTCGATATGGTTATGGTCATGACAGCCGGTGGACCTGCTAATGCCACGGAAGTGATTTCCACACACATGTATAAAATGTCTTTCTCATCCATGAAGTATGGATATGGAAGCTCAATTGCTTCATTCCTGGTTGTCGTATGTTTAATTGCCACAATAATCATTAATTATATTTTCAACAAATTAGAGAAACGTTTCTCGTAAAGGAGGGAAATCGATATGAATACATCACAGGTCACGACTTTACGACATGTAAAGGCCATGCCCAATCGCAGACGATTTTCCTTTGGAAAGGGAATCGCTCTTGTGTTCTTATCCCTGTTAGTGGTGACGCAAGTCTACCCATTGCTGTGGTTAATCCTGTACTCATTCAAGACAAATGAGGAGATTCTGTCTGGGAATTTCTTCGCACTGCCGCAAATTCCACAATGGAGTAATTATACCTCCGCATTTGCGGGAGGGGATTACCTTCGTTATTTATGGAACAGTTTCTTTGTTACATCGGTGACGATGACTTGCGTCATTATCATGAGCTCGCTTGCTGCATTCGCCATAAGTCGTTTCCGCTGGCGTTATGGTCAGGTGGTATTGTTGTTTTTTCTTGTTGGAATGATGATTCCAATGCAAGCGACGTTGTTGCCATTAATGATTATCTTTAAAAATATGCACATTTTGAATACACATGCATCCATTATTTTGCCCTATATCGCATTCTCAACGCCGATTGCTGTATTTATTCTAAATGGCTTTATGAAGACGATCCCGGGTGAGATTGAAGAGTCGGCGATCATGGATGGTGCGAGTATCATTCGAGTATATTGGAATATTATGTTGCCGATTTCTATTCCTCCGATTATGACCGTATGTATCTTGACGTTTATCACGATATGGAATGAGTACATCTTGGCAGCGACATTCATTTCGGCAAATGCATTGAAGACACTGCCTTTTGGAGTGAATAGCTTTGTAAGCCAATATTCGGTGAATTATGGAGCTATCGGGGCGTTCTTAGTATTAGGTGCACTTCCCGTGATCATCATCTATTTCTTATTAGCAGACAAAATTACACAGGGGATGGTAGCAGGCGCGGTAAAAGGATAATCTTTACTAGATGGTTATTGTGATAAAATGGAAATAAATCGAGTGGAAGGGGGACAAAGGAATTGGCTCGAGGATTCCGTTCTATTCATAGCCGGCTTTTCCTGCTTTTTTTGACCTGTATGACCGCTATCCTCATTATCGTCAGTTTCCTTTATTATTCACGATCGCTAGATATCATTCATTCTAAGATCAGTGATATTGCTCAGAAGAATATTTCTCAAACAGCAGGTTTGTTTGATCTCATGCTTGAGGGTTATAACAGTGTTACTAAATCGCTGAATGGTAACTATGAATTAACTCGGTTACTTCAAGAGACATCTAGTAATCCTGCTGTTTCCGTCATTAATGAGCGATCCATTACGAATATTATTGGTGCGACGTATTTTTCTCGCAAAGAGATTGTAGGGATTCACATCATTACGAATGCGGGTAAGGTCTATAGCTATGAGCGACAATTTGGTGGGGTCATTAATATTAATTATGAACAAACGGAATGGTATCTTAAGTTGAAAGCGTCTTCAGGAAATATGGTCTGGCTTGGATTCTATCCCGGATCACTCGTTAATAAGATGCAACAAGATACGGTATTCGTATTTGGTAGGCAGCTCTATGATCTCACGGATTACAAATCTATAGGAATGATTATTATCGAGACGGATCCGGCCCCCATTACAGAGGCGTTATCCAATGTTAGTATCAGTCCCGGTACGCGAGCGTTTATTACGGGGAAAGATGATCATGTAATAGCAAGCAAGGGGCAACAGGAGGCCAAATGGCCTGTGTTTACTGAGCTTCCCAAACCTTCGAAGGCTCACGAGATTATGGTGGATGATGAGTCAGATCAATTGATTGTGGCTGCGAAGACCTTACTTGCCGATTGGACGATTTACGGAATAACACCAAAGAGTGATCTGAATGCTGAGATCAACCAGACCCGTTTGTATCTGGCGATTGTTGTGCTCGTGCTAATCGTTGTATCCACGGCGCTGGCTTCACTCGTATCTAAGACGATTGCGTCTCCATTGAAGTTACTGATTCGAGAAATGAAGAAAGTTGAATTGGGGAATTTCAGTGGTTCAGTGAATGTCAATTCATTTGATGAGATCAATAGCCTAGTCTCTTCCTTTAATCGAATGGTACATCGGATGGATGAATTAATCGACCGGATCAAGTTATCCTCGGTTAGCGAGAAGAATGCCCAGTTACAGGCGCTTCAATCGCAAGTGAATCCTCATTTCTTATATAACACATTAGATATGATTTATTGGATGTTGGATGAGAAAGAGAATGAAAGGCTAAGTCGAGTGGTTCTCTCGCTTTCCCAAATGTTTCGATATAGCAGTAATTGGGGAGAGGCTTCACAGACAACACTCGGCCAAGAGTTGGAGCAAATTCGTCATTATCTGACGATTATTGAGACCCGACTGGATAATCGATTGGAGACGGAGATTGAAGTTTCTGAACAGTGGCTTGATGTTATCTTGCCGAAAGTGACGATTCAACCGATTATCGAGAATGCAGTGAAATATGGTCTGGAACCGTTAGGGATACCCTGTAAGTTACAAGTATCTGCGGAACAGCACAATCACGAACTCCATATTCGTATCACAGACCATGGAATGGGCATGGAAGAAGAAACGTTACGTCAGGTTAGGGCATCTTTAGAGATGAACTCAACCTTAGCTATTGAACCGCTGAATCAAGCGAGAAGAGGGATCGGATTACATAATGTTCACGCTCGAATCAACATGATGTTTGGAGAAGCCTATGGTATTCATGTGGAGAGTCAAAAGGGTCAAGGGACAACAGTGATCGTAGTGATACCGATTCCGTTACAAGGGGGGGCATGGAGATGAACATCCTCATCGTCGATGATGAATCTGTCATTCGGGAAGGCGTTAAGCGAACGATTCAGAAGTCTTATCCGCAGGCTGGCATTTATCTGGCGGCCAATCCAGAAGAGGCTGTACAAATGCTGCGCAGTCGTCCGATAGAGATCGTCCTGACGGACATTCTAATGCCAGGTATGACTGGGTTAGAATTGATGCAATTGGCTAAAGCGAGTTATCCGCATATTCATTGGGTGATTATCTCTGCCTACTCTGAATTTGCCTATGCCAAGGAAGCTGTGCGTCTAGGAGCGGTGGATTATTTACTTAAGCCGATAGGTAAAGATATGTTGTTGGAGATGATCGGTAAGCTTGAGCTTAAAATTGGATGTGAAGCAGAGATTGTCAAAGCTGCTAAATTGGTAAATACGAATTTGAAATTTCTACGTGAAGCGGTATTTCAACGTTGGGCCTCTGGTCTGGATATTGGAGGCATGGATATGGCGTCAGTCATTGCTAACCATCCGCAGTATCAACTCGTTATGGTGAAGATGGAAAGTGACAAAGTTGTCCATTTAGAGCATTTTATCATTGATAACATTCTCACCGAATTGATTGATCAGTATGGTAACGGATTCGCAACAAGTTTTGATGCTAAAAGTGTGTTGGGTCTCATAACGATGGATGAAGAGAATACGATGAAGGATATGTTGGAAAAGCTCCGCATTTATTTGAAAAAGTATGTTAAGGTTCCCTTTCAAATCTTTCACTCTGAAGTGTTGTCCGATTTCAATACCATTCCTGCTGAAGTACAGCGGATGCATCAGAATTCGATCTCTCATGAATTTGAGTATTATGCAACAGGCGGGAGCCAAGTCATTGAGGTAGCGTTGCAGTATATAAAGACCAATTACAATTCCGACTTAACGTTGGAAAGAATCGCTTCGATTGTCTACCTGAACCCCGTTTATTTCAGCCAAGTGTTCAAACAAAAGACAGGTTATGGATTTAAAGAATACGTAATTCATTTACGCATGGAGCAAGCGAAGCAACTACTACTCAATCCACAACTGAAGTTAGCGGATATATCGGAACGGGTAGGTTATCAGGATGTGAAGCATTTTACACAGTTGTTTCGAAGGAAATTTAAACTCACACCTACCGAATATCGACAAGAACATAGAAGTGAAGTTCGAACAATCGGTTCATGATATACATGAAGTGGCAAATACGACTGGATAGATTGTATGTAGGGTTGTCTCAAAGGTAGGCAAGTGAACTTGAGAGACAACTCGCTTTATTACAATAGTTGTATGCAGTCTTTTTTCATAGAAAAGGAGGTGGTTTACACCAAAAGTATAAGCGCTTATACATTGGTGAGACAGATGTTTATGTAGGAGGTGTTCGAGTCATTTTATAAGTGGATAAGTTGAATTTACGGAGAAATAACGGATTGTCACCGAGATAGAGCCTAATTAGAACATGAAGTCTAAATTTAGGAGGCATGTTAATGTTAAAGAAAATGGTATCCGTTATTTCTATGTTAGCGATTGTATTAGGTGTGTTCTCGATTCAGCCTAGTGTTTCTGAAGCAGCAACGCCAATCAGCGGAGCGAATTCAACCATTTTCGGTCCTAATGTTTATGTATTTGACCCTACCATGTCCACTTCGGACATTCAGAACGTGTCCAACACCATATTCAACACACAGGAAACGAATCAATTCGGTAGCGAGAGATACGCGCTTCTCTTCAAACCAGGATCATACAACGTGAATATAAGAGAAGGGTTCTACACTCATGTAGCAGGACTGGGACAAAATCCTGATGATGTGAACATCACGGGTGGATTCAACGTGGATGCAGATTGGGCGAACGGCAACGCGACCCAGAACTTTTGGCGTTCGGTCGAGAACCTTAAGATAACGCCATCAAGCGGAAAGACACAATGGGCTGTATCACAGGCGGCCCCTATGAGACGCGTGCATATTGCAGGCTCGTTGGATTTGTTTGATTTAGATTCCAATTGGAATGCAGGCTGGGCAAGCGGAGGATTCCTCGCGGATTCCATCGTGGACAGTACAGTCGCTCCTGCTTCGCAGCAGCAATGGTTCTCCCGTAACAGTCAGTATTCAGAATGGACAAATGGGGTTTGGAATATGGTTTTTGTTGGGGACACGAACCCTCCTGCAGGAAATTTTCCGGATCCACCGTATACCGTGGTTGATAAAGCTCCTGTTATTCGAGAAAAGCCGTACCTTTATGTCGACAGCTCTGGGAAATATCGCGTATTCGTTCCGTCTTTGCGAACGGACCGTAAGGGAGTTAGCTGGGCTGGAGGTTCTACACCAGGTTCATCCCTATCGATTGATCAATTCTATATTGCTAAACCAGATACATCCACTGCAGCAACTATTAATGCTGCGCTGAGCCAAGGAAAGCATCTTGTGTTTACGCCAGGAATCTATCACTTAGACGATACGATTCAAATCAGTAATCCTAACACAGTCGTGCTAGGAATCGGTTTACCTACATTGATACCCGATAACGGACAAGTGGTTATGAAGGTTGCTGATGTAGATGGCGTGAAAGTTGCAGGACTACTATTCGATGCAGGTCTGATTAATTCATCTTCATTAATGGAAGTAGGACCTTCAGGAAGTACTTTGAATCATGCTTCCAATCCGACCTCTCTTCATGATCTTTACTTCAGAGTAGGAGGGAGTGGCGTTGGAAACGCCGAAACAAGCCTTGTGATTAACAGTGACCAAGTCATTGGAGATCACTTCTGGATATGGCGTGCAGACCACGGTTCAGGAGTGGGCTGGGATACCAACGTTACGAAGAATGGTCTGATTGTGAATGGGGATGACATTACTATATATGGACTGTTTGTTGAGCATTATCATCAATACCAGACATTATGGAATGGCAATGGTGGACGGACATACTTTTATCAAACTGAAATACCCTATGATGTGCCAAGCCAATCAGCTTGGATGAGTAACGAAGGTACCAAGAACGGATATGCTTCGTACAAAGTGGCAGACTCTGTGACCACCCATGAAGCTTGGGGTCTTGGTACCTATTCTTTCTTTAAAGATGCGGCCGTCAAGCTGAATAGTGGTATTGAGGTTCCAAATGTTCAAGGCGTGAAAATCCATCATGCGACTTCCATATGGTTGGGTGGTACACCTGGAAGCGAAATTACTCATATCGTTAACGATACAGGAGGTAAGGTGTATGGGAATTCCCCAAGCGATGCTATGAGGCAGACGGTGACGGAATTTGGCGGTGCCAATATCGGGGATACGCAAGCGCCAAGTGCACCCACAAACCTAACAGCGACAGCAACATCGAGTAGTCAGATTAACCTAAGCTGGAACGCCTCAACGGATAACGTGGGGGTAACGGGCTATGAAATCTTTCGTAATGGATCGATTGTTGGCTCGTCTACTTCAACGTCATATAGTGACACGGGGCTGAGTGCATCAACAACATATAGCTATACGGTTAAAGCGAAGGATGCGGCCGGAAATAGTTCGGCTGTCAGCAATACAGCTAGTGGCACGACTCAGTCTGGAAGCGGAACGCTTGATCGGACGGGATGGACGGCGACCTCATCTCCATCGAGCGCAGACGTACCAGGGAATTTGCTGGATGGCAATATGTCCACACGCTGGAGCGCAGGTATTCCAATGGCTTCGGGGCAATCCTTCACTGTGGATATGAAGGTAACAAAGAGTTTTAACAAGCTTATTATGAATTCGACAGGTAGCAATGATGACTATGCTCGTGGCTATAAGGTATACGTCTCGAACGATGGCACTAACTGGGGAAGCTCGGTGAAGAGCGGAACGGGAAGTGGACCGATAATCACCGCAAGTTTCTCGGTGAAAACGGCCCGTTACATCAAAGTAGTACAGACCGGCACGGCTTCGAGTTGGTGGTCCATACATGAGTTAAATGTATATAACTAAATGAAGTGAGAGGTCAGGGGTGTGTCCCATGGGCATGGGACACACCTTATTTTTCGATGAAATCAGAGACGAAACGCAGGTTTAGTTATTCGGAACCCAAATGCTTACGTTAACATGTATATTAAGCATGCTTAATATACATATCTACGCTGCGCCCAATAGCTGAAAAGGAAGATGGAGACCTCGTAACCTTTCTCGGCAAAGAAACGGAAAATAGCATTCAGTTGTACAAACGCCAACTGCATTGTAGATGGTTTAGCCGGTTGACCATAACGACCTCCCTCTTGCAACATATACCTCTTATAATCAGAGATATCTTTTTGGGTTGCGTATCCAGCATCCTACAGGTATGGATTACCTTGTTTCATCCATTTTTCAAATGCATTCCAGGTACTTACATAATTTTGAATCGTTTTGTCTGATTTGCCCAGTTGTTTAAATTGATCCAAAAATTTGTTAAACATTTATAATCCTCATTTCTCTAAAATATAGAGGACGACGAAATTATTCATTCTTATTAAACGGTACAATGCGCCCTCTACTATTCCATTTCACTAAATTTCGTCGTCCTTTGTAAGAGAAGATGACGAGTTGTTTCTAAGACCCTCCTTTCCTATTTCGAGATACTTCTTATCATATTTACATCGCTTATACAAAAGATCCACCTTTACTTCATCATTACTTTTTTTATCAATGAAATGCGCCCTTCCTTCTTAACAATTGAGGATCCGGAGGATGACTTACTTACCGTAATGTTTCATGAATACCCCGATCAAGGTGGCCGCACTTTGCGTGTGGACACTGGATAAAATCTCTAAACCAGCAAATTTTACGATTCAGAAGCTGGGTCCAGGCCTCCTACCGGAGCCGGTTAGCAGACTGTGGAGAGAAAGAATTGCGTTTACTATTATCGAAGAAACCATTACTTATTATGAGAATGGAGAACGAGTTTCCGAGAAGATTAACTTCTTAGGCCGCGAAGTATCCGCTATATTATACAGAAACGGCCGTTTATTTGGTGATTATCGTACAGCAGGAGGCCATCCTGTTGGGACAATTGAACTGTACAACGGGGACTTGGTTGTTTTTGAAAGCAGAGGAACATTCACGCTACATTACTGGCCAAAAATAAAAAAATCATAAAGCTCACTTGACCGGTTATCGATGTGGATTTCTACCAACTAAAGGAGCGTGCTTATAGAATGGGATTTGAGAAATATCATTTTGAATTAGGTGAACGTGTCACTTTTTTCTGGAAGTTTGCCGGCGATGATAGAATGACGCCGAAGTGGGCCACCACGAAGGAAATCGAAGATATGGGCGTGTGGTTTGAATTTATCGGTGAAGAGGATGAGTCTTTTGTGACGTATCCAGAAATGCATCTCTTTATCCGGGAAGGCAGTAACGATTCCAGAAGGAACAGAGGCGCTTTCGTCAATGAAATCACCAAAGCTCATTTTGGCGATAACCTGGATCCAGATGTGTGTCGTCATAATTAATGAGTATTTTTTCAATTTTAATGAGAAAATTTTTTAGAAATTAGTGAGAAATGAATGAAACCTTGGTATTGAGCCTTTAAATAGAAACAAAATAGACAAAGATTTATTTATTAATTATATTCTTCGACTGGACCACAACCATAAGGTTGGCACATCTGAATTGTCGAAACAGTATTAATAAATCCAGTATAATCATGATATTGATAATAGTGGAAGTCTTTCCTGATGGTTAAAGTCGCAGAAAAATCACTGTGCCTTTCTTCTTTAGTGTATGTTTTTTCTATCCAATAGGCTCTTGGTGCATTCATAGAAAGATAATAACCGCCAACGCTTACAAGTACTCCTAATATTCTTCCAGTTGTAGGTCCGCCTATAAAGGAAGCAAGTATACCTGCTACTGCAGAGGCAGTGGCATATCGTAACTCAGTCGAATTTTGTACCGCTCCTTTATATACAAAACCTTCTGATAATGTCTGTGCAGAGGATTCGAGTTTTTCTTGAATGGGTTCAACTTCTTTAATTGCATAATTCACTTCGCCGGTTTGCAGGTTTTCATACTTTACTTTATTATCATCAACTTTTGTGATTTTGAACTCTTCTTTTCCATTTGAATCTGTTGCAATATAGTAATTGTCGTATTGAACTAATGTAGAACCATCTGTAAAAGTGACAGAATTACTGGTTGTGCTTTTAACTAAGTCTGAGAGACTTACAGTTTGATCCATTTGTGATACTGGCAAAGAAGATGGTAAATTTTCCTGATCCTGAGCGAAGGCTGGAATTGCAATAGATATAGAGAGCTATTTCTTTTTTTTGAAGAAATCGAACAAATCGAACTTGATCACATAATCAAAGAGAGAGGTAATTACAACAGCTCCAAGTGGAATCATTGCGTATGCCCATAGCGGATTATTTGGAGCTTCACCAGGGGGTGCATCAATTAAAATCTCAAAAAGGACAATACAATAAATTACGGCCAATACAATACCTGTTACGTTTCTTTTTTTCATAGCTGTTTTTCACCTCAAATCTACTTAATAAATTCCAAGTATTGTATCTAAATATAGTATAACACTGCGCGACAAAAAATGACATAATTTCTCTATTTTTTTCAACCCTACTTAAAACTCCGTAATATCTGCAAGAATACCATATTTTGTGAACCCAGATATTCTCATAAAATGTGGGATATAAGAGTAATTAAAACAAATTGGGAAAATGAATTCTCACTCTAATAAAAGAGCCTTAATAAATCAATATTTTTGGTTGATATTTTATCATTAATTATGACGCCCCACACCAGAGGCGATGATCCAATTGATTCAAACCCTTTAAATAAGAAAATAGACGCAAAGACCACTTCAATTTAAAGTGGTCTTTTTTTGCACCAACTCTCCTCATCCGGACTACTCTTCCTTGTCTTTACAAATCTTTTAAGTACTAATTCTGCGTTACAGTCTCAACTTCATGCTCATGATTCTTCGGTTTTATTACTTTAATTAACGAAGCAATATACGCTCCCTATTTGTATATATTGGATTTCATCTACCTTAAAAACCGTGATCCCATTTAAGTTTAGCTTCAAAAAATCGCTCATAGTGTAAAACTGGCCACCTTCGCTCCATATTCATCTTCTTTATAGAGAAGATGACGAGTTGTGATAACGACTATGTGCGAAATTCCTCCTGGATCTTCTTCGATATTAGTCATTTAAAATCATCGTCATACACAATAGTATTAAAATCAAAAATATAAGTCAGTGTTGTACGTGAGCTATTGAAATATTCACCAACTAATACAAGACCACTAAGGCTTTAGCCAAAGTGGTCTTAAAAGATAAATTCGGGTGATGGAATTCTTTAACTCAACTGTCGTATGTAAAGTACAGCTATCCTTCCGGATCGATTGTCCTCGTAACTGCGAAAATACCGTGATTATTTCTTGTTTCCTTAGCCTTTAACATAACTTCATAATCTGTTCCGCACCACCAGAAAGAAATATTACCAAGGAGCAATTGCCCATTAATATTATTCAAAGCGTCTGTATATGACAAATATTCATACCACGAGTTATAGCTTATAACTTCCGTTATAGGTCTCTCTCTGAAGTAGAAATAAAAAATAAGGGTTCTTCATTAAGCTACCGATTTTCTATATCCGATAGAGAATTGATTAGTTGAAGTTTATTCAGAAACTCCTTTTTGTGTCCACTACTTTATACTACCCCCATACATATGCATTCGGTTGCTTCCTCGCATAGTTTTAAAACTAACTAACATATCTTCAGATTCAATAATATTTTCATCTTTCATAGAATAGATAGAGATTTTTATACTTACCATTCCCCCTAAATACCCACTATAAATTTCTTGATACTCCAATATTTAATCATATTAAGATGTACAGGATTTACCAAATGTGGTAGGGTTGACCTATACCACATTTGAGAGGATGATAATAAATGAATACAATGTCGCTAGTTACCCAAAAAATCAAAAAGACAATGCTATTGGTTCCTTTGCTAGTAATGTCCGCATTTCCTGGAATCGTAGGCGCAGAAGGGCTTTCTACTGAGGAAATAGCAAAACAATCCGTAAGCAATTATTTAGAAGCTGCTCAATCTGGAAATGCTTCTGAAGCCGTAAAATGGGTGATAGATACGAGATTTAATAGCACGGAAGAACAATTACAACAATATAAGGAATCTGTAAATCCTTTCTCTGATGTAAGTCTCAAAAGTATTACTCCGGCAACAAACAATACCTTTTTAGCTTTAGTTGAATTAACTAGAAAAGATGATGGGGAAATTAATGAGGTCTCATACCCAGTCATTGAACAGGGAGACAGTTGGAAGGTAGTAATAGATGGTCAAGAAACGATGAGTAAAAAAGTTGATAAATTAATTAAATCAAAAATGAGTGAATCAAAAATGAGTGAATCTCATATTTCGCCTCTAGCTGATCATTTGGGAAGCTTTCAAGATTATATTGGTCCAGGTAAAAAAACATATAGTAATAATTTTAATATGACTGCGGACAGAGTAGGCATTACTATATGGCAAGAGAAAACGAATTATACAAAAAAAGTCGTCGTACGTTACAATATCGTGAATAGAAACACTTTCGGTGATGAAACATTGGGACAGAAAATTATTGATGAGTACGTACCGGGTGATGGCAGTGCATTATATGATACTGTATACACAGGCAGGACTTATAATAATGTAAGTCTAAAAGCTATAAACGAGGAATTGGTAGATTGGATACAGGTAAGAGGGCATATATACGGAAATTAAAATAGAATGAAAAATCTGGAGGATGTAAAAAACATTTCTCCAGATTTTTTTACTTACCAATTTATGGGAGGGGCCGTAAATGATATTATTAAAAGAAAGCTCTAAAATAGAATTGCTCCGAGATCAGTATGAACAATTATGGTCTGAACTTTTAATTAGTGATGAAGAAAAAACGTAGAAAATCCTAAAAAAATTAAAATATGAATTGCTTCCCTTTCGTAAAAAAATATTACACCTCATTTAAAACTCATCTTACATGGATTATTCCCTTTTGTGTGATTGCATTGAAGTAGAAATAAAAAAATAAGGGTTCTTCATTAAGCTACCGATTTTCTATATCCGATAGAGAATTGATTAGTTGAAGTTTATTCAGAAACTCCTTTTTGTGTCCACTACTTTATACTACCTCCATACATATGCATTCGGTTGCTTCCTCGCATAGTTTTAAAACTAACTAACATATCTTCAGATTCAATAATATTTTCATCTTTCATAGAATAGATAGAGATTTTTATACTTACCATTCCCCCTAAATACCCACTATAAATTTCTTGATACTCCAATATTTAATCATATTAAGATGTACAGGATTTACCAAATGTGGTAGGGTTGACCTATACCACATTTGAGAGGATGATAATAAATGAATACAATGTTGCTAGTTACCCAAAAAATCAAAAAGACAATGCTATTGGTTCCTTTGCTAGTAATGTCCGCATTTCCTGGAATCGTAGGCGCAGAAGGGCTTTCTACTGAGGAATTAGCAAAACAATCTGTAAGCAATTATTTAGAAGCTGCTCAATCTGGAAATGCTTCTGAAGCCGTAAAATGGGTGATCGATACGAGATTTAATAGTACGGAAGAACAATTACAACAATATAAGGAATCTGTAAATAGTAATCCTTTCTCGGATGTAAGTCTCAAAAGTATTACTCCAGCAACAAACAATACCTTTTTAGCTTTAGTTGAATTAACTAGAAAAGATGATGGGGAAATTAATGAGGTCTCATACCCAGTCATTGAACAGGGAGACAGTTGGAAGGTAGTAATAGATGGTCAAGAAACGATGAGTAAAAAAGTTGAAAAATTAATTAAATCAAAAATGAGTGAATCAAAAATGAGTGAATCTCATATTTCGCCTCTAGCTGTTGAATTGGCAAGCTATGGACCAGATTACTTTGGAGCAGGTGAAAAAACATATAGTAATCAATTTAATATGACTTCGAACAGAGTAGGCATTACTGGATGGCAACAAATATTAGGTACTATAAATAAATCCGACGCAAGTTACAGTATCGTGACTAAAAACACTTTCAGTGATGATACACATGGAAGGACTTTTGTTAATGCTTTCACATATTGGGATGGCAGTGCATTTTATGATACGGTAACCACAGATCAGCGGAGAAATAATGTATATCTAAAAGTTATAAACGAGATGTTTAGTAAGACTCATATACAGGTAAGAGGTCATGTATACGGAAATTAAAATAGAATGAAAAATCTGGAGGATGTGAAAAACATTTCTCCAGATTTTTTTCACTTACTAATTTATGGGAGGCGCCGTAAATGATATTATTAAAAGATAGCTCTAAAAAAGAATTGCTCCGAGATCAGTATGAACAATTATGGTCTGAACTTTTAATTAGTGATGAAGAAAAAGCGGAGAAAATCCTAAAAAAATTAAAATATGAATTGCTTCCCTCTCGCAAAAAAAAATTACTGAAAAATACACTGATACCAACTCATCTTGCATGGATTATTCCCTCTTGTGTGATTGCATTCTTTGGGTTAGCCTATGTGCTCTTTATAAGATTATCATTATGGTTAGAATAGTAACCTAGAGGATCTTTTAGTTTCATGCTGATCTACAGCAAAGCTTTAATCTCACTTTCTAAGTTGCTAATGCAGTTTTTCATCGAATGACTTAATTAACATCTTGTTTCCTGAAATCTTGAATACTCAGCGATTACTTCATGAGCTGAATAGGTGTAGCCCCTATCTTCAAGAAAATAATCTATCTTCAAAGCAGAATCGACTTCTAATTCGAATTTCCGTTCCTTCTCTCGTTTTTCAAATGCAGTCATACAAGCAGACTCAATCTCTTTAAAATTCCCTGATTCTCTATCAATAACATCATATAGTATACTCTGCTTCGTCTGGATCCCGATCCATCTTCCCCATGATGACTGCTACCATGCTCCTGGAATCATAAAACACTTGTGGCAAGACAACGAAGTTGAATACTTTTACTAAATATATAAAAAGGTTGCTATCCCCTTATAATTTTGGGTATAGCAACCTCTTTTTGTAACTTTGATCGAGTCGCTACTCCGTTTTATTTCCTAACCTGCCTTTTACGTCTTCTATATAGAGAAGACGACGAGTTGATCACACAAAACAATCCCATACAATAATTAAACCACTTAAGCTTTATCCAACCCACCGTCTAAACTGATAATGGTTCGAGGAAAGTTATAATCGGATCGCCTACATAATGATCCTTCCACTTCCTAATCCAATCATATTCGTGAATCTAGTTTTCTTTTTTGTTACTTCAATCGTTTGAGGAGCGATTTTAATTTATACCTGTTATCTTAGCCCTTGTGCTTGTTACCATAGATTCCTGTAGCATATATATCATAAATTTTTATTTATTAAATATAATTGTTTTTTTCAAATAATTTACAACTATTTATCAAATTAATACGTTATAGATACTATACAAGCAAAACCCTTCATAATTCAAAGATGGAAAAAAATGCATTATTCACGAAAGGAGGTAGGCTACAATATTTTTCGTTTAATTACTGAACCTCAAGCTAAAGTAGTAAAAACAACACTTCAAAATATCTATACACATTTTTATTTAGGAGGTTGATAGTTTAATATTTATATTTGATTTTCCTCAAAAATTTGAAGATAAGGGAGTGTATCCAAAAATGTTTAACGGTCTGAAAAAATTATTTACAATAACCTTTTCTATGTCATTACTTCTTTCACTAGCTAACCCTACCATAAATGCGGCAGCACATAATAACGATCAATTATTTTTCTCCACACAAGAAGAAATAAAAGATCAAAAATTGCTAAGTAATAACTCCAACGTTAGAGTAACCAAATTTAATTCTACCCTACCAGATATAAATGATTACTCTTCTTTTGCTTATGATGTAAAGGATGTCGAAGCCGATCAACAACTGAAATTTTTTCTACAAGAAGCATTGGAAAAAGGAAAGAAAGTTTATTTATATGGTGGAGTCACCCCTAGCCAATATGAGGAACTTTTACACCAATCAATCAAAATTAAAATTTCCGACGGAATAGCAGAAGAAAAAACTGTAACTATTAATGATTTAAAAGAAGCAGATGGTAAATCTATAAAACAAGAATTCTCAGATAGTGACTCTGTTCAAGATGTTATTGGATATACAACTCAGGAGACCCCTTTAAATGCCTTGTTACTTAAATATAGTAATAGAGATGATACCGGAGCTAAAATTCCCAACACATCTTCAATTATTCTAGATCAAATCCTCAAACATGAAGTTCAAGCTAGAAATAGCACTATTTCACCTAGAGGTAGTACTGTAGTGAAAAGTAGTACAGGCGATATAAGAGTAGTTTTCGGTCTATACGGTATTGATAAAGCTGAGATGGTATCCCAATGGATGCTCTATAAGGGAACTGATTCAGATAGTGTTTATGACTATTTCACATTAAAAGACTTGGTCCAACTAAAAAAAATAGACTCCTCTTTTAAAGGGAAAAACTTAATTGTTTCACATACTTTAGCTTATTCTTCAGATGAGTTATATGACGCACAACCTAAAAGTACTTCTTCAGGACCTTACACAGTCACCTTTGAATATCCATTTTCAATAGGTTGGTCATTCACTATTCCAAATAATCCAAACATCACTTTGGATGAAAATTGGAACGTAGACAAAGCTTCGTGGGCAATTGATGGAAGTGATATAACTGCTGAAAATAAATATCAACTCGGAACAAGTTGGAAATCAACAGGGACAATCGCGGGTATTAACGTGTATCACTTTGCTGAATTAAAGTCTGGGATTAATGTATGGATTGATGATAGTCAACAGTTCAGCATAAGCTATGACTATTGATGAGAAATTATTTCAAATTAATAATATCCCTCTCACTAGTGATTTTATTATTACTTCTCTTTCTTATTTATTTGGAACTTAATGAAGCAAATAGGTTGCAGAACATTGTTATTGATATATTATCTAACTCATAGACCTTTAAATTTGGTGATTACATCGATAGTTCAACAACTCATGGAAAGACATATGTACAAAATCATATAAAATTTGATAGTGTTGAAGAATTTGAAAAATTTGTAAAGGAACTTAATACAGTACAAACCATTCCTAATCAACAAATTCAGGTACCCAAAAAAGAAAATGGAATTTCCCCATTCGCTTCAGATACTCATACAATTAACTGGTATGCTCCATTTAGCGGATGGGGTTTGACTGGTTTTGTGCTGGAAAAACATATCTTTTTCATATGACTATACTTATCCTTCTGGAGGCAAACCTAAATTCACAAGCGTATCTGACATAACGTCCTACTATTCTGGTATGCAGGTTGCAATAAGTTGGAATCAAACAGCTAAGACTTATAATAAAACTACAACAGCTACCACTGATGATACTGTAGTTTTTAATATTACAGGTTACACTTTGCTTGGGTTTGAAATTGTAGGAGTCCCATTTGGTGCAAAAATCAACGGTAGCTGGCAAGGTGCATCATTGCAATTAACTCCTTAATAAGTCCAATAATCTTACTAAATACCCCGTTTAATCTACTAAGAGATGACCCCTAAATTCGTTAGGGGTCATCTTATTTAATGTCCACTGCAAACGAATGGTGTTGTAGAACATGATGTAATTATCGGACTTTTCTAGAGACTAGGGTTTCAATGACTAAGGACGTAGACCTGAAGGTTACCCCTGGGAACAATAAAAGACCACGGGCTGAACGTGATGGAAATGCGCTCTCCAAGATAAAACTCTCCTGTAGCTTTAGAACTTTAAACTTTTCGACTGCTCAATATTAGTTTGATTCCAAACCTAATCAAAACAGCGCCAGTTATCCTGCCCTCACTTCTTCATAGATTCTATTAAAAAATATATATAAATGCGTTAGATTTCATAGTTTAGCCTAGTCTATAAATATAGAAGACTTTACAGAAGAACCTTTAAGGGGGAATGCTCCTCCTTTGAGAACAAGACAATGGACATTTTTTTAGAGCAAAATTATATCATGGAGGTTGATTATTTTGAAAAAGATTTTAAGGTGATTTCATCTAACACTCTCTTCGGCTGCTAAACGTTTCTGTGTTAACCATGGTATTTCATCTGTTAATTCGGAACCCATGTATATGCGTTGCTCTCATCAGAACAATATGATGGGACTGGACTCGGCCTTTCGATCTGCAAGCAATTAGTTGAATTGATGAATGGACGTATTTGGCTTGAAGAATCGACCGATAAAGGTTCAACCTTTAACTTTGAACTCACATTGGGCTCTAACCCATAATGAGTGTTTACAAAAAATGATCGTGCTTACCGTTTAGAATGATCTAACAATTGGGCGTAGGTATTCACCTATATTTGCTTAAGTGAATATCATATGACTAATAAGAGGATCGCTAAACGGAGGAATCAGAATGGGTTATTTTGTAAATGTAGAGCCAGGTGTGAAATATTATGTTGAAGATGTAAATCCGAAGGGTAAGAAGACAATATTATTTATACATGGTTGGCCTTTAAGCCATAAGCAGTTCGAGTATCAGTTCAATGTTCTTCCTGCGATGGGATATCGATGCATTGGGATTGACTGGAGAGGGTTTGGGAAGTCGGATAAACCTTTTGATGGTTACAATTATGACCGATTGGCGGATGATATTCGGGCTGTCGTTGCTGCACTTCAATTAGATAACTTCACAATAGCGGCTCACTCGACTGGTGGAGCAATCGCCATTCATTATATGGCTCGATATCAAGGGTGCGGCGTATCTAAACTTGTCCTAATCGATGCTGCATCACCTACGGGGTTTACGGCAGATACAGCCAATCAGTTTTTAGCACTAACGTATAATGATCGACCTAACATGCTTCAAAAAGTAACGGATATGTTTTTCTTTCAATATGTAACTAGCCGATTCTCCGATTGGTTCTTTCAAATGGGGTTAGAAGCTGCGAGTTGGTCGACCGCAGCCATTATAGTAATGCTCAGAGATGAGAATGTGAATAATGACCTTGATAAAATACATGTACCGACTTTAATTATTCATGGGATTCATGACAAAGTGATTCCATTTGCAAGTGCTCAAGTGTTGAATTCGAAAATACGAAATTCACAACTTGTCCCATTTCAATACAGCGGTCATGGTGCCTTCTGGGAAGAACGCGAGAAGTTCAACCAGTTGTTAATGCAATTTATATAGCTAGACTAGTTCACTCTCGTAAGGCACAAAAAATCAGTGATAATGCACGCATCGGGGGACCACAAGCCCCATCAGGAACTAAACCCGGTTCTCCTTTTGAGGGCCGGGTTTTTGTTGAGAAGTATTTTTATACTAACTTACCTGTTATTACTATCTGTAGAGACTTGCTTAGAACCTTGGCAATGCAGTAACAAGGTCCTAGGCAGAAGAGTATGCGGATATCTGTTATCATAGGAAATAGTACAATGCCCTTTCATTAGGAGGAACAAGGTAATGGATGTTCAGTTGACCCCAAGCAGCATTAAATTGTGGTGCGGAAAGAACTCCTATGATAAAGGAGAGTCCTACTACCAAACGGGAAAAGTAACTTTTACATATACAGATTCGGATACTGGATTCTATACAGCAATAGTCAAAGGGAAAAGCACCGAGCAGGTTACGATTAGGACTGATTCCGCAGGTGAAGTGCTTGCAGAGTGTACGTGCCCCACATTATCTTCGTATGACCTATATTGCCAACATATCGCAGCGGTGCTCCTAAATATTTATGAAATACAACAGCGCAATGAGAGGGAAGACGAGCTCACAGACGCATCAGGAGATGAGACACAACTGACCAACTTTATGTTGGAGTTGTTTGCCGAGAAGACGATTCGTACAAGCCGTAAGCGTAAATACTTCGATTCAAGAACACCGCTTGAGGTGGAGTTCACATGTAAACCTATTTATAACGGATATCGAAAGAACATCTTCGGTATTGAGATGAAAATTGGGCCTGCACGGCTGTATGTTGTGAAGAACGTAAGAGAACTACTTGATGTCATCGAACGAGAGGAGACGTATGTATTCTCTAATCTTTTCACGTATGATCCGGAAATCCATTGCTTCTCTAAAGAAAATGATGCGGTTATTCGCCAGCTCATTCATATCAGTAACAGTGATGAGATATACCAAGAACCTACCATTATGGATCCGAATCAGAGGAACCGGACATTATTGATTCCTTCCATCTATTGGGATGATCTACTACTTCTTCTATTGAAGGCTCCATCGGTTAAGTTAGCACAAGATGACTTTGTTAAAGATGGTATTTCATTATCTGATGAGATGATCCCGATTCAATTCGAGTTCGATCACACGCAGGGAAAAGGATATTATTTGGATATTCAAGGGTTAGATGATATTACCATTATGGAATCTTACGGAGTTGTCTTATTTGGGGGCGAGCTTGCGAAGTTACCCGCCGAAGAAATCAAAAGGCTTGCAGAGTTGAAACACATGCTTGTGACATCCCACAAACAGCACATTCGGATTGCGCAGGAGCAGCTTGATATTTTTATGGAAAAGGTAATACCAGGTTTGATGAAAATTGGGAGTGTCCACATCGCAAAAGCGGTATCTGAACGTATGGTCCAGACACCTTTAAAGGCTAAATTATATTTGGACCGTGTAAGGGATCGATTGTTAGCTGGACTGGAGTTTCACTACGGAGGAGTCATTATTAATCCTCTGAATGAAGAGAATAACCAGCAGCGAGGGGATGACCGCATTCTTATGCGGGATGGCGATCTGGAAATGAAGATTCTTGATCTTATGGAGAAAAGTACATTCGCGAAGTCAGAAACAGGCTATTTTCTAGCTGATGAAGATGCAGAGTATGATTTCTTGTACAAGATCGTTCCTCAACTGCAAAAGCTGGTGGAAGTATTTGCGACGTCTGCAGTTAAAGCGAGAATTCACCCTGGCCCTACCACTCCGAAGATAACGGTAGATATGGATTCTAGACATGATTGGCTAGAATTCAAGTTCGATATCGATGGTATTCCCGAACAAGAAATCCGTCATCTGCTGAAGTCTCTTGATGAGAAAAGTAAATATCACCGACTACCGAATGGCGCTTTTGTACCCCTAGAAGGTGAGAAGTTTCAGGAGATGATACGTTTTATGAACGAAGCGGGTATCGGTACAGGCAAAATGACAGGACCAGACATCCGCCTACCGGTCATTTATGGGCTTAAGTTATTGGACTACCAAGACATAGGGAAGACCGTTCAGTTGGGTAAATCATTTCGCCGACTTCTCGAGAACATGCGTAATCCAGATCTGATGGACTACCCTTTACCAGAAAGTCTTGCTTCGGTACTCCGAGATTATCAGCAATACGGTTATCAATGGATGAAGACACTTGCGAACTATCGATTTGGTGGCATATTGGCAGACGACATGGGACTTGGAAAAACACTACAAAGCATTGCCTTCATCGTCTCTGTATTGCCTGAGATTAGAAGTGAGAAGCTGCCCGCTTTAATCGTTGCGCCTGCATCTCTTGTATACAATTGGCAAAATGAGCTGAAGAAGTTCGCACCCGAAGTGATTCTGAGGATCGTTGACGGCACGCAAGAAGAACGTAGCCGAATGGTGAAGAACGTGTCGGGAGTGGATGTCCTGATTACATCGTATCCGTTGATACGTAGAGATTTTGAATACTATGCCAAGTCAATGTTCCATACGCTGATTTTAGATGAAGCACAGACCTTTAAGAACCATACGACACAGACTGCACAGACGGTGAGAAGAATTCAAGCGCGACATCGATTTGCACTTACAGGAACGCCCGTGGAGAATTCGGTTGATGAGCTATGGTCTATCTTCGACGTGGTATTCCCAGAGTTATTCACGAGCAGGAAGGTATTCGCGAACCTTTCCCGAGATAACGTGGCAAAGCGAATTCGTCCGTTCTTATTGCGACGTCTTAAGAGTGATGTGTTGAAAGAGCTACCAGACAAGATCGAGTCTATACAGGTATCTGAATTGTTAGAAGAGCAGAAGAAGTTCTATGTGGCCTATTTGGCAGAACTGAAGCATGAAACAGTGAAACATTTGAAGGAGAAGAGCTTCCAGAAGAATCGAATCAAGATACTAGCTGGTTTGACGAGACTTCGGCAGCTGTGCTGCCATCCTGCGCTGTTCGTCCCAGAGTATACTGGAAGTTCAGCTAAATTCGAGCAGCTATTGGAGATCATTGAAGAATGTCGGAGTGCGGGCAAGCGGATGTTGGTATTCTCGCAATTCACCGAGATGCTCGGCTTGATCAGGCGGGAAATGGGTCGACAAGGCGTACCTTATTTCTACTTGGATGGACAAACACCAGCGCGAGAGCGAGTTGATCTGTGTAATCGATTTAACGAAGGAGAGCATGACTTGTTCCTGATCTCCTTAAAGGCGGGAGGTACTGGATTGAACCTCACTGGAGCAGACACGGTTATTCTCTATGATCTATGGTGGAACCCCGCAGTAGAGGAACAGGCAGCTGATCGTGCTCACCGCATCGGACAAAAGAAAGTCGTACAAGTGATTCGTCTCGTCACACAAGGAACAGTGGAAGAAAAGATGTATGAACTACAATTGAAGAAGAAAAACTTGATCGATGAAGTAATTCAGCCGGGTCAACAGGAACTGTCTGTTCTGACAGAACAGGAGATTCGGGAAATTCTGATGATTGAGGAGTAGTTGATTGATGGAATGATTGATTGCTAGAAGGCATCTTGGGAGATGCCTTTTTTTATTACTATGAAAGTATAAGTTTCACTTGATACCCTACTTCTTATATTTCCTAGGAGACGGATACTCATTCTTAAGGGACACTGTAACCGTTTCTTCTTATATTTTAAAGATAAATCGCTGACGATTTTCAGAGGAATGTGGTATTTTAATTGTAGTGGTTATTTTCTTAGTGCAAACGTTTGTCCTAAGGATAAGAAATGCATGAAGTATATCTTTCTCATAAAATGAGGATGCTTTCTAGTTAGATACTAATGGATCGTTGGAATGGAGTGGCAAGACTATGAAAAGCGAGTTTCAAAAGCCAAGTGACAATGAAGAAATAGTCAAGATGGACAGTGTGGGTATAGAAGCTAACCCGACGGATGACGTTATGACAAAAATTAAATCTAATACGGATTCTGTAAAGGTTAGCTCCAAGAAGGTGTCCGTAGCCAGTGAAAGTTCTACAAGTTGGGAGATACTTGATGAATTGTACCCTTATGAGGGAGATGACCTCGGAGTAACGTATAGAAAAGATAGGGTAACGTTTAAAATTTGGGCTCCGGTTGCAAGCGAGGTCATAGCGCATTTTTATGACAAAGGAAATGCTTCAGAACTTATCGGAAGTGTGAACTTAACACTCGGAGGTCAAGGTGTATGGTCTGCAGAGGTAGCACCAGTGGATCTAGACGTTATGGATTTACGTGGCTATTTCTATCAATATGCAGTAACCAATAACGGTGAGGCTAAACAGGTCCTCGACCCCTATGCGAAATCAATGGCAATATGCAGAATAGACACAACAGGGAAGCCAGGTCCTGATGGAGATGTTGTAGGTAAAGGGGCTATCGTTGATTTGAGTGATACGAATCCTGACCAGTTCGATTTTGCGAATATTGAGGGGTACAAGACACGATGTGATGCGATTATCTGGGAAGTACATATCAGAGATTTTACAGCGGACCCTTCCATTGAAGATAATCTGAATGCAAGATGGGGTTCTTTCAATGCCTTTAAGGATAAGCTTGATTATATAAAGTCGCTTGGTGTGACTCATGTTCAGTTACTTCCTGTGATGGCTTGGTATTTCGGGGATGAGGCAGCGATGGGGAATAGAGAACTAGAATATTCGGCAATAGATAATGAATACAACTGGGGATACGATCCACACCATTATTTCTCTCCCGATGGTGCGTATTCTGAGGACCCTACTGATCCTGAAGTTAGAGTTAAAGAGTTGAAGGGATTAATCCATGCCATTCATGAAGCCGGAATGGGTGTCATCCTAGATGTGATATACACACATATGGCTCTGGCTGACTTTCTAAATGATATCGTTCCGAACTATTATGCATGGCAGGACGCAGAGGGTAAATTTATTGGGGGCTTTGGAAACAATCTTGCGACCAATCGGAAGATGGCCAAGAAACTGATGGTTGATTCTGTGAAGTATTGGTTTGATGAATACAAAATTGATGGCATGCGCTTCGATATGATGGGTGATGCAACCTATGAGGCTATGCAAGAAGCATATGATGCAGCAGCAGAGATTAACGTTAACGCGTTGTTCCTTGGTGAAGGCTGGAGAACTTTTCAGGGAGACTTGTCAGATCCAACGCTTGTAGGTAAAGGTGCAACCCAAGACTGGATGGATAAAACAGATGATGTTGGTGTATTCTCTGATGAGATTAGAAATGAATTGAAATCTGGGTATGGTCTTGAAGGTGAACCAAGATTTCTGACAGGTGGGCCTAGGGATATTTCTGTTATTTTTAATAACATTAAGGCTCAGCCATCTAATATACCAACGGATAGTCCAGCCGACATTGTGCAATATATTGAGGCCCATGACAACCTTACGTTGTATGATGTGATTGCACAATCGACTAAGAAAGATCCAAGTATTTCGGATAATGACGTAGAAATACATAGACGCATAAGACTTGGAAATACGTTGATCTTAACTTCGCAAGGAACGGTCTTACTTCATGCCGGGCAAGAATATGGTCGCACGAAGGAATGGAAAGCAAGTGGTATACCTGAACACAAATATAATGCTTTTGAGGATGAAAAAGGTCAGATATTCGGATATTTCGTCCATGATTCATACGACTCATCGGATGCAATCAATATGTTTGATTGGGCGAAAGCAACGGATGCAGTTCAGTATCCTGTAAACTATGCAACGAGGGAGTATACAGCAGGGCTAGTGGCGCTAAGGAAGTCTACGAATGCGTTTAGATTGGGTAATCAGGCATTAATTAATGCTAACGTTACACTTATCGAGGCACCTGAAATGAAAGCATGCGATCTTGTTATCGGATATAAGAGTAAGGCAACGGACGGAACGGGGAACTATTACGTATTTGTGAATGCAGACAGCAAAGCGAGAACGCTGACACTGCAAGAAGATTTGACGACGGGGAGAGTTCTTGCGGATCAGGATGAAGCAGGAATAGTAGAGGTATCTAAGAGAGCAGGTTTTGAACTTACAGCCCATTCAATTACCATAGATCCTTTAACCGCAGTCGTTATTAATACGATGGATTGATCGGACTTGGCTTGATAATCCATTGTACTATATACACTGAACTAAAGTTTACGCTCACAAGTTCAAGCATTTCTAAAGAAATTCATGAATATGAGGGTCCGTCTTTAGTTCAATCTATATAGGGCGCTACATAGACCTATCCATCATGACGATAAATGGATAGGTCTATTCGTCCGTCTTCATTAAGAGTAATACCCTCTTCCTCAAGTAATATCTTTTGAAGAAAACGTGATTCATCTTCCGTAATAGCTATTTCCCCTTTGACGTTGATGACTCTGTGCCAGGGGAGATCATATTTATCGCTCATCGTGTGTAGAATTCGGACAACTTGTCTGGCTCCACGCGGACTTCCAGCAGATGCGGCTATCTGACCGTATGTCATCACCTTGCCTACGGGAATCGCACGTATGATAGTAATGACTTGCTCCGTAAATGGCTGCATTAGGTTTCTCCTATCATTTCAATTAGGGGTGATCTGTTCTTGAGTGAATCCTATTAATCCTTAAGGAAAATCGCCTCCATACAACGGGATACATAACCGTTATCTGTAAGTTTGCTTTGAACGAGCTCATGCCAAGTATCTTCATCGGTTAGCGTAGATAGGTCCACACCATACCACGTTGCAACATCGCTACGCTTAACTTTATAAGAGATTCCTTCGAAGTTGAAGTGAATGGCATCAAGGTTAGCGATTAAAGAAAATGCGGCAGTAGCATTGTATATTAATGAGGTCTCAAGGTGTTTGTGATCCAGAGCTGAGATACTACTCTTGTAATTGACTTCTAGAGTATAAACATCAGGAAACAGCTGAAATGGTTTCTCTATCTTTAAAGGTAATGAAGCAATAAGGTTCGTTATATTACCGGAATCCCCCATATACTTACTCCTATATTTCAATACCGATGTTATGTCATGTGTTAGAGGATTAAGCTGATCCTTAGCATATTATTCCGCCTCCTTTTCTATAAGTTGGTCAATTATGACTTTGGCAATCTTCCAAGCTGTAACATTATCTTCATAAGTTTCAGTGCCTAAAGGAGTTAGCGTGTAGTATTTTCTTCGGCCACCTTGACTTTCGTCTCCCCAATATGAAGTTATGAGTTTCTGTGTTTCAAGTCTTTTTAAGCTGCTGTAAAGGGAGGGCTCTTTCAATTCATAGTTGCCCTGACTGTATTTGGAGATTGCTTTTATAATTTCGTATCCGTAGTTATCGCTCTCACTGAGTACACGTAGAATGATGGTGTCTATATGTCCACGGATTAATTCGGGGCTAATATTGTCATTGCTCAAATTTACTCACCTCTGGAATACAATGTAACGCATATTACTATGTATGTCAATGTACTTAAGGTGTTGAATCACCAACTAATGAATTAAAATGGGCTAAATCGACCCTTTAATTACATTTTTTTACACTCTTAAATAAAAAAGATTATTATTAATGTAACAATATGTATCTATTGACTAAGATTTAAATAGTGAAAGTAGGACTAGCAAGTTAGAATAAAGGTAAAGCTTACATATGAATCTCGAAATTAAGTAATAGTAAAGAATGAAGGTTGATATAATGAAGGTTGAAATAATAAAGGAATCTAAACAACAGTGTATAGAACAAGGTATCCAATCAGACATACAACCTGTATTTAACAAATGTTTCTCTGATGAGGAGTTAAAGATAGAATTATGTAAGTATAGCGAAGTATTGGAGGTTTTTAATTACTTTGTGGATAAATTCCTTTCCTCTACATCAGGGAACCCGTATCTCATCGCAATTTCGAATCATGAGGGATACATTCTTTCGTTTAGAGGGGATTCTACGATTATAGAATTGGCTAGCAAGTTAGGTATTAAAGAGGGAGTACAATATAATGAAGATATAGGAACGAACGCCATTGCGTTAAGTCTTCGCTATGGTCAGCCCATCGAGGTGATAGGGGAAGATCATTATCACGATGTGATGAAGGGTATGGCTTGTTGTACTGCGCCTATCTATGGTGAGGGAGGTAATCGAATAGTAGGAACGTTATCATTAATGACAATGATCGATTATGCCCATCCCAATTTGCTTGCTCTAATAAGTACGTTGGCCGACTCGGTCGAACGTGAGATTGTATTACGTAGGCAGAATACCGAACATCATATTTTGAATCAGGTATTGTTGGCAACGAACTATTATGGTGTAGTTGTAACAGATGCTTTTGGACGTATCGTCGAATTAAATGAAAATATCCTTAGGATGCTTCATTGGGATAATCACGATAAAGAAAAATATCTCCATAGCTCTGTATTTGATGTAAGTCTTATAGGAGATTTCTTTCAAGATGTCATCGATCAGGGCGAGGCAAGTGTTGGGGTAGAGTTAGCTCTGCAAGTTAGAGGGTCTATTCGGTATTATATGTTGGATGTTGTTCCTATTTACGATCAACAAATTCTAATTCGTATCGTCGGAACCTTACGTAATATTACCGAGATGAAAAAAACAGAAGAACTATTACGAAGTACAGAAAAGTTAGTTTATGCAGGTGAAGTGGCTGTAAGTATTGCCCACGAGATTAGAAATCCCCTAACAACGGTTAAGGGCATGATTCAATTATCAGGTAAAGATTCAAAACTACTTCATTATGACCTTATTATGTCTGAATTAGAGAGAATGAATTTAATAATAAGCGATTTTATGATTTTGGGTAAACCGAAAGTGGTTCAGTTCTCAGATGAGTATAGTAGTACGATTCTAAAAGAAGTGCTGAGTATCTTCCAAATTCATGCCGATATGAATGACATTTCAATCATAAGTGAGACTATTCAAGATGTACAAGTTAAGTGTGACCGTAATCAGATGAAGCAAGTAATCTTAAACATACTTAGAAATGCAATGGAAGCGTTACCTTCAGGGGGAGAAATTCATATCTCATTAGACATTGAAGGCTCCTTCCAACGGATAAAGTTTACTGATAATGGAGAAGGTATGCCCCCTGAAGTATTGCGTAGAATGGGTGAACCTTTTCACACGACCAAAAGTGACGGAAATGGTCTAGGAATGATGATTGTGAATAATATTATTGCCTCACATGGTGGACGCGTGGATATTACAAGTGAGGTAGGTAAAGGGACATCCGTTGCTATTTTTCTGCCGATGAAGTAGATCTAGTTGTAAAAAAGATAGGATGAAAACAATGGAGCAACGGCTACCAAGGTCGGATGCTCTTTTTTTAGTTTTGAAGAAAATCTATATATGTTACTTGAAGGCCCACAAAAGACGATCATTTTGGAACAGTAGCCAAAATTAGATTTACTGATTTGGAGGAGGAACATGAGTGAGATACATGACGTGCTTTCAGAAGAGTATTGATGCCTATCATGGAATATGTAAGAAGAAGGCGTCGTGTGTGAAGGAATCAACAAAATGTATATGAAGTGAAATGACGCTAAGGATATACATCGAAGATCCATAAAATATCTAGAGATGGTTACACTTAAGGAAGGTCTATCTATCACTTAGAGCGGTAGCCGTTTATAATTAGGTAGGTTGGAATGGATTGAGGAAAGGACGATTAGTCGTGGCAAAACAAAAATATTATGTCGTATGGGTTGGAAATACTCCTGGAATCTACATGAACTGGCCTGAATGCCAATCACAAGTAGCACAATTTAAAGATGCCAAATATAAGTCATATGAATCGAAGTCAGAAGCGGAGCAAGCCTATCGAGATGGCTGGAAACAGCATTGGGGGCAGAAGAAGTCAGAAGGTAACGCTCAGCCTAAGAAAAGTCGGACAAGTAAATCTACATCCGAGAAGTCGATAGAAGAGATTGACTATAACAGCATTTCAGTTGATGTGGGAACTAGGGGAAATCCAGGTCCTATTGAGTATCGAGGTGTTAATACGCAGACGGGAGAAGTTATATTCTCTCAAGGACCCATTCTCAAAGGTACGAATAATCTTGGGGAGTTCTTAGCTATCGTACATTCCTTAGCGTATTTGAAAAAAGAGGGAAGCACAAAGACGGTATATAGCGACTCTAGAACCGCTTTGAAATGGGTGAGAGAGAAGCAAGTTGCGACAACTTTAGAACGTGACGAATCGACCAAGGAAGTATGGGGTCTAGTGGATCGAGCTTTACATTGGCTTCAAACGAATCATTACGATAATCAGGTACGCAAGTGGGAGACGAAAGAATGGGGAGAGATTAAAGCGGATTATGGTAGAAAGTAAATAAGATTTATTGGGTGACAGAAGTGAAGTAGTAGTTAATGTGATACATGGATTTAGGATAAGCCAGCGGATAACCGCTGGCTTATTTGGCGTTTGGATATATTATGTTGCTTCTTGAAGGAGTTTCAAAAACTCTCGTTTCGAAACTGGATGGTACGTGAGAAGCTTACCATTGTATATTGCATTAAAAGTGCTGTAAGCTGAGGGTGCGCTTTGAGCGTCCTTGCAGTTATTTACTTCAATGACATTTACATCAATCCCTAACTCTTTGTAAGTTTCAGAAATGATCTGAACAGCTTTGTCAGCATTTACATCGATAATTTCAATCATTTCATCACCACCACTATTTATTCTTTGATTAATAGTAATATTTTGAAAAGGGAAGACGTTACGCTATGTGGGCAGTGGTTTTTATTGTACACGTTTATATTATAAACCGTACACACTTTGTGTAATGAGATCTCTGACTTCTGATTTCTGTTCTTCATATTGTTGCAGTGTAAGGCTACCGCTAGCATATCGCTGATCGATGTGTGATGTTAATTCAGAGACTTGTAAGTTAATTACCTTTTGAACATCGACATCATTATCTTTTGCAAGATCAGCTAGTGTACTTCCATCATATAATGCATTATATAATTCTTCATTAGAAGAAAGTTTAAGAACATGAAGTAAGTCTTTTTTGACTGGAACAGTTGTATTAAGGTCTAGCGTAAGGGGGCTTGCACTTACATGGCTATTCCAAGAAACTCCACTGGCGGTGATAGCAATTACCATGCTACCGACAATAATGATTTTCTTCATAAGAACCTCTTTTCTAAATATGTAATTCTGAAATGGCTATTCTTTCTGTAGAGTGGCCATTTAGTTTTCTTCTTATATCATCGTGTTATCGTTATTATAAAGGTCCTACCTTAGGGTCAGCTTAAATTTGGTTTAAGATGCGCTAAAAAAAACCTCTCTAGATGTAACTATAGTTAGTTAACCATCTAGTGGAGGCTTTAAATGTTAAGATTCTATTAAAGGGATTCGTAATATTTCAATCTGATGTTTCCATAGGTTCAATATGTACATGAACATGTGAAATTTTGTGCTCAACTAGCATACGTTCTTCGATTGCTTCTGATATATCATGACTTTCTACCACATTTAAGTAACCATCTACGTGTATAGTCACATCAACCAACACATTATTTCCGAGTACTCGAGCTTTAATATCTTTTATAGACTCTACACCTGGGGTGGCTGCGACTGTCTTTTTTATTTTATCAAGCTCCTGTTCATCAAATCCATCGGTTAAGGCGTGAGAAGCATCTTTGAAAATATCCCATGCTGTTTTACAGATAATCAATCCCACGAGGGTAGCGGCTAATGGATCTAACCAAGGTAATCCGAACTGAGAACCGACGATTCCAATGAAAGCGCCTATGCTGACAATGGCATCTGAGCGGTTATCTTGAGCTGCTGCTGTGATGGCGTGACTATTAATTCTTTTAGCAAGACGAATATTATAGCGATATACAAACATCATAACGACAGCACAGAACAATGCTGTCCATGCTGCAATCATACTGGGAGTACCTATAGTTGGTTCGAAAAATTTCTGCACCGCTTGATATAATACCTGTGCTCCAACAGCAATCATAATGAAGGATGCTACTAATGCAGCGACTGTCTCAGCACGGAAATGTCCATACTTATGGTCATGATCGGGTGGTCTTCGAGAAATCTTTAGACCAATCAGAACGGCGAATGAAGCAATAATATCAGTTGTATTGTTTAAACCGTCGGCAAGCAATGCTTCCGATCCAGCGGCGAAACCAATAAATAGTTTAAGAGCAGAGAGACATACATAGGCAATGATACTGACCCAGGCACCTTTTTCTCCCTCTCTAATTTCGTTGTAAGCATCCAAATTAGCGTGACCTCCGAATTTTGTGGTCTACTGATCATACTGGAAACGATATGTGTGGGTCTAGAGAAACAGTCTTGCCCTAGTGCTCAAAAATAGTACATCAACAACTTATTTAGTTTAGGAAAAGTCTACTATAATGAAGTAATATTATATTAGGGCGATTTCACTGGGGGAAAGAACAAGGTTAAGTGAAATCTATACTAATGAGGAGTTACGAATATTATGGAGTTTATTATGAATCGCTAAACATTAGTACGGTGAATAGAAATAAGCGAGTCAATAGTGAATCATAAGTAAGATAAGTATTTGTCAATTATTACAACTTGATAAGGTAGTGCTAGACATGATATATTCTTATTCCGGCCAGTAAATAACACATTTATTGAATCGGCAAGCCAATATCGAATGAAACTTAAATCGAAAAAAAAGCTTGCACAAACGAACCGGACATGATAAGATATAGAAGTTGTCGCCGAGAACAACTGGTGCTAACAAAACGAAATCATTGGTCTTTGAAAACTGAACAACGAGTGAGTAGATTTCACGAAAGTGAAATCAAAACAAATGAGAAATCATTTGATAGAGAAAGAAATTTCTCGTCAGTTTGTTTTAAATGAGCATATCGCTCTTTTCATAGATCGTTCCAAATCGCTGCAAAGCTGATTTGAAACGATCTACTATATGGAGAGTTTGATCCTGGCTCAGGACGAACGCTGGCGGCATGCCTAATACATGCAAGTCGAGCGGAGTCATTTTGGAAGCTTGCTTCCAAAATGACTTAGCGGCGGACGGGTGAG
>NZ_LVJH01000023.1 GCF_001637205.1 Paenibacillus glacialis
CACTTGACAGGGAGCACTTCAACGGTAGCCTGCTTTTTTCATTGAAGTAACGTGTAGTTAGCCAAGGCTTTCTTAAAAAAGCGCTTGGCTACTTGTTTATCTCTTAATTCACTTAGATAAAAATCAATCGTATTCCCTTCTGAATCGACTGCACGATACAAATACATCCTTTGTCCTTTTACTTTTATGTATGTTTCATCTGCTCTCCACGAGTCATTGATAGGCCACGTTCCTCCATCATTTCTACAAGATTAGGAAAACTAAGGTTATACCGTAGGTACCATCTGACAGTGAGAAGAATAATCTCTGGTTAATATTGTTTCTATTTAGTATCAGTATCTCATTTAGAGATCTATTGCAATTATTGAAGTTTTTGCACTAGAACCTTCTTGGACTTAAGTCGACAATATATATTTCTCAATTCTAAATTATTTGTTAACACCATACACTCAATGGTATGTAAAAAATATCCAATTTAAGAAGGGGTTGAACTAATTATTGTTCTTGTATTTTACTTTACTATGTAAAGTTTGAAGTTCGAAATGTTGATCGTATTGTTCGCTATAGTAGGAGTATGACCAATAATGTGAATTAATTTTGTGAAATAGAAAGGGTGTATTGATATGGTGAAAAGAGATATTTCAGCAAGAAATCTTGGAGGTAAGGAAGATTCTCCTTTTTTACTAAAAAAAGAAGAATGGGTTAAAATTCAAAAATACACAGGTGATGGTGCATATTTACCTGTAAATGTTAATGAGATGCGTAAAGCTTTAGTGTTGGATAACTCAGCAGAACTTCCAGATTTCGGAGAGTTATATACAGTTAATACAAGTATTAAAAATCATTGTACAAACTGGAACGGTACTACCTACAGAGGAATTCTTGATGTTGCGCATCAAATTGTTGAGTATTCAGGAAGAGCAAAAGTTTACTATGCACCCTTACTTGTATATTTACCGGATATTTTAGAAGGTGATACTGTGGCCTTAGAAAAATTCCAGAAAATTTGTAAAAAGTTAGCGAGTGAAGCGGAAGAGTTCGGTGACCATGCTGGAACATTAGCGGGGGCCGTTGGAAAGTTCGCTACTGATACAGCTTCTGATTATAAAAAATTAATAACTGTTAAAGGTAAATATGATGCTTTGTATGGAAAAAATAGCGAAGAAGAAATAAAACTTAGAGATGAAGTAGACAATTTGCGGAAAGAGCTAGAACAATATACAGACGAATTCGAAGATTATGAATCTCAATCTTGGTTGTCTTTATTACTTGGTCCTGTTTTTGGTTTTATATTAAAGGGAATTCTCGACAGTACGAAAGGGAAAATGTTACAGGCTAAAATTGAGGCTACAAAACAAAAAATCGAAGCAACAGATGCAATTATACAGCGAAATGTTTATTTAATGTCTTTACTCGATAAGGCAGATGTGGGAACAGACAGAACCGAAAAACAGATAAAGGAGGCTCTTCCTGTAATTGATAAAATCAAGGGGATTTGGAATTCTCTTCATTTTGACCTTTTAGCACTTTCAATAATTACAATGCAAGATATTCATGATGATCCGGAATTTGCCGACCTTGGAATTGACTTTGCAATTTTACAATGGGAAAAAGTGGGCAAACAAGCAGATGATTTCCGAGTTAATGCAGATGTAGATTTTATAGTTGATCAATATATCGCATAAGTATAAGTACATTAAAAGAAATGAATAGGATAGAGCATATATAACAAAATGATGTGCTATCTAGGGTATTAACTTATAAATCAGTAGAGTAGTTGTTATTGCGTAAGTATATGAATTGAGTGGTTAACTATGAATACAGGTTAGGGGCAAAGGAAGAACAAGAAACAGAGATTTAATTCTCACTTGTGTAACTTCTTTTGTCCCTAATTTGATGTAAATGGGGGAAATACATGATAGCTAATAAAATGGATTATAAAAGACTATATGAAGAATTGTTGAATAATCAACACATTCCAGGAACATTTTATTCAAGTTCTACTAAAGTAAAATATGAAATTCGTAGTTTATTTGTTGATTTAGGCCAGGTATACAAGGAAATTGAGGAACAAAAGTTACAGCCAATCGCTATATTAATTTATGCTGATGTTGTTAGAATACCTGCAAATTTTAGCTGCATTTTAAAAGATATGGAACTAATTATTAGAACAAGACGTGTGGAAATAGAATCAGAGGGTACCGCAGAGATCCTATTAGATTATCAAAGTGAAAAAAAACGCGCACAGTTGACAATCTATGGGCTTGAGCTTGCTGGAACGTTACATGCTGTGCCAAGTTATGGTCAAGGGTCAACCCCACCCCATTCTATTGAGCTTACAAATAAGGGAGTCCGATTGTCTGACAAGGATGGTAAATTCACAATAGAAGAGGTCACATATGTCGTTCCTACACCTCAATTTTCAAAACTTTTTATGTCTGTTTTTCAAGTTGCTTGTCTATTTTTTGAATCTCAACCTGGGATTGCAATTCGTCAATTAAATTGGTTGAAAGCTTTTACAGCTCAGAATAAAGATTTAAATTCATTGTGTGTACAAAGCACCTCATTACTTACTATTTTAACTGCTAACCATGGTGAGAATACGTTTGTTCCACTTCTAGATAAAGAGCTTTATAGAGATGAAATTGCTGCTTTCTTGGCTGCAGCGCAGTCGTTTGAAGAACAATATCACCGTTACTTAGATAAAAACTTGGCAATTGCAGATCGAAAGGCAGCAGCTACTCTTATGCTCCAGCATGAGCAGGATACATTGTTATTTAAAGAAACACTAATTAATCAAGCAAAAGACAATCTGAGAAGTACTCAGAATGCTGTTGAATCATCCTTGCATCAATTCGAAAAACAGCAACATATCGTAACAATAGCTAAAATTGATTTCGAGTATGGGCTTAAAAAATATCATTATGAACAACAGATGAAGTTAGCTTTTAAAATGGTAACCGCTATTCTCAATTTTGCAGAATCTATGGGTTCGATAATTGCTACAGGAGGGACTGCTGCACCCGGAGAAATTATCGATATAATTAACAGTTTAAAAGAAGTAATAGAAGCTGGAGGTGAGCTAGCTTCATTAGCGCAAACATTAAAAGAATGTATGGAAAAACTTAATGAATTAGTTGAATTAATTAATAAAATATATGCATTAGCTGCCGAGATATCAGAAGCGTCTACTGATATGGATTTCCCAGATGAACTCTTTAAAAAGATTCAAGAAACGGAGTGGGAAATGCCCAAAGAGGATCTGACTGGAGAAGCAACGTGGAAAGTATTTCAGTTGAAAACAGCGGCTGCTTTAGAAGATGCTATTAAGAAAGAGATTGAGGGGGCTAGAGAATATCTACTTTCATTAGATATTCTAGCTGTCTATGGGCAAACACTTGCTTCGAATCAAGTGACAATCATTCGTTGTAGTCAAGAACTGTTTCGTCTGTTGATGGAAAAACACATAAACCAAGCAGATCTTGCACGATTGAAAGAATACATTAAGAATCTGGAAGGACAAGAATCTGAAAACGAAGAAATGGAACAAAAGTTATATCAACGCTATTTAGATATAAAGCAAATTCTATTTGTAGCTTTAGCAAATTATAAACATGCGTATAAGTATTGGGCTCTCCGTGATTCAGATGTAAATCCTAATATTTTAAAAGATGTATCAGAATTAAAAGTTGATGTTGCTACATTACAAAGGGATTGCATGGAAGCTTTAAAACAATTTAATCCACCACCTCAACCATTTCAAAATCGAATAGTAGAGATTACAGATTCTAAGACTTTGGAATCCCTGAAGGAGACGAGAGAAGCTTCTTGGGAAATCAACCTAAAGGATTCATTTTTTGAAAACGAGTATCGTGTTCGGCTTAAATTAATGCGAATTTGGTTAGATGGAGTTGACGCTACTTCTAAAGTACAAATACGGATTACGAATTCGGGCCATTATTATGATGATTATAAAAATAAAAAGTTTCAATTTAATACAGAACCCTTTAATCGAGGTTTTAGCTATGTAGGTTCAACGATTATTACTGATGGCACGATAGCTGAAGAATTTGCTTACGATTACTTTATTCCAAATCCCTTTACAACTTGGACAATTAAAGTACAGGCTGGACCAGATCTTTCTAACGTTACAAAAATTCGAATGGAACTAGCAGGATCTCTTGTTGCTAATTATAAGAAAAAAATCCTGTCTTAAATGATCTAATCGAATTTTTCTAAAATGGAATGAGTAAATACAAATAACAATGATCTAGAGGGGTGTTTACATGAACCATTTAGTCTTTTCTCCACGTGAATTAGGCGGGAAATATTCCCCTTTTCTCCTTACAATAGATGAATGGCGTCAATTCGCTAATTATTTGAATAATTGTATCTCAGCACCAACCCGTGTAGATCAGTTAAGGATTTTAATATCTAATATACATGAAGGGAAATTTATAAAATCTTGGGATAGTCTCATACAGCGTGACTCTTTTCGCATTGGAGTTGAAGAAGCAACAGCATTTACTTCAAAGGTAAAAGAAGAGTGTGACTTTTGGGATAATGGAGGGCATAAAGGTATACTTATCCTCTCTCAAAACATTGTAGCCTTTGCAGATTTAATCACTATTAAATATTATAATGATCTTAATCAAATAATATCGGAAGCACTAAATGGTAAATTATCTCCAAATACTAAATCAAAATTCGTAAATATATGTAAAGATTTATCTAATCATGCACAGACATATTATCAACAGTCTCAATCTATGGCAACATCTATCTCTGAATTTTATTCCGTAATTTTAGAATGCGATGCCGTAATAAATAAATGTAAGCCGCCGATTATAAACTCAATGCGAACTGCGGATGATTATGTTGTTGTAAATAACATATTTAGGTTTTTATTTCGCCCACTCACCACAATGGCAATTTATAGAGATTCTGTTTTGCCTATTATTCGAAAAGTCCATAGAATATGGAGCGCTATATCTTATGATTTAAAAGATACGGCAGACAATATTGAGGATATCGAAAATTTGGAGGAATTCATTGCTGCTTTAGAGCTTGAATTGGCCTTTGAAGATTGGAAACAAATTCGGGATGAAGCGGAAAATTTTTATAAAAATGCAAGTAATATTTCTTGATGAAATCGAATTTTACAAATGGGAGAAGTCGTCGACTTCTTCTTTTCATTAAGTTTCGTAAGGTACGACTTTTGGAACAGTTTAAACAAGACGATGATTATGTTTCTGATTATGTATGGGCACAAATAGTTGATAATCTAAACTTGATTGAAAAACAATATTTACCTATTCTTTTATTGATGGAAGCGACAGGTTTTCGATTAATTGATATATTATCTTTAAAACAAGTTGAAGAAAAGTTTAGTGATGAAGAAAATCCAAACAACTTGTTTTTTTTAAGATACTCGGGTAGAAAATCGTAATAAATATCCATCTGGGTCTTGTACCAATATTTGTTTAAATACTTGCCTTTCTAAGTTTATTCTATATTCACTAACAAAAGGTTCTTTAAATAATTTTATATTATTATCACTTAAATTTAATATAATTTCCTCTATATCTTTCACAAAAAATTGAAAGTTAATTCCTCTACCAAATGGATATTCCATCATTCCTGTACTCCAACTTCCATTAACATCTTCATCTAACATAAATTGAGCACCATCAAGTGAAATAAAAGCAAAATTATCTTCTTCTCTTTCATATTCCACTTTGAAACCAAGTATATCAATATAGAATTTTTTCGATATATTTATATTACTCACAGATAACTCAGGCACCATTTTATTGAAAATCATCTTATCAACTCAATTCTATTTTAATTTGAAATTCTATTATCGTATAATTGAGCCACCAATTCAAACATCTCAGTCGCTATTGCGTTAAACTGCCCGTACATTCTATCGATTTTTTTGATTATCCCCTTATGGTAGACAGTGAAAACAAAGTTCTTGATATTGTGGACTTAACACTGTTGATCAAAGGGGATTTTTCATGGCTCTAATAGAACAGAAGAAGTTTACAAAGTTTACGATAGAAATAATGTAAGATGTTGTACGATTATGGTTGAAGAAGAAACTAGGAGACCTCGTTTTCGAGCTGTAGGAAATATCTTCTTGTCTACTTTTCAAAAAAATATTGTTAAGGTAGTGGATACCAATTGATAAGAGGTGATGAGTTGTCATGATTAAGAAACACTGTTTGTTCTGCGATGAGATTGTCCCCATTCAACCAGAAGGCGATTACGATAGATATATAGGCTGTTCCTGTTCACCCTGCGGTTTCTATAGCCTTCTGAGAGACAGCTACGAACCTATTAATTCGTTCCCGCACCAAAAGAAACGCAACATGCTGCATTTAGTATCGGCCTATATCCGGGAGATTACAGATTGTGATGAAAAGGTCACTCTTTCGGCCGACGATTTAGAATCCATTGTAAATTCTCCGAACATTCCTATAACTATCGAAGATAAGGGAATCCGTCTACTGCAATATTTGTATAGACATGCCGAAGCCCCGGGGAAACCGGTTGTTATTCAACCACTCTCCAGAAACTATAACCTGACGTATTCTCTTAATCTGCAAGAGCTGGTATATATCATTGATAAGCTGATTAATGAGAAGGTGCTTATCAGGGAAGGTATGAACTTTAAGCTTACGGAAAAGGGATGGCGTGAAGTTGCCGCAAGCGCCGGAAGCAAGAAATTAAAGCCATGCGTCGTTCTCATCTCGGATGAGGAGGATTTGCGCAAAGTGTGGCTTGATAAGCTGTTGACTAAAATCGAGCAATGCGGTTATCAACCGCGCTTGCTTACACATACGAATACTCATAATCGAGAAAAGTATTCCTTAGAGCTTATCGCGGACAGTAAAATGATTATCGCGGATTTAACTGGACAATCCCCTGAGGTGTATTTTACGGCGGGCTATGCGCTCGGTTTGAACATCCCAGTGATATGGACCGTGAACAGCAGAGATGCCGATAAACTTTTTGTACAAATAAAAGATATCCGTCCAATTGTATGGGAAACAGCTGAAGATCTAGCAGTTATACTTCAACAAAGGTTGAGTTAATAGAAGAGTTTAAGGACATGAAATCGAAAGGTATTAATAAAAGTAATTTCACCAAAAATCCCTATACAATGACAAAAATAGTTGACGCACCGTTTCCATTATTAAACTTTTGTATTAAGTGACACATTATTTGAAGAACACTCGTTTATTCGACGGGAAGTTCTTTTTTTTATAAGATGGATTGTAATATGAAGTGCGACAGTTTGAAATAGAGAATAAGTACTTAACAGTGGAGGGGAATGACGTAGTGCTTTCAGGCTCTCACAATATTATATTAACTAAAACGGAGGTATCACAGTGTACAATCAAGAACTGAGAACAATGACTACTGAAAGATTGATTTTAAGATCATTTGAATTATCTGATGCACATCGTGTCTCTGAACTCTGCAATAACTATAATATCTACAAAAGTACATTAACTCTACCTTATCCATACCCCATTGATTGTGCGATATCATGGATTCAAACACATGAAAATAATTTTAACAATAATAAATCATATGAGTTTTCCATTACTGATAAAAGTACAAACGAGCTTTATGGAGCTTTAGGACTTACAAATAACCAAACACACAGAAATGGTGAACTTGGATATTGGATAGGTGAGGAGCATTGGGGTAAAGGATATGCGAGATACTTTGCTTCAAATCCTGGCTCTGGACGGGTTATGCAAAAATCTGGCATGGTGAAAGAAGGTGTTTTATTACAGCATATCTATAAAGAAAATAAATTTGAAGAACTTATTCATTATGGGATTTTAAACATAGGGGTATAAGCATTTTCTACATTTCATATGTTTGATGTAATACTGCTGCGAAAGCTCCCATTATCCTATTAAAGGCTAAAGTGCTTTGCGGTGGTCTGGCGCTTGGATAACGAAGGATTTCCCAGTTATTTCTTTGACTGTACAGAATAATAACTGTGAATGTAGCTGTTGAATGGTGGTATTCAGAATAATCGTTAATAGTTATTGCTACATAAAGTAATACAATTGCTTTTCATTAAAATGACCCATAAGATGACGCACTTTAGAAGGAGCGCACATCTATTGGGTCATTTGAATGTTAAATGGAACAAGAGAGCACTTATATAATGTGACACATCGTTTCGTGTCGAGAGACAAGGACATGTATTCATAACCGTCGTAGCTTTCTCATAAACCAAACGGCGCTACGCGCCTTTTCTGAATTTAACGCTACCTGACCTTACATTGTATTGTTTAGACTTTCCGATACTGCAGCATAAGCGGATAGAATAGGATGCCGCTCATAATCAGCGCGAGTCCAAGCAGGAACGTCTTGAGATCCGTGGTGCCCGCTACGATGACCCATAGCGAGTAGATGACGGCCAAAGCCGCAATGATCCCCTCGGTCACCCGCTCCTTCTGCAGCGAGTAGGTTTCGCCGGTCCAGGTCAGCTTGAGGTGGTAGAGCGATGCGATCAGATAAGGCACCAGAAAGGCGAGCGTAGCGATATAGATAATAAAATCAAACGCCGCCGAGATGGAACCCGAGATCGTGGACAGCAGCAAAATCTGGCCGAGTGCGATAGAGATCAAGAGTGATACCTTCGGCATGCCCTTACTATTCTCCTTGGAAAAAGACGGCAGGAACACGCCCAACTTGGACGCCTGATACGGTACCTCGGCACTAAGCAGCACCCAGCCGATCGTGGAGCCGAGCAGACTGATCAGTCCGAGGCCTGCGAGCAGCTTACCGCCGATGGGTCCCAGCACGGTGGAAATGCCGTCCACCAGCGGGTTCTGGGAAGCCATAAGTTGGTCCTGTGTCAGCAGGCCCATAGTCAGGATGCTGATGCCGACATACAGCACGATGGAGATTACCAGCCCTGCGATGGTCGCGCTGCGGATATCCTGCTTGCGGCG
>NZ_LVJH01000024.1 GCF_001637205.1 Paenibacillus glacialis
AACATGGAACCCCAAGTACTATTCCGCAATCTTATAGAGAACGGGCATATGCCTCCTTGGCTCGCGAACCACGTTGTGGAAATTCAAACCATGTCTACGGTGGTGCCAGAAAGTCCAAATGACACTGTGAAGCGCTTGCTCGGCAGAGAGCCGCGCACGCTAGACGCCTTTTTGCATGAGTGTGTAGAAAATTTCAGGTAGAGGCGGAGTCCACCTATTTTGAAATTTGTGCCGTTGGCAGCATTTTGTTCCGATCTCAAGAGGAGCTTGCTACGTGGCAGCTTCTCTTTTCCATTGAACTGACAGAATATGCTGAAGAAGGGAGGGGATGAACGTGTATAACAAGAAGTATTTTATTCTAATGCCACCTATGCTAATTATTGGGCTGTTATTGAAGTAACGGGCAGTAGAGAGTGTTGATAACTGGCTATTATTAAAGGTCCTTATTCATTTGTGACACGGTTCACAGTAAATTAGTCTGCAACCTCGCTAGCACTTCCACCGCTCGACCATGAGTGAAATTTGAAGCGATACAATAAAGACGTTTGTTCATATATTTTATAGAAATTACTACATAAAATATGGATCTTCATTTTATTGAAAAAAGGAATACTTGTTAGCGTATTCCTTTAAATATTATTTAGCTGTTCGACTACTTCTTCAAATTTCCGTACTAAGACACTTTGATCGGTTTGCTGAGCGAGTGAATATTGTGGATGAAAAGGGTGAGTATTTTCATTTCACGGTCTATGCATTTCGACATCGTTTTGGAATCAATCTAACAAAGAATGGGTTAAACATGGTACAAGTACACCAGTTGTTAGCCAATGTCACTTCAGAAATGACCATGACCTATGCTAAAATTACACATAAATTGAAGCTTGAAAATAATCATTGAAACGTGCTTTTTTGTATAAAGTAGTGAGTTCACATCAAAAAAATAGCCAATTTTCTAAAGTGGCTAATTCTTTGTGTGTGATATGATTGAAAGGGAATCGGGAATGGGATCATTTTCTTGTCAATTATCGGATCAACTTCTTGTCATCTACGATGTATAATTTGGGTATAATATACAATTGGTAATTGGGGAGTTAGACTAAATGAATAATGAATATAAGGAAAGAATGGATAACGTAATTAAATACATAGAGGACAATAGTAATCAGAAACTCACTCTCGATATATTGGCCGGCGTTTCAAATTTCTCGAAATATCATTTCACAAGAATATTTACATCTATAATCGGGGTCACCCCGGTCGCATTTGTAAATCAAGAGCGATTACAAAAAGCTGTTTATCTGTTGGGTGAAACCAACAAGCCCATTGTAGAAATATCGAATCAATGCGGTTTCGAATCGGTGTCAACCTTCAATGCGCTCTTCAAGAGACACTACGGCACAACTCCAAGTGACGTTAGATATAGCGGAAGGAAGAATAGCAATTTTTCATTAGAATATAGCAATAAGCAAGAAGAGTTAGCTCCTCTTGAGGATTACAATAGAAATAGGAATAATCAGCTCTTAATAAGAGCGTGGGACAACATGATAACAATCAAAGAGCTTCCAGATTATGAAGTGGCGTACCAAAGCGTATTCAGCCTATGGTTGCCGAGTAGTGAGTATGATGCCGACGATAGACCATGCCTTGAATTCTGTATGAATGATCCTGCGAAGGATAAGGAAGGGAAATGTAAAGTCGATTTATACATACCGATCAAAAAAAGATATAGATAATCGTATGGAAGGAAGATTCTTATTGGTAACCTCTATAGGTATCGTGGATTGGGTAGAAAAAAATGAAAAGATGGATGAATTATTAAATCAAGAGAACACCTTAACCACGCATCCAATGGATCATGGGTTTGAAGCTGAAGTTATGAAGATAAGTTCAGATCTTGAGAGTTTTGTATTGAAAGTATGGAATAAGAGTTCCGAACCTGATGTTAGTTTTCAATTTTATTTATTGAATGTCCTTTTTGAACGAGGATTATCAGTCTCTAAGCCTGTGGGCTGGGGGTTAAATCCAAACGGGGAAAAGGTGTTGTTAACTACCTTTGACGGGACGCCCGTTAATAAATTGAAAGAAAAGAAAATGATAGATATTGCGAACATATTATCAAAAATTCATCAAATCAACGTAGAAGAGATAGGAAATATACATCTTCCCAAGTACGATTTCATTGATTACTTTTTTCCTGGAGTAAAGGAACACAATGACTTAAATAGTGCATTAATTTCTCTGGTTCAAATCATTCAAATAAAGCGAGATCACATCATTCATGGTGATTTTCATTTGGGAAACATTGTAGAGGGAAATGATCGATATACCGTAATAGATTGGACGAACGGACAATTAGGGGATTCCAGATATGATTTTGCATGGTCGCTTACACTACAAAAAATATACATTTCGTATGGACATGCACATGTGTTTCGTTCCGCTTATCTATTGGAAAATGATATTCAGCAGAAAGAACTTGAAGTTTTTGAAGCGTTGGCTTGTCTCAGGTGGATATTGCTTAATAGAAACGGTGGTGTACCCAAACGACCTAATACAATAGAGAGGGTAAAAGGTTTAATAACAAACAATCCATTCTTAAAAGAGTTGGAGTTTTGGGATATTTCGATAAAAAAGAAAATATGGGGCGGTGACGGAATGAACTTAGAAGCCATATTTGAGCAGTTTCCTATCCTGATGTCGGATGATTTGGTATTGAAGAAGATGGAAGATCATCATCTTGATGAAGTTTATCAGATTTATAGCAATGACACTGTATTTGAATACTGCGGCATTATACCCAAACACAATAGAGACACTGTAAAGAATATGATAGGGCATTTTGAGAGAGACTATAATAAAAGGTCCAGGGTCAAGTGGGGGATCTTCTCCAATAGTGAAAGTGATATATTGCTTGGTATTATCGAAGTGCTCGATTTCAATCTCAAGGTAAACATGGTCTCAATTGGCTACTTTTTGGCAGAAGCGCATTGGGGAAGAGGAATTGCTACTGAAGCGGTTAGTATGTTATTGGATTTCTTGTTTACGGATGTCAACGTTAATAGAATACAGGCTGAAGTCATGCCAGCAAATGAGCCTTCAAAGAAGGTGTTATTGAAGAACGGCTTCGTCAAAGAGGGCACACTAAGACAAGCAACAATATGGTCAGGCAAGGGCGTCATCGATCTGGAAATATACAGTTTTTTAAAAGAAGACTATGTAAAATGATCGATTAAACTGCCTCGACGTTATCAAATTGGTGAATACTCGTTAAGGCCATTTTGGAAAATAGTAATTAGTAAAAAAACTATTTTCATCTGAAAATGCTGAACAGGAGTCAGCTTTTCAGATGAATTCATAGTCATCATTATTGATAACGGAAACGGTAATGTGGCAATAAGTAAATTTCCTGCAGTCACTCTATTTTTTGAAGTAGATATTCCTTTACCTCATAGATCTACGAACCGTGAGCTTTCTAACCGTGAGACTTACCGTAATCATAACCAAAGTATTGATCGACAGTGCAATGATTCCAACATTCAAATCTTTCGCTGCCTGAGGTAAGGACGGAAACAAGGTCCCTATGGTTGAATGACTGAGCGTAATATAGGCTACGATGGCAAGTCCGCAGATGATACCGGCGATTGCACCATATTTATGGATCACATTGTTCTTGGTGAGACTAAAGAGAAGAGATGGAAATAGCTGTGTGATTAGGCTATATCCCATGAGAATTAATGCAGACAGCGTTTCGCCGCCTTTTAATGTAAAGTAGACTGCTATAAGTGCAATAACAGGAACGAGGGACTTTGCTATTCGTACGACGTTCTGATCGGATACAGCGGGTACAAATTCTTTATAGACGTTTTTGGCAAGCAGTGTTGCAACACTCATTAAAAGCATGGATCCAGGTACTAATGCGGTCAGCACTCCAGCTCCACCGATTATGCCTATAAACCATGGATCAAAGGTCTCGATAGAAAGACGCAGCAAGGAGAGATCTGCATCTGCACCTTCCAGTCCAGGCACCTTCAATATGGCTGTAAATCCTACAAAAAATACAAACAATAACATGAGTGTATATAGCGGGCTGATAATGGCATTTTTTCGAAATACTTTCCCACTGCGCGCCGAATAGACTGCACTGAATACTTGGGGCCACATGTAAAAACCACATACGAGTAATATTACCGTCGAGATAAACCACGAAACACTAAGCCCCTGTTCAGGAAGCTTCAGAAACCCAGGCTTAGCTGCATTAATGGCTTCAAACATGGGTTGCAAACCACCAAAGTAATGAATCGGGAAATAAATACCTAAGAACGCAATGATGACGATCATCAGGATATCTTTAATGACTGCTATCCAAGCTGAGCCGTGTATTCCAGAGAGCATAACATAGATGGTAAGGCTAATGGCTCCCATCCACACCGCGGTAGATATGGATATTGCGCCATAAGATGCTTCGGAAACAATAATCCCTAACCCTTTAAGCTGCACGACAATGACAGGAATCATTGACACTACACCGACAAGCGCTGCCAGTATTCCAAGAAATGGGCTCTTATATTTACTTACAAAGAAATCAGATTGAGACATTAGATTATTTTTCTTGGCATATGCCCATATTTCCGGAAGTAACCAATATGACACTACATAAGACAAAGTAATGTAAATAAGGACGTATAAAGCGGGTGCACCCTTGCCATAAGCCCAACCACTGCCGCCAAGAAAGGAAAAGGTCGTATAAATTTCTCCAGCCATTAACAGAAAGACGAAGATAGCACCGAAACCACGACCGCCAACTGTCCATTGTTCCAAATTCATGTCTTTTCCTTTCGTAGATCGAATCCCTAACCAAATAGACAACAGTAAAAATCCTAAAATAATGAGGAGGGCAATGTTCATTCCGGGTCACCTTCTCGATTGCGGGGGTCCAACTTATACATGATACCCAAGATAACGGACGTAAGGACCACCCACATCGCCATCCAGAACATATAAAAGGGCATTCCTAGTACATAAGGTTCGATTCGGTTAACAAAAGGAAGAAGCCCTAATATACCTATGAAAGGAACTAGAGAAAGGATATAAACAATCTTCACACAAAAACCTCCGGTCTAATTAAAAAAGTCATTCATTGCGACAGCACCTTCTTTTCGAAGGTGAATTAAGCGTCAATATATATTACCTTACACTATTTTCTTATAAAATATAAATTTTCGGTAGCATATTTTAACTTTAGCTTCGGTTTTCGATATTTGATTTACTCATACATCAAGAAGGAAATTCCAGCTTGGATGTGGAATGAAGTCCATGGAGGAATAGTTCTCTAACTGAACATCAGGATGGGCTGGGATAAAGGAATGCAAAAGTATGTTTTATCTGCTGGAGAAATTGTACGGTTGAAACAATATATTGAACGCAAGCACTTGGGTCTTGAGCCGAAGCAACGGGCATCCATATTAGCCGATGCGGTTCATCGTATTATTGAGGGTCGTCTTCCTTCTTTTCCAGATGAGGTAAAGAAGGAAGTATGTCATGAACTTCTGAAGAAGCATAGAGACTCTCTAGTCATTCATGCCGATGATGTGCTTCAACATTGTATGTCTTTGGATTTGAGTGAAGAGGATATCTTAGCGCCCTTAGCCGTATGGACATGCAACAAATCGGCACTTCCCCTACAGGAAGAAGTGGTGCGAGATATCCTTCATCGGTGGTCGCAGCAAGTGGTGCCTACAATCTCACTTCAAGCTTTGGAGCGGGAATGGGATCAACCTGATTTGAGTGTCTGTGATGAGATTGCAGTTGCTAGTGAGCCCTTCGTTCCATACTGGAACAAAGCATGGTTTACTCGAAGGGAATCTATTGCAATAGCGTGTTTCTTTGCAGTTGGACTCATGTTTATATTGGTCTTTTCACTAGATCAACAATCATCTGCACCCGCAATAAATACCGCTATAATGAATGTACAGGAACACAGAATTCATGATAACTTGGAATCGCAAGCAGTCGCAGGAATCCCTACGGAACTCAAATATGTTTCTATAGATAAGAAGCGTTTGCAGCAATATTTACGTGCTAAGAACTCCATTTTAGCCGAGGAACCGTATTTGTCTGAGATTGTGGAAGCTGGAAAGAAATACGATGTTCACCCTCTATTGCTGTTTGCCATCACTGGACAAGAGCAAGGCTTCGTTTCAAAAGCTCATACACAGGTAGAAGAAATAGCGAATAATCCGTTTAACGTATTTGGCAGTTGGGAGAGCTACAATACTACGATTGCACGTTCAGCTTCCATTGCAGCCAAGACGGTAGCTAATATTAGCAGTAAGCGACCAGGGGGAAGTCACCCGATCCAATGGTTAAACCGAACCTATGCGGAGGATCCGAATTGGTGGAAGGGAGTCACTTGGTTCTTCGATGAGTTGAAGCGAGAGGTTAAGGATGAATCTTTTGAGTGGCCAAAGTAGGGTTATTTCGAGGAATAACTCATTTGGATGGGATCACATAACCTGAAAAGCGTATTTATAACACCTCCTATTTGTAGTGTTTTAAATACGTTTTTTTTGCCTTACTTACACTTGCAGTATCGTCATCGATGGGAAAACGGTGGTAGTTTTAGGAATAATCCTGCATTAGAAAAACAGTACAACAATTTCAGGTCAAAGTACTGGAGACGGAGAGCCAAACAACTTAAAGGGAAAGAGTAAGCTAATTTGTTTTTTCAGGAGGGGTAGAAATTGGAACGTGACGAATTGATTGCTTTTATTCAAGAACACTCTGACGATACTGATTTTACTGGTGGAATCTCCGATGAGAACATCGAAAAAATTGAAAGTGAACTAAAGGTTGAGTTTCCGCAAAGCTACAACTGGTTTCTGAAAAACTATGGTTCGGGTGGATTGTTTGGTGTAGATACACTAGGTTGTGGGAAATCATCAATTCCTTCTGTAGTATCAATACTGAAAGACTTCGTAATCTCGGACTACCACCTGAATACATTGTCATTGAAAATTGTGAAGAATTTTTTTATTGTCTTGATACAAGGAATTTATTGGATGGTGAATGTCCAATTATTTCATGGGATAGAGTGGCAGGATTCAGTGGGAAACGAGCAGACAACTTTTATGATTTCTTATCCGATAGACTCAGTGAAGCTAAAGAGAACTGGGATGAAGACTTTTAAGGGGTTAGTAGGTGGGGGCTACCCAGTGCCGAATGAATCCATCATTCAACCAATAACACACTGAACCATGATGAAGAACAAAACGCCGTACATAGCGGCGGCTACGCTAACAGAACGCCAAGCAAGCTGATATAATGGATGGTAATTGTAAAACAGTGACCACCTTCTTTATTCCCCAGTTTAAGATCACAACTTAGGGGACGGGTTATACCGGTGGAAGAAGTCAAAATGAATTAGATGAATTAGATGACTTAGCAAGAGATCCTTCTCATGCTTTAGAATCGAAGAGCAAGGTATTAAGGAACGAGAAATAGGGTTGGATTTAGAAAATAAAGGGAAATTAGAAGAAATAACGAGAGATCCTAATACAGATAAAGGTGCAGAATTTATCGATGGAACAACAGGCATAAAGTGGGATATAAAAAGTTTTGAGTCTTACCCTCATGGTCCTCCTAAAAAAGGAGCATTTACAGTTAAAAAAGAAAGAAAAAATCTCAGAGGAATTTGATCGTGGTCATAATGTAATTATTGATAAGAGAGAGCTAATTCCGGAACATGTTAATCTGCTAAAAGAGGCGATTAAAGAGGCAGGAATTTCGGATCAGATTATATGGTACCCAGAATGGGAGAGAACCAATGACAGCATATAATAAAGAAGAAATTATTCATCAATTGGAATCGCATCAACTTTGGATAGACACACTTGGAAAAGAAGGAAATAAATTAGGTTTTGATGAAGTTGACTTTTGTAATATAGACATAGACTTAATAAAGTATCCATTAGATCAAGCTTATTTGACTGCATGTACATTTGACGGTATGAACTTATATGGAAAGGATATGCATTCATCATTAATATGTTCCTCAACATTTATAACTACAAATTTAGAAAATGCTGATTTTTATAAAGCGGATGTATCGTATGTAGATTTTACTAATGCAAATGTTAAGAATGCAAGATATGCTAAAAGTGATTGTTCTGAAGCGATTTTTATCAAGGCGGATCTAACGAATGCAAAATTAATATCTTGTTCCTTATATCTTACGGATTTCCGTGAAGCAACATTGAAAAATGTAGATGTTAGTTCTTCATCATTTAAAGGAGTTCTACTAAAAGGAGCAAAATTATCAGGTATTAAAGGATTAGAGGATGCTTTTATTAAAAGTATTAATATTGGTACACCAGAAATCCCGATCCTAATTGAAGGTGAAGAAGCTGTACAGTGGATAATAAACAACTGCTCAACAGATGAACAAATATAAAATGAATAGATTACCTGTGAGCTAGCCATCTGTTTTGAGTTTTTTCACTCAGCTTTGGCATGGTGACGTGACTATGGAATAGATCCCACCCAGTGCCGAATGAACCCTTCATTCATTCATTTAATAAATAACACACGTAACCCATGTAATACCGCACAAACATTTCATTATTTACATGTACGTACACAAAATGAATAGTATAGCCTAAATAACGTAATGTCGTTAAGTCAAACAGGTCGAATATGGTCAGATACCACCATGATTGACCTGTTTTTGTTATGTTCGTTTTTTACAGTTTTTTTAAATAAACGCAACTGTAGCATACGCCGCCCCAATAGGGAGGGCGAGAAGGAGAATTCCGCAACTCTAAAACGACATAGCCCGACGAACACTGGTAAAGGGACTTAGAAGAATTTTTATTTTGCTCCGCAACAATCTGAACATATGTAGCGATGTTTATTGTGTAAGGAGGAATCTGGTGACGACCAATTGACATAAACAGGTAAGGTGACGTTTCAGGCTAGCAGCCTTGCCCTCTAATATAGTCCGAAATTCGTTAAAAAAATTTCGGTTGGAGGCTAAGCATGAAAGGGGTCACTGTATCTATTGACCGTATTGTCATTGACTTTACAGACGTATACTGGGGCTTCTTCAATGAGTTCCATAAACGAATCTGTCACTTCTACTGAGTCAGGATGACGGTGGGGGAAAGAGGATTTCAATACCGTATCAAAATCAAAGATAATCCGCTTCCGAAATTATACAACTAAGTTAACCCATTTATGTTACCAGCTAAGGACATAGCTTTAAGAATATTTCCTTCTACTTCCTAGGAGAAATTAGACCAAGAAAGGCTGTAAATGATTTGCATACAAAATCTAATGTTTCACTTTGCCATTCTTCAAGTGATTTTTCTTCCAATTCCTCTTCTGTTATTTCACCTTCTCGATAATCAAATAAAAATTTATCACCAGCTCCATTAATAGCAAAGGGGAATATATTTTCCGGTAAACGCCTCACTTAGAGTGTCATGTGCCAGTTCAATTGGAGAAATAACTTCTCCAATTGAACTTCTTTTTCTATTAATGATAATAGTTGTATAGACCATGTTAATTTTCCCGGTTCCTCTATAATACCCGTAATTGCTTCGCCACTTAGATCTATTATATAAGGTACTGAGCCATCATGATTTAGCACAATATTCACGTATTCTTTCGGAAATCGTATATAATCTACAGTTGCGAATAAATTTGAAAAAACCGCAAGAAAACGAAGATAACAAAAAACAGGTCAATCATGGTGGTATCTGACCATAATCGACTTGTTCTATGTAACGCTTTAGCGTTAATTGGTTATACTATTCAAGTATTACTGTACGTACAAGAAAATTGACTAAATCTTTATACGGGTATTACATGAGTTATATGTGTTATTGGTTTAATGATGAGTTCATTCGGCACTGGGTAGCCCCGTTAAAGTCGGATGAAATACCCTATTTTTTCAATTTTTCTTCGATATAAGAATGATCAAGTAAACTAAGTAGACTTGGGGTTAAGTACTTTATCTGGTATTGATCCAAATCACTATTGACAATTAACTGGCCATTCTCTTTTCTAAGTAGCTGATCTGAACCATTTTCTAAAAGCAACAGATTCCCACCACATTGTTTTATAAACTTCCCCATAACTTTAAACAAAGATTCTAGTCCTTGATAAAAGGTGTTACCAAATAACTGACCCCTAATGCAAATATTAACATCTAAGTCATAATGGTTTCTAACAAAATTTATGTCAGAAATATCCTCAAGTTCAAGAGCCAATGAAAAGTATTCAGTTCCGATAACTATTTCTTCTTCATCATTGTGAATCGATACCTTTTCGTTCAAAATGTTGATTATTATTTTTTCAATAACTTCTGCCAATGATTTGCAACTCAAATTAGATTCTAAAAACAATTCAAAATCCATGCATATCTATCCCCCAAATATCCGTGTGATTTTACCATCAACCACAATTAACAATTCTTGTAATTTCTTTAAATCTCCGTTTGGATTAGCTTTCCTTAGAACCCCTTCAGTGATCTCAGTTATTTTTTCTGAAGTGAAACCATCTAAATTAAGTACAATTCTCTCTGCCTGTGATTTTGTCTTTGTTCTAATATTTCTTAAAATATTGTCCACATTTGTATCTATTGTAGGTGCGTAACAGTCAAATACTTCATCTTCAATTAGAAAATCTGGATTTGATGTGTCCTTTATACCACGTCCATTTCCACCATTTACTTCATCTAACATTTCAATGTCATATCCCTGATCTGCAAAGATATCTGCTGTTTCATTCTCTTTCTTAACACCATATGAATCACCTTTAGTGTAATTCCCTTTTGGTTTAGCTCCACTATTACCCGTCCCCTTAGAACTCTTACCCGTATACTCTCCTGATTCTAACGCATCTATTTGCTTTTGTCTCTCCGGCGAAATATGTGCACTTGAACCTTTAGACGTATGAGGTTTGGGACCCTGATTATGAAAACTCCAATGTCCGCCAGCGGTTGCAGGGATGGGGGACCCTTTAGTTACACGAATATTCATCTTTTTAGCTACACTTTGTAAGAAACTCTCCAAGGATTCGAGATTGGTCGGGAGACGGATGGCATTGGTTTTGAATTTTCCATCCCCAGCCTTGGCTAGAGCGGAGTCCGCTTTTGCTGTTTCCCCCAATAATCCAGGGGAACCGCTTTTCCCCGCATTTTGTTCCTCCACATCTTTGTGTCCTTTAGACAGAGAAGCTTCTTTTTTACTAAGCTTTCCTAAATCTTTAGCGAGCTTGGCGGTTCCCTTGACGACCGTAATTACATCTACTCCACGTTCAATGGCTTTTATGCTGTCATATCCCGCATCATAACTTTCTTGCTTCGTATCTGTCAGTGGATTAGGAATGAAGTTGTCCCACTTTTTGACGAAAGGATCTGTTATGCCATCCCATGCTTTTTTTCCATCATTCAGGAGCTCTTGTCCCGACTTTTGAAAGGTCACGGTATCCCATGCATATCCTCCGGCCTGCTTCACGCCCTCCAAAGTCTCGTTTCGTTCCAGAAAACCTTTGCCGGTGACGTTACCAGGCATGATCATAGGCGTGGTGACCATGACCCCGAAGTCTGCTACATCGACAACAAAGTCCCACATACCTTTGACAAAATCAACAGATGCGTCCCATTCTCCCTTCAGCGTTTCACCTACATTATTGAGAGCGATACCTCCCATAACCTTTTTTATTCCCTGTTCAGCGACTTGCTTCTCAAAATCGGATAAAAGGGGTTCGGGATAGTATTGATGGAGCGAAGCTTTAAGTTGTATTTCAGAGCTAAGGCTGTTGACTTCCTGATCCAGATCCAGCGTATCGGTTGTTGTATTGAGGTGCAAACCGTCAGTTGCCTGAAGCAGGATACTTCCGGCAGAGAGACTAAGGCTGCCTGTGGCTTGAGTTGGGTACTGTTCAGACTTACGCCGTGATGGGTGTTCATGGAGATATATAATGACCCTTCCTTAGCGCTCATCGACAGTTCGGAGGTCCCCAATGAAATCTCTTTTCCCTGCGGATTTGCAAAGGATTTGACTCCGGGATCGGCTGTTTTACGTTGGTGACGCTCTGCAGGTGATTCGATCACAACACCTTGAGTTGCATGAGATGAAGAGACCGCAGCGCCAGATGGTTTTGTGCGCACAGATTGTACGACCATAGCATCATCTTCGTCTGCACTTGGGAAATACAGCTTGACCTGAGCGCCTTTTTCTGGCATCAGATACCAGACCTGATTACCTTCGGCTGAATAGGGGAACCACTGGGCATCCTTGGGTTTCTGCTGATCATCCATGTCCAAATGTAATCGAACCTGATTGCGACTAACCTCCAGTATTCTCCCTTCAATCGCGGCACCGATGATGGTTTGATTATATATCTTAGGGACCTTCAACCCCGCCGATAAGGCGCATTCATATGACCAGGTCATCAAGCCACGAATCATCTGACCTTCACGCTTGGTGATGATATAGGTTTCATGATTGCGCTTGACCTCATCCCCCAGTTGTAGCATATAATCCCATTCAAAGGTATATCGAGTATAATCTTCAATGTTGGCGGATTTCCAACCATTTGCCTCCTGATCCAAATAGGGGGCGATCGTGCGCCGCAATGTAAATGGAACATCTTTTAATTGAATGTGCTGCCGTGCCTGTGGAATACCAATCCAAATTTGTACACGGTGTGCCATCACATTAGGGACGAGCAGGGTATCGGACAAATAAGAATTGATTTCTCCGGCATAGTTTTTTAACGAATTTCGGACTATATTAGAGGGCAAGGTGGCTAGCCTAAAACGTATCCTTACCTGTATATGTTGACTGGTCATTCTCTCACAAAATAATATCTGCTACTACGGTTAGTTAAGTTGCGAACAAGTAAACGTCTTTGTCTACCGTTTTTACTATAGTAGTCGTCCCATCCTAATCGTTTGTTACGATTCATGTCTTTCCCACCTTCAATATCGTTTCAAAGTATTCTGCAGTTGCGATTATATTTTGAAAAAATCGGGAGAAAACGAACATAACAAAAAACAGGTCAATCATGGTGGTATCTGACCATAATCGACCTGTTTTATGTAACTCTTTAGCGTTAATTAGGTTATACTTTTCAAGCATTTTGTGTACGTACATGTAAATAATGAAATGTTTGTATCGGTATTACATGGGCTAAGTGTGTTATTTATTAAATGAATGAAGGGTTTATTCGGCACTGGGTGAGGTCTATTCATTAGCTTCCTACAACGCTGAAGTAAAAAAGACCACAATACGGGTGAATAACTCGCATAGTGGCGTTCTACATTGGTTACATCTGTTATTAGTTAAATTGACGATTTAATATGTGAAATTTCACTCGACTGGTTTTAGGGTTTTATAATTTAGTTTCTCAATGAATCGATGATAGCTCTCATTATCCCAGTAACCAAATTTATTATTAATGTAAAAATCACCATTCTCTCTATATAGAATCTCTACATCATTTAACAAAAGCAGCACATTTGTGTTAGTACGATTCAATAAATTAAAAATTATTGCAAACATATTCACAACAGCTTTTTCCGTATCATAATCGTTATTTAACCTGAAAACTAATCCTTGTTTATTTTTAAAATCATTTTCTAAAAACTCTGATTCCCACCCAAATAATGAATCAGATGTATCCATCAAAAATATATAAAAACCTATTTCATTGAAAAGATCAGCGATTTGAATACCTTTTTGTAAGGTAATTATCTCTTTACAATTATACCCTAATATTTCCATTTCATTAATAAGAATTTCTTTTGTCAGAGTTTCATCTTCCATTTTGAGAGAATATTCTGTAGCCATAGTTCCTCCTTGGTCTAATAAAATACACTTTACACTTTTCATTATGGATAGAAATTTATTGCTTTCCCCTCTTTGGAAATTACAATTATTTCTTCTAATCCTTTTACAGGGTAATCTACAAATTGCTTTTTTAAAGCATTTATATAGCCTTCCCAATCAGCAAGATTCAAAACAATCCTACTGGCTTGGTTAGAATCTACTTTTTCTTGCACTTTTGATCCTATGTTTCGTGGAGATTTGCCTTTATCGGGTGAAAAACAATCAAAAACTTTATTTTCGATAAGAAAATCCGGATTTTTACCCGTATTAGGTATATTAGGACTTTGTTCAATATCATAGCCATGTTTCGCTAGTATTTTTGCGGCTTCATTCTCTCTAGTTCGTCCACGTTTAGTTGCTAGATCATCTTGAGGTCTTATTTTTGCCGGATTTCCCCTTGGAATAGCGTTTGGATCAGGCACTCTACTTGGCAAAGTTGTGCTTAACATAGGAACATCACCCGTCCCCTTAGAACTCTTACCCGTATACTCTCCTGATTCTAACGCATCTATTTGCTTTTGTCTCTCCGGCGAAATATGTCCACTTGAACCTTTAGACGTATGAGGTTTGGGACCCTGATCATGGAAACTCCAATGTCCGCCAGCGGTTGCAGGGATGGGGGGCCTTTTAGTTACACGAATATTCATCTTTTTAGCTATACTTTGTAAGAAACTCTCCAAGGATTCGAGATTGGTCGGGAGACGGATGGCATTAGTTTTGAATTTCCCGTCCCCAGCCTTGGCTAGAGCGGAGTCCGCTTTCGCTGTGTCCCCCAATAATCCAGGGGAACCATTTTTCCCCGCGTTTTGTTCCTCTACATCTTTGTGTCCTTTAGACAGAGAGGCTTCTTTTTTACTAAGCTTTCCTAAATCTTTAGCGAGCTTGGCGGATCCCTTGACGACCGTAATTACATCTACTCCACGTTCAATGGCTTTTATGCTGTCATATCCCGCATCATAACTTTCTTGCTTCGTATCCGTCAGTGGATTAGGAATGAAGTTGTCCCACTTTTTGACGAAAGGATCTGTTATGCCATCCCATGCTTTTTTTCCATCATTCATGAGCTCTTGTCCTGACTTTTGGAAAGTCACGGTATCCCATGCATATCCTCCGGCCTGCTTCACGCCCTCCAAAGTCTCGTTCCGTTCCAGAAAACCTTTGCCGGTGACGTTACCAGGCATGATCATAGGCGTGGTGACCATGACCCCGAAGTCTGCTACATCGACAACAAAGTCCCACATACCTTTGACAAAATCAACAGATGCGTCCCATTCTCCCTTCAGCGTTTCACCTACATTATTGAGAGCGATACTTCCCATAACCTTTTTTATTCCCTGTTCAGCGACTTGCTTCTCAAAATCGGATAAAAGGGGTTCGGGATAGTATTGATGGAGCGAAGCTTTAAGTTGTATTTCAGAGCTAAGGCTGTTGACTTCCTGATCCAGATCCAGCGTATCGGTTGTTGTATTGAGGTGCAAACCGTCAGTTGCCTGAAGCAGGATAGAGACTAAGGTACCCGTGGCTTGAATCTGTATATGTTGGGTACTGTTCAGACTTACGCCGTGATGGGTGTTCATGGAGATATATAATGACCCTTCCTTAGCGCTCATCGACAGTTCGGAGGTCCCCAATGAAATCTCTTTTCCCTGCGGATTTGCAAAGGATTTGACTCCGGGATCGGCTGTTTTACGTTGGTGACGCTCTGCAGGTGATTCGATCACAACACCTTGAGTTGCATGAGATGAAGAGACCGCAGCGCCAGATGGTTTTGTGCGCACAGATTGTACGACCATAGCATCATCTTCGTCTGCACTTGGGAAGTACAGCTTGACCTGAGCGCCTTTTTCTGGCATCAGATACCAGACCTGATTACCTTCGGCTGAATAGGGGAACCACTGGGCATCCTTGGGTTTCTGCTGATCATCCATATCCAAATGTAATCGAACCTGATTGCGACTAACCTCCAGTATTCTCCCTTCAATCGCGGCACCGATGATGGTTTGATTATATATCTTAGGGACCTTCAACCCCGCCGACAATGCGCATTCATACGACCAGGTCATCAAGCCACGAATCATCTGACCTTCACGCTTGGTGATGATATAGGTTTCATGATTGCGCTTGACCTCATCCCCCAGTTGTAGCATATGATCCCATTCAAAGGTATATCGAGTATAATCTTCAATGCTGGCGGATTTCCAACCATTTGCCTCCTGATCCAAATAGGGGGCGATCGTGCGCCGCAATGTAAATGGAACATCTTTTAATTGAATGTGCTGCCGTGCCTGTGGAATACCAATCCAAATTTGTACATGGTGTGCTATCACATTAGGGACGAGTAGGGCTCCCACATGGGAAGCCAAACGTTTTAAAAAGGTCCAATCGGTCTCTTGATACTGCATCATGAATTGACCTGTCTCTTTTTTCTCAAAAGCTTCATCTGACTTATCTGATCCTTTATAATCGGCTAGTACCGCGTCCACAATCTCCACATATTTCTGGTTAATGTGTTGAAAGGAACGGGTACGCATTGAATATTTATTCACACAAAAAACCGCATGTTATCATGTGGATAAGAGTGAACTTGGAGGGGATATTTTTTGGCTAAAAAAGGACAAATATTTCAAAAGTATACGGATGAATTAAAATTCAAATGGGGAGATTATTACGTATACACTAGGTGCTAGACCTACGTACTCACTAGTTTCAGAGATGTTAGAGAAAGCATTTGAACGATTAACAGACGAAGATAAACTTCTAATGCATTCAGATCGAGGTTGGCATTACCAGATGAAGCAGTATCGTCACACGCTAAATAAGTACGGAATTACGCAAAGCATGTCTCGTAAAGGCAATTGTTACGACAATGCAGTGATAGAAAAATTTTTAGGTATTATGAAATCAGAGTTCCTATATTTAAAGTCATTCGAGAGTGTAGAACACTTTAAACAAGAACTCGAAAAATATATTGACTACTACAATCACAAACGAATCAAGGCAAAATTAAAAGGAATGAGTCCGGTACAATACCGAACTCATTCCCAAATAGCTGCCTAACAAAATAACCTGTCTAACTTTATGGGGTCACTTCATCATGGTAGTATCTGACCATAATCGACCTGTTCAATGAAACGCAATAGCGTTATTTAGGTTATATAATTTGAGCATCTGATGTGCGTACAAACAAAATGACGAAATCTTTATACGGGTATTACATTGGTTAAGTCTACTTGGACTCAACCGTCCGACTCATTCGGCACTGGCTGGGGTCTATTCATCAACAACCGAGATAGAAACAAGGCGCAATAACAGCGGCTTATTCATATTTTGGCTATAACTAAATTGTAAAATAGTCTACCTTACTGACTCTCAAATTCATACAGCTCAACACATTTTTTGTTTATCCAGTCTACTACTAATTCCGCTTCTTCTCTTAATATAACGCCCCGCTGGCTTTTATACTGAAAATTTTCTTTTGCCCAGACCAATATTATCTTTACATATTCTAACGTCTCAATTTTACATATACTATCTTCTTCGTCTTCTTCAGCAAAAATATCTTCAAGGGTTGTAAAATGCTTGTCAGATTTTATTAAGTTTACATTCCCCCCACCCTCATATAAAGTTACTTTCCCTTCTAATAGTGTAAGCAACCCCCTAATTTCTTCCTTGATAGTAGCGAAGTCTCCAAAAACATCCGAGCCCAAAGAATTACTGATCAGATAACCATTCTTCAATGATTGATCTATACCAAAATCCAAAATAACTTCATTAAAATCTTCTTTATATTCAGTTGTATACAAATATTTAATCATGTTGTTAACTCCCATCTTCTTAGTACAACGGATATGCCGATGTAATTTTTCCGTTTTTTATAACAAATTCAATAGTCATTCCTGTACTAGCAGTCCCTCTATATCTATTATTCTTGTAAACAACTTTGTTATTGAAAGCTATATTTATTTCGTCAACTACTTGTTGTGGTGTCCAATCTTTCGGAAAGAAAGTAGTCTTCGCTTTTTTTAGTATTCCATCCACCTCTATATTGGCTCTATACACACCATGCTCATTAGGAGGATCAACATTTCCAATAACTTTTCCTTTACTATTTGGCATACCTTCATAATGAAATCCAACTGCTTGACCCTTTATAATTTCACCCTCAAAAATATGATTTAATGCGTTACTCGTCGTTCCTTTTTTGAAAGCATCTGTATTATTTAAATCATCGAGTTTCCAACTAACATTACCCGTCCCCTTAGAACTCTTACCCGTATACTCTCCTGATTCTAACGCATCTATTTGCTTTTGTCTCTCCGGCGAAATATGTGCACTTGAACCTTTAGACGTATGAGGTTTGGGACCCTGATTATGAAAACTCCAATGTCCGCCAGCGGTTGCAGGGATGGGGGACCCTTTAGTTACACGAATATTCATCTTTTTAGCTACACTTTGTAAGAAACTCTCCAAGGATTCGAGATTGGTCGGGAGACGGATGGCATTGGTTTTGAATTTTCCATCCCCAGCCTTGGCTAGAGCGGAGTCCGCTTTCGCTGTTTCCCCCAATAATGCAGGGGAACCGCTTTTTCCTCCGTTTTGTTCCTCCACATCTTTGTGTCCTTTAGACAGAGAGGCTTCTTTTTTTCCAACCTTTCCTAAGTCTTTAGCGAGCTTGGCGGATCCCTTGACGACCGAAATTACATCCACTCCACGTTCAATGGCTTTTATGCTGTCATATCCCGCATCGTAACTTTCTTGCTTCGTATCCGTTAGTGGATTAGGAATGAAGTTGTCCCACTTTTTGACGAAAGGATCTGTTATGCCATCCCATGCTTTTTTTCCATCATTCAGGAGCTCTTGTCCTGACTTTTGGAAAGTCACGGTATCCCATGCATATCCTCCGGCCTGCTTCACGCCCTCCAAAGTCTCGTTCCGTTCCAGAAAACCTTTGCCGGTGACGTTACCAGGCATGATCATAGGTGTGGTGACCATGACCCCGAAGTCTGCTACATCGACAACAAAGTCCCACATACCTTTGACAAAATCAACAGATGCGTCCCATTCTCCCTGTAGCGTTTCACCTACATTATTGAGAGCGATACTTCCCATAACCTTTTTTATTCCCTGTTCAGCGACTTGCTTCTCAAAATCGGATAAAAGGGGTTCGGGATAGTATTGATGGAGCGAAGCTTTAAGTTGTATTTCAGAGCTAAGGCTGTTGACTTCCTGATCCAGATCCAGCGTATCGGTTGTTGTATTGAGGTGCAAACCGTCAGTTGCCTGAAGCATGATACTTCCGGCAGAGAGACTAAGGCTGCCTGTGGCTTGAATCTGTATATGTTGGGTACTGTTCAGACTTACGCCGTGATGGGTGTTCATGGAGATATATAATGACCCTTCCTTAGCGCTCATCGACAGTTCAGAGGTCCCCAATGAAATCTCTTTTCCCTGCGGATTTGCAAAGGACTTGACTCCGGGATCGGCTGTTTTACGTTGGTGACGCTCTGCAGGTGATTCGATCACAACACCTTGAGTTGCATGAGATGAAGAGACCGCAGCGCCAGATGGTTTTGTGCGCACAGATTGTACGACCATAGCATCATCTTCGTCTGCACTTGGGAAATACAGCTTGACCTGAGCGCCTTTTTCTGGCATCAGATACCAGACCTGATTACCTTCGGCTGAATAGGGGAACCACTGAGCATCCTTGGGTTTCTGCTGATCATCCATATCCAAATGTAATCGAACCTGATTGCGACTAACCTCCAGTATTCTCCCTTCAATCGCGGCACCGATGATGGTTTGATTATATATCTTAGGGACCTTCAACCCCGCCGACAATGCGCATTCATACGACCAGGTCATCAAGCCACGAATCATCTGACCTTCACGCTTGATGATGATATAGGTTTCATGATTGCGCTTGACCTCATCCCCCAGTTGTAGCATATGATCCCATTCAAAGGTATATCGAGTATAATCTTCAATGTTGGCGGATTTCCAACCATTGGCCTCCTGATCCAAATAGGGGGCGATCGTGCGCCGCAATGTAAATGGAACATCTTTTAATTGAATGTGCTGCCGTGCCTGTGGAATACCAATCCAAATTTGTACACGGTGTGCTATCACATTAGGGACGAGTAGGGCTCCCACATGGGAAGCCAAACGTTTTAAAAAGGTCCAGTCGGTCTCTTGATACTGCATCATGAATTGACCTGTCTCTTTTTTCTCAAAAGCTTCATCCGACTTATCTGATCCTTTATAATCGGCTAGTACCGCGTCCACAATCTCCACATATTTCTGGTTAATGTGTTGAAAGGAACGGTTTTTGAGCTGCGTATCTAGCTTGAAGCTGTGGGAAATGACGTCGAGGGTAACCACGATCTCTTGATGCATGTGCTGTATATCTATACAGTACAGTTGCCCAAAAAATAAAGGATGCTTCTGACCTTTGTCATTTGTATACCATAGTTCGATATCGTCGTCATGGCTTCCTTGGGCTATCAAGGTGTCTGCTTGCTCGGCTTCAATACTACCCGAGATCAGCAATTCTGCGTGTTCTCCAAGCTCATGGCGCAGCTTAATCTGTTGAAGACGTAAGTTGCCATAGGGCCAGATGACATGTAGATGCTGATAGGTAAAGCGATCTTTCGCTACGATGCTCATTCCTTAATCTCCTTGCTAATTGAAATCAACCATCCTGTCCGTCATCGATAATGGAAATGATACCGCCGCTACTGGGTTCTAAGGCAGAAGTTATGAAGTTATCTACACCCAGATACGAAGACACAACGCCTTGTACACCTGTACAGCTACACATTAAGGTAGAGTTAGTGAGTAGGGCGGGTGCACCCTCGATCAACACATCCTCTTTTCCGCCTGTCCATTTGGACCCAAACGCAATCTCAGGTTCGCAAGGGAGCCCTTGCTTCAATTTACACAAACCAAAAGCATTGATTTTGCTAATATTGGCCCCGCAAATGGCATCGTCCACGTTCACCACGGGTTTATCTTTAATGTAGATCCCATGGCTGTACATGGTATTGAGTACGCCGGGGGCTGTACCTTGACTGCATTGTAATGTGGCTCCTCTTACCACATAGGAATGTTCTCCACTGAGTGCGCCTTGAGCCAATGCGCGAATGAGTATAGGTAACAGCATGTAAGTACCTCCTTAGATAAAGGGTATATAACATTAGGCATGCGCCGACCAATTGGCTGTATGTAACATGGCATAGGTCAACGGATACCATAAAGGAGCATCTTCGAGCTTAAATTGACAGCTCCCGATACAAGCTTTTTCACGCCAAGAGAAGACAAAGGTAATCTGGTAATAAGGAAAGGGGGTGGCCACAAAAAGAGATTCATAACAGCCGAAAGCAGCCCCCTGAATGTGAATAATTTTTTGGTCTACCAGCTTCATTTCCGATTGTAAACGACTCGTTTGCTCTATAACCTGTTGTAGATATAGTTCCACTTGCGTAGGATGTAGTTCTTGCTTGGTCTGGTGAAGGCCGAACAAGATTCCGTTAGATTTGTCTTGAACCACATAACTGCCCGGCTGGTCTTTGGCCTTCCTAGCCCGAGCTTCTGCAATCAGAGAACTTGGAAGGGACATCGCGAGTTGATTCTCGAAGACATAGAGGGTCTGTAACTGAATTTCCTGTCCATCCGGCAGTGTCAATAAGCCTTTCGAGATCCCCTCTATAGCCTCATCTATGGATAACATCATCCAGTTTTCATCGTTTTCTGCCACATCTAATTGCTCTTTCAAAGTTTGTTGGTTATGCAGCTTCAAAAAAAATTCGTCCCAGTGCTCCGTCAAGGTCTAGCCTCCTTATAAGAGTTCTAACTTTTGTAACTGAAAACCGCTTAGACCCCGACGAAGCAAGCTTTCCGCAGCCTCCAGGCTAATGATGAAATAAGGTTCCCTTACATGGGATAGTTGGAAGAAATGGTGTTCTTTGACCTTATGTGCATCCAGGACGAGCCGTTTCAGTGTTTGATCATGCGGATAAAATTCGGTGTGCTCCGAAATCACATCTATATCAGGAGCATGGGGAATCCAATATAACTCCTGCCGGCTATGTTCTCGGTTCACGATATACAGTTGTTTAAAACGTGCTTGTGTATTGTATAGTTCTAAAATCCGTTTCATGGGATCAGAAAGTAGCGGTTGTGATGCTGAAAAAGACAGCCAGTCCGTATACTCGGCATTTGCCGATGCATGAACATCCAAAACCTGAGCCGGTGGCATGCGATCAAAAGGCGTTTTCAAAAGTCCAATATTCACGGGTTCAATGCTACAGGAAGTACGGTTATCATTGAGCAGTACATAATAGTGGCGCATATAGATTCCTCCTTACTCCATCCACACGATGGACTGACGTTGCGTATCACTGAGCTTCCATAGATGCTGGAACTTTTGCGGGATCTTGGTCCCTCGCATCGACGCGCCCTCAAAATAGACATGTTCAAAAGCATGGATATTCGTAAAATCGGTCTCGTCCAGATTGGCGTGTTCAAAACGTAGTCCACATAACCCGGGCATCCGGTGTCCATGTTCCCGATAAGATTGTCCACTGGCTCCGCTGAAATCGGCCCCCTTTAGATTGCTGTACCGAAAATCAGCATCGCTCAACAGACAACCCTGAAAGCTACCGCCTTCCACATTCGCTTGTTGCCAGCGGCTTCCCATCAATATGCAGGAATGAAACTGGCTTCCCCGTAAGTCACTGTGGCTGAAATCGTTGTAGCGCAGGTCCTTTTCCATGAGGTGCAGATGGGGGAGAGAGAGCAGCTTGAGATTTTCGTAGATAAATGGCTCTTTCTCACCCGTTGGCATCAATTGTTCTCTCACTTCATCTGAACGAAGCGGCTCCATATCCTCTACATATAGATTTTCGCTGATATCCCGATACTCACCCGTCCGAATCAGCAAACGCCCAGCCTTATAAATCGTTTGATACTCGGGAATTTGAACAACTTCTGCCATCGCCAAACGCATGATCGAATTCACGAATTGATGGAAAAAAGGTGTGGACTCCAGTAGCAATCTTTCGATGTCCGCAGGACTGATCGCCCCCATATATATTTTTCGTTCCTGCTCCAAGGTTTCTATCATGATACTCATAGGGGCATAAGCCCAAGAAGCATCATAAGTTAACTTGCAATCCGAGTTGTCTTCATACCATTCGGCTGAATAAGCTTCGACCATATAGAAGTAGGACTGCTCAAGAATCTGAGTACGCAAGAAAGAGTAGTGGATATATCCAATCGGTTCTTTATGGCCTTGTTGCTGCATGCTTAGAATGTGGATGCATAAATCCATGAACGACTTCTTGAAGTCGGAAATAAGTTGAGCTTGGCAACGATAAAACTTGGCTTCGAGCGTGTCCAACTGAATTTCCAGCATGGGTATAAAATAATGTTCTTTAAAATGTTGTAACGCCTCTTGTTTATCCATTTCGCTGATCCCTCCTTCTGCTAGTTCATTTTGATTTCTGTACCGGAGAAGGTGGTCTTGTCAGCCAACGTAATCTTATTATCTTTACTGGACAGCTCAATTTTTCCGGCTGAAAGCTGGATGGTGCCGGATTTCATGACGATATCTGAGACTGCGCTAATACTCACATTTTTTCCGCTTACGATATCAATTCCGGTTTTATCGTTAATCACAATGGACATCCCGTTACCTGAGATGACGATTTGATCCGGGGCCAGCATAATTTCTTTGCCGTATTTGGTTCGTAGTGTTTTGATGGCAGGGTCAGCCATTCGATCTTCTGCAGGAGCTGCTGCCGACAGAGCTGAAGAAGATTTTGATCCGACAGACGAAGGTGAGGCAGTCGAATGTGCTGAGGACGTTGTGTGCCCTGCTGCTGCTTGTCCAGAAGCTGTAGCTGATTTTCCCGCCGAGTGCTGCGGTTCTCTTTTAACCGAACTGATCGCGTACCCTTCCTCCTCCTTATAGCTGGGGAAATAGATACGAATGCTATCGCCGTCCTCAGGCATGCAGTACCAGCCTGTGTTATCCGCAGATGCATAGATAGTAGAGTAGGGAAACCAGTAATCAGTACTTGGGTCCTGCTGGTCGTCCATATCGAGTTTGGCGCGAATGTTGTCTCGACGAACGCTGAGTACCTTGCCCTGAATGGAAGCACCGATAATGGAGCGGTTGTAATCTTTAATAGGACGTAACCCGCTTCGTGGTGATAGTTTTGCGGTATGTATTAACACCCCGTCTTTCATCTCCGTTATCACCTCAGCAACCAGCAAGTTATGGCCTTTAAAGGACACTTCATAGCCGGGTTCCAGTAGTTTCTCTGTCTCGACTTCATACTGAATAAAATCAGCATCGTGCACGCCGGGAATGTGGTTCTCCGAGGCGGTTTGAAAATCGGCTACCCGTTTGGTTACCTTATAATTGTTGGATTGAATTTCTCCCTTGCTCAACCCCATAGGCAAGCCGAAATAAAACTTGGGCACTCCATAGCCCACCGCAGGAACGAGAGGGGAATAAAAGTGGGAAGCCATCCGTTTTAGAAATTGCCAGTCGGTTTCATCGTATTGCATGATAAACATACCTATGGGTTTCTTGTGGGACACGACATCCATGGCTTCCGCTTTGGTGTAGTCTGACATAATGCTCTCGATCAGCCCCGTGTAAGTGAGCTTTGGATTCTGAAATGAGCGTTTATGCCGTTTGATATCCAATTCATAGGTATGAGATATCGCTTTGACGGTCAGGTAATGAACCCCGTGAACGACTCTTTCCTCAACATCTAAAGCAATGCCTCGGAATAGGGGATGTCGATTGCCGGATGTGTCCGTGATAAAGGCTTTGACCTGGGTTTCCTCATCCGAAGCACGTACATATAGCTCTCGTTTTTTCTCTGATATGATGCCTGTACATATCATGTGGGCATGGTCATTTACCGTTTTTAGGATTTTGAGTTCATGAAGACGGACGAATTCATAAGGCATGATTTCGATGTGACCGTAAGTTACGGTGTTTTCCATAGGTGTCTCCTTTTGTGGTTTTTTAATAACGGGCATTCCGCCGATCCTGAGATAGGCCTCTACTACTATCTTGCAAATCCAGCATATGTACTTATCGGTTAAAAGAGAGTATTAGTTTACAGAATGACCCATTCGTTGGAGTATTTTCAATGTGTATTTTTGGAAGTCTGACGAGTCTCCGCTTTTGTGAATGCCAGGTTCACGCTCCGTTCATATTTTTTTGATATGCTTTCCAATGAAAGTCGAGAGTTAGTTATCACAAATATTCTGAATATTGGAGGCTTATCATGCTATCATCTATGAGGAACAGATCCTGCGTAATATTGTTATTGGTGTTGCTGGTTGTTGGGGTGGGAGCGAATTTGTATGGGGCTCAGGCGTCCGCATCGGAAGCGCTTCCCGCTTCGACATTGCCATCCGACAAACCAGAGGGATTGGCGGCCGATTTGAACGACGCCACTGAGCTAACAGCATTCATTGATCGTGTCATGAAATCGCAAATGGACGATTTCAAAATTCCAGGCGGAGTCATCTCTATTGTTAAGGATGGAAAGAATCTGTTCGCTAAGGGTTACGGTCACTCCAATCTCGAAGAAGGCAAGTTAGTCGACCCTGAGACCAGCCTGTTTCGGATCGCTTCGACAACGAAACTGTTTACATGGACGGCAGTGATGCAAATGGTCGAGCAGGGTAAGCTTGATCTCGATACTGACGTCAACACCTATTTAAAAACGGTAAAAATACCGAAAACCTATCCGCAGCCGATTACTTTGCGTCATCTCTTGACCCATACCGCCGGGTTTGAGGAGGGGGGCGTCGGCTATCAAATCACCACGGATCCTGAGAAACTGCCAGTGTCGATTTCAAAAACGCTTGCTAAGCATATGCCGGCACTGGTTCGGCCTCCGGGCGAGATGTTGTCTTATTCCAACTATGGCGCCTCGTTAGCGGGACTAATCGTTGAGGAAGTTAGCGGAATTGCTTATAATGACTATATTCAGAAAAACATCTTCGACCCGCTCGGAATGAAATACGCAACAGTCCAGGAACCTATTCCCGCGTCTTTTGAGCCCTATGCCATGCTAGGCTATGCCCAAGAGAACGACCGATTTGTAACCAAGCCCCCTACGTTCGAGGGAGGTTTCCGCCCCGCGGGATCGGGCTCGGTCTCGGCTCTCGATATGGCCCGGTTCATGATCGCCCATCTACAGGACGGACGTTATGGAGATCAACAAATTCTCAAACCGGAAACCGCCAGATTGATGCATTCACCGGCTTTTCAGTTTGACAAGCGTTTACCAGCAATGGACCTTGGCTTTTATGAGATGAAGATGAACGGACTGCGCATTATTTCCCATGGGGGCGCCGACACGCTGTTCAATACTGGGCTTTATCTTGTACCCGATAAGCAAATCGGCATTTTCGTATCCTATAGCGGGGGGGATGGTGGAGCAGCAGCAGCAGGGGTGGCGAAAGCCTTTTTCGATCGTTACTTTCCGATGCAGGAAGTCAAACTGCCTCCTACATCCGCCAATCTTGAGGATTCCGTGCAGAAATACGCCGGTTCCTATCAATTCACGCGCCGTAACCACACGGATATAGATAAGTTTTTCAGTTTTCTGTCCCAGATCAGCATTACGGTTTCCAATAACCAACTATCCATTGGAAGCGGAGCAGAACAGCGAGTATACGCTCCGATCGGACGGGATTTATTCCAAGAAGTCGGAGGCACACATCAGATGGGATTCCGCACCGATGCATCCGGAAAGGTCACTTATCTGTTTCTTGATGAACTTAATCCCATGCCACTCGAACGCACGCCGCTGCTCGATCAATCTAAGTTCTGGTTGCTCTTGCTTGGGATCTCAGTAGTTCTATTCATCAGTATTTTGATTGGGTTCGCTTTTCGCAGGCGTGAAATCAAAGCGATGCCGAAACCGCAGAAGTGGGCAGTTCGGCTGTCGGCAGCTACCGCCGCTTGGGCGCTAGCGACCTGCGTCGCAACGTTCTTCATACTGTTTAACATGGATCTGCTGGATCGGCTTAGCCGCATTCCGTTACCGTTAGCTCTCTATCTGTTCATGCCTATTATACTTGTCGGATTGACCGTGGCGATAATGGCTTTAAGCGTAATGGCATGGAAAAACAAGTATTGGACGGTACTGAAGCGCGTGCATTACACACTCGTGGTGCTAGCGGCAGTGGTGATGAGTTTGTTCTTCTATCATTGGAATCTATTGGGGTGGCAGTTTGGATGAAGCAACAATCCTCCCTTCGGGGAGGAACACGATAGAAATCGGAGGAGTACACTCTCATGGCCAAAATTGTTATCGCGGATGACGATGCGTACATTCGCGAGCTGATCGCTTTATTTTTGCGGAATGAAGGATTCGAGATATTAGAGGCAAGAGACGGCGCGGAAGCTCTAGCCATTGTCGAAAATTCTCAAATAGATTTGGTTATCCTCGACATTATGATGCCCCAATTAGACGGTTGGGAATTGTGCAAGGAGATCAGGCGCATAGATTTGAATATCCCTATATTGATGGTTACGGCCAAGGGGGAATCGGCGCAAAAGGTGAAGGGCTTTCAGCTTGGAACAGACGATTACGTAACGAAGCCGTTCGATCCACTGGAGCTTGTGATGAGAGTAAAAGCGTTGCTGAAACGTTATATGATTGTCTCTTCACAGACCGTACAATTGGGCGGCATTATGCTGAATCGCCGTAACTTTCAAGTTATTCGCGGAGATGAGACGTTTAATCTGCCGTTAAAAGAATTCGAGCTGCTGTTCAAGCTGGCTAACCATCCCGGGCAAATTTTTACCCGGGAACAATTGATCGCGCTTATCTGGGGGATGAATTACGAAGGGGATGACCGGACCGTCGATGTTCACATTAAGCGACTAAGGGAAAAATTTGCTAGCGATTCGCAACATTTTCAAATTGAAACGGCCCGCAGTCTCGGGTACCGGTTGGTGATTACATGATCAAAACCTTATACGTCCGTATCATTTGCACGTTTCTGGCCGTTATCATCTTCAGCCTGCTATCCTCTTTCTTTATTGGGCGCTTTCTATTCCAGAAAGAAATAAACCATACAGGACAGAACGACATGATTGCAGTAGGAGAGGAGATTATACGTCTCTATGAACAATTAAAACCCGATGATCGGGATGCGTTCCTAAAGCGTATGGTGAAGGTATCCGCCCATCCGATTCATATGTATGACGCTTCCGGTAACGTAACGTTCTATGACTTAGACGATACGAACAACGTCGAAATTGCGCCGGAAGCGGTTGAACAGGTGCTGCGGGGACAAGTTTATCGTTCTCCCGGTGAGGTAGAACAAACGTTCATCGGTCTTCCCTTTCCATTCGAGGGGCAGCCGCATGCTATGTTTATGCAGTTTTCCTCACAGAACGAAAATATTATTAATCGGATGATGCTACTTGTATTGCTGCTCGGCCTATTGATTGGAAGCCTATGCATTCTCATTGCGGCTAGGTATTTGGTGAAACCTCTTCAAGCATTGACGCAAGCGACCAAACGACTTGCGAAGGGTGATTTCGATGTGGAAATACAAACGAAACGTGTCGATGAAATGGGAGCCTTGACACAAAGTTTCAATGAGATGGCGAGCGAGCTTAAACAGCTGGAGCAGATGAGGCAGGATTTCGTGTCGAACGTCTCTCACGAAATTCAGACCCCGCTAACGTCTATTTCCGGTTTTGCTGTGGCTATGAAGAACAGCAACTTGGTAGCAGACAGTGATCGGAATTATTACCTAGATATTATTATCGCAGAGAGCGGGCGACTATCCAGACTTAGTGATAATTTGCTGGAGCTCGCTTCCCTAGATTCGGAGCATCATCCGTTCGAGGCGATCACGTACAACCTCGACGAGCAAATTAGACAAATCGTCGTCACTTGTGAGCCCCAATGGTCTGCTAAGGGCATTCATATCGATTTAGAATTGGCTGATGCAGTCAAATTAACGGCAGATCGGGACCAACTTAACCAGGTGTGGATGAATTTACTCGGCAATGGCATCAAGTTTACCCCCGTGGGCGGGCATATCGAAATACGTATGACCCATTCGGTGAATGAAATCTTCTTCTCAATAACCGATTCGGGAATCGGAATCGCGCCGGAGCAGCTCGATTATGTTTTCGAGCGGTTTTACAAAACGGACCCGTCGCGGAACCGCAACATCGGCGGTAATGGCTTAGGGCTTGCCATCGCTAAGAAAATCGTGACTCTTCATCGTGGAAGCATCGAAATGAAAAGTCAGGTAGGCCAAGGTACGACAGTGGTTGTTCATTTGCCTGTTCGATAACGGCAAGTGTTTTTAAGTTTATCATCAAGCTTATATAAATCCCCCTGTACCCTCTTCAAATTCCTGTTGTAAAAAAGTTTCCTCTATCGCCTCGACACCTAAATAGAGTCCCCATTCTTGACCATTAATCTGACGTATATATAGGAATAGGAGAGAGGGGGCACTCCCATGTTTTCCATTGAAAACACATCAAGCTGTAAATTAAACGACATACTATAAGAGAAGATAGCTTGTCTTTATATAATAGACAGGATTCGACAAATCTTTGTTTTTTGTTATAAGATAAACCAGATTGGATGTTAAGGAATAAATAGAACGGATGGATGAAGGTGTTACATCTACTGCCTTTCATGATAGAAAAAATAGGAATCATTGTGATCGTAGCTTTTTTACTTTCTCAAATGAAATCATTTCGTCAAATTGTACAAGGGGAACACAAAACAAGTGGGAAAATTCAACTCACCATCCTGTTCGGAGCCTTTGGAATTATAAGTAACTATACGGGGATCGAAATCCATCACAATGCAATTGCCAACCATAGTTGGTTAGTCACTATTGGTTCGGATAATGCAATTGCTAACACGAGAATCATGGGTGTTTTCATTGGAGGCTTGATAGGAGGACCCGTAGTTGGATTGGGAAGTGGGCTGATTGCTGGTATACACCGTTATTCACTTGGAGGTTTTACTGCTACAGCCTGTGCCATATCAACCATATTGGCAGGCGTTACTGCGGGATATATAGGAAAATGGCGCAGGAAGTCTAGGAAAATCACTCCGTTTTTTACGGTAACAGTAGGGATGACATTAGAAGCTGTCCAAATGATTATTATTTTGATAATGGCAGAACCATTCGCAAATGCTTGGGAGCTTGTTAAGGTAATTGGACTGCCAATGATTATTGGGAACGGCTTTGGGACGTTGTTATTTGTCGTTATTATTCAGTCTGTGCTGGGTGATGAAGAGAGGACCCGCGCATTCCAAACAAATCGCACTTTTCAGATTGCTGATCAAACGCTGCCTTTTTTTAGACAAGGGTTAAATCCAGTTTCGTGTAAAGAAATTTCCGAAATTCTGCTCTTAGGAACGGATGCAGATGCTGTTGCTATTACTGACGACCACAGGGTACTGTCACATGTTGGTGCTGCTTCTGATCATCATACACCTCTTGAGGGACTGGCAACAGGATTAACTAAAAAAGTGCTTGAACAAGGCGTAATTCATGTAGCGAGAGCAAAGAAAGATATTTATTGTTTTCAAGATGACTGCCCCTTGCAGGCCGCTATTGTGATCCCATTGAAAGTCCATAATACAACGGTTGGCGCACTTAAAATGTATTTCACACATCCTGAAAAATTAAATGAAGTTCAGCAAGAATTAGCTGAAGGATTAGCCAATTTATTTTCCACCCAGCTAGAATTAGCTCAAGCTGAGCAACAAACGAAGCTACTGAAAGATGCGGAAATCAGAGCCTTACAAGCCCAAATCCATCCACATTTCTTATTTAATGCGATGAATACGATTTCTGTATTATGCCGTACTGACGCCGAAAGAGCGCGAGAACTACTCATTGATCTGAGTGCTTTTTTTCGCAGTAATTTGCAGGGTGCACGTCAATTACTCATTCCCTTAGAAAAAGAATTAGAACATGTTAAGGCCTATTTATCACTAGAGCAAGCCCGCTTTCCGAATAAGTATCAAATTGTTTGGGAAATGGAGTCAGGTCTAGAGAAAGTCCTTCTACCTCCATTTTCCTTGCAGCCATTAGTGGAGAACGCCATTCACCATGCCTTTTCAAATATAAAGAAGAACGGAAAAATAATCATCAGCATTTATGCCGAAAATGAATTCATGAATATTGTAGTTGAAGATAATGGGATAGGCATCAAGAGTGAGAGGATGCGTGTACTTGGTGGGCAAACTGTAGATTCCAAGAAAGGTACTGGAACGGCAATTTATAATATTACTGAACGCTTGGAAGGCATTTATAATGGGAGAGCTTCATTGATGATCCGAAGTGAAGTTGGAAAAGGAACCCTAATTACAATGGCTATCCCCCTTGATCATAAAGGAGAGAATGAGTAATGCTGAGGGCATTTATCGTAGATGATGAACCACTTGCAAGGGATGAGTTAAAGTATCTTTTGCTTCGGAGTAAACAGGTAGAAATCGTCGGTGAAGCAGATTGTATAGAAGACACACTTGAGCAAATTACATCCGTGAGGCCAGATGTTGTATTTTTGGATATAGAGCTTGCAGAAGATAGCGGGCTTGAGTTAGCCAAACAATTGCTTACCTTTAATCCGACTCCTGCAATTGTATTTGCTACGGCCTATGATGAATATGCCCTTAAGTCATTTGAAGTAAATGTTGTCGATTATATCTTAAAACCATTTAATGAGAAGCGAATCCAGCAAACTTTAGAAAAAGTTCATAGTATGCAAAGAGTTCCGAAGAAGGATAATCAAGCTACGCCATTCGTCATACCTGTTGAACAATTCGGGAGGATAGCTGTCCTAGTTGAAGAACGAATTGTCTTAATCGATTGTCAGATGATCGCATATTTAGGCTCGAGTGAAGGCAAATGTGCAATAAAGACATTGGAACGTGAATACAAGGTGGGCGATTCGCTCATTATGTTAGAAAAAAAACTCAATCACTATCGATTTATCAGAGTTCATCGTGGATTCATCGTAAATATTGATCACATATCTGAAATTCAGCCTTGGTTTAATTCTACCTATAATCTGATAATGAAAGAAGGATCCAAAATACCTGTAAGTCGTACTTATGTGAAAGATTTAAAAAAACTATTAGGTTTCTAGATTAAGAAGCTGTTTAGACCTCACTATTTTGTAAAATGTAAGCGCTTTTGTATTTCGCCGTTCTATATTTGTAATCCACCTTCTCTTTTCTGTGTTTTAGTATGAAAATCATAAAATTCAGTTTTCATTGAGTATGATTATCTTATATTTTAAACAGATGGAGGGATTCTAATATGAACGCAGTTACAATAGTAGTGGGGTCTATATGTATTTTATTAATTGCTTATCGCTTATACGGTACGTTCATGGCAGCTAAAATATTAAAACTTGAGGCGATGGATGCCGCAATGAAAACGCCTGCACATGAGCTAGAGGATGGCAAAGATTATGTACCAACCAATAAATGGGTCACGTTCGGTCACCACTTTGCAGCAATTGCGGCCGCGGGTCCATTAGTAGGTCCAATCTTGGCCGCACAATTCGGTTATTTACCTGGACTTATATGGCTGCTTGTTGGAGCCGTTATCGGCGGAGCGGTACATGATGCTGTTGTCTTATTTGCTTCTATGCGAAAAAATGGACAATCTTTATCTGAAGTAGCTAAAGCGGAACTGGGTCCCGTTGCGGGATTTTGTGCAGGGCTCGCAATGTTATTTATCATTACGATAACAATGGCAGGACTTTCTATGGTCGTACTTCATGCCTTAGAAAACAATCCATGGGGTGTTTTTGCAGTGGGTATCACGATTCCAATTGCAATGGGTGTGGGAATCTACCACCGGATTACAGGTCACTTAAAAGGAGCCACCATAGTCGGTTTTATCTTAATTATGGTCGGAATTCTGCTTGGGCCGAGCATCCAAGGTACAGCGCTTGGAGATTTCTTAACACTTGAATCAAGCACGCTTGCACTTATTTTACCCATATATGCATTCTTTGCTGCGGCATTACCTGTTTGGATATTACTTGCACCTCGTGATTATTTAAGTACCTTCATGAAAATCGGAGTTTTCGGAGCATTAATTGTTGGGGTGTTTTATGTAAATCCTACGATCCAATTTCCAGCTTTTACTGAATTTATTAATGGCGGAGGTCCAGTCGTAGCAGGTCCAGTGTGGCCATTTATCTCCATTACGATTGCTTGTGGTGCCATTTCAGGATTCCACGCATTCGTGGGATCAGGAACAACACCCAAAATGTTAAATCGGTGGAAAGATATTAAACCTGTAGCCTTCGGCGCTATGCTTGTTGAATGTCTTGTAGCCATTATGGCTTTGATTGCTGCTGTTTCCCTTCAGCCAGGAGATTATTTTGCAATTAACTCCTCACCTGAAGTATTCGCAACACTCGGGATGGATACCGTTCATCTGAAAGAATTAGCGGCAGAGATTGGAATGGATCTAGAAGGACGTACGGGTGGAGCGGTCACACTAGCTGTGGGTATGACTTATATTTTCACTAAACTTCCTTGGTTTGAAAGCTTAGCCTCTTTCTTCTACCAATTTGTCATTCTCTTTGAAGCAGTCTTTATTTTAACTGCAATCGACTCTGGTACTCGTGTAGCACGATATTTGATTCAAGATTTCTTCGGAGATCTCTATAAACCATTAAAGAAGACGAATTGGTTACCTGGTAACATTTTTGCAAGTGCGTTAGCGTGTTTTGTTTGGGGCTATCTTCTCTATTCAGGGGATATCGGCTCGATCTGGGCACTGTTCGGAGTTTCCAACCAGTTAATGGCATCCATTGGATTAATTATCGGTGCAACAATTGTCCTGAAAATTGCAGATAAACGTTGGTATATGCTCACATGCTTGATTCCACTTGCTTACTTATATGTAACAGTCAACGTAGCAGGCTACTGGATGGTTAAGAATGTGTATCTGAATACAGCTTCCAAAAGTTATAGTATGTTAAATGGCGTTCTTTCCATCCTTATGTTGGTCTTAGGGTTAATCATTATTATTGCCGCTATCAAAAAGTGGATAGAGCTTTGGAAAATACCGCAAAAAGAATTAGCAAGAAAATATGGAATATAAATAAATAGGAGCTTAATTCATTGAGGTTTCCTACCTTTGAATTAAGCTCTGTCTTTTTCTAAGCTTGCTTTTGAATCTCTGATTTCGTATTTTTTTGATGTTTTTTATCACCCATCAAAGTCATAAAACGAAAAGTAGAGTTGCGAATAGAATCGGTAGTATGAAATTAACATAACCACACATGTGGAGTGCTCTTAGCTCAGGAGGAGAAGCTATACCGGGCAGTTTAGTTTAAATCGATTTATCCATTTTATGTGAACTTAGGTAATGATATAGTGAACACATGGAATGCTGATGCTGGATATTAGGGAGGACAAAATGGACAAATATCAGAAAACTGAGAGTTCGTTGCACGTAATGTTAACCGATTTTGTTGAAAATGGACAGTTTCCGGCATTAGCCGTCGGAATAGTGAAGGACAACCATATTATCTTTACTGGTGAATATGGAACAGCCAATTTATCGACTGGTGATCCTGTTGTTCGTAGCACTTTGTTTCACCAAGCCTCCGTCTCAAAAACATTCGTTGTTACGGCCATTATGCAATTGGTTGAGCGTGGAAAAGTAGATCTGGATTCACCGATCACGAAATATCTTTCTTACTTTAAAATGGAGGACGAGCGGTATCAACATATTACTATAAGGCAGCTTTTGAACCATACTTCTGGTATGCCAGATGAAGAAGATTATGCATGGGACCGGCCTGAATACGACGAGCAAAGTCTTGAAAGATACGTAAAAAGTATCCGTCGTCACAAGCTTCTGAGCGAACCTGGTATTAATTTTGCTTATAGTAATATAGCATACGAGATTTTGGGAGACTTGATAGCAAAGGTTAGCGGAATAAGCTTCGAGCAGTATATGAAAAAGTATATTCTTGAACCGGCAGGAATGCAGTCCAGTTCCTTTTTGAAACAGGAGGTGAAAGCTCATCTTGCCGCACCTCATGTGCTCAGGACTTCCGATGGATATGGCGGCTATATCAGTGATGTTTTTCCTTACAACAGGGCGCATGGACCCAGTTCCACTCTATATACCAATGTTGAAGACATGTGCCAATATATGCTAATGCATCTTAACCAAGGAATTGCAAAGGATGGATATCATTCCTTGCAGTCCGGCAGCTATGATGAAATGTGGAAGCCTCATGCAGCTACTGGATACGGACAAGAAAATGCGCAGATAGGTCTGGGCTGGTTTTTGGGAGAATATAAGGGGTTCAGGATCGTCTCACATTCCGGATGGGATACCGGTTTTCTAAGTGATCTAATTCTACTTCCCGATGAAAAAATCGCTATTTCTGTGATGACCAACTGTGATTACGTCTGGCTGGGTAGCGTAACCTATCCAATACTTGATCTATTGCTTGGTTCGAACATTCACCAAATAAAGCGATCAATGGCACACATAGTTGCAGACTTAGTCGTATCTAATGGAGTGGAGAAGGCGATGGAAGAGTATCATCGCATCAATAGTATGCAACAAGACAAGCATTATCTAGTGGATTTTGAATTTATGCGCATCACCGAAGCATTAACGTGGAATGGCCACAAAGAGGACGCTTTCCGCATTCTGACCTGTGCTGCCGCAATATTTCCTGACAGCGAGTCAATTTCTAGCAGGTTGCAGGAGCTCCAGGCAAAAGCGTAGTCATGACGATCCGAGAGCCAGTTGAATAGGTTAAACCAGTAGTGTCCGGTAGGATCCATGCCAACAATATCCGCCGTTAAAGCGTGAGTAGATTGCAACATTTGGATCCACCGAAGAAGGATTTGAAAGCCTTCTTCATCATTGGAGAAGGATAGGGGGTTACCGACCGCGATTTCTCGAAAGTTAACAGCACGAGCGACATGTGTTTGCTGGGCGATGTCAATCCCGACGACCAGATACTGGGCGGTAATTTTTTCAATGAGTTGATTTTGTCTGCCCTGCGATTTAAACTTCATATTAGAGCGTCCTCCTGGATGATGGGATTTTAAGGGCTATGACCCGTTGCGTACTCCCATCGTACCGAGGCGCTTATTTTTTGCAAAGCTAATAATTAACGCTCTACAGGAATGGTAATAGATCTGCTTATGGTAACGGACCTGCTTATGGCCAACTGGACGAATTTCCATGAACAGTTTATTCACGTTTCCAGTAACTGAAGTTTTTAGATGATTGGAAATACCCTTAATTCTGAGGTGGAATAATAGACGGTTCCTAGGGGAAGTCTTGCAAATGTGGAGTACAGGAGTATCCAGGCGCCTTAGAAGTCATGGCACTAAAATGAACGAAGCGTCAGCCCTTTCTCTTGGAGATATTCTAACTTGAAACGGAAGGACTTTATCCTTATAATATCCGAACATTAGACGAAGCACAAAGGAGAATTGAGACATATATTCAAATTAAAGAAGCTGACGCCGGTTGAGTACCGACACCAGCTTGCAGCTTAGGGTCTTTTTTCAGTGTCCACTAAATGGGGTCTTGACCATCATCAGAATGGCTTCTTTTATTTATCATAATAGCAGGTCTATCGCATCCAGCACAGCTTCGGCATTATTCGAACCGATCTGATATTTCGCCGTCCTCTTTACGAGTTCACTTGAATGTTCCATCGCATAGCTATAATGTACATGCCTTAGCATTTCGACATCATTGCCACTATCACCAAAAGCCGCCGTCTTATCGTCCGCAATCTGCCATCTTTGCTGAAGAAGCTGAATTCCATGAGCCTTGTGAATGCCCGTCACAATAATATCCACATCCCCATGACCGCATGATACGGCCGTAACTTCCTCCCCTAACTCAAGCTTCAAGTTCACAAGTGCTTGGTCCAGATCTTCAAGTGGAAAACGAAGGGCAAATTTAAACAATTGATCCTCAATAGTCGTTAGATTCTCTACTCTCTTTAATCGATGGTAGTATTGTTTCGAATAGTTATAATAGTCATCTGATTCATCATGCCGCATGTAAGCACCTTGTTTGCCGCATAATGCAATGTTCGAGGAAGGATAGTGTTTCAAAAGCTCCAGCGTCTTCGCAATCGTCTCATCAGACATTCGACCTGTGAACACTTCCTCTTTCCCGTCTATAATATAAGCGCCATTCTCCGCAACAAAAGCAATTTCATGCTCAATTTCAGGAAAAAACGACCGCAGCTGGTAATATTGATTCCCGCTAGCCACAACAAACCGAATGCCTTTTCTTTTCATCTGCGCATACTGATCCAGAAAGCGATCTCGATTATAGTCCTTGCGGTCATTCAGAAACGTGCCATCCATGTCTACGGCAATGATTTGTACATCCATGTTCAAGTCCTCCCCTTATGCATTAATTTAAGGTCACGTTTGCTTGATTACGGTAGAATCTGCCGATACCTAGCAGCAGTATGATCAAATAGATCGCCGCAAAGCCAGCGATATACCACAGCGCAGACACCGTGCCTGAATGGTCCATCGAATATCCAATTAGTGCAGGGAAGACCGCGGCTCCGAACCCGGCAAAAGCTGTAACCAGACTGGTCACGAGACGCGTCATGCCGGGAAACGTATGATTCGCATACACCATCGTGATCGAATACACACCAGACATCGTTAACCCCATCATGATGACCAGGATAAAGCCGACGACAGCATCTCTCCATAACGCAAACATGACGATCACCACGAGCGTACCGAACATACTCCAGCGCAAATAACTCGCATAATTTACTTTTCGAATAATCCAACCTGTAGCAGCCCTGCCAATCACCATCGCTGTCCAGAACAAGCCAATGCTCAACGAGGCGTAGTAAGGGGTAACCTCTAAATGATTCAGGAAGATGGAGGACATGAAATGATTCAGACTCCCCTCAATCCCGCTGTACATGAAAATCAAAAAGACGAATGCGAAGAGAATGTACCGCTTCATCTGCTTGGTCTTGAACATCGGCGGCGGTGCAATGCCGGCATCCAAAGATTCCGCGCCTTCTGTTTCCTCCTTGGCAAAAGATATGAAGCACCATATGACCGCCATAATGATTCCAAGACATGCCGTCACGAGGAAGGAATACCGCCAAACCTGATTCGCAATCAATACACTAGCGATGAGCGGCATACAGAGCGCACCGATCCCGAACGAGACCTCTAGATAACTCATCACCACAGCTCGACGGCCCACGAATACTTCCATCATCAATGTCGCAACAACGCACTCTATTGCTGCTACACCGACACTATTCAAGAAATTTAATGCCACAACCCAGCCGAATGGCGGAAGTGACCATACACTGAACTGCGCAATCGCAATGACGATCGCAGAGAGCGCGAGTACGTATTTTTCCTTCATCAACACTTTCATGAGCCATGCCGAAATTGGCACGCCCGCAATAAAGCCTACTGCACTCACGAATACCATCTGCCCGCCAACCGTATAAGATTGCTCATAGTGAGCGAGCAATTGCGGCATCACAGAACCGATCGTTGTAATGACAAGTCCTGCTAGAAAATACAATGAATACGAAGCGATTGCAAAGGTTCTCATGCCTTAACCTCCTTCTAGAAATAGGGATCATCCTGCTGATGTTTTCATTGTAAAGAATGAAATGCGTTTCAAGTCAAGCATTCAAAACCATATTTCTAAAAAAGAAATCGGCATGTTACAATGATTCCGAATATGCAGAAGAAAAGGGGGATCCTTATGGCGAATATCAAAGATGTCGCTAGAATGGCAGGTGTCTCGATTGCAACCGTATCCCGCGTTCTCAATGAGTATCCTTATGTCGCCAAGGACAAGCAAGAAAAGGTTATGGCGGTTATGAAGGAATTGAATTATTCGGTGAATGGCAACGCGGTGAAGCTAAGTAAAGGAAAGACAAATACCATTGGTGTCATTGTACCGTATAACAATAACTCTTGTTATGATGAACTCATTAACGGCATTCTGAAGAAAGCGCATGAGTTGCACTATCAAGTTCTCTTGCTGCCTTCGTATTATGAGAACGTCATAGAGAGTAGCTATCTTACGTTATTGAAAAAGAAAATGATCGATGGAATCTTACTCACTTCGCATACACTTCATCCTGAGCAGATCTTAGCCTTGTCCGAGTGGGGAAAAATCGTATGCTGCGAGGCTTGCCCCGTCGAGCTTGTTCCGTCTGTGTTCCCAGATCGATTTGCAGCGTATATTGAAGTCTTCACTTATTTGAAGAACAAAGGCTATAAGCGTATACATTTCACATCGGGAAGAGATTTTCAATCGAGTCCTAGCACGCGATTACGTATTCAGGCGTATCAAGAAACCATCACCGAAGCGTATGAAAGTCAGTTCTTCGACCAGTGCTTCGACTATCAAGATGGGAAAAGAGTTGGCGACCTCATGTTTCGAAATTCGATCGTCCCGGATGCGATTTTTACGAATGGCGATGAAGTCGCTGCAGGAATTATAGCTTCCGCCCAAACGCACGGCTACAGTTACCCGCAAGATTTCGAGATTATTGGCGAGGAGAATACGCCAATAAGTGAAATATTAGGTTTCCCAAGTGTGGATTATCATCAGACTGCAATTGGCGAGCAAGCTGTCTCGCTATTACTAAGCGATGAATATGCCCGAATTCAGATTCGACATCAACTCAACTTCAGAGCTCGAACAGAAGCGAGTGCGTTGTCCTAAAATGAGCGCGAAGTTCACTCTTACCCACACTACAAAGAAGCCATACCCTTGAGGGAATGGCTTCTTTGTGGTTGTTCGAGCTCCATGAATGTCACATAGGAGGAGGGGGGGGCTCGTGAAGAAGTTTACGTTCGACATTTGGTAGCCCATTGTAGGAGCTCGATAAAACAGCAGAAGGATCCGCCGCGGCGGATCCTTCTCACGTCCCCCTCGTCGATTGCGTGAAAGGGGCAGGTTAGTGTAATAAATAGAGTAGTACTTTGCAAATACATTTTATTATAAATTTTTGTATTGCTTTAGTTTGAATTTTTATTCTTAAAATAGTTTTGGCTATCAGTTCGTACTTTCTCAGGTAAAACACGATCCAGTTCCTTATTTAACCAAGCAAGAGTTTTATTACGTAGAACCTTGCGCATATGCTCTTCTGCTTCAAGCATTGTCAAGTTAATCAAACATAAAGGATTGCTTTGAGTACATGAAGTACATTCTTCATTATCTCTATACATTAAATTCGTTTTTAATATGTTTTTACATTGAAAAATAGTTTTTTTTCCTTCAACCGCTTCAATTACATCCCAAAACGAAATTTCCTCAGGGATCTTAGCTAATTTATATCCTCCCTTTACACCAGGTGTAGAACTAACAATTCCAGCCTTAGACAATTTACCGAAAACTTTCGAAAGATACGTTTCTGAAAGCCCTTGGAATTCTGAAAGATCCTTTATTCCTATGCTCTCCTCTTCTGGTATGTCTATTAAATAGACAAGGCTATGCAAAGCATATTCAACCATAACACTATACTGCATATATAAAATCACCTACCTTCATGTTAATAGGCTACCAAAAACATAGTATAACATCAATTTCATTTTGTAAATTTACATAATTACATCGCTGTATAAATTGACATACAATTAGGAAAGTATTATTATAGACTATATTAATCGACGATTACTATAATCGACGATTAATATGATCGACAATAATTTAAATGAACTTTCAATTTTAGGAGGGAATTTCCATGAGTAAACTACTTATCATCAATGCACATCCAGAATTTGATTCTAAAACCTCAGCAAGTCTAGATGTACTTAATTACTTTTTGAAAGTATACAAAGAGAAGCATCCAAATGACGAAGTTATTGAACAAATTAATCTATACGACGATGAAGTACCCATGTTAGATAAAACTGTTCTTAAAGCATGGGCGAAACAAGCAAAAGGTGAAGAATTAACAAGTCAAGAAAAAGACGTTACAGACCGCATGAATGAGATATTAAAACAATTCAAAAGTGCTAATAAGTATGTAATTGTTTATCCATTGCATAACTTTAATATCCCATCAAAACTAAAGGATTATATGGATAATATTATGATTGCAAAGGAAACGTTTAAATATCTCGATACTGGATCGGTCGGTCTTCTAAAAGATGGAAGAAGTATGGTTGTAATTCAAGCTAGTGGATCAATCTATACCAATGATGACTGGTATACCGAAGTGGAATACTCTCATAAATATTTGAAGTCCATATTTAATTACTTTGGTATCGAAGATTTTGAAACAATTCGAGTTCAAGGAACAGCTATTCTGGATAGAAATGAAGTATTAAAAAAAGGATATAAAGAAGCTGAAGAGCAGGCTTTAAAATTAGCAGCGATATAGGAAATAACAATTTTTTTGTCAGCCTAATGAAACTATCTTCAAATATGAAGGGACTGAACTATGCGCAGATGTCAATATTTTCAACCTAACTATTAAAATATAATGGAGGTAAAAGTATTGATTACAGAGTTACACACAGAACGGTTACGTTTGAGAAAAATGAAGGTGTCGGATTCGTCTAGCTTGTTTAAAATTTGGTCTGATCCAGATGTTACTAAATTTATGAATGTTAGTTGTTTAACTAATGAAAATCAAGCAAAAGAAATGATTACTCTCCTTGATGATCTTTCTCAAGACAGAAAAGCTATTCGTTTCTCTATAATTAAAATAGAATCCAATGAAATCATAGGTTCTTGTGGTTATAATTCCTTGGATTTTGAAAATGCAAAAGCAGAAATCGGATATGACATTGCTAAATCATTTTGGGGAAGAGGATATGCTTCAGAAGCTGTCTATTCTTTGTTAGATTACGCATTCTCATCTTTAAAGATGAATCGAATCGAAGCAAAAGTTGAACCCGAAAACGTGAATTCAATAAAACTTTTACAAAAGCTAGACTTTACGTTTGAAGGAACACTAAGACAATATGAAAGAGTAGACGGAAAGTTTAACGATCTCAATATCTATTCAAAATTAATATCGGATTGATTTGATTATTCCTGCCTATTTTGAATTGTAAGTAGCATACATGAAAACTTACCGTTACAGAGCGTGGAATGAAGGGCAGAGTTTACACTTGGTTAGTTCAATAATTTTTTTCATATTCATTATGCGTACAAAAGACCGTCAATAAATGCACGGTCTTTTGTAGTTAAACTTGTTCATCTTCATTATTGTGTGGAACCATTGTAACTGCTCTAATTTTGACATCAGGGAACCTTTTCGCTCCATTTGCTAATAAAAAGGTACCCATTGAAGCCACCATGCCAACACTTAGGGCTGTTACAATAGCCCCTTTAAAAATTTACATATCATTTTAAATTTAAGACCATATAATCCCATTTCGATTCATTGAACAAAAGATGCCGCACTAAGCTTTTCTTTTGTAAATGAGTCTGGAATGACAGGAGTTCGTATAGATGCTTGGCACGTGGGTTACTACCTACGACGTGTAAGCTCAGCACATCTAGGTGTGGCTCAGTTTGCACAAAATGCTGCGCCCACTGAAATAATAGCTTTCCAATCCCCTTACTTCGATGGTCCGGATGGACAACAATGTCTGCAATATAACATTCTCCAACTTGTGGTTTATGATTTAACAAAGATAACCCGATCAGCATTTTTAAAAGGTTCCATTTTCCCAACCTAATAAAGCTCTTCGACGAAGGAAGTCCTTGCTTTTGCATTATGTCAGCTTCGGGCATCCATTTGATAGATATCGTTCCGATCACTTCTCCATCTTGCAGGGCGACCATTCTATGACTTGCCGGTTCGGTGGGATAATGTTCAAACAGCTTTTCGAAAAAAAGAGCGAGATCGTCATCATTCATGTTCGTTAACTTTTGAAATTTTCCACGAAACCCTTGAACAAGCAGGCGACTGACCTGTAGATTATACTTGGTCTGCATGGGTTCAATTGTTATCGGTGCTGTAGTCATGATGGTTCCCCCTTTGTTGCCGATTCGGATTCGATCAAGAATTGCAACTCGTAATGCAACCCGTTCTTGCTAAATAACGATAAATAGGATCTTTCAACAAGGATAAGGGGGCCAGCTATGGTATATGATTGCGCAGCAGCATAGTCGTACAACTGTTCAATCATTTGTTCGAGCTCATCATCTTCATGAATTAGGCTCTGCATGGAAAGATAATTGCCTCCAGGTAAAGAAAAATCGCCAGGTCCTTGAGTTTCTAAGCATAAGGTAATTGTGCTCGAACGATCATATACATAATGAATGTCCGATTCGAACAAGTTCGGAACGCGCTTCGCTTGTTCAGCCAATAGTTTGGCATTAACCTTAGTGTTTGAATTCATTTCAATCCAACGTTCAAAATAGGTGGTGTCTCGCCGCTTTATTTGATAGTGGTTGGACTGCGAATTAAAGTTCTGCTGTTCATGCAATACTTTTTTGATGAAATGCTGAAGCTCTTTGAGCCGGAGCAACTCCGCATCCACTTCCCGCAAGGAATGATGAAGAAGCTGTTGATATTGATCCGCAGAATAGGAGGTCATACAATCATTTATGGACTGAACAGACATTCCCAGCTTGCGAAGCAATAGAATATGTGCAAGCTGGTATACTTGCCCGATGCCGTACATTCTATACTGATTGTTATCTGTGTAAGCGGGCCCAAGAACACCTTTCTCTTCAAAATAACGAATTTGATGAACAGAAACGTTCATAAGCTTGGCTAATTCACTAATCGTAATTTCACTTTTCATAAAGTTCACTCCTAAGGATAAGGCTTGGAATATCTTAACGATACACCTTAGGTCAGACCTAAGGTCAAGTGTTTGTGTTAAAATTATTTATATAATTTTGCGTGGAATTATTTTTATAAGGAGGCAAAGAAATGAATATCATAGTAGTAGAATATGATCCAAATTGGAAAAACGAATATCTAAAAGAAGAACATGCAATAAAGGAGATTCTCCATGGTGTATTTGTGAATAGTTTTCATGTCGGGAGTACTTCTGTTCCAAATTTAAAAGCAAAACCGATCATTGACATTTTGCTTGTAGTTAACGACATCAATGAATTAGATGCTTACTCTGTACAATTTGAAAATCTTGGATATGAGGTTATGGGCGAATTTGGAATTAAAGGAAGGAGATACTTCCGTAAGGGTGGAGACAATCGCACTCATCAAATTCATGCTTTCCAGTATGATAATATTCAAGAAATCGAAAGGCACCTATCGTTCAGAGATTATCTTCGCCAAAGCCCAGAAATATGTAAGGAATACGGAGAATTAAAAAGAAAGCTTGCAGACCAATATCCAACTGACATTGATGGATATGGTGACGGTAAAGATGATTTTGTCAAAAAAATAGAAAAAGAAGCCCTGAAATGGCATTGGACTACTCGCTGAAATCAAACATCGTTATTGGGCGCTTTAATTGAATAAAAGGAGGACACATATAGTCATAATATGTGTTCTCCTTTATTCATGCCAGGTAGGCGGCTTAGCTTTTAAAGAATGCTATTCGCTTCGAAGTGCAACAACTGGATCTTTCTTTGCAGCCATTCTTGATGGAATAAATCCAGCAATTAAGGTGAGTATCATACTTCCGGCAACAAGCACTGCTGCATGAAGTGGGTTAAGATTTGCAACTCCAGAAATTCCTGCCAGATTAGATATAATGCTATTGATCGGTATTTGAAGCAGATATGAAAGACCTACCCCAATCATTCCTGCAGTAAATCCTATAATCAGCGTTTCCGCATTAAATACCCTTGAAATGTCTTTTTTACGTGCACCCACACTGCGAAGGATGCCGATTTCTTTGGTGCGCTCAATTACCGAAACATACGTTATGATGCCGATCATAATTGTGGAGACCAAGAGAGAAATAGCAGCAAATCCGGTCAAAACATAAGTTACGGTATCAAGTAGTGTTCCTGTTATGGAAGAAATCATTTCCGCCATATCAGAATAAATCAGTTGATCATCGTCTGATTTACCATCATTGTATTTATCAAGGTATTCCTTTATCTTGTCTTTGCTTTCGTAATCTTTTGGATGAATATTGATACCCGTTGGAGTGGAATCAGCTCCAAGCATTATCAATGCATTATCCTTCGCCTTATTGTCTAAAGGGGTGCCAAGCATAACATCTTTATCCGAATCTTTTTGGGCGGTTGCAATTTCGCTCTTTTGCGCATCTTCAACTACAGCTGCGGTGAGAGCCGTGGTATATGCAATACCCGGTGACAAATAGCTGCTTGACACATCCTGTTTGGAACGCAGAATGCCGGTAATCGTGAGTTTTGTTCCAGTATTACTGTCATATAGCTTTTCATAATCTGTAGGCGCAGCCGCAGTGAATAAATCACCATTCCTAGTATAGTAATCATCATTCGGTATTACTTTTAAAATTGTTTTGCCAATAAAATCGGTCAGCTTATAATTTTCGGTATCCTCAGTAATACCAAGTTTTTCAAAAAATGCTTTGTCAATGCGGTTATATTTATCAATAACTAAAACGACTTCGTTTTTTCCTGTAGGAATCCTGCTTCCTTCACCAATTAAATCATATTGAGATAAAATAAAGTCATTATTTTCAGGAAGCTCCTGCAAGTAGGTGCTATTGCTACCCATCATCATTCCCATTCCGCTTGGAGCTGAAGTTGTTTCAAACTTTACGGCTGTGTCTTGTCCTTTTGCCAACAAATTGATGTTTACTCCGTGCATATAGGAAATGTTGTTGACTGCATTAGGTAATTCAGTTTCAAGTTTTCCGATATAATTAAGATAATCTTCGGTAATGATATTTCTATGCTTTGTACTGTTTTTCTCACTGTCATAGGAGTACATAACGTTTTCATTCGGATATTCTGTATATCCTGCAGCATCATTATTTCCTTCAAGACCATCAGGACCACGTTCGGTCAAATCTATAATTTGCTCGCCTGTGCCGATGGTGATGGGAAAGCTGCTCAGTGTATCGGACTGCATACTGCTCATATAGGTAGACAGTCCGTTTGAAAGAGCCAAAACAAGCGCAACACCGATAATGCCAATGCTTCCTGCAAATGCTGTAATAAGCGTTCTGCCTCGTTTTGTCAGTAGATTTTTAAAGGAAAGCACCGTTGCTGTTATCAGTGACATGGAGGTTTTCTTAAACTTCTGTTCTTTGGGTGATTGTACGGATGCTTTTCCTGTTTCAGCTTCCACAATTGGATTACTGTCCGACTGAACTTCACCGTCTAAAAAACGGATAATTCTGTCTGAATATTCCTCTGCCAGTTCACCGTTATGGGTCACCATGATGACAAGACGTGTTTTGGCCACTTCCCTTAAAATATCCATAACTTGAATACTGGTATGACTGTCAAGTGCTCCGGTCGGCTCATCCGCAAGGATAATATCGGGGTCGTTCACGAGCGCCCTTGCTATGGCAACACGCTGCATTTGACCGCCAGACAATTGATTTGGCGTCTTGTTCAAATGGTCTGCAAGCCCGACTTCTATTAGTGCCTGCTTCGCCCGTTGTTTTCTTTCGGAAGTTGATACGCCAGATAAAGTCATAGCGATTTCAACATTCTGCAATACCGTTTGATGTCCGATTAGATTATAGCTTTGAAATACAAAGCCTATAGAACGGTTACGGTAAGCATCCCAGTCACTGTTCTTATATTCTTTTGTGGACAAACCGTTTATTATTAAATCGCCACTATCATACTGGTCTAAACCGCCAATAATATTAAGAAGTGTGGTTTTACCACAGCCCGACGGACCGAGTATGGAAACAAGTTCATTTTCTCGAAATCCAAGTGATATACTTTTTAAGGCGGTAACTACTTCGCCGCTATTATATGTTTTTTTAATTTTCTCCAGTTTGAGTTTCAGCATAAACATTCCTCCATTTTTTTGTGTGTACCAATAGGGTAGCAGTGTAAAGTAAACTGAATATCAATTGGATGGAACAATACACTTGATTTTCAGTTTACTTTTTGATGGTAAAATTAATTAGCAATAATAAGGTAAATGGAGGCATTGAATATGCTGAAAATATTAGTCGTAGAAGATGATACTAACACCAGAAAGTTAATGTGTGCCGTTTTAAAACAGAACGGTTTTGAAACATACTGGGCGGAGGACGGCATCATCGCACTTAATTTAATGGAACAGCAGCACTTTGATTTAGTAGTACTTGATTTAATGATGCCGAATATGGACGGCTATGAATTAACGCGGCAACTCCGGCTTTCATGGGAGAATCTGCCCATCTTGATGGTTACAGCTAAGCAGGAGCCAAAGGACAAAAGGAAGGGTTTTCTTGTTGGTACGGATGATTATATGACAAAACCTGTAGATGAGGAGGAGATGGTACTTCGTATTAAGGCACTTCTTCGCAGAGCAAAGATTGCCAGTGAACATAAGCTAACAGTCGACAAGGTTGTACTTGATTATGATGCGCTCACTGTATCCCGTGAAGATAAGGTTATTGCACTGCCGCAAAAAGAGTTTTACCTATTATTTAAGCTGCTTTCTTATCCGAATATGATTTTTACCCGTCTTCAACTTATGGATGAGATTTGGGGAATGGAATCCGAAACCGATGACCACACACTTAATGTTCATATAAACCGCTTGCGGGACAGATTTCGAGATTGGTCAGAGTTTGATATTGTTACAGTTCGGGGTCTTGGCTATAAGGCGGTGAAAAAAACATGAGAGAATTTATTAAGAAGCGATTGAGTCTTGCTATAACATTGGTGATGTTTGTGTTCGGTGTTATGGTGTCAACATTTGTGCTGATTGGAGGAAGTGTCGTCTTATTACAGCATATTGGCGTTATTTCTCTTTCTGGTCATTTTGCACAGAATTCGAGAGGAACCAATGGAAATCCTCTATTCCCGTTATTTATAACCTTTGGTCTCTGCATTTTGCTTGGAACTGCACTTACGGCCTTTCTCAGCAAAAAAGCGCTGAATCCCATCCGCAAGGTAATTGATGCCACACATAAAGTGGCCGGAGGAGACTTTAGCGTTAAGGTAGATCTAAAAGGCATTGGAGAATTGGAAGAATTGTCTCAGAGCTTTAATAAAATGACACAAGAACTTTCGAGCATTGAAACACTGAGAAGCGATTTTGTCAACAACTTTTCCCATGAATTTAAAACACCTATCGTATCTTTACGTGGCTTTGCAAAACTGCTCAAAGAAAATAATCTTTCGGACGAAGAACGACGGGAGTATCTTGACATTATCATAACGGAATCAGAGCGTTTAGCTGCACTTTCCACCAATGTTCTTACTTTGTCAAAATACGAGAACCTTGAAATTGTTGCGGATAAAGCCCCGTTCAGGCTGGATGAACAAATTAGAAAGTCTATCGTTTTAATGGAGCCCAAATGGTCTGCAAAAGAGATTACCGTAAATGTGGACTTAGATAAGGTGATTTATAGCGGAAATGAAGATTTGACACAGCAGATATGGCTTAATCTTTTAGATAACGCCATTAAATTTTCCTATCAAGGTGGCTTTATAAATATTACCCTTGCTTATGAAAATGACAAGATTCGGTTTGTTATACAAGATGACGGACCTGGCATGGACGATCAGACTAAAGCTCATATTTTTGATAAATTTTATCAGGGCGATACTTCTCATTCCAAAACAGGATACGGACTTGGACTTCCACTTGTAAAACGCATAGTGGAACTTTGCGGCGGTGACGTTGGTGTTCAAAGTGAATCGGGTAAAGGCAGCATATTTACCGTTTTATTGCCTTTATAAAAGTTTGTTTTCATGAATAACAAACAGTGGGGTAAATCATTTACCCTACTGCAGACAACTGTTTAAATACAATCCGAAAAGGGGGGCTGTACCTACACAAATCACTTTTTTGAGCGAAAGTTTTTCTTTCATTAAATAGGTGATAACACAATGACCAAGACTGGTCCAAAATAATAGCTATAATAGCCTCTCGGCATTCGCCGAGGCAGGCGGGGCAAGGATTTCCTTGCGCCACCTAATCTGCAATCCTCCCACTTTCGTAGGGGGATTTTTTTATGCATCCCTATTTCGATCTGGAAAAAATATGCTTAAAATGTGGCTGATTTCTCAAGAAAACACTTGACAAACCCCGAAATTCTCCAAAATCGCGTGAAGGGGATGCCCTCACATAGCGCCTGAAAAGGATGCACAATCGCAACAATTGGACTTTAGCCCGCTCTCAAAATAGGCATAGTAAGATGAAATTTTTTTGTAACAAAGGTATTGACATCATATAACTACAACTGTAGTATATAAGAAGTAGACTACAGTTGTAGTTTGTATGATAATCATATGGGAGGAGCTATACAAAATGAACGGATTTTTGCATGTAACAATATGTTGACATTACCAAACTACAAATGTAGGATGGATTTATAACTACATACGTAGTCTTATAAATTGACCTTGGAGGTTACATGTATGAACCAAATACCAGCGGTTACGGATGCAGAGCTGGAAATTATGCGCGTGTTATGGGTAAATCGGGATTGCCCTTCCAGCGAAGTCGTAAAGCAGATGGCAGAGAAAATGGGCTGGAGCCCAAACACAACGCGGACACTCCTGAATCGATTGGTGCAGAAGGAAGCAGCGGGGGCAAAGCTGGAAAAGGGTTCGAAGCGTACCCAGCTATTTTACCCCATCATCAGCGAGCAGGAATATCTACGGTCTGAAACCACATCTTTTGTGAAAAAGTTGTATGGAGGTGCATTAAAGCCAATGTTAGCCAATTTTTTAGAGGATAAAAAGCTGAATGCGCAGGAAATCGAGGATCTGAAGGCTTTATTTGACGAAAACTGCATAGACGGCGGGCCGGAAAAGAGAGATAGCTGATGGGTCCAACATTACATGCAAGCTTGTTATCGTTTTTTGGCTGGGTGATCCGCGGATCATTTATGGCCGGCACCCTGGTCCTACTTGTCCTGATCCTGCAGTTTCTATTAAAAAACAAGCTAGAAGCTAGATGGAAATATTTGATTTGGCTGCCTGTGGCGATTCGTCTGCTGCTTCCTTGGGCGCCGGAATCTTCGCTTAGCCTGTACAATGTTTTGTCTCTGGAGGCCATAGCGCCCGGAATTCATCAGAAGACCCAAGATCCTTCGGTTTTGAGGGAAGCGGGGAGAGCAAGTGAGGCGGCGGTTCATGGTGAACGCTATTTAAAACCGGAAACAAGCGAAATTTCGGGAATACCTGCTCTATCCCATGAATCGGGAACCGTGCAGGAGCGCGGCTTCTGGTGGAATAAGATCAAGCAACTGGGATTTACCAATGGGCTGATGCTGGTATGGTTTGCGGGGGTATTGTTTCTTGCTGCGAAAACGGTATACGACCAGCTTCGATTAAAGCGGGCCCTGCGTGCAGGTCGATCCATCGAAACGCCATTTTTATCGGCAGCGTTTCAAGAGACGAAGCAGCTATTGGGCATAAATCGTAAAGTTCGGTTTGTAGCATCGGAACGGATTCCTGGACCTGCCGTAGTCGGTTTTCGTGAACCTGCGGTCGTCATTTCGCCAAGACTGCTCGTCACGTTGCGGAAGAAGCAGCTTCAATATATTCTGGCGCATGAGTTCGCACATATTCAGCGGCGGGATGTGGCAGTGAATTGGGTGATACACATCATCCTTATTCTCCACTGGTTTAATCCATTGATATGGCTTGCCGCATATAAAGCAAGACAGGCCCAGGAGATGGCCTGCGATGCATGCGTGTTGGACCGGATGGGCCCGCAGCAAAATAGTGCATACGGACAAACCATTATTCATGTGCTGGAGCATTTTTCAGGCGGCAATCATCAACCGGGGCTTGCCGGCTTGTCCGCGACACATAAAGAAATGAAAAGGAGACTTATAATGATTAAACAATTCAACAAAAAATCCTATCGTCTGTCCATTTTGGGGTTGGGAATGATTCTCGCGCTTGGCAGCGTGACGTTGGTGAACGCTAAGGAAAGCAACGCCGCGAGCATACCGCAAAAGGCTTCCGTGCAAGCAGAGCAGGATTCAAAAGCTGCTGAGGCTACGCAAGATCAGCAGCAACCAGAGAAGAAGAAGATTCAGCTCGACCAAACGGTAGCCGCAAAGCTGCAAAAAGTGTTAAAGCAAGTAGCAGGGAAAGAGGTCAAGTTACAGGATGTTGGCGAGTTCAGTTATGATGCCGTCGAAACGGAGTTTGTGGAAGTTGAATCGGTAGACGGAAAATTTGGAATCTTATTTGATACTAAAGACGTTAAGTATATAACTGTTAGCGAGAAGCTCCCACTCCATAAAATCAGTAAAAAGGATCAGGATAAGGCCCTTCAAGAGCTGAAAAAGCTGTATCCAAACATAACCTACGCATTTGACAAAGAAGTGATCATGTATCGATACTATGATGACAAGAATGCTAAATTAAGAGATCTTGTAACGTATGCCTTGACTGGAAAGAACTTTACCGTTCAACTAAGTAGCGACTTTTCGCAAAACAAAACTGATTTACGTGTAAGCCAGATAGTCATGGAATTTGACGACGCGAACGAAATTGAATCGCAAGTGCCAAAAACGGTCTTGAATCAAGACGCTAATTTCAAAGGGGCTACACTTAGAGAAGTGAAGTGGGATAATCAATCTAATAATTACCGCTTCGTCAATCACCACACGACCAAAAAGGGCACCTTGGTTGAAGAAACGGTAATAAGACCTACATTGGATGCCAAATAAAACGTGCTGTCCTTGACGTCTGGCTTAAAGCGGCAAACGGGGGGTGGAATTAGACGTTATAGATAACCAAAATGCGGAACGAAAATGTTCAGCGCTCACGTACTTTGTCGGTGCGAAAAATCACCGTCATTGTCGTGAGCGCTTGTGTGTCAGGCACGCCAACAGCCCGAGAAGTCTAATGCCAATCGAGGGGGGGAGCGAAAAACGGCGGTTATCCCACCGTTCCCCGTTATCGGTCCATGTCCGCCATGACGCAGTCAATTTGCGCTTCTTCAAGCGGTTGGCAGCAACCGAACGGACCAGCGGCAATAATCCTCCGGCGGCTCACTACACGCGATGGCAATGAGTGTGAGCATCGAACCGCATATATTGCGAAAATCATAAAAAGGTACAACTTGACACATTGACAATTTCGAGGATATTATAGATACATCAAGTCTTTGAATGGGGTGTTACCGTGAGATTTACAAAAGCAACAAATTATGCTTTGCACACCATGCTCGCGCTCCTTGACGCTTCTCCAGTTAAGCCGATAGGTGTTCAGCAGTTAGCAGAATTGCAAGGTGTTTCACCAACCTATTTATCCAAAATTTTAACAAGGCTCGTGAAAGCAGGGATGATCGAGTCTGTTTCTGGAGTCAACGGAGGATATCGCTTATCTCGCAAAAAAGACAACATTACATTTTTGGATATTATCCACGCTATTGAGGGAACCGCATCCTTATTTGAATGTGATTTTGTCCACGGCGACGAATGCACGATTCAAGCTGTAATGAAGGAAGCGGAAGAGAAAATGGAAAGCCATCTTAAAAACACGAAGTTGACGGATCTGGTCCAAAAGCAAACGCAGATTTAAGGTTGAGCCATTTTATATTGAAAGGAGGAGAGCAGTTTGATAATATAAAAATATTTTTTATCTAATCATAGATATAATGAGTCTTTAAAGTCTATATAAGGGAGCTGAGCATCATGATTTACGAATGCGCCATTATTGGTGGAGGACCGGCCGGGTTGAATGCAGCCCTCATCCTTGGAAGAGCAAGGAGAAGCGTGGCTATCATTGACAACAATCGACCCAGAAATGCTGTTACACATGCGTCTCATGGCTTTATTACGAGAGACGGCGTAACACCGTCCGAGTTCCGCAGAATTGCTCTTGAGGAGGTTAAAAGTTATCCGTTAGTCGATCATCTTCAAAACGAAGTTGTTTCCGTTGACACTACCCAATTCGGATTTGAGTTAGTTGATTCTGCTGGCCTTCACCTTAAGGCGCGAAAACTGATCTTGGCAACAGGCGTAAAGGAGATATATCCAGATATTGAAGGCTTTTATCCGCTTTACGGGAAAAGCTTGTTCAATTGTCCCTATTGCGACGGCTGGGAGCTCAAAGATCAACCGCTTGTTGTTGTCTCCGACTATTCAAACCTATTTCATACGGCTAAACTGCTTCTCAATTGGAGCAAGGATTTGGTTGTCTGTACGAACGGCAAGACGTCCCTGTCAGATGAGCACAAAAAGCAGCTTCAATCAAAGGATATTGTGGTAATGGAGCAACCTATTGTAGCCTTCATTGGCCAAAATGGGAAGCTTGAACATGTTCGCTTTGCAGACGGAACTCAAATTCCGAGGGCTGGCGGCTTCGTGACTCCTAAATTTGTGCAAAGCATTCCGTTCGCAGAACGATTAGGCTGTGGAATGACGACCTCGGGCGGGATTGAGACGGACGGAAAGGGGAGGTCAGCAATACCTGGTTTGTATATCGCTGGAGATACTTCGTACGTGGCTCCTTCCCAAGTGGTTTATGCTGCAGCGGACGGCAGCCGAACCGCAATGAGCGTAAATATGGATTTGACGGAGGAAGATTTTACAAATCGCGGGAGTTCACCTACGGGTTAATTACGGATATAAAAAGTCTTTAATATCTTCATGGAGTTGGATTGGGGATGTACGTAGCAAAGCTTTACGATTTCAAACGTGTTGTTTAAGGAGGTGATGATATCCAGTCGATTCATTATTGGTAGTGAAAAATTATGAAATGGAGGAAGATACACATGACTATTTGTCACTCTACGGATACAACCTTTGAAAGTGATTTGAAAAATGAAGGTATTACATTAGTTAATTTTTGGGCGCCTTGGTGCGGACCTTGCCGCTCTTTTGCACCTATACTCGAGGGGTTTGATCAGGAGTATAGCAAAGTAGTGAGGGTGCTAAAAGTCAATGTAGACGAACAACCAAATACTGCCGCTCATTATGGAATTATGAGCCTTCCAACTACGATTCTTTTTAAAAATGGTGAGCCGATCGATAAATTTGTTGGAGCTGTTCATATTGATACATTAAAACAATTCATATCAGATAAAAAATAATTAAACAACGTAAAACTCCCAACGAAAGCCGCTGGCCCAATCGGCGGCTTTCGTTAAGTTGAGTAGTAAAATTTTAAGAGGAGATAAAATGAATGAAGAAGTTAGATAAAACAGCACAACCTAATTCTTTCATTATATTGTTATTGTTTTTTGCGGGATTGGTAATTATGTCAAGCTTGTATGTTACAATCCCCTTAATCCCCGTGCTTTCACAGGATTTTTCGGTTTCAGAAGGGGAAACTGTATGGATAAGCAGCATGTTTACGCTTTGTTTTGCTATTGGATGCTTACTGTTTGGACCATTATCTGATCGTTTTGGCCGAAAAAAAATCATGCTTTGGGGATTAGCTGCGTTAACGATTGTTACTATCTTTCTAGGGTTTCAAAGCAGTTTATCCTCAGTTATTATTTTCAGAGGAATACAAGGCTTGACTGCAGCTACTTTCTCTCCCGTAGTGCTTCCCTATGTGATGGAATTGTTCCCGCAAAATAAAAGGTTATTTGCAGTTAGCTGCATGAGTACAAGTTTTCTAATGGCTGGAATTATTGGGCAAGTGTACAGTAGCTTCGTCACTTCTCATCTAGGTTGGCAGTATGTGTTCATCATTTTGGCGGCGATTTATTTTTTATTAACACTACTAATATTATTCTTTATACCAAATCTCCCGCCGAACGGCACTAGTGTTGCGAATGCATTTAATCAAATGAGAAAGACACTTGCGCAAAGGTCACTATGGTTTGCTTATGTAATCGCATTAGTCATGCTACTTTCCTTTGTGGGCATGTACACTACATTGGGGGAATTTTTAAGCAGTTCTCTTTTCAGATTCACGAACCAACAGATTTTATATGTGCGTTTAGTAGGGATTTTAGGGATGCTTGTGTCTCTTTTTTCCAGCGGTCTGATTAAGCGATATAGCGTGCTACCGATACTTAGAAGCTCAATAATCCTATCTGCTATCGGATTGATCCTCTTAGGATTTGGTGCAAATATGGTGTTTATTATTGTCATGAGCGTCGTATTTGTATCCGGCATTGCAATCGCCATCCCTTCATTGGTTTCACTGGTCGGTGAACTAGGCGGAGCCTCAAGAGGTGCGGCGATTTCTATTTATTCGGTTGTAGTGAATTCAGGTGCTACCATTGGGCCAATCCTAGCCATTCAGCTGCTCCGAACGGATAATTACGTCCTCACTTTCTCAATCTTGGCATGCTTCTTACTGTTGGGATTTCTATCTACATTTTTTGTTAAACGTGTATCACCAGTGGTTGATGAACTTAGTAAAGCTAAAAAGAAGTCTATAACACCATTTTGAATACACTTTGAAGAATCCGTTATAAATGCTATCGTGAGAGTTATATTACTTCAGAATATTTGTTAATGGTGTGTGATACTATGCTAAGCGAGCACAATAATCTTGAAGAATATCGAGACCCCGTAAATTATGATCTAGAATTTGGTGGTGAGATTAAAAAAATAATTTTTATCTTGAACTTGCTAAATCGAACCCAGGAGAAGTTCTAGAGCTTGCATGTGGTACAGGATTAACAACAATACCTTTATCACAGTCTGGTATAAATATTACTGGTGTTGATATTTCTTCAACAATGCTTGAATATGCACGGATTAAAGCAAAAGGTTTGACTGCAATTTTTCACACGTAACCCTATGGGAACTGACTTATCAAGCCAAGAAGAAACAACTTGGGGATAATTTATAGATAAGGATGGATTTCACGTGAAGGTATCTGGAACGCAATCTTATGATGAAAGAAATCATATCATGCACTGGGTTACTTTCCGTGATTGGGGATATAAGAAATCTACTTCCCGAATTGCATGTCGTTTTACTGATAATGATACTCTTAAGTCTATGTTAACAAGCCACGGATTTTGTATTGAAAGCCAATATTTAGACTGGGATAAAACTCCGTTTTCTACTTTATCCTCATCCATTATTACCGTTTGTAGGAAGGAGGAACAAAAATGAATATTATCGTCGTCGAATATCACTCATAATTGGAAAAGCAAGATATTAATAGCCATGGTGGCAGTAAAGATACTTTTAAGTATATCGAAGAGTCCGTAAAGCCAATTTTATTGGAAGTGTAACCTCCTGTTACGGACTTGGCACAGCAAAGAATATGTTTTTATGAGCGATTGGGGTTTCGTCTTAATCCTTTGAACATGTGCAACCTCCTCTTCAGAAAGGGCATCCTGAATTACCGCTCAAAATTTTGAGCTATCCTCAAGCTCTCACGATAGAGGAGTTCTCCTTTTTAAAGAAATCTTGTACACAAGAGTGTACAAGGTTACGGCGTTCGTTTGGATTCGATAGAGAAAAAACTGCCGATAAGGACAAAAACGATTTTTAATATTGCTTCAGTCTCTAAACAATTCACAGCATTTGCAATTTTACTGCTAGAGAAAGAAGGTAAATTGAGTCTAGATGATTCAATTTTGAAGTATGTACCTTCTCTTGGAACACATGCGCAACCTGTGACAATAAGACATCTTGTTCAAGCGGATTAGTTGATTATATGTATTTAGCTGGAGCAATGGGTGTTAACGAGACTGAAAAATTAACCGCGAAAGAATCGCTAGAACACCTTGAAAACTATAAAAAATGAAAAATTCTCAGTGGGAACAAAATTTGACTACAGCAATTGTGGATCGCTATCCTACCAATCTTCCAACTGCTCGCGTTTAGCAAATGGACAAACTAGCATCATGCGGAGGTCATAAAATTATGAGGTTTTTTGAAATGTTGTTGATTGTTTTCAATATTTTTCTATTTGGTTGGTTCATATTCGCTAAGAACAAATCGCAGCGTCAGTTACTTATTGGTTTTGGTATTTCCGCCATCATTACATTGCTGCATGGGGTTATTGAAGGCATGCGTTGGCAAATGATTCCTGCCTATACGATGACAGTAGTCCCACTAGTAATTCTAGCCAGCAGATTGAAATCCAAGCCTGAGGAGAGAGTAGCTATAAAGGCATCCTCTGTAAAGCGGATTACGCTAACAGCGCTAGCTGTGATTTATTCATCCGTAGCAGTGGCTCTGCCACTTATACTTCCAGTGTTCACCTTTGAGAAGCCGACAGGCTCGTACAAAATTGGTACAGTAACCTATGATTGGCGGGATAATCAGCGGGAAGAAACTCTGACACCGGAATCTGGCGACAAGCGAGAGTTAATGGTACAAATCTGGTATCCTGCTGATGCTACAGCTGAAGGTGAAGGGGTTAAGTACCATTCTAATGCGGATGTATTTGCCAAGGCATACGGTAGCATGATGAATCTACCTAAACTTTTATTTACAACTTTTGGATATGTTAAAACACATGCCATTGAAAATGCGAGGATATCCAATCAGGAATCTACTTATCCTGTACTTATTTTCTCACATGGCTTCAGTGGACACAAAAATCAGAACACTTTCCAGATCGAACAGTTAGTTAGTCATGGATATATTGTCGTAGGTATAGATCACACCTATAACAGTATGGTTTCTGTTTTTCCAGATGGGCGAGTAGCTAATCTTATATCGGATGACTCGGATTCAGTTGCTCAATTAAACCAAACTAATGAAATATGGGTGGAAGATGCTAAATTTGTACTGGATCAAGTAGAAAAGTTGGCCAAAGCTGATCCAGATCATCGTTTTACAGGCCGCATGGATATGCAAAATATAGGTATGTTTGGTCATTCATTCGGTGGGGCAGCAACGACTCAAATGGTAATGGAGGATTCTAGAATTAAAGCAGCTATCAATATGGATGGTGTTCCGTATGGTAAACGTTCAATTTCCGTAGGCGGATTGAAGAAACCATTCATGATGATGACTGCTGATGAGAGCACGGATAATTCGGATTTCGGCGGATTTATAGAGACGATCATGACAAAGAATAACGATGCTGCACATAATAAAAATTATTGGATGAAATTTAAAAATATGACGCATTACGGTTTTTCTGATTCGCATCTGCTTTCACCGTTATATGAAAAGTTGGAAGGAGTCGATATAAGAGAGGCTCATCGCCTTATTAACGATTACTCACTGGACTTCTTCAATCACTATATAAAACAACAGCCATTTAAGTTATTAGAGCAAACCATCGGTGATCACCCGAAATTTACTTTACAAACAAATTAATGTAAGAATGCACCGTTGGAGATGTTCGGGACGTCCGGTTGCAGTCTTCTTAATATATTCGGCGAAGCGGTAAAAAAAATTATTTATCAGTCAATTGCTCTGAATTGGCATATAACATGGCGGTGTCATCAACAATGGCCTGTAATAATCGGGCTCTGTAAATCAAATGAATCCAATTTTGAACGGAAAGCATTTTGCTATTTTTCATGCTGTTAAGGAAAGGGATTATTATCGATATGATGTAGAAGTATGTCAACCAATAGTATTCTTATAGTATACTTTTTGTTGTATACACCTCCTATCAAACACGCGCAATTTGTTTAGACGGCAAGCCTGTCGGATTTTTCATGTGGGTGCCTGAAACAAAACGGAGAATATCCATTTGGCGATTTATGGTTGATCAGAACTATCAATATAAGGGCATCGGGCGCAAAGCTCTGCTGCTAGCCCTTGATGAAATTAAGCAGACAGGTGGATTAGAAGAGATCGAGATCTGTTACAACCCAAATAATCCTGTAGCGAAAGACTCTTACGCCAGCTTGGTTTCGTTGAAGTCGGTATGGATAAAGAAAATATTTACCTAGAATTCGATGAAATGAAGCTATAAAGAATTTTAATTATAGGGGGAGTAAGAAATATGCCTTTATTTTCACAAACGATAAGTGGCTTTTGGCATGCGCAATTTTTTAGCGGAGACGTCCTTTATAGCGATGAAGTCTTTACTGTCGCTATCAACCCTGACCTGAGCGAAGACAGTCGGGTCATGGTTCTGGAAACCTCCGACGGCCGGGTTATGGCAGTCCTGACGCCTGCGCTGGCTGATAAGATAGACCTTTATCAAGGACAAGACTTGTCTGAGCCGACCTTTCGCCGGAAATTGAATGAAGCGGGAGTCACTCTGCATGGCGCAGATTATCTTTTTTATTTTTCAGAAGCTGATAAGAACGAATTGCTGCAAGAAAACCTGGAAGGTGACTTACGCCGATTAACAGAGCAAGATGATGCGGTTTTCTCTGAGTTCCAATCCTCCGCCTCGGAACAAGATTTGGATGACGCATATGTGGAATTGGATCACTGGGCGGTGTTCGGCTCTTTTGAGCAAAACCGCTTGGTCTGCGCCGCCAGCATGTATCCCTGGGAGGATGCGCAAATTGCGGATCTCGGCGTACTGACTCTGACGCCCTTTAGAGGAAAAGGTCACGCCCGCAAAGTGGTGCGTTCAATCAGCAAGTACGCATGTGATCAGGGATACGAACCCCAGTACCGATGCCAGCTCGATAACCTGGCGTCTGTGTCGCTGGCAAAAGCGGCGGGTCTAACGCTGTTTGGAAAATGGGATGTGATTTCTCCCGACTCCACTGACTGAGAGTCCGATTCAAAATTAAATTATCATACTTTGCTGGCCGAACCGGCGCCGCTGCAGCCAGGGTGAAATGTATACATTTTTGAGCCTGGTCAGCTCGCCGCGATCGGTAATATGTATACAAGGGGGAGAACATGTCTCGAACACCTACACAAGTTCTAATTGAGTTAAAAGAGGAACTAGAGTAATTAACACGAGAGTTGTACAGTAGCAGGTAGTAGCTTACCGGACGTTATAAGTCAACTCATTGAAGAAAGAAATCGAAATGCTGCAAGTCGGAAGGAAGAACAAAAAAATAAAGAAGCAGAGAAACAAAGGCTACGGAAAGAAAATGTTCATTTAGGGGAAGAAAGAAAAAACTCTTGTTCGTATATCGGGTGGATTTCGGTGACTAAGCCGATAGTCGGTACATATAAAATTAAGAGATGTGTGGCACCTTCGATAGAAAAGCGAAAGTGGCAAATCAGGGCCTTTTATATGTTTAACAGTGTCTGGTAGCAGCCACGGGTACATCCGCACATAATCTGGAATTTTGTAATGCCCTTCTCGAGCCTGTTCAATTAACGGGCAATTTACTTTAATGGAAATATCCATAGTATGGATTATGTGATAAGCTAAATGGTGATATTTATGATGATTAGGAAGGGATAGTTTTCCCGAATGTAATATAGTCTGTCGTGAATATAGATATGGTGGTAGGGATCTGCGAAGGGTGTCGCAGATATTACGTTAGCTGAAACCATACAAATAAATTATTTCGGAGGAAGTAATGAGATATTTCACCAAAGAGATATATGAAGAAATGCAAGTTCGAGGGAGTCTTTGCTTTCATGAGTCAAAGGAAGAGTTAGAAGGATGGATAGAATTGTATGAGAATGAAGGAAGAGATTATTATAAAGAATCATTAAAAAACTTCGAATACATGAAACCATTCTATCTTAAGTATCTACCAGAGAATTTATTGGAATATGTAGAAGATAAGAATTTAATGATATGTAATATACCAGAAATAACTATACAAAATAAAGTGAATACATGGAAAGCTGAATGGGATTTGAAATGGAAATCAATTGGGGAGGAATATAACCAATATTACAGTTCAATTTCAAGTAACCTCACAGAAGACATAAAAAAGTTACATAATAGATATCTTATATATGATGCGACGATTTTACAGTTTAGTAATGAAGAAAATAATGTTGTACTTCTAATTAAGACTGTGGAAGAAAAACAAATAAGATTAATTTTTACTGGAGTACGAAAATTTCAATACTCATTTAAACTTACTAATAATAGCTGTCTGTGGATGGAAGTACGATTAATTGAACAAGATTTATTTGAAGTGCAAATATTAATGAATAGGTGGCTGGAACTAGCAGAACTAGAAATCACATTTAGTGATCTGAAAATAATAGAATCGAGAGGCTAATTGTAGCAATAACGAAGAAGTGTATGGCATCAGCTAACATCATATCTACGCTGCGGGGCTTACGCCCCTGGGTCTGCCCGAGGAAATTCGGAGAAGTAGAATCATGCAGGCAACCTCTACGAACCTAACCGCGTCGCGGCCGGCAACAAGTTGCCTTAAGGTTCTCGGGTTCGTAGATACCCCAACGTTAACTGAAATAACCGAAAGGCAAAAATTATACAGTGAGTTAATCATTTAATCGTGGAGGAATGAAAGCATGGAAATTAACAAGATTAGTAATAGGAATATTGTATTTACATTCAGTTATGATTTCGATCAAAATATTCATTTGATATTGGGTACAAGATATAACTATATCATTGATACTGGTTTAGGTCATAAATGTATGGAACCAATCCAGGAATATTTGGGAACTGAGAGAAAGCCAATGATTATTATTAATACGCATCATCACTGGGATCATATATGGGGGAACAGTTCATTTCAAAATCCGATAATCATATCACATAGACTCTGCAGAGATTTAATCAATGATAAATGGGATGAAATGCTTGATAGGTATGGAAAGTACTGTGATGGTATAGTAGAAAAATGTCTACCAACTTTAGTGTTTGAGAATGAACTGTATTTTCCAGAAGATAAAGTAAGATTGTTTTATACACCTGGACATACGATAGACTCAATCAGTGTACTAGATGAAGAAGAAAAAGTAATAAATGTTGGAGATAATATTGGAGATTCAATAGAAGAAATCCTACCGAGTATTTATTCGAAAAAAGAGGTATTTAAGGATACAATTTTAAGATATAAAGAACTGGATGCTAAAACATGGATTTCGGGGCATAATGTGGTGTTTGGAAAGGAAGTACTAGACAAGATAATATATGAATTATAGTAGTTTTTTTATGAGATATGAAAGTGGTTCGAAGAAGTCGTTTACATCAGTAAACAATGTGTTTTCGCTACGGCAGACAAGCTGCCTCGGTCCCCGAAGGAAAGGTCGGAGAAGTATATGCCGGGACACATCCGCACCACCTAAGCGCATCGCGGCCGTTTCCTACGTTCACTTAAGCCGCTCGAACGTCAGGAATGCACATACGTTATATGACATGACCAGAACTAATAGTATCGAAAGTTCAAGGAAGTTACTTTGGACACGTGATAAAGATAAATATTCTAAATCCCCAAAATCCTTTTAACAACGGGATGCATTTAGTTTTTATTTATGACTACAGAGATACCAAACCATCATAACCAAAGGCTACAGAATTAGAGAGGAACGGATTGTTATTCGCCCTGGAGATAGTTAATTATAGTGGCTGGAACGATGGATATCATTCGATAATAGGAAATATCCCATTAGATCAGATGAATAATACATATGACTATGGTTTGTGGAGTACGATAAGAAGGAAATATTTAAATATTTTTGGTGATGAATTGGCTCATAAGTCACAATATAGAGCTTTATATGGATTAGGTAGCTATGGTTATATAGGACGGACAATTCATAGAGTTTTGAATGGATTAGAGTTATTTGAGATTTTGTGCAGTAGTCTAGCTACTCCAAAACAACGATCGGGTAGCAATCTGAAGCTATTCAAATAAAAACAAAAAAAAGCTGCTGTGCATATGATGCGAACAGAGCGGCTTTTTGTGCATTGTTCCAAAAATCAAAATGGTCGAATTTCAAGAAGTTTCGGCTGAACTCTACATTGACATTCCGATCAAACTAACGACTTTTAGATGGAATATGTTCCGATTTAATATAAGTCTTTCCTTAACCATGATGGACAAGCCAGGGGAGCGACCGGTGCATCCTAACGGAATTGGGTTTACGGAATCGGACTGAACAAGCTCCTTGCGAAGCTCGATTTAGATGGTAGTGATTTTTGGTGCTGTCACATTTTGGGTCGAGCTGTTCGTTGTATAGAGTGAAAGGGGGGGAGACAGCTTGAATGATACGGAGTTAAGTCAGATCATTGCAGATGTGTTGGACGGGGACACAGAAAAATTCGAGAAAATCATGGAGGTTTATCAAAAACAGATTTTTCTCTACTGTTATCATATGCTGGGCAATTATGCCGAAGCCGAGGATAACGCACAGGAAGTATTTTTGAAGACATTCCGCACCTTGGAGAAATATACCCAACATCAGATGAATTTTGGCGCCTGGGTATACAAGATTGCTTACCATCAATGTATCGACATCATCCGTAAGCGAAAGTTGGTGAAATATTTGCCTTTCTATTACCAGGATGAGAAAGAAAATAATGAAGTCGACTTGCATATTGAAGCCAACTATTTTGATGAATCCGTACATCAAGCCATGGCAAAATTATCGGCGGAAGAGCGTAATTTGTTAATCTTACGTTGTGTCGAGGATAAAAGCTACCAGGAGATCGGGTTGATTCTCGGCAAAAACAGTGCCAGCCTTCGTAAAAAATACGAACGTGCATCTGCAAAATTTCGAAAGCATTATGCTCAAGTGAAGGGAGTGGGAGTGTATGAATATGGACAGGGATCGGGATTTGAAAAGACTGTTTGATGACCCGCGCATTCCCGACGCCGACTTGACAGGAAAAGTAATGAGAATACTAAATGCTAAGCCAAAAGAAAAGGAGAGGTTTTTTGTGAAATATAAAGTTGCTTTAACTGCGATTGTAGGAATGATGTTAATGGCCTCCACAGGTTATGCGGCAGTTCAATATCATTCTTTGTCGAATAAGGATGGCGAGGTCGTGTATGAGACTAAATCGGCGAAAGAGATGGGACCAGAATCGAAAGAGGATAGGAAGCATGGCGAAGAATTTTATGCTCTTAAGGAGAAGGTGCTAAAGAGCGGTGAAGCTGGACTGTTCTATCTGGTTGCCAATAACCCGAATCATCAAACGGATCTTGGAACGAAGATGACTCCATTCCAAAATCTCACTCAATTGCGAGATAAGATTACGGATAAATCCGTTAAGATTCCAGACAGTGTCAATGGAAATTATACATTCAAACAAGCGGAAGTGATGTTTAGAAATGCTCAGGAAGTAAATCCACCTTCTCCGGAAGAACAAAAGGCGCTGGCGGAAAAACTGAGAAAACAGGCGGAAGCATCCAATCAGGGATATGCCATGATGCCGGTTGAAATGACAGATCAGTTTTTCCTTCTCTTTGCTACGTATCAAAATGGCGAAGATGAAATCGCGGTTGATATCACTAATCTGACTGGAAAGAGCGCCCCTGGAATGTATATTGACGAGAAAGTTGAATTTAAGCAGGAGAAGGTTCAAGTGAAGGGAGTAGAAATGCTGCATACAGAATTTGGTCCTTCGCAGAGGCACGAGCTGAAATGGGTATACGAGAGCCCAGACAAAAAGGTAAAATACGCCTATACTTTACGTGGAGACATAAATAAAGTAAGCAAAGAAACTTTGATGAAAATTGCCGAAGGCTATTTGGAATAATAAATATTAAAACAACGGGAATCTTCTCCAAAGCTAATTGGGGTTGATTCCCGTTTTTCCTTTTGGTAGGGGACGGCTACATGCTTTATTACTGGACCGGTTCGGGTGCAAGGCCCGCCATATTAATTCGGATCAAATTGCAAAATCGTTATATAGCTTCGTTTCTTTCTCATTCAACTTCAGCTCAAGTAATTCCTGAATGCCCAGTGCCTTTCTTAAAGACATATGTGAAAATGTAGAGAACATATCTTGAAAGCTATTTTAAAGAAGTGGTCACGTCATATAACAATGTTTTTCAGCTTCGTCGCTACCGCTCCTTGGTCACCAAGGGGATTTTCGGAGAAGTGAATCAGGCGACACATCCAACATGCTAAGTGGCGAAGCCACCCGGACCCCTGGTCCTTAAGCCGCTTGAACGTCAGAAATGCCAAACGTTATACGCAATTACTGCTAATCATTAAAAACCTAAAGAAAAAAGGATGATATAAGTGCTTGGATTACCTAAAGGTCAGGTTTTTCTTGTTCCTTGGACAGAGCAGTGGGAAATTGAATTTAATGAGGAAGAAAAGAATATAAGAATTGAAATTAATGATGACATTTTGGCGATTCATCATATTGGAAGCACCGCTATAAAAGGACTAAGTGCAAAACCAATAATAGATATTGCAATAGAAATAAAATTATTTGAGTCAGGAATTAATTGTGTTGAAGGCTTAGAGAAAATCGGATACTCGTATAAAGGAACTGATGTCTTACCGGATCGACATTATTTCAATAAAGGTGAGCCGAGAACACATCAAATTCATATGTACCAAACTGGAAGTGAATATTTAAACAAGCAACTGATGCTAAGAGATTATTTAAGAACCAATGACATCGCTAGATTGAAGTATCAAGAACTTAAAGAAAGATTGTCAAAGGAAAACTCCGAAGATAAGTTGGCTTATGCTGATGCGAAAACAGATTTTGTTAATAAGATTATATCGGCAGCTGATCGAAGAAGGCAATAACTGCGTATAACAATCTGTTCACGTGGCGGGCTCTTGCCCTTGGTCTGACAAGGATTTCGGGAAGTCTATTCAGCAGACAACCCTGCACTGGCTAAGATAAAAGCTATCTAAGCCAGTGAGGGTTCGTGAACACAATTTAAGAAGTGTATGCCTGCCAATTTTAAAAAGGGTACAGAATGGTGGGACGAATATTTTTACGCTATTCTAGATGAAGAGTGGAAATAGATACAAAATAATTTACATAAAATACAGGTGTAGATTTAATGGTACCAAGCCAATTATTCAAAGAATTTGGCGTGATGATTAAGCTCCCTCGAGATGATTTAGTTTTCTCACTCAGGCTCATGAATTCGCAGGATTTCACCTTTAGCTAAGTGTCAGATAAGAAGGAGACAGAGGAGTCGGTAGTTTTGGAACACCTGAAAGGGCATGCAGGAATAAAGATGAGGGAATATCATCCAATTTGTTCCATATCCTGCACGTCTCCATGTCGCCCCTAGCGATTTTCACTCCCATGTCTCAACGGGTCCAAGCCCTTTCATTCCTTCGTCACATCTAACTAAGGGGTGGAGGTCGGTTTTTCTAACGGAACGGGTCCGAGCCCTTTTGCTTAATGCTTCCCGATACTCCGTGCTTCTTGTCCATCCTGCGAATGCATCAGCTGGAGAAATAACGCGCTTAAGCTGCTTGCGGAAATACTTTAACTGAACTATATGCTTCGCTGCTCTTGGCTAGGCCAACAAGCATTCGGGCCACTTTACCACATAATTTCATAATGGATTTCATTTTCTTGAGCTTTTTCACGTCTACATTGTAGTGGTGCAGGGCTCTAACATCCGGATTGGTCATGACCATACACATCGTCATAAGATAGAGAAAACGTCGGAGACGAGGGCGGCCGCGTTTGCTAAGCACCATTTTCCCACGCCATTTCCCGGAACTGGCCTCAGCCAGGTTTAGACCCGCATGACGAAGCAAGGCATTTCCGTGTGCGTAATCACTAAGATCACCAGCTTCTCCTAACACACCGGCTAGACTGGTTACATTTATACCTCGAATGGAAAGTAACTTTTGGGCATAGGGAATGCGCTCCAATACGAGATGTACTTCGTGTTCAATCTGCTCAAGCTGGCGCTGAGCAAATCGTATTCTTCGAGCAGTTGACCCAAGTGCAATTTGTAGGCATGTAGCGCCTTTGTAGCACCAACGCTACGTTTAGCCAGTGCAATAAGCTGCTCGGCCCGCCGTAAACCCGCATGACGCTTCACATATTGTTTCCAACCAGCAATGACTTGATCTGTCGTTAATCGGCTAATTTCCTTCGGGAGAGGAAACAGCCTTAAAGTGGCAATGGCACTAGTGCAGGTGAGAATTTTAAAGACATGCCGAAGTTCAGGGAACACAAT
>NZ_LVJH01000025.1 GCF_001637205.1 Paenibacillus glacialis
TGCGCAAGAATGTTGATATCCATCAGCTTCACGCTGACATTGCTCTTCAAAGCTATAGACCCAAGTTTGTCCAGAGTGAATACTGGTGCCGTTGTTGATTTAGCGACGGGTGAAGCTGCCGATGCTGCGTAAGCTCCGTACTCAATAGACTGGCTTAGAACCACTGTGCTGAGCAGCACTACAACATACTTCTTTCTTCGTTTGTGCATGAATTTCCCTCCCTGAATAAAAGTCCTTACATTTTTCCGCATACGATTGATATACTTGTCCCTTTTTTACCATATCCCCCTCCTGGTCACACTCGGGATTATCTACTTGAAGGGGATAATACCAAATCTTCATGGGATTGGGGTTGGTTTCTTATCATGAACAGTCTCAAGGCAACCCAACCAACGATTCCACCGAAAGCGTTCAATATGAGGTCATCCACATCAAATGTGCCAATAAACAAGAGTAGCTGTGTAACTTCGAAACATAAGCTCAAAGAAAGAGAGAGAATGAACACATTTACGAATGATGCGCCTCTTCGTGTGAATAATTTAGGAATGAAGATACCCAGCGGAATAAAGGCCAGGATATTGCCTATTAGGTTCGTAGATGCGAATGGATTCGAGATGGACAAGCTATGAATCCCTTTTAGAATCTCCTTGAACGGCGTATAGTTGCCAGGGCGATCGAAAATACGATTAGGTTCGTGTAACGTGTGCTGAAGTTCATAAAGTAGAAAATGGACGTCAACAGAACCCCACTTAAATAAAATCAGTTTGATTAATGCATACAGATATATAACAAACCCCGCTACCAAAACCATCTTCATCTTAGATATAGTATGTTTCAATAGTTAACCTCCTTCGTTCTTTATGAATTCCTTTTTCACAGTTAATAAAAAAGCCCCGCTTCTTCATCAACTATTTCCTCCATAACACCTCATATAATAAGAATAGAGAAAACTAGTTAAAAAAAAGCAGGACAAATATAAAGTTTTTCTTAAATTATGGATTCTTGCGGCAGTTGAATCTCAAACAGTGTTCGCACCACATTACTCTCGACCGAAATAGTTCCATCATGCTGCTCCACAATATTCTTTGCAATGAACAGTCCCAGACCTGTGCCACCCTCTTGATGCGTTCGTGCCCGATCACTCGTATAATACATATCGAAGAGATGCGGCAATTCCTCTGGAGCGATATGGCCCCCGTAGTTGATGATCTGAATCACCACATGCCCTGAATCAAGATGGCTATTGATATCTACATACAATCCATCCTTCCCGTAACGAGTGGCATTGGTCAATAGATTCTCAAATACACGGACCAACAGTTCTCCATCGCCAGAAATGTAAATGTTAGGTGTAATATTCAATCTGGAAATCAGGTTGTTTTTCTCGAATACAGGATATAATTCCTCATTCAATTGCATCAGAAGCTCGCTGATGTCTATTCGCTTCTTTTCAACGGGCAGCCTGTCATAGTTCATTCTAGTGATCTCGAACAATCCATCGATTAGCTTTTCTAGACCTTGAGATTTGGTGAAGGCAATGGATGTGAAATGTCTGTGTTGCTCCTCTGTCAAATCATCATCCTTAAGAATTAAATCTAAATAACCCAATACAGAAGTAAGTGGCGTGCGTAAATCATGAGCTAAATTTACGACCAACTGATCCTTACTGTTCTCTACAAAATTCCCTCTTTCCACCGCCCCTTGCAGTTTTTCACTCGCCAGATTAATATCCTCCGCAATGATACTGAACTCATCATTCGAGGAAATATGTACATGACTCTTAAATTCACCATTGGCAAGATGACGAATCCCCTTGGAAATTTCATTAAAGTAGGTGACATACGGCTTAGTGAACACAAAGAATAATAATATAGCCAGCGGAATAAAAATAATCAAAAAAAAATAAATATCTCCTATGTTATTCATGAAGCGACGATACTGGTCCATCGGATCTTCTAGGTGAACAGTACGAACAGTGGAATAATACAATTTAAGGATTCTATAAATCCCATAAGTGATAATACCGGACAGAAGCATACTTAACCCCAGCAGCAGAATCATTTTTGTCTGAAAGCTTCGGATTCGCTTATTCATTGATCGTATACCCCACACCCCAAATGGTTTTGATGAATTTATTGTTGCTGATATCTTCTCCAAGCTTCTTCCGCAGGGTGCGGATATGTACCATGACCGTATTGCCTCTTTCATAGTATGCTTCGCCCCACACCTGTTGGAATATACTTTCCACGCTAAAGACTTGCTTTGGATGACTTGCTAACAGATGTAGGATATCAAATTCCTTCGGCGTTAACTCGATAACCTCGCCATATAAGGTAACGGTATGCTGATCAGGGGAAATCGTTAATCCACCGGCTTCCAATACCCCTGTATTCACTGCTGCAGGTTGATTGAACACCTTGAAACGACGCAGTTGAGAATTCACACGAGCCACCAATTCCATAGGATTGAACGGTTTAGTCATATAGTCGTCTGCCCCCATCACCAGTCCTGTGATCTTATCAAGATCCGAGGTCTTGGCACTTAAAAAAATGATCGGCAGATGATTCTTTTCCCGAATTTGACGGGTGACCTCGTAACCATCCAGCTCAGGCATCATAATATCCAAAATGGCCAAATCTATCGATTGCGATTGAATAGCATGAATAGCTGCTTTCCCATCGGATGCTTTGACAATATGATATCCCTCTTTTTGTAAGTGCAAGGCAACCAGATCAGCGATCTCCACCTCATCATCTGCTATCAAAATCGTGATATGCCTCATTCCTATTCCACTCCTAATAAGATGATTAACAATATGTATTTTCTCTTTAGAAATGATTGAACTTGTGAGCGCAAACTTTAGTTCAATCTATATAGCTTTAAAAAAGCAGCCACAGGTGGGCTGCTTTTAGTTCCAATGTTTCCTATTCGTTTAAATAGATTGTCACCTTGTTCTGGATCAGCTTGGCAACTTCCTCTGCGGACTTTTGTCCACTGAAGAAGAATACGGAATCTTCGGATATCATGCGAAGTACCTTAGCATCCGCGTCCTCGGATCGATACGTGCCATGAACTAAATGTTTGAACTGCGTAAATTCTTCATCCGATACCTGGGCCTTTTTGCCGTCCAAGAACTTGTATGTTCCGCTTTTAACTTGTTCCTGAATCTCGTTCAGTTTTTTATCGTCCACAGATGCTAGCAGGGAGAAACCTTCTCTCTCTTGCAGCGATTGTGCCTCGTCAGATAATAGGAAGGAAATGAACTTCCACGCTTCGTCCTTCACCGGGGAATTGGCCCGTATCGCAATTTGGGATAAAGGAAAGATCCGCGTTCCTTCTGATTTCCCTATATGCGGCTGTTGCAGCAGTACCGGATTTTCAAAGTGTGAATATAAGCCGCCGATAAAGTCTACCGACGTTACATTGACGTGAGAAAACAACTGATTGTCCGTTTTCGCTAGCTCCTCAGTCATGACTTTTTCATCAAACATTTTTTTGATATTCTGCATCAGTTCCACGAATTCGGGGGAGTCGAACTTTGCCTTTTTCGCCGTAAGGTCGACGAACTCCGCGTAATTGTCCGCGACCATGCCCGTGAGATGGCTATCCGCCGGGTAATACGCCAAGCCATAAAACTGTTTCTTGCCACCCTTCTCTGCCTGTTGAATGAGCTGCTTCGAGATCTCCTCAAAGGTATTCCAGTTCCAGCTCTTGTCGTCAATCTTCACAGTGGAGTTCTTAATCACGTTCCCGTCTCCTACGAATAAACTCATCCCGAATCCGAGAGGCATGGCATACATACCGCCATTCACCTTCAATAGTTCCAATACGTTCATTTTCAAATCGCTTTTATTCAACGTTTTGTCTTGTTCCATGGAATCATCCATGTCCAGGAGAAGCTTTTTGCTCACGAAATCATCGATAGGCATGCGGCCGGTTATTTCGAAGATATCCGGACCCTTTCCTGATAGCAGCGCTGTATTCGTCGTTTTTGTGTATGTTTCATAATCCTCTGTAGTCTGAATTTGAAGATCAATGTCCGGATACTTTTCTTCAAACTTTTTCTCTGCTGTCTGAAGAAATTGGCTCGGTTGTTGTATAGACAAAGTAACGATTGTTTTCCCCTCTTTGATTACCGGTTTCTCCTTACTTGCCAATTCCTTGCTACCTCCAGAACCGCATGCCGTCGTTGTCATTAAAATACCAACACATATCATCCCTAGCCACTTTTTCATCGTATAAATTCCTCCTATAATTTTTATCGCATACATGCTTAACTATTCCATTCGAATACGATTTCCGTCTTGTAAAGGCTCACTGCTTTCCAGAATAATCAGTTCTTCCTCATAGAGGCTATCCGATTGGATCATCGTTTCTTTGTCATTCGTTTCACTTGTATGAATGAGGACTTTACGGGCAACAAAGACATTGCCTAATGCCCCTCTCTGCTCTTCGATTTTATAAACAAACATGCCGCCACGGTCCTCATGAATAGCCTTATTGGAAATGAGCAATCCCTCTTGCCGTGAACCTTTCTCAAGTTTGATCTTTGCCTGCTCACCCCCTTTCAGTTCAGAGTTAACGACCTTTATGCGAAGAACCTTCTGAGGGATCGTTATGGTCTGGCCCCCCTCTTCACTAGATGAGCTCTCGATACGCGGTTGTTCATTCGCCACTTCCTCAATCGTGCCTTCGATCATACGGGCCTGTTGTTCTTGGACAGTATTTACCTCGACCTCAATCTTCTCTCCGATCGAAATCCCTAAGCTGGACAACACCTTTGAATCAGCAGATATGTCGAATCGATAACCTAGGCTGCTGTTCGAGACAAGAACATCCGGTTCTCCCGCTGATGTTAACCCTTCAACGGCATTCAATTTCGCTATAATACCATCGAAAGGAGCGGTAATATCTTGTTGGCTTGTCAGTTTATCTCTCATCTCGTTAATTTTACGTTCCTGCGTATGTAGATTAAGTTTACCTGTCTCGATCGTACGTCTTGCATTCCGAATCTTGAGTTCGTCCCCTTCCATGCTCGACTGAATGAACTGATCTTGAATATTCTGCTGCTCGATTTGTTGTTTTTCTAAATTGGTTATTTCATCTTCCAATTCTCGTTCGGCAGATTTGCTGTCATAGATGATTAACTTCTGCCCCTTCTTCACACGATCTCCCTCTTTCACGAGAATCTTCTGGACCTTCCAGCCGGCAGCATTCGATAGTTTAGCTTCGGCGAGCGGTTGCAGTATTCCGCTACCTTCGATCGTAAATACAAGACTTCCAGCAGCCGGCTTTTCCGTTCTCACTTTCGGCAAGGTCAGCGACTGTAGCGTGTTGCTGAACAACGTAAAGAAGATTAACAATCCTATAAAAATAATGAACATGATCTGAATGTTTCGTTTGCGCCTACGATCAGCCGGCTCTTTTGCTAACTCCATATCCCGTTCTTCTCCTCCTAAGAACTTTCCGTAGGAAAGTTTACTTCGTAAGCGTTATCCGAACTTTCCATAGGAAAGTTTACTTCGTAAGCGTTATCCGAACTTTCCATAGGAAAGTTTACTTCGCCAAAAGTTACCCCTTGATGCCAGACAATTGAATGCCTTCAATGAAATACGACTCTGCATACAGAAACAACAGCACCATCGGAGACATGTAGAGCATCGATGCAGCGAAAGCAATCCCCTTCTCTTTAATGATCATGGATAAATAAACCGATAGCGGCTGCTTGAACGGATCGTCCAGAAAAATAAGCGGCTGCTCCACCATGTTCCAATAGTCGACAAACAATAAAATAACGAGTGAAGCCAGACCCGGCTTGATCATCGGGATAATAATGGTGTAGAATATCCGCAAATGTCCGGCTCCATCAATCTTGGCCGCTTCGATGTAGGCATATGGAATAGCCAGCATGAACTGCCTGAGCATAAATACACCAAAAGCTGCGAAAATCCCAGGTAATATAATCGCATTCGGACTATTCAGCAGCCCAAGCTTATCCGCCATAATGTAATTCGGCACTAGCGTCACTTGGAATGGCATGAGCATCGTCAAGACATAGACGAGAAACAAGGTATCCCGGCCGCGAAATTGCAGCTTGGAGAACGCGTATGCAGCCAGTGCTGCTACGAGGGTCTGCCCTGCGATGATCGGCACCACCATGAATACCGAATTCCAGAACATCATCAGATATTTTGGGCTACCCACCAAAATCTTGTCATACTGCTTCAAGGACACTTTATCCGGCAGCAATTTTAAATTCACAAAAGGGTTTGCTCTCCCTGCATCCGCCTTGTCTATCTGCCCTATGGGCCCATAATTGATGCCAATTTCCAGTTCTGTCATGAGCGAATTTGTGAAAGTGATTACAATCGGAAATAATAACATGACCGCAATAGCGCCCATGACGACCGTTAACGCAATTTTTTTCAATATTTTAGCAACTGGCACAACCCTTCTCTACCCCCTATTCCATGAACTGCCGATGCCGGCGTTCAATCGCAAACAATCCCATGACGATCAGAAAAATACAACCGAACATCAAGGTCGCCGCCGCAGTCAGCTTCTGAATGTCCAACGACATGAACATATTGTTCATATAGTGCTGCATCATGTATATACTGTCATGCGGATAATCGCCTGCGATCAAATACGTTTCCCGAAATACTTTAAATGAGTTAATGATCGACATGATCACTACAAAGAACATCGTGGATGCTAGATAGACAAGTGTAATACTTCTAAACTGCCGCAAACGCCCTGCCCCTTCAATTTGGGCGGTTTCGTAATAATCCTTCGGGATTTGTTGCAGTCCCGCCAAGAATAATATGACGTTATAGCCGATGTTCTTCCATAAATACACGATAATGACTACATTTCGGGCTGCATCGGTCTTCATCCAATCCACACGTTCGGATCCAAAGTAGCTCAACCAAGCGTTCAGGGAACCGTTCCAATCGAATAGCATCTGCCAGATCAGAATAATCGATGCGACTGGAACGACAAGTGGTAACACAAATGCAGTCCGCAGCCATTTTCGAAAATATATATTTTTATTCAACAGCATCGCCAAACCTAGCGACAGCACAAGCATAAGCGGAACACTAACCGCGCTAAAATAAAACGTATTGGATGCTGCCTGTCTGAAGGAATTGCTCGCAAGCAGCTCGCGATAATTATCCAATCCCACAAATTGGCCGTCTACTGTACTGTCCATAAAAGAGTAGAACACTCCCATGGCGAACGGAATAAGATAGAACAGCGCAAATCCGACACCACTCGGCGCGAGAAACATCAATGCCGCTGATGTATCCTTCCGGATCCATTTCTTCATCGTTGTCTTCATCATCCTTTCAATAACTACTACTTAAGGGTCTAAACCCATTTCTTTGTAAACCCAGAAGCAAAAGTATAACAAGCAAAAAAACCTACTTCTTCATCCTCAGTTTTCTCCTTCATTCATTTAGAATAGGGAAAACTGTTTAAAAAGAAGTAGGGTAATTATTAAATTTTCCTTAAATTTCCTGCTTGGATCTGTACTAGATTCTTTTGCTCAATCATGAATATTAACATTAATTTGTAATTATGGAAAATATGAATCATAATATATCATATACATTCACTCTATTCGATTCAGACCGATATAAACGTTTTAAGGAGGTGGTAAATGGTTAATCACTTCTTTATTATCACCAACCCATCCGCCTATTCAAAACACAATTCTTTATTATGCGTGGTTACCCACATTTGTTCAGAGAAGGTATGCTAACGTTCATTTTTTGCTGTTCAATAACCCCATTCTAAGGAGGAATTTTGTAATGAGAAAATTCAAATTAGGTTTGCTAGTTTTCGTGATGCTATTCACTTTTGCCTCAACAGCGTTCGCCGATCAACGGGAATCAACAGGAACTTATACACACTCAGGTGGCAATCTCCAAGTCAATTATTATGCCTATGATTCACATGTCAGCGGGTTCTTGTCTGTTTATATTTATAAAGAAACGGCGAATGGCGATGTCCTTATTAATTCATTCAATGAAGAAGGCGGCAGACCAGGCCACGATACTCATCAGGGCACCTGGTACCTTGGCAATCAGCCTGCTGGAACGTATAAATACTTTGCCTTCGTTCCAAGCGCATGGATGGGACCTTCAATTTGGTTCAGTAATTGATTTGAAAGGAGATTCGAGTAAGCGACGTTTGCGAACATATTCAGTTTAGGTGAATCCAAGCAACCGGATACTGCCATACGGCTTATTCGGTTGCTTTTGATTTCAAACCACACAAACATACTTCGTCTCAACTATCACTTTTATAATATTAATTTCTGCTATAGTTATTAAAGTGAAGGCAAGGATACGTAAGCTTAGAAAGTCAAAACGTTGGACACAGGAGCAATTAGCTTCAAAAATACTAGTGTACAGAAGCGCATTTTGAAATAGCTGAAAAGTTACTTAAGAGTGGAATAAACATAAATATAGACAAGCCCATTCCTTCTTTGCTTTTTCCTTTAAATGCATCTATGGCATGTTGCCAAGTGAGTATAGAAAAGCCCTTAAATCAGACAAGTTATCACAGTTTAGTCCGACCACTTTTCCAATCTCAGCTTCCCGAACATTTGAACAACGAGATTAGGCAGTAACTAAGTCTATTTCTATGGCAAGGATAGTTAATTAACAACCGTAATGATATAATCACTGTTCTAAAATATGGAGAATTAGCTGTTTTCATTTCTCTACAAAACAGATAGGATAGATAGAGTTTCATACATACAACTAACAACAGAAGGAAGTGATTTGATTGCCGTTGATTCGACGTTTTTTCGCCTATTATCGTCCTTATAAAGGTCTCTTTATATTGGATTTCACTTGTGCCGTTGTTGCGGGGCTGCTAGAACTAGCATTTCCGCTTGCGGTAAGTAGCTTCATTGATGACTTACTACCTAGCGGTAACTGGTCGCTTATCGTGTGGGCTTGTCTGGCCCTGCTCGCCATCTATGCGCTTAATACCATTCTGAACTATGTTGTCACGTATTGGGGGCATATGCTGGGTATCAATATTGAGACAGATATGCGCCGCAAGATGTTTGGACATATACAGAAGCTCTCCTTCCGATTCTTTGACAATCATAAGACGGGCCATCTGATGGGAAGGATCACGAACGATCTAAATGATATTGGCGAGTTAGCCCATCACGGTCCTGAGGATGTATTCATTGCGGTGATGACGTTGATCGGTTCGTTCTCATTGATGGCCTACATCAATCTGGAGCTTGCTCTAATTACCTTTATCATCGTTCCAATCATGGCCTGGCTCGTTATCTTCTTCGGTAGAAAAATGACTTCAACGTACAGAAATCTGTTCGGAGAAGTGGGCAACTTTAATGCTCGCATTGAGGATAATGTAGGCGGAATTCGCGTAGTACAATCATTTGCTAACGAACGCCACGAAGAGAAACTATTCGCAGTTGATAATCAGAACTATCGTACAACGAAGCTGTTAGCTTATAAAACGATGGCTAAAAGTATGTCCATCAGTTACATGATGATGCGCCTTATTACGATATTCGTTATGGTCTGTGGGGCATGGTTCTTCATCGAGGGTAGGCTTGATCTAGGCGAATTCATGGCCTTCATCCTGTTATCTAATATCTTCTTCCGTCCAATTGAGAAGATTAATGCCGTGATCGAGAGTTACCCTAAAGGAATTGCCGGGTTTAAACGTTATCTTGAAGTTATCGATACAGAACCCGATATCGCTGACAGTCCTGATGCGATTACAGTAGACAGTGTGAAAGGCAATATTCATTTCGACCATATCACCTTCGGCTATGAAATCGGTAGACCCATCTTGAGTCAAATTGATCTGACGATTCAGGCCGGAGAGACCATTGCATTTGTTGGTCCATCGGGTGCAGGAAAGACAACAATCTGCAGCCTGCTGCCACGATTCTATGATGTAGACGAGGGTGAAATTACGATTGACGGCATTGACATCCGCAAGTTTAAGCTGGAATCACTGCGTAAGCATATCGGCATTGTTCAACAGGATGTATTTCTGTTCTCCGGTACGATTCGAGAAAATATTGCGTACGGTGATCTGCATGCAACAGAAGAGAAGATATGGGAAGCGGCTCGAAGAGCATCACTAGAGGAACTTATACGTAATCAACCAGATGGTATGGATACGGTCATAGGCGAACGCGGGGTTAAGCTGTCCGGCGGTCAGAAGCAACGCTTATCGATTGCTCGTATGTTTCTGAAGAATCCACCTATCCTTATCCTAGATGAGGCAACCTCTGCACTCGATACCGAGACAGAGTCGGCTATCCAGCAATCACTTGCCGAACTTTCTGTCGGCCGCACGACATTGGTTATTGCCCATCGCTTGTCGACTATCCGTCATGCGGATCGCATCGTCGTCGTGAATGAGCATGGCATAGCCGAACAGGGCAAGCATGATGAACTCGTTGCAACCGATGGAATCTACAGCCGACTGTACCAGCTGCAGCCAAGCTAGAACCTAACCTAAAAAACGGATACCGATATTCCTTCGGCGTCCGTTTTTTAGGTTAGTTGCTTGCGCTCGTTCCTTGTTATAAAAACTCTCGAAAGCCAAAGCAGTCAACACGGAGGTTGCTTCAATTGCTCGTAGTCGCTTAATTTCCCTTCATAGATCAAATGCAGCCGGTCACTGTTCCGGAAATCATCCGGAGTCACAAGTGCTGGAAGCTTATTCCATATTTTAATGCCTGAGCGCTCGAGAATTTCCGCGACGAATTGCGAACAAAAGTAGGAATTGCTGAATTCCACTGGTTCTTTCATTGCGACGCCAATGACGCCCAGAATGTTATAAAGATACTTTTGGTTCTTTTGGATAAAGACTTGCAAGACCCGCTTCATCTTCTCGACTTCACGTTCGGATACTTGAATCTCATAGATCACGCACGTCGTATTTGGATACTTGCTGTACGTGCCCGTCTTAATATCCTCCTTCACGAATCCGCCATTCAGAGGATTGTTCGGGTGCTTCCTTCCAAAGCTATATAACTCCGAAAGTTCGCGATTAAAGGAGATCGAGGCGTGATTGTACGGCGCTTTTGTGTAGGTTTGAATGACTCTCGTAAAAAGGGTTCCGGTATTCGTAAGTAAAATAAAGACTGAGCGATCAGCTTCCATTTAAAAAATTTCCCCTTATCAAGTGTGAGCGTTTCCTTCATAATAACATATGAATCCTTTTATGGAATCCTATCTCATGATAAGTTGGTGACCCGCACTGAACAGTTCACTATTTACGTTAATTCTTATTTTTACCGCTTTATTGACCATCCATTTGATGTATGTGGTAATAAACAAAATACAGCCTGAGAAAGATTATGCGACCATTGGCGTCCGCATCAAGACCTGGTGGGGCATGTTCTTTATTTTTTTCCTGGCCACCCTGTTCAACCCGGTCGTTTCACTGCTGTCCCTCATGGCACTTACCTTTTTCGCGCTGAAAGAATATTTCTCTATGATCAAAACAAGAAAAGCCGACCGCAGGCTCTTTCTGTGGGCGTACCTTGCAATACCTGTACAGTTCTATTGGATTTATATCGAATGGTACGGCATGTTTATTGTCTTTATTCCGCTCTATGTATTCTTGTTCCTGCCGCTCCCGCGATTGATCAACAAAGGAACAGTTGGTTTTTTGCGCAGCGTTAGCTCGACCCAATGGGGACTTATGCTGATGGTTTTCGGGCTTAGTCACTTGGCTTACTTTCAATTTGCTACCCCGCAGTATGGAGCAGGGCTTGTACTGTTTTTAGTGGTATTGACGCAGCTTAATGATGTTGTACACCATCTGGCATCGATATACATCGGTAAGCGAAAAATAGTCCCAACGGCCAATCCGAATTTGACATGGGAAGGATTCGCATGCGCGTTTGTCGTAACAACAGGCGTGTCATATCTGATCTCCCCCTACCTGACACCACTTAACCCGACATTCGGGCTCGTTTCCGGCATGCTTATCAGCTTGAGTGGATTCTTCGGCAGCTTAACCGTCTCCGTCTTAAAGCGAGATTTGTTAATAGGCGATGACGATAAATTCGATGCTCTGAAAAAAAGCTACTTAAGCCGGGTCGATAGCTTAACCTACACCTCGCCAGTCTTTTTCCACTTGATCCGTTATTTTTTTGATTTTATGTAGCAGCACAAGGGCTAAAGTAAAAGAGGGAATTGCGCAATATATGTCGAATTTCTTTATATTATGATGAACCGAATAAAAAATAAAACCGCCTTAAAATATATAACTATCATTCTATTATTCCTTAGCATTCTCCTCGGTCTGCGATGGGTTTGGTCCGAAATTTTTAATACTTCGGAACCCCCTCGTGCTGTCAATGGTGTACTCGATATACGCGGCTTGGACTTAAATAATTCTCCTACACTCCCGTTAAACGGCGGATGGCAGTTCTACCCTGGTCAATTATTGTCTCATCAGGATGTGCAGTTAGCGGAGAATCAATCCGGTTATATTCAGGTTCCTGGAGACTGGGGTAGCGTGCTAACGAAAGAAGGGGATTCCTCGATTGGGTACGGAACATATCGGTTACGAATTCTAGTCGATCCGCTGAAGCGGCCTGTTTCATTGTGGTTGAATGGGATACAGGCCTCTTCTTCCGTGGAAACAAATGGACTGACTGAGGGAGATATCGGCAAACCTGCCACAAATGCTATGGAGTATAGAGCCAAGAATATCTCTTATACAGCCTCCTACTTTGTAGAAGGTGCGCAAGAAATTGAGTTACTTATTCGAGTAGCTAACTTCGACGATCCTTATAACGGTGGTATCCTTCGCTCCATTCGCTTTGGTTCTCAAGCAGCGATCGACTACGTACGTTGGTATTCCATCGGGTTTCAACTGGCTACTTTTATTGTTTTGCTGCTCCACACCTTGTATGCTTGTATTCTCTACTGGTTTAATCCTCATGAACGGACTTTGTTCCATGTCTGTATGTTAACACTAACTGCCGGAATTTCGATTATGGCCGGTCATGATAACCTGCTCTTGCTATGGTTGCCGCTCAACTATACATGGGCGCTGAAGATCAGGCTGCTCTGCCTCCTTTGGCATTCCTTTTTTATTCTTCTTCTTTTCAGAAGATTCTCTTCGGCTCCTCCTAAGAGCGTATGGTTGCGAGCATTCACCGCGGTGCTCATTTCTTATTCAGGATTTCTGCTGACTGCGAGCGCTATATGGGTGAATGGAACGGTTGCACTAGGGATATTTACCTTTTTCTATTTATTACCCTTTGTCTGGTTGGTTTATATAATAGGAACAATGATCTTCAGGAAGCAAGCCGACAATGACGGCGTCTTCTTGCTACTATCCGCAGCAGGCGTTATGTCTAGTCTTGTCTGGAGCTTATGGAATTCTCACACTGCCGTTTACTATCCAATAGATATCATTGCAGCCATTATTGGTTTTTCTACCTACTGGTTTAAAAAATACTTCCGAAATTCTAAAGAAAACACCAAGCTAAACGAGCAGTTAAAAAAATCCGACAAGCTGAAAGACCAATTCCTCGCCAATACTTCTCATGAACTGAGAACGCCTCTGCATGGCATTATCAATATTGCCCAGACCGTTGTGACGAAAGAGAAAGAGACGTTGAATGAGAGCAGCCTTAAAGATATAGAACTGCTTATAACGGTCAGTCGCCGCATGTCTCATATGCTTGGCGATCTTCTTGATGTCGCGCGTCTCAAGGAACACCGCATCATACTGCAGCAAGAGCCTTTACAGATTCAATCGATCATTCCAGGCGTAATCAGCATGCTCAAATTTATGATTGAAGGTAAGCCTATCCATCTAAATATAGATATCGCAGAATCGATGCCGCCGGTAATGGCCGATGAGAAAAGACTCGTGCAAATTTTGTATAACCTATTGCATAATGCCCTCAAATACACAGAGGAAGGAACCATCTCGATTTCCGTCGAGACGCGAGATGGAAATGCCGTTATCCATATCTCCGACACGGGGATCGGCATGAATGCGAAGACGCAGGCACGTGTGTTTCTTCCCTATGAACAAGGGTCTTATGGAATAAGCGACGGGAGAGGAATCGGACTCGGTTTAAGCATATGTAAGCAGTTGGTAGAATTGCACGGTGGTGCATTGACCGTTCGCTCCGAACTAGGTAAGGGCTCCGTCTTTAGTTTTGATCTGCCGTTAGCTAACGGGTCGAATCTCTCGTCGATGCAAAGCTCACTTCAACTCCATCAGATAACGGACGAAACTGAAGATCTCCCCGTTGGATTCATTCTTCCGGACACCGCAACTGGCGAATTAACAACCCACGGACTTATCCCGCCGCTTTTAAATGCCGGAAATATTCATATTCTTGCTGTTGATGACGACCCAGTCAACCTGAATGTGCTTGTTGGAATCCTTTCGTCGGAGCCGTATCACATCACAACAGCTCATTCAGCTCGCGAGGTGTTGGAATTGCTGGGCACGAGGCAGTGGGATCTCCTGATTGCCGATGTCATGATGCCGCACATGTCTGGATATGAGTTAACGCAGAGAGTAAGGGAACATTACTCCGTATCAGAGCTTCCGGTTCTGCTGCTGACCGCACGTAGTCAACCGGCTGATATCTACACCGGATTCTTATCAGGAGCCAACGACTATGTGACGAAGCCTGTGGATGCGCTGGAACTCCAATACCGAATCAGGGCATTAACCACGCTGAAACAATCCATAAATGAACGTTTACGAATAGAAGCCGCCTACCTTCAGGCACAAATTCATCCTCATTTTCTATTCAACACGCTTAATTCAATTATGGCACTTAGTGATATAGACACGGTCAAGATGCGGAATCTGGGCGATGCCTTTGCATCCTTTTTACGGATCAGCTTCGATTTCCTCAATACGGGAGAACTGATCGAGCTTGCCCATGAACTGGAACTTGCTGAATCCTATTTGTATATTGAAAAAGTCCGGTTCGGGGACAGGCTATCTATCGTATGGGAAGTTGAACCCAACATCAACTTGCTTCTTCCTCCGCTTTCCATACAGCCGCTGATTGAGAATGCTGTTAAGCACGGCCTCCTTAGTCAGAACAAAGGCGGCACGGTTCATATTCGGATTTCTTGCCAAGACAGCTTCACGCTTATTGAAGTAAAAGATGATGGCAAAGGCATGGAACAAGAACAGGTTATTCAACTGTTGAGTCCAACATTGAAGGGAAAAGGTGGTATTGGGCTTTCCAATACGAATCGACGATTGACACAATTATACGGTCAAGGCTTGTCTATTGTCAGTAAGCCCAATGAAGGAACAACGGTTTCATTTGTCATTTCTGACCAAGCAGAGTCTAATACCGTTACCATCGTAGAGAAAACAGATTCCCAGCAACGGGAATAACTTGCTTAATCGTCTTTCTGTCCAAATTTTTTGCTTCAGAAATAGTAGTGGGGGTGGATTATAATGAAAATTGGAGTCATTGGATTGGGTGATATCTCCCAAAAAGCCTACTTACCTGTTCTTTCTGAAAAGGAAGGTATAGAACTGGTACTTTGTACAAGAAATGCAGACACTCTAAATAGCTTATCAAAAAAGTATGGAATTCAGGAAAAGGTTCAGACCGTAGATGAACTGATAACAAAGAATATCGATGCAGCATTTGTGTGTACTGCTACAGAGGCGCATTTTGAAATAGCTGAAAAATTACTTAGAAGTGGTATACACACCTACATAGACAAGCCCATATCTATGAATCTTCATGAAACGCAAACAATTGTGAGACTCGCTAAAGAGAACGGAAAGATAGCCATGGTCGGTTTTAACAGAAGATTTACACCCAGAGTGAAAGAGCTTAAGGAACATGGAAAAGCTAACTTAATTATCATACAAAAAAACAGATTTTCAGCTCCGGATTATTTAAGAAGATTTATTGTACAGGATTTTATACATGTTGTAGATACGCTTCGGTTTTTAATGGATACCAAGGTCAAGGATGTAAAGGTAGAGTACCTTAGAAAAGGAGAGATTCTTGATCATGTAGTCATCATGCTCATTGGAGAAGGGTGTACTGCTATAGGGATTATGAATAAAAATAGCGGTGTTACAGAGGAAATCATCGAGTATACAACTGGAAATCATAAATATGTAGTAGACAGTCTTGTTGAGACAACTCACTTTCATAATAAAGAAATCAGTATAACGAAATTCGATGATTGGGATCCAACGCTGTATAAACGCGGATTCTACCAAATCGTAGATCATTTCATTGATTGCGTTCAAAATAACGCCATACCCGATCCGTCTATTGATGATTCACTACTCACTCATGAAATTTGCGAAAGAATAGTTAAGTATATTGATTCTGATGTTTAAAAGAGAACCCTATTTCCTATCGAATAAAGAAAGACGACACCTATTAAGTAGGTGTCGTCTTTCTTATTTTCAAATGTCCTGTTCCATGGCTTGTTACTATTTCTCTTTCAACACATCTCCGGCATATTACTAATCAAGTGGTGCATAATACAACCGTAAGCAGGCAAGATTACATGGCATGGATGATTAAGAACGATTCATACAAAAGTTACTTGGAGGTATTTATGAGCAATTTAACACACGGAGATAAAGTCGTTTTAATTGGAACAGGGGCAGTGGGCTCTAGCTACGCATTCGCTTTAATGAATCAAGGGATATGTAATGAATTAGTCCTTATCGATTTAAATATAGAAAAAACAGTGGGCGACGTCATGGACTTAAATCATGGGGTTGTTTATTCACCAACATCACTAAAGATCAGTTCAGGTACTTATCAAGATTGTAAAGACGCGGCAATCGTTGTCATTTGTGCTGGTGTTGCGCAAAAACCTGGTGAAACACGACTTGACCTTGTAAACAAGAACCTTAACATCTTTGAAGCAATCGTTAAAAGCGTTATGGATACTGGATTTAACGGCATATTTCTAGTAGCTACGAATCCCGTAGACATTTTAGCATATGCAACTTGGAAATTCTCTGGTCTGCCTAAAGAAAGAGTGATTGGTTCAGGCACCATCTTAGACTCTGCCAGATTCCGCTATTTATTAAGTGAAGAATATGATATATCGCCAAACAGTGTTCATGCCTACATCATAGGCGAGCATGGCGATTCAGAACTTGCTGTGTGGAGTTCCGCAAATATCTCTGGAAAGCTTATTGCACCACTGTTGACGGACGAAAGAAAAGAAGAAATTTTTGTACAAGTTCGCGATGCGGCCTATGCCATTATTGAGTCCAAAGGTGCTACATATTACGGGATCGCAATGGGACTGGCTAGAATAACGAAAGCAATCTTACAAGATGAAGAAGTTGTACTGCCCGTTGGTTCACTTTTAGATGGGGAATATGGTCACACCGATATTTATGTTGGTGTTCCTACGGTTATCAATCGCTCAGGCAGAAAAGACATCGTTGAGCTTCCATTAGATGAAGATGAACAAGCGAAGTTGGCTAATTCCGTAAAAACACTGAAAGAAATTCAATCTCCATACTGGAACTCATACAAAGGGGTTAACAACCATGTTAGTAACAACCTTTGATCCATTTAACAATCTGATTATCTCTTCTTTGGTTGCAGCTATTCCCATCGTATTATTTCTTTTATGTTTGACTGTATTTAAAATGAAAGGTATCTATGCGGCCTTGTTAAACTTGGTCGCTACCTTTTTCATTTCAATGCTTATATTTAAATTACCTATTGGTGAATCCATTGGAAGTATCATTCAAGGCATCATTCAAGGGATATGGCCCATTGGTTATATTATCGTCATGGCTGTTTGGTTATATAAAATCTCTGTGGAGTCAGGTAAATTTAACGTATTACGCGCAAGTATTTCTGGCATTTCACAAGACCAGCGAATTCAACTTTTGCTCATAGGATTTTGTTTTAATGCTTTTCTTGAGGGTGCTGCCGGATTCGGTGTTCCCATTGCAATTTGTTCTGTTCTATTAGTTGCATTAGGATTCAAACCATTACAAGCTGCTATGTTATGTCTTATCGCCAATGGTGCTTCAGGAGCGTTCGGAGCGGTTGGAATTCCAGTTGCAATCACAAGCACATTGAATTTGGAGGGAAATGTCACTTCCATGGATGTTTCTATGATGAGCGCACTAACGTTACCCATTATTAATTTCACGATTCCATTCCTACTGATTTTCGTTATGAATGGATTCAAAGGGGTCAAAGAAGTGTTGCCCGCAATTTTGGTTGTATCTACTACCTACACCGTAACTCAAGCTGTTATTACGTTATTCTTGGGTCCAGAATTAGCTGACATTATTCCTTCTTTATTAGCTATGGGGATCTTGGCTTTATTCTTAAGAAAATGGAAGCCTAAGCATATCTTCACGCTCAACGACCATAACGTTGAAGTTGAGAAACATACCGCCGTTGATGTGATCAAAGCTTGGTCTCCCTTTTATTTATTAAGTTTATTTGTTCTAATTTGGAGTCTACCCGTATTTAAAAATTTATTTGCAGCGGGTGGGGCTTTTACGACTACCAAATTAACACTTGGCATACCAGGATCCACGTTAAGCTCAAGCATTGATTTAGTAAGTGCAACGGGTACAGCCATATTATTGGCAGCCTTAACAACCATCATAACAACCAAATCCATAGGTGTTACAAAAGGTTTAGAGCTCTTAAAAAGAACGATTTTAGAATTTTGGATTCCAATCGTTATGATATGTGCCATTCTTGGTATAGCTAAATTAATGACTTATGCCGGCTTAACTAACGCATTAGGTGAAGCTGTAGCTGCAACGGGAAGTATCCTTCCTCTTTTATCACCTATATTGGGATGGATTGGGGTATTTATGACCGGATCCGTCGTAAATAACAATACATTGTTCGCACCCATTCAAGCTACGGCGGCTAATATTATTGGTATTAATCCAACCTTATTAGTTACTGCTAACACCGCTGGGGGAGTCATGGCAAAATTAATTTCCCCACAATCCATTGCCATCGCAACAGCTGCCGTGTCTGCCACAGGTAAAGAATCTGCATTAACGAAAATGACTTTAAAATACAGCGTTGGATTACTTGTCTTCGTTTGTATTTGGACATTTATATTGTCACTACTATTCTAATGACATAAATACAAAACCACCCCATTGAACGGAGTGGTTTTTGGATCGTGAATACATCCTCACTAGCAACTTCCCATTTAAGGTTTCTGAATAAACAGTTGTGTCCAATATGTCTGATATCGACTCGTTGCTGTTCCAGTCACATATCCAACCCCAATATCTGTAAATCTCGGATCCAAAATATTAGCTCTATGACCTGGACTATTCATCCACACTCGCATCACTTCTTCTGGTGTTGTTTGACCTGCTGCAATATTCTCTCCATAAGCACGCCATGTAACGCCAAAACGATTTAACATTTCCCCCGGGGTACCATAGGTTGGAGATGTATGACCAAAATAATTGTTATCCCTCATATCTCTGGATTTCAAACTGGCGAGATCTGTTAGCGTCGAATTAAGAGTTAGCGCAGCTATTCCCCGACTTGTTCTTTCTTCGTTCACCAATCTAAATACCTGCAATTCATACGCATTCGCTTGTCTTGTACGAATCCTAGTCTTTCTTACTCTTTTAGTTATTTTACTAGGATTACGTTTAACTCTCCGTCTTGATGATATTCTTTTTCTCATATAATCAACCTCCAACAATGTATTTACTCACAATATATTGTTGAGGAAGTAATATCGCTTGTATCCTAGTCTATGATTCTACTATTTAATTAAAATATGCTAGTGTTACACTTTCTTATACTTTAAATAAAGGAATGAACGCTATTTTTGTCGAATTTCACGGTATTCGGTACTGAAAACAGAAAGGGATTAGGTGGTTGTCGTGGCTACTATTCTGATTATTGAAGATCAGGAAGATGTTAATCTAATGCTGGCGGAGGCATTGACTGATGCAGGTTATAAAGTGAAATCATCCTATACCGGCATGGATGGACTACAGGAAATTAAGGACAATCCATATGACTTGATTTTGCTTGATATTATGCTCCCCTACAAAAGTGGAGATGAAATACTGAAAGAAATGCGGAGTTTTTCTAATTGCCCCGTAATCATCATTTCTGCAAAAGATATGGTAGGTACAAAAATAGACCTTTTGAAGTTGGGTGCAGATGACTATATGACTAAGCCTTTTGATTTAGGTGAAGTCGTTGCGCGGGTCGAATCCAATTTGCGACGTACTCATCAGCAAACACAGGAGAATAATGTATTTCCTTATAAAGATATGGTGCTTGATGATCGTACAAAGCGTGTTTCTGTAAATGATATTGAAATTGAACTAACCGCAAAAGAATACATGATATTAGAACTGCTCCTTAAACACAGAGGCAAGGTTTTTACAAAAGCAAATTTATATGAATCCATATGGCAGGATGAATATCTCGGTGACGACAACGCCATCAAAACTCACGTCAGCAACCTGCGCAATAAGCTCAAAAAAGGTAATCCCAGCGAGTATTATATTGAAACGGTATGGGGCTTAGGCTATCGTCTATACAAAGAATAAATTATCTCTTTCCTAACACTTTCCTTGTAGCTCTTAACCTTTTCTAAACCTTTGAACATTACACTTGATGATAGAAGGGACAGGTGAACAACAATGATTGAACACGTTTTGAAAACGAATAACCTGACGAAAATCTATCATGGTGTCAATGTTTTGCATAATGTGTCGTTGACTTTAGAAGCTGGTAGAATATACGGCTTAATCGGACAAAATGGCGCTGGAAAAACGACGTTAATGCGGTTAGTTACTGGGCTTAGTTTCCCCACAAGTGGCAGTATTGAGCTTTTTGGTCATAAGGGTGAATCCAATTTACAGACTGAGCGAAAAAGGCTTGGAAGTATGATTGAGTATCCCAGTCTGACCCTAAGCATGACGGCAAAGGAAAACCTCAAACTTCATAGAATAATGCGAGGTATTCCCAACAAGGAAGTTGAAGACGAATTGTTAAAGCTGGTCGGTCTTGCTGATACTGGCAAAAAGAAGGTAAAAAATTTTTCGCTTGGTATGAAGCAGCGTCTAGGTATCGCTATCGCCTTACTCAGTAGCCCTGAACTATTGATCTTAGACGAACCCATCAACGGGCTTGACCCTTTGGGTGTGGTAGAAATCCGCAATCTGCTGAAAAAATTATGCGAAGAACGGCAAATGACCATATTAATTTCAAGTCATAATTTGCCGGAGCTATATCAGACCGCGACGGATTATATTATCGTCCATAAAGGTGAGCTCAAACAAGCTCTTACGCTTGAACAGCTTGATGAATGCTGTAAACAACATATCCTTATCCGTTGCAATGAGCCAGAGAAACTGGTGAGCGTTCTAGAAATGGAATTTGATACTACCAATTACAAGGTAATGCCCGATAAAACGGTTAAGCTGTATGATTATTTGGATCAAAAAGAACGCGTATCCAGAGTCCTCTATGAAAATGGGATTGTCGTTACAAACCTCTCAAACGAGGGAGAAACGCTTGAAAACTACTTTATTTCTATCATAGGTGGTGATCAAAATGTTTAATTTGATTCAGGCGGATTTATTTAAGTTGAGCAAATCAATGGCCATTAAGATTTTATTTGCACTTACAACTGTAAGTGCGGTCGTCATGGCGGTGATGGCATATTTGATACCACAAGGTAAGATTGAAGCCAACATGACTGGAATCGGTTTTATGTTCTCTGATGTAAACATGATAAGCATACTTGGCGCTGTTATCGCAGGCATTTTTATCTGCGGTGATTTCGATAACAAAACAATCCACGATGCAATTGCAAATGGCTGTAGCAGAGCGGCTGTCATCGTTAGTAAAGCAATCGTGCTGGGCTGTGCTATAACATTAATCCTGCTTCCCTATGTCATCATAACGGGTGTTGCTCTTAGCACAGGTTCCGAGTTCAGTATGGGATCCGTAGCCGTGGGCTTCCTGCACCTACTAACGTCATCGGATGGTTCTACAATAGATATATGGACACTATTATCCGCGTTGGTAACTTTAATTATCCTATACGTGGCACAACTGAGTGTCTGTGTACCCCTTGCCTTTGTGCTTAAGAAGCCTGTCCTCGTAGTAGCAATTTATTACGGGTTTTCAATTCTTACTGCACAGTTAACGCGATTAAGCGATAGTTATCCAGTGTTTGGTCGTATTGTCTCATGGACGCCATATGGAGGTAACTACGCTTTTGTGACATTGGATACGGGAACGGGAGACATGGTCACAGCAATCACTGTTAGTATCCTATTTATGATTGTAATGATCGCTGTCACATACAGCGCATTTAGAAAGTCGGAAATTAAGTAGCTGAGAGGTTGGTGAACGTGTTGGCAATTGTCGTTGGTATTATGGTCATTCTTTTGATTGGGCTCGCCATGTATATCGCCTTTCTCCAGCGGCAATTGCGCAACATCAATCGACAGTTGAACAAACGACTGACTGAACATACACGCCAACCTATTAGCTTGGATCTGCTGAGTAGGGAACTTAATACTTTGGCGATCCATATTAACAAATGCCTAAAGGCGGAGGAAACCCTCCGTCTTAAAAGTATTCGTGAGGAAAAGCGTTTCAAAGAACTGATTGCAAATATTTCTCATGATTTAAGGACCCCTCTTACAGCGATCAAGGGCTATCAACAGCTTTTGGAGAAAGGTCCGCTTACAGAAGATCAGAAACACAAACTTCAAGTTGCACAAAAGAATGCAGATGAATTAGGCGTCCTAATTGACCACTTTTTCGAGTATTCTTATCTTGTAAATGCAGAGCCGAAGCTTAACCTTGAACGTGTTAACTTAACAAACCTTGTGGCCGAATGCCTTGCTGAATCCATTAACAGCTTTGAAGCGAGCAATCTGATAGTATATTGGGAGGAAGTAACGTCACCAGTATTTGTCCTTGCCGATCAGGAAGTGACGACGAGGATTATTCGAAATCTGATACGCAATTGTATTATACATTCCGCTGGTGATATACATGTGAGACTGTCGACCGAGCAAACCGCAGTGATTTCGTTTAGAAATCCTGTGAAGAATGCTTCTGCAATGGATGCTAAGCGAATTTTTGAACGATTCTATACCGCTGATAAGGCAAGGAACAAATCTACGGGACTTGGGTTATCTATTGTTAAGCTATTAGTAGAACAGATAGGTGGTAGCTCAAGCGCATTGTTGCAAGACGGTGTGATCGAGATTACTGTTGAAATTCCGCTACACGATGAAGATTAATCACCAGGTATCGAACAACAGTCATAACAATAAAGGGGAACGAATCGCAATGGTAGAAAAAATGGATTGGAAGAATGGCGCTCTAGGGCAGAAATTTATAGCTTCGTTTAGTGGAGGAAAGGATAGTGTCTTAGCTCTATATAAAGCAATGAAAGTAGGAACGGCAGTTGGACTGATCGTGATGATGGAGGAAGAAGGGAAACGTTCTCGCTCCCACGGAATGCCTCCAGAGCTCATACGCGCCCAAGCTCACTCTATTGGTCTACCTGTATATACTGCGGCTGCAAGTTGGACAGATTATGAAGAAGTGTTTACACGACTCTTGGAACAGGCTAAGAATCAAGGCGCAGAATTGTTAGTAACTGGAGATCTGGACATGCCCGCTCATGGTTGTTGGCATGATAAGGTTACGAAGAACGCTGGATTAAAGCTTGGGATGCCTCTATGGGAAATGGATCATAAAGAAGTAGTCGAGGAGTTTATCAATCTTGGATTTATCACGATCATTGTAACCGTAAACTTATCCTTAGGCATGCGAGAAGATGATTTAGGGCGAACGTTAACTCATGAATATGTACAAGAGCTTGAAGCTCGTGGTATTGACCCATGTGGAGAAGGCGGTGAGTTCCATACCACAGTCATAGATGGACCCCTTTTCGAACATCCTATTCCTGTTCGTAAATGTACGATATTAACGGATGGCGATTATGCTTTTTTGCCATTGGAACTAGATCAGACAGCAGATATGGGCACCTTATGAGTAAGGTTCCTCACTAGACAACACTCAATTGAATCCCCAATTTAGAACCTGACACAAAGACGGTCGATGATGAACATGGGAAATCTATAAGCACACTTAAAAACAGCTCCTTAGACTTTGATCTTAAGGAGCTGTTTCTTTTCTTTATTTTTTACTATACATAATAAGTGCCCAATACGTGTTACCTCCATTTTAAAGTTGTCTTTTTATAATAAATAAAGCTAACTACCATACACATTATTTCTGCTACTACAAAGGAAAGCCAGAGACCGATATTTCCCATCATAAGCGGAAGGACAAAGAAACCACCGATCAACAATACATACCGTAAAATCGCTAAAATTGCGGATGTTCTCGGATTGTTGATTGCCGTGTAAAATACGTTTATTACAATGTTCACACCTACAAAAATAAAGTTGAAACTGTAAAAAGTGATGATTTCTTGTGATGTGAGAATAACGTCCAGATTATCTTTTACAAACACTGCAATCAGAGGGGATTTAAAAATAAGTAACATAGCGGTGCTAACAACGCCAACAGATGTAACTACTTTGATTGCAAATGCTATTAGCTCTTTGATACGACTGTATTGTTTCGCTCCGTAATTCACGCTTGTAATTGCTCCTATTCCCCTCGATATTCCCATAATGACTGCAGTGACTATAAGGGAAATATACTGGACAACTGCGAAAGCTGACACGCCAATCTCACCAAATTTCGAGATCAGAATCCAGTTAAAGATCATGAAAGAAAATCCTACACTGAACTGCGTAATTGCCTCAGAGGAGCCGTTATAGGCCATCAGACCAATGGCTTTGAAATCCGCTTTACATTTTCCAATTCTCAAAGGGCTGTCCTTGCGAACAAATTTGGTGATGAACAAGATAAAGACGATTGTTGCGCTGATACCCGATGCCAATGCAGCACCGAAAATCCCCATTTTAAAAACATAAACAAAAATCAAATCTAATATGATATTGATAACTACCATCAGCATATTACCGACCATATATAGTTGGGGTTGTCCAATGGATTGCAAAGAAATACCGAGAAAGATATTAAAAATGACGGGTATAACGAAAATGCCAAAAGTTTGTATATAATCTACAACCATAGGAAAAATAACGGTATTCGCTCCAACCATTCTGGCAAGTAATTCGGGAAAAAACACAACACTTACGAAAATTACAACTGCAATAGCAAGAAGGCAGTAAAAGGCATTGTTGAAATAGTGGTTTGCTTTTTCCTTATTACCTTCTCCTAAACTGATAGCGGTCAGTGTATTCCCACCAATCGCAATTAAAATTCCAATACAGGAAATAATATTGAAGATAGGGGAAGCCATATTGACTGCTGCAAGAGCGTTAGGACCAACAAAACGTCCCAAAATCAGTCCGTTAATAATTCCATATAAACACATGGAAAGTGAAGCTACAATGCCGGGGATAGCGTAGCCACGAAAAAGTGTAGACATTTTATCGTGTAGTAAATCAAGTTCTGCTGTTTTCATGTTAAATTCTCCATTTCTCTCGTTCATTTAAGTCATTTGTAGTAACGTCCACAATTCATTACAATGAAAAGGATAATCTCTTGTGTAACACAAGAGTCAATAGGAGAGTTAACAAATGAAAACATATTATTCCATCGGCGAAACGGCAAAACTCGCTAGCACGACCATTGAAACCTTACGGCATTATGACAGAATCAGCTTGTTGAAACCGGCAAAAGTTGATAGTCACTCTGGTTATCGCTATTACTCGGATAAAGAATTAGTCTATCTGAACGTAATAAACTTCTGTAAACAAAAGAATATGCCGCTTAATATTATTAAAGATGTCTTTACGAATGACAGCTTCGAATATATTATTGATTTCCTCAAATTAACGGAGGATAAAATTGACGAAGAAATAAAACAATTACATAAAACAAAATTACAACTCTTATCTTTAAGGGAACAGTATGAAAGTCAGAAGCTTTTATCCCCTGAACAACTGTCCGACAACAGCTTTTCTAGCAAACAAATAGAACAAAGAGTAATTGTAAAAATTCACTCTCTTCAACAACCGAGCATTGAAAACTTCAATCAAATGCAGGAAATTGTCTATCATCAGATCGGAGACAGCATGAGAAATCAGTTTGTTTTTGATCAATCCGCAAATATCATAACTACTTTCGAGCCAACTGGAAGCCAATCTGCATTTTTTTCAGTTTGTGAGAAATACCCCGCACTGGCAGACGGTATTTCGATATTACCAAAAGGAGAATATCTCTATGGTTTTTGCTCAGAAGAGCAAAGAAACGTGGCTATAGAAAATATGATTAAACATGCTAGAAATGAATATGGTATAGAAATCCCCTTTATCATACAGTCGATTATTTTTACAGGCATGTTTCAATGGGTCTATGAAATTCAAGCGTTGTTGGAATGTAATTGATCCTTGGCGGACTCCCCTGCAAGTACTATGCCCCATCTACATTCCTGAGCCAAAACGTAGTTAATATCAAAAGTAGTTACTATGAGGAGTGAAGGTTGATGACATCCATTAATGCTAACAACGAAAACGAAGCTCAACAGCAGTATGAAACAGCAGTGAACAAAGCGAAGTTCTTTCTACCGTTGTATATCGTAGTTCCCATAATGTTCTGGTTGATTTTCCACTATAGCGGTACAGCAATGGAGTGGAAAGCGTTCGGATTAGGTGTACTTGGATGGGTAATCGCGTTCTTTCTAAGAGGGCCTCTGAGCGCGATTGTCATGAAAATGCCGAAGGAGAAGGCGACCACGATTATCGTAGCCTCTTCGGGTGTATTCGAGGAATGCGTTCGAATTGCGGTGTTGTTATTAACCAGTATGACGTTTTCTTGGTCACTCTCTATCGGTCAAGGTTGGGCAGCTATTGAAGTCCTCTTCGTGATTATCAACTTGATCGTCATGGTCTCACTTGCTAAACGTACCGATGATAAAGCGATCCAAGCTAAAGAAATGATCCAGATGCAAGGGAATATGAATGCACACCCAGTGTGGGGCATAATTGAACGAATTTTTGCAAGTGCGTTTCATATCGGATGTACATTGCTGGTAGCGAAGTACCCTTGGTTGGTTGTTCTATTAATTCCTTTACATAGCTTCGTGAACTTATCAGCAATCAAATTATCGAAAAAATCCATGGTTCAAACAGAATTACTCATCGGTGTAATCGGTATAATTACGCTTGGTGTTGGAATACTTGTTTTTCAATAAAAGACGAAACAACAAGGGCACCCTTTTGGGTGCCCTTGTTGCTACATTCACACTTGTTTAAATTCGATCCAGTCGATTTGCAATCCTGGTTTGATGAAATCCAGCTTCAATTCAAAAAGGCCTGCTTCCATTTCGATTTTCACAAGCTTCTGTCTGATCCATTTGCCTTCCGTTCCATTCGTTTGAATGGTCGTCATCAATTGATCGTTCAGTGTTACATTACAAGCTGTTTGCGCCAGTTCCGGTTCTGGTGACATGATGTTGACGATGATCCGGTATTGACCAGCCTGATCCACTTTAATAAAGGTCGATCCGGCAGCGTCAGGTTTAACCTGTGCACTGTGAGATAGTGATTGCGCTTGCTCCGGTGAAAGTGATGGATTTGCCTTGAATGTAGCGACCGTTTCTACAATCTCATGTTTTCTCGAGAACACCGGTGCGTGCATGATGAACTCACAAATGTTCATAGCCGAGCGCTGCAGTTCTCCTCGGGTTAGCGAACCATTTTCCAAGGAATCGATAGTATTGTCATCCCTTCCATTGATTTCCGCCCCATAGTTAGGAACAACCATATAGAGATCGTTTTGGGCACGAACCATCATGTTCATAAATTTATGATCCGCAGGTCCTCCATGGACAACATCATTCATGATGGCCCACCAATCCGTCATCACGATACCTTTGAAATTCCATTCCCCGCGAAGAATAGTGGTATTCAAATCATAATTAGAAGCCGCCCAATGTCCGTTAACAGGATTATAGGAAGTCATAATCGAATTCGCTCCGCCCTGCTTCACCGCGATTTCGAATCCTTTCAGATAAATCTCCCGAAGAGCACGTTCGGAGACGACGGCATCTACCTTACTGCGATCCTTCTCCTGATTGTTGCATAAGAAATGCTTCAGTGTAGCGTTAGATCCGCCCTTCATGATCCCTCGAGTGCATGCTGCAGCAAATACCCCAGTAATCAGAGGATCTTCTGAAAAATACTCAAAGTTACGTCCATTAAGTGGACTGCGACGAATATTCAAGCCGGGTCCAAGTAAAGCATCCACGTTGTTGCTTAATAATTCTTGGCCTTCCATCACATAAAGTTCTTCGACCAGTTCCGCATTCCAAGTTGCCGCAAGCAAGGTTCCAATGGCAACCTGAGTTGCCTTCTGCCCGCTGTCCATACGAATTCCAGACGGTCCATCTGCCGTACAAGCAACTGGGATTCCGTAATTGAACAACTGATCGCTTACCCCTCCGAAAGCCGAAGCCGTACCCGGTGTAACTAACGGACTGCTCATGCCTTCTCCTCTAACTATCGCAGCCAGATCCTGATCGCTAAGCTGAGCGACAAAGGCTTCCATGCTGACTTTTCCATCATACACGTCCCTTAATTTGTAGCCCTGATTGCCGGTTTGCTCCAGGGTTTGCGGCAGATTTCTTTCAATACGCTCCGCCATGGAAATCTTGCGTTTCGGTACCTCTGCGAAGGTCAGTTCATACGACCCGTCTTCCTTACGAGCACCCGGTTTCATTCTCGTAAAGCTTTCCGTCGGCGCTAGCGCCTCTTGTAGTTGTTCCACGACTTGAAGAGTTTCTACAACGTAACCGCATTGGCCTTCAATGCCAATTTCCTTCACATGTTTGACACTCGTTCCCACATAAAAGCGGTACGTCCCCGCTTCCAGCACATAAGCGGAAGGATGCCCTGTCACACCTGCGTCATCATAGGAAGCCATAGAATGAACAGAGAAGCTCACGGTAAGACGCTGTGACTCACCCGCTTGAAGGACTTTTGTCTTCCCGAATGCCGCGAGAGCTTTAGCTGGCTGACCCAGCTTTCCTTGCGGTGCTTCGTAGTAAACTTGCACGACCTCTTTCCCAGCAAAAGTCGTTCCCGTATTAGTTACAACTACGTCGATTTCAACGTATTTCTCTTCTTCTTTGGTGGTCAGCTTGGCTTCCTCAGGCTCGATATTAAATGAGGTATAAGACAACCCATAACCGAATTCAAACTGGACTTTTTCTGGTCGAAACGTTTCGAAATAACGATAACCCAAATAGATATCTTCCTGATAAACATTTTTAAATTCATTGCCATAATTTTGAGTTGATGGATAATCCTCGATGGAATAAGCGATCGTATCCGTTAATTTACCGCTCGGTGTCACGTCTCCGGCCAGCACATCGGCAATCGCATTGCCACCTTCCATACCACCCTGCCAAGAGTAGATAACACAAGGAATTGGATGAACATAACTTTCATCATTTATCCAGCTCATATCAATAATATTCGATACATTCAGCACAACGACCGTTTGTTCAAAATATGTAGTCACCTGCTTCAACATTGCTTTTTCTTCCGCCGTTAATTGGTAGCTTCCCGGCTCATCGGCATTATCCTGGTCTTCTCCTGCTGTACGTCCAATCACCACAACCGCCTTACCCGATTGGCTTCTAGCCTTTGATACCAATTCATCGGTTAAAGGCATTTCCTTCTGATTCCACGGTTCTGCCGCCCATACTTTTCCGCCATCATCAAATGGATTTTGCTCAATCCACTTTTCATAGACTGCCGCAAGTTCTTCGTTGACTATAAGATTCTTTTTACTACGAAGACCGTCCAACAAATTGGTCGTATAAGCAACATGAACACTACCGCCCGAACCTGTACCGCTGCGATAGTAATTAACTTGGGTTCTGCCAAATACAGAAACGCTCTCACTATCTCGAAGTGGAAGTACCTGTCCTTCATTCTTTAACAACACTGCACCTTCTGCGGCTACCGTTCGGCTAAATTCAGCAAAACCTTCTAATGGAACTCCCAGACTCTGTGTACTCAATTTAATTCCTCCCAATTGTCATTTTCATACATATTGCTGGTTCTATGGAAAGAAACTTCGCTCCTTGCGAAGTTTCTGGTTTTTCTAGAACCCATGCATGTTTCCTATAAAGTCCTTTAAAGAATAAGAGCTATACTATTAATTTACAAGCACTATTTCTAAATAAGTAGAATCTACAACTTTAATAGTACACAGATAGTACACAGATAGAATAACTACACACTTATTTGTCTAGCTTTAAGAGGTAGACTATTAACCAATGGATATGAGATTCGCTTTATCCGTTTCAGCGCTAATGTATGAAACCTCTTGCTTTTTCCATCGTAACATTGAATATGCAACGGAAAAGGAGGGGATTTACAACAATGTCAATGTTTAAAAGAATGCTCGCGAGCGCCGGGATCGGCGCGGCTCAAGTAGATCTCATGCTCCATCAAGAAGAGGTGAACGCGGGCGATACGATCAGCGGTGTCGTCCGAATTCAAGGCGGTCGAGTGGATCAGCAGGTCGATGACGTCTACGCATTTGTCATGACGCGTTACTTGAAGGAGCAGAACGATACGAAGGTGAACGTGGAAGCAACCGTAGCCAAGTTCCTGTTGGCCAGTAAGTTTACAGTAGAATCGGAGCAAGTCTATGAGTTCCCCGTCTCGTTCCAGCTTCCGGCGATTACGCCGGTGACGATGGGCAGAACGCCCGTTTGGATTCATACCGGACTTGATATTAAAGAAGCGGTTGATCCAAAGGATCGGGATCAGCTTCAAGTAAACCCGCACCCATATTCCGCGGTTATTCTAGAGGCGGTTAATCAGCTGGGATTCCGGATTCGTGAGGTGACCTGCCAATATGCACCGCATTATAGCAGAAATAACGGTTTACCTTTCGTTCAAGAATTCGAATTCGTCCCCGCCTCGCAGTTCCGGGGCCAACTGGACGAATTGGAAATCATTTTTTTCCCGGATGAGAACGGCGTTGACTTGCTGCTGCAGATCGATCGTAAAGCCCGTGGGTTAGCTGGCTTGTTCGCCGAAGCGTTGGACACGGATGAGAGCTTTGTAAAGATGCGGTTCGACCGCAATCAACTTGCTTCCGGAGCTAGCTACGTTGCAGATCAATTAGCCGAAACGATTCGTCGGTACGTATAAACGATAGCACACGCGCATCAACAATATATTAGCAATATACGTATAGAAGCCTTTCCCGATGTGGAAAGGCTTCTACTATTTCCGGTATTTATCCTATTCTTTCTATATCATTTCCACAAAACGTTCGGTAAGGACGAGCTGACTCAACAGGTAGCCGGCATCGTTCATGGCAACGGCCGACAACAGCATTACGTTCGACGGGCGATAACTTCCCTAAAATTCCATTTATCCATCCTTCAATAAGGAGAATGTACCTCACCATTGAATCGGGTTTCGAAAGTGACCTCCTGAATAATAGGATGCAGAATTCTGTCCAATTCAAACAACTGTTCAATATGATATACGCCATGCTGTAACTCAGAGCGATAGACAATATCAGCCACAGAAGCGGCTACCTTTGCCGTAATTTGAGCTTCATTTCTACCTTGTAGAAAGTACTCGACCCATACGTCCTTTTGATCTTTTTTCCCCCGTGCGTCGATTTTTACAGCATATAAATCCTTTCCAAATCGCATCTTTCCGAATAATTGAACGGTAGCATAGCGAATTGGATTTAACTTCAATAAGCGGAACATTCCCGTCATTCTCAACCATGCTAACAATCCCGTAACTGCAGATGAATCGAAACAAAGACGCGTGGAAACGGACGGTACACCGAGCGTACGCGGCAGCACGTGTTGATCCGAAAAATTGAACCGGTATGCTTTTCTACGCCCCAACCGGGCTCCAAAGTCCGTTTTTATGGCTTCCGTGAAACTTGCAACCGTAACTTTCCTGCCTTCCTTCACTACATCAAAATTCATGCCGAGGTTGTCGACAGTCCATTCAATTGCGGCCTTCCCATGCTGATCTCCCATTCCAAGCATAATGGAGATGTCTATGTTATCCACTTGATCCATCAAATTTTTGGCGTGAAGAGACATCAAGTTCGTCAGCCCCGGTGCAAGCCCAATACTCAGTACTGCCGTTGTGCCGTTCGCTCTAGCTTCCGACTGCAATCCTTCCACCTGAGTCAGAAAGGAGTGGTTCGCGGAAACGTCCACATAATGAATTCTATTTTTGAAGCAGTACCGGACAAAAGTGATATCCGTTTGATCCAAACACATGATGACAAGCTTGACGCGGTTCGTAAAGTTCGGATCAAACCCTTCCTTCATATCAATTTGTAGAGGCCTGACCCTCCCATCGGTTGTACGGGTGAATTGCTCCGCGCGCTCAAGGCTTCTTCCCGCTGCATAGACCTTACCTGGATATAATTCACCCAGTTCCCTGCATATCGTTTGCCCCACATGGCCGTATCCGCCAATGACAACAATGTATTCCTTCATATTTGTTTCCTCCTTTTATTTAAGAGAACGCTATAACCCACCATCACAATGCTGGCCATGCAGATCATAACTCCTAATCCAAACACGGACTTTAAAGCACCTAGCAAAGGTGCAGACTCCTCTACGATATCTCCATTAATAGCTCCAAGTCCCAGCGCCGCTCCCAGAACCATGCCCGCATTGCGCGTTAACGCGATCATTCCTCCTATCGAGCCGACATTTTCCATCGGAACATAGCGCATAATAAAGCTGTTATTCGGGGACGCAATAAGCCCCATCCCCAATCCGATTAACGCCAGTACAGCGACAATCCCAACCGTCGGTAATTGATGGAGGAACAAAGCGAGCGCTGCGAGTCCGATTCCCATACCGCATAACCCCATGAGCATAAAGGAGCTAGAACCGTAATGATCGGACAAATGACCCGCAATGGGACCTGAAAAGGCTAAAAGTATGGGATAGGCGATCATAATCGTTCCTACGGTTAGTGAAGAGAAGCCAGCAATTCGAGATAAGTAAAAGGGCATGGTGACCAGGACAGTATTTGCCAGCATAAAAGAAACACAGCTAATGATCAATCCGTAGGATATCGCCGGGATGCGGAGCACCACAATCGGTAAAAAAGAAGCTCTTTGACGTGATTGCCTCAGCAAGAACATAAGGAAAGCGATGACAGCAGCAACGAACAGAGATAAGGTTTCAGCAGACAGCCATCCCCATACATTTCCATTCGATATTCCGAATATGACAGAGCCGATCACGAATATAAACAAGATCATTCCAATACTATCGAAAGCTTCCAATTTTCTTTCCTGCCCGCGGTCAGGAATATAGCGCCAAGCCAATAATGTGGCAACAAGGGCAACAGGAACATGAATCAAAAACAACCATTGCCAACTCAGCCACTCCGCAATAAAGCCGCCAGCGATTGGCCCGGTCATCGCGCCAAGGGCAACAGTGGTACTCATGATCCCGAGTGCACGCCCTCTTTTTTCTTTCGGTAAATGAATCGTGATCAGTGCAATATTCGTGGCTTGAAACATCGCAGCACCTATAGCCTGAACCATTCTAAGAATAAGCAGCACGGATACATTGGACGAAAATACGACCAGAACGGAACTGATGGTGAAAAACACATATCCAAGATTGTGAACAAACCGATGACCGTAGCGATCTCCTAATTTCCCCATTACCGGGAGCAAGGAGGCGATGACGAGTAAATATCCGGTGGTAATCCATTGAACCCTTTCCAGCTCCGTTTGAAATATTCTCGTGAACAGGGGCAGTGAAACATTCACGATACCTGCTGTAAAATGAGAGATAAATACGCCCATGCATATGGCGGTCATCATCAAAACACGATGTACACCTGTGAGAGCTTGCGCGGGTGGTGCGGATAAATTCATGATAATCACTAGCTTTCATATATAGTATAGTTACTAAACTAAATGGCAAAAAAATTTTATTTTTGTAGAAAACCATTTAATTTTTCAATGCATTTCTCGAATATTTCAATTTCCTCTTGGCTTAACTCAGAACGAAGCTGATCGTAAAATTGGATATGCATCTCTTCGTGAGCCTTATAAGCCTCCTTCCCCTTTTCGGTAAGCGAAATCAAAATAGCTCTCGAATCATGTGGATATGACGAACGCATCACCAATTGTTTCGCCTCCAAACGTACGATAAGCTGCGAGACCGCGCCTTTCGTAACACCTAGGTGGGTGGCAAGCTCATTCATAAGAATGGCTCCCTCGTAACCAATCCCCTCGATCGTATGAATTTCACTTGGCGTTATAGATCCAGCATTTCCAAAGTTTTGAGGCTGGCGTTCGAGCCGTCTGAGTTGCAGAAACAATCGGCCAAGACTATGGCTTCCTTTATTCATAGGGTTAGATTGTAATCTATTGTTTTTATCCATAATTATAGTTTAGCATCTAAACTTATTGTTGTCAAAAAGACATACAATAATCAAATGATGATGTTTTTAGCTCAACCTCGAAATCAGTGCTTAGTTAAGCCGATTAGGATTATATTCTACTTACTCTGCTTTAATAGATTTAACATTGAATGAATTTGGCTACCGTGAAGAAATCTAAACTACGAAGAAGACTCCAATAAATCTTTTTAAGAGTCTTCTTCGTAGTTTGAGAACTTCGCCCTATTTGTAATACGGTTGATGACAAGAATCATCCTGCATTCCTTCGGATAGAAGTGATTTATCACAGCCTCATCCGTTTACTTGAGGTATGCACATAGTCCGGAACGTATGTTCCATTTAATTGACACCACCCCAAATAGAAAGCAATTTAAACCTGATTAAGTCTCTTCCAATAGACTTCTCAAATAGCGAGAACGAAGTAGCAGGAAGTATATGGACCACGCTACTAAAAAGAAAATCAAAATAATCAATGCGTAACTGCCTATGGAAACAGATATTAGTCTTTGTAGCATTTGCAGTGCAAATACTGAATGTAGTGTTGCGAGCAAGATCGGGATAAAGAAAAGGATCGAGAGCTGTACCGTGATAATCTTCTTCACCTCGCGGATAGTCATACCTATTTTCCGCAGGTTACGGTACTTCCCTTTTTCCTCCTGAACATCCGTATAAAAGCGGAAGTAAATAAAGCTTCCAGCTGCTATAAAAAACACGATGCTGATAAACGACCCCACAAAGAGAATTAATTTGTAAGTTAATTGCTCCGTCTGATACTCGTCCGGTGATGAACGATACTTAAACGCTGTTAAATCGGTTCCAATTTGGGCACTAATTTTTTCAGCTGCTGTCGATGCCTCCGTCCAATCCGGAACTGAATAACCATAATATACCCCTTTGTTTAATACAGAATCCTGTTTCTCGAAATCCGAATCATTCAATACATACAAATTTCCAAACGAACCCTCTGGAAATATGTTGTCTTGGACGGCACCGGTAAGCCGAAATGTATCGCTTCCCAAGTGTACTGTTTCATTCTCCTGGATTGTTATGCGGGTATTAGCTTTGTTCGTCCATCTGTTAACTTCAATGGCTTCTCCAGATTTTAACTGCAATGGTTCTCGGTTCAACAATTCTGCAAGACGATTGTAACCTTGAGTGGATAGTGCTGCGGTCTTGCTGTCGAACTCCAGAAACGGTACTGAGACTGTCCTATACGACAGCCCTTCTTTATCTAATTCAGAAGAAATGAGAGAAAGATTATTCTCACGCTGAACGTCTGAGGAATAGGAGGAATAATTGAACGGTATCGGGTAGCTCTTCGCGAATTCCTCGTCTATCGTCTGATAAATGGAAAAAAAAGCTGCCATTGTCGTGAATGATAACGCGCAGGTAATCGTGATAATAAACAATAATCGAGCGTTATCTTTCATACGATAAACCAAGTCTGAAATCCAAAGCAAGTTCGTTTTTCTGAAAAACAATGTTGGAAGGGATGTCAATCGCATTAAGGTAAACACACTAAACTGCGAATAGAACAGGTAGGTTCCTGCTGAAACCAGTATGGCGATTACGCCATAGCCAAAAGGGATATCCATTTCTAATACTACAATTATATAACCTGCCGCCATCAATATTAATCCTGCTATTGAGAGCCATATTGATGCTTTAGGTGGTTCTTTCGGTTTTCGATTCCCTTGAAGCAGTTCAATGATCTCCTTGGATCTCACTGCAAACGGAGCGAGCTTAGAAATCAAGACGAATATGCTTAGAAAGCAGGTAATTGTAAAAATAATGGCTTTCACTGGCATGTAAAATTCGAGTTCTGGAACTTCCAGAATCATCGAAGCAAACATTAAAAAATATTTCGATAAAAAAATTCCAGTGGTGATTCCCGTCACCATTGCTGCAAGTCCAATGATGATATTCTCCAATGAAATCAGTCGATTCAATTGCTTACGTGAAGCACCTAATATCGTCAGCAAACCAAATTCTCCTGATCGCATCTTCAAAAAAGTTCCCACTGAGTAAAGGATAAACAGCAAAGAAAATATGGATATCGCAACTTCCCCTGTAACCAGAACAGAATGAACGGGTCCAGATGTGATATTCTCTCCGATCATAGGATGAAATAGGTTCACAGCAAATAGGAAAAAGACCAATATGGAAAAGGTGCTGCTGAGAAAATAAGCCAAGTATGCTTTATAATTTCGTTGCACGTTTTTAATTGCGAATTGTAGAAACGTCACGAGAATCGCCTCCCATAAAGGACAACACATCCATAATGTTGCCATAGAAGTCGTTCTGATGTTCCCCACGATAAATCTCGTTATATATAGAACCATCTCGAATGAAAATAATTCGGTCGCAATAACTTGCAGCTGTTGGGTCGTGGGTAACCATTAACATCGTTGCTCCAATTTCACGATTAATATTGCGAAATAACTCCATTACATCACGAGATGATTTGGTGTCCAAGTTTCCAGTTGGTTCGTCCGCAAGTAGTAGTGCAGGTTCATGAATGATGGCTCTTGCAATGGCTGCGCGTTGGGCTTGCCCTCCAGATATTTCATAGGTACGCTTATCGAGAATGTCAGTAATACCTAGAATAGGAGCAATGGAATTTAAACGTCCCTTCATTTTCTTTACAGCTACTCCGTCCAGAGCTAATGGAAGGAAAATATTTTCCCGTACCGTCAGCGTATGCAATAAATTGAAGTCCTGAAACACAAATCCGAGTTCGCGGCGTCGAAACACGGCCAATTGCTCCGATGGCAGTTGATGTGGTTCTTTTCCATTGATGACAACCTCACCGGAGGTCGGATGGTCAATTGTCGAGATGACATTCAACAGCGTTGTCTTTCCACTCCCCGATGGACCCATAACCCCAACAAATTGACCTTTCGGTAGGATAAAATCGACATGTCTCAACGCCTGATAAGAAACTTTCCCATCATATATTTTTGATACCTTACTGATTTCCAGCATATTCATGCGTGTTTTCGCTCCTTTCTTTCCTTACTCTTAGGGTATAAGAAAGGAAGGGATGTCGCTATCGTTCTAAATAACATCAACATTACATATCTGTCACTTTGTCAACTCAGGATGATAGGATGCTGAAAAACAAATTTTGACCTCCGTTCCCACTCCTAAAGATGACTGGATCGAAACCCTGTGACAGAGCTCATCACAAATTTTCCGAACGAGATATAAACCGATGCCCGTGGATTCACCAAATTTGCGTCCGTTGGCACCCGTAAAATACAAATCAAATACTCTAGGAAGGTCTTGAGGGGAGATGCCTACGCCTTCATCTTTCACGGTCAATGTAATATAATCTCCCTGTCGACCCGCAAATATCCTTATATGTCGGTTTCCACCATCAGAATAACGGATGGCATTGGTAAGCAACTGCGTCAGTACAAACTTCAACCATTTGCGATCCGAAAGTACGGTGGCATCCCCATGCACATCGGCTGAGGGGAATAAATGATGGTGAATAAAGTGGCTCTTTAAGTCGTTAATGACTTCATACACCAATGGCTCTATGGATACAGTTTGAATATAGAAATCCTGTCGGAAAGAGGACATTCTTGACAGTGTCAGAATCATATTCAACTGGTACTCCATACGGACGATTTCAACTTGCATTTCCTCCGACCCATCCGAGTCCTCACGATCCTGAACAATCAGGTGCAAAGCGGAAAGCGGTGTTTTGAGCAAATGGACAAAACGGTTCATAAAATCAATCTGCTCCTGTTTTTCCTGTATGGATCTTTCTTTTTCGCTCTGCAATAACTGATATTGTCGGGTGAGCCCTTCCTTGAAAGTGCGAAGCAACGGTGAAATAACGTCCATTTGCAAGAAAGCCTTTACATCCTTCCAGTCGGAAATATTGCTTAACCATTTATAGCAACTGCGCCCAACTATATAACGATATGTAAGATAGATGATTAGCATGAATAGACTCACTAGAAAGAGATAGACTATATTGCCTTCAACCATCTCTACATCCAACCAACGAAAAGTTGAATATAAAAATATAAACTGCATGATATGAAGTACGATAAAGGATGTATTCTCCTTAACGAATAATTTCATTCTTTGTCCACCTCGTTCCAAGATACGTTCAGACGGTAGCCTAAGCCCTTGACGGTTTCGATGGCATTCTCTATCCCGAGTTCTGTGAACTTCTTGCGTAACCGAGCTACATTGACATTCAACGTATTCTCGTTGATGAATTCTTTTTCGTCCCACATCTGTTCAAATATTTTCTCCCGCTTTACCGTACGTGGATACTTGTTAATGAGCAGGTCAAGAAGATCACCTTCTTTTTTCATAAGCGATATTCTCTGCTGTCCGTAATGTAGTTCTGGACGTTCTGGAAAAAATGTCATGCCATAAAAATGAACTTCTCGTTCCGTATCCGTAGCTGCGATTGATAATTCCCCATACGAACGGCGGATTTGACTTTTCACTTTGGCAACGATGACATCATAGTAAAAAGGTTTGGTTACAAAGTCATCTCCACCATACTCCATTGCCATCACCTGATCCAATTCTCCTGTTCGAGCAGAAATAAAAATAATGGGACAAGATGAAATTTTTCGTATTTGTTTGCACCAATAGTATCCGTCAAATTTAGGTAGGTTCACATCCAGCAAGACAAGGTGAGGCATGATTTGTTCAAAGGCTTGATCTATGGCATCAAACTGATGTGTCACAATGGGTTCATATCCGTATTTATCCAAATGACTAGATAAAAGTTCGGCAATTCGCTGATCATCTTCTACAATGAGAATCCGGTACATAAATCCTCCCTCTACACACTTAGGTCATTATAAATCCATACAAATTGCAGGTTATTCACTACCATTATAACTGTTATAATAGAAAAAAAACGACATCTCTGCCGTTCATTCTCTGCTATGGTGAAGAGTAGGGTATTTTACCGCCCAGAACATTAACTACTACCTATATCTCTATATCACGTCCCACAAAAAGTTCGGTAAGGAAGAGCTGATTCTACAGGTGGCGTAGCGTAAACAGCCTGTTCTGGTGTGTGTGCATAGGGATTCGAAAGAACCCCAAGTAGCTGCTCCATCACACTGTAATCTCCGTCTTCCACTGCCACTTCTAGCGCTTCTTCTACCCGATGATTTCGAGGAATAATCGCAGGGTTGCTGTTTCGCATCAACTCATGTGATGCGTCTTTCGATTCCTCTTGCCGCTCTAGTCTCGCCTGCCACAACGTATGCCACTCCGTAAACTCAGGGGTGCCAGACAGAACCGTATCCTCCACCGTATTAAATGTTAAGGCAAGGAAGGTATTCGTATAGTCCACATGATACTTATGCATCAGACTCAGGAGTTCTTTGATAAGGGACTCATCCTCTTCCTCTTCGTTAAATATTCCAAGCTTCGCTCTCATGCCCGCAATCCAAGTATCATAATACAACGTAGCATATTCTTCTAACGCACCCTGAGCCAGTTCGACCGCTTCAGATTGATCCTCATGAAGTAATGGCACAATAGCTTCCGCAAATCGTGTAAGATTCCAACCACCAATATTCGGCTGATTGCCATAGGCATAGCGACCTTGTCTATCAATGGAACTAAACACCTGTGCAGGATCATAGATATCCATAAATGCGCAAGGACCATAATCAATCGTCTCTCCACCAATAGCCATATTATCGGTATTCATAACCCCATGAATAAATCCCACCAGTTGCCATTTGGCAATCAGCATCGCCTGACGCTTAATGACTTCCTGAAGTAAATGAAGATAACGGTCCTGCCCCTCTTCCACATCTGGAAAATGTCGTTGTAATGTATATTCCGCAAGAACCCGAATATCCTCAACAGTTCCCCATTGTGAGACATATTCAAACGTACCTACGCGCAAATGGCTCGCGGCTATACGAGTAAGAATAGCCCCTGGCAAGTCATTCTCACGGATGACAGATTCACCCGTTGTCACCACTGCTAGGCTACGAGTCGTAGGAATACCAAGCGCATGCATCGCTTCACTAATGATGTATTCGCGTAGCATTGGTCCAAGTGACGCTCGGCCATCACCTCCGCGAGAGTATGGCGTTCGACCCGCTCCCTTGAGTTGTATGTCCAAGCGCTCACCTTGAGGCGTGATATGCTCACCAAGTAGAACAGCACGCCCATCCCCTAACATCGTGAAATTCCCAAATTGATGCCCTGCGTACGCCTGAGCAAGAGGTGAAGCATTCTCAGGAATTTTATTTCCCGCGAACACAGCTACGCCTTCTTCACTTTGCAATGCCTCGATGCTTAACGCCAAAGATGTTGCCAACTTCTCATTGAGAATAACGAGCTGTGGCGATCTTACAGGCGTCGGGTTAACACGACTAGAAAATAATTGTGGTAGACGAGCATAACTATTATCAAAGTTCCAACCTGCTTCTAATCTTTCATCCCTCTTTGTCATCACATAACCTTCTCTTCGTTATTTTTTTGAATACTATGTATACATCAAATAGAGATCATATTTTCACTGTATTTAAGTAATCCCATATCTACATATAGAAGCCCTTAATAGGGTATACTTCTTCCCATTTATTATACTCTTAATATGAAACACATAAATTTCACACTCTAATTAGAGTGGATTCAGCTCTTCCAAAAAGATCTACCGTATGCCAACATACAGATAATATATCATCATCCTGCTATATTTTAACGTAGCACTTTAGATTTACTCTGCGGAGAATACTGAATTTCAAAAGGAGCGGAATTTCATGAGATATAATTTTGACGGAAAAGGATTAACAGAAACACCAGAGGTCGTATTTGAGACCAAAAACCTCATAGAGTTAAGTATGTATAACAACCGTATTAAGGAAATTCCAGAAAGGCTCTTCTTTCATGACGAATTAGAAGTATTAAATTATGCAGGCAATGATATTGAGATCATATCTGAGGCGATCGAACGTTTAATCCATTTAAGAATGCTAGATTTAGGTCATAATAAACTAAAGATTTTGCCTGAGGGGATTGGAAAGCTACACGGATTGGATTCGTTTCTATATCTGAGTAATAACCAGTTTGAACATCTTCCGGAGCAGCTGTGCGCTCTTCAACAACTTAAATATTTAAACGCAACAGATAATAAATTAAAAAAATTGCCTTCCAATATAGATGATATGAAAAGTCTTATTGAATTACGATTATATAATAATCAACTTGAGAACCTGCCTGATTCGATAACACATATAATAGGTTTAAGAGAAATTCATCTCTATGGTAACCAATTAATTCGCTTGCCAGAAAACTTGGGAGCTCTAGAAGAACTACGAATACTCGATTTAAGTGATAATAAATTAACAGGGCTTCCTACATCCATCGGTAAACTGAAAAAGTTAAGACGGATAAACCTTAGAAAAAACAAAATAAATGAACTTCCTGAAGAAATAGGTGGATTAGATAACCTTGTCGAGCTGGATTTGAGAGATAATGATATACAAGAAATCCCAAATTCCATTCTAAACCTTGAACGTTTGGAGAAACTTGATCTGAGATGGAATCACAACTTGAAAATAACGAAAACGTTAGAGTTATTAGAGAAAAAGGGATGTATTGTTTATAAATAAACTCGACACCAATGTGATTTAACATACCCTAGCTAACCCTCGGATAATGCGATCAAAACTGCACTTCATACGAAATGAAATACCGATTATTTGATAAAGTGGGTGAGAATATCAAAGTTTCGATAGAAGAAATAAGTAAAGAACAAGAAGAAGAAATTCTAATCAGGTGCCATGAGGTGGATGACAACATACACGAAATCGTAAACAAGCTGAAGTCAGACCCCCTCATTATGCTCGGATATCATCATGACATTGTTCACCGTATACAACTTAGCGATATCTATTATTTTGAGGCTGTTGACGGAAAAGTTTTTATTTACTGCAAGGATAGTGTATATGAGGTCAAACAGAAGCTTTATGAGTTAGAGGAATTATGCAAAGAAATGAAATATTTTCGATCATCCAAATCAACTGTTCTGAACATAGCTAAAATTTCATTTATTCATCCTTCAATAAGTGGCAGATTCGAAGCCGTGCTGGATAACGGAGAGCGTATTGTTATATCAAGGCAGTATGTACCTGTGCTTAAACAAATGCTTGGATTGTAAAAGGAGGGAACAATATGAGGTTATCTGAATTTGTAAAAAGTATGATTAAAGATTTCTTAATCATCTTTGCATCCATCATCATTATTATTACTTTTTTACGACAAATCTTTTATCCCGATCTCGCTTTTGATTTGAAGTCAATCTATATCCTAATGGTATTTTCACTTGTGGGTGCTTTAACAGGATTTATATTATATTCTCCAAATGATATAAGTGAGAAAAACATGCGTGTAAGGATTATCATTCATTTTTTTGCGTTGGAGATTATATTAATTTCACTTGGCAGTGTAGTTGGTATTGTGACTACAGCATTAAGTGTAATCATTTTTGCATTGGAAATCGCCGTAATCTATGTCATTGTACGTCTACTATCATGGCAAAATGATAAAAAAGAAGCCCATCAGATCAACGAAAAACTGAAAGAATTTAATAAGGATATTTGAGTAATCACGAAGTAACAATCGTCTGCAAAAGATTATTTAGCGGTAAACTTTTATAGCTTATCGTTCTTTTTTTGCAACTTATTTGCCTGTAGATACAGCTTATTGTTTTTCTATATACATCCTCTATGCCTTTTTTTATGATGAAATTATAAAAGATCATAAAAGTTAATCGTCAGAAAGGGAATGGTGTAACTACTATGGGAACATTAATATTATTCATCGCTTTGATTATCGAGATTTCTTTTGCAACATACTGCATTGTTACTAAGAACAACCATAACAAAGTCAGGAATTGGGCAAGGATTGCTATATTTATAGCATTTGTAATCCTTACACTTTCATCGGTTATCGTGTGGAGTTTCCGTTGGTTCTTGCTTGCAATACTGCTCCTCATCCTAGCGATAATCGCATCCGTCTCACTTATCCGTAACAAAGTAAATGCGAAAGAATACAAAACATCTCGCATGATCAAACAAGCAATCATGATGACATTTATACTGGTATTTGTACTTTCACCTGTACTTATTTTTCCGCAGTACACAATGCCAAAAGTTACGGGCGAATATGAAGTCGCAACAGCAACTTATACATTCACAGACGAGAACCGTATTGAACAATTTACCGACACCGGTAACAACAGATTTGTTAACGTAGAATTTTCGTATCCGGACAATGCTGATGGAACCTATCCCCTATTGGTATTCTCACACGGGGCATACGGTATTGCCTCAAGTAACAGCTCTACTTATACGGAGCTTGCAAGCCACGGTTACGTGGTCGCTTCCATCGATCATCCCTATCATTCCTTTTATACCGTTTCAGATGATGGGAAGGATGTTATGGTCAGTACAGAATATTTCCGAGAATTCAGCAATACTAATAAAGAGGGCATTTATACGGCGGAGGAAACCTACGGGTTAAGACAAGAATGGATGAAGCTTCGAACAGACGATATGAATTTTGTAATAGATACGATACTTACACAATCTGAAAGTAACAGTAACACCATGTATCAGCTAATCAATACGGATAAAATAGGTGTGTTTGGCCACTCCATGGGCGGTGCAGCAAGTGTGTGGCTAGGTCGAGAGCGTGATGATGTAAGTGCCGTTGTAAATATTGATGCTCCGTTGTTTAGTGAGCTTAGGTACAATAAAGAAATCGATGCTTTTGTTCCCAGTGGCGAAGCCTACACCACTCCACTTCTGAATATCTATTCAGACGATGTTTGGCGGCAGCTAGATACCATTTCCACTTATGCGGCAAACAAAGCCATTGAAAAAAACGCCATTGAGTCATATGACGTTCATTTTCAAGGTGCCAAGCATTTAAGCCTAACAGATTTACCACTGTTCTCTCCTGTACTTGCAAATATACTTCAAGAAGGGAAAGCAGACATTGATACCTATTACTGTATTGAAACCCAAAATAAAATTATCCTTGAGTTCTTTGATTATGCATTAAAGGGCATCGGTAGTTTCACGTCCGAAGGAACGTATGGATCATCGAATATATAACATAAACAATACTTTATGACCTAGATGAAATAAACCATGGACATTTGTGTGAAAAGGTTCAGATTTCGATAGGAAATTCGACGCTGTATGTCAATTATGAGTGGTTAGGCTAACTAGAATATCAGTAAATTATGCATATAATTCAACCAAACCGTAAAAAGTAGGTGTTGAGGTGATTTATGCGAAGAATCATATTACTGTTAGTTACTGTACTCATCTATTTGGCCCCTGTTGCTTATGCTTATCCAGATGAAGATGGAGCTGTAGAAGTGGAACCATTCACGTGGGATAAACAATACGTTGAACAACTACAACACGTGAATATCCCTGTTTATGTTCCGTCGTATATAGCTACATCTGAATTCCATCGGACACTTGGTCGTTTGACGTTAAGCAAACTTGAAGTGTGTAAAGATCACTATTTACTTCAAATTTCACGTCAAAGAGCCCGGAAAGGTAATAATAACAGGTTTCCTTTCGACGTAATGACCATGTCAGCTGGCACACTTCCTGACTATCGAAAACAACCCTTCGCAACATTCGAAATGTTCCATAAACCAGAAGGCACAACTACCTTTAATGGACATGATGTAGATTATTTTACTGATAAAACATCATTTATTTGGAAGAGTAACGGGTGGGAATACCTCGTATGGGCAAAGAATACAAACAATGCGATTAATATTATGAAGCAGGTTATGGCTACGATACCAAAGGGCGAAAATCCTGTTCAAGATGCAATAAAAGGACAATTTACAGCGTTTGATACAGATGCCGGTGTTCAATCAGATGCTGCTTGGTCTTATGACAATGGGGCAACATGGTATATCGTGACTGGGCGAACTACACCAGAGCAATTAGTAAAAGTTCTACGATCTATGGTTAAATTAGATACCAAATAACACCTTATATTCATTAGTAATAAGCCAACAACTCAGTAAGCCTGCTTCGGATTGAATCCCTCAATTCCGCTGGCTCCTGCAGAATGGCCTCATTCCCAAGGGCAATGAAAAACTCAGTAAGAAAAGGAATGTCACCACGGGACACATCCGTATCGATCAGGCCGCTTCCGTCTTCATAGACGACCAGCATTGGACCAAGCCACAGTTCGGCTTCACACCGTTGGACACCGGCTCGACTCAACTCTGCGCAAAGGTGAATGGGCTCCCTCGGCTTGGCTGCTTCCCGCCGGCTAAGGCGGATGTCGCCCAGATCGAGCGGCTCCATACCGGTCACGTCATATACAGCCTCACTAATACGGTCGCACCGGAATACGCGGAAACCATGGCGCAGGAAGCAGTAACCTGTACAATACCAGAAACCATTGTTCGCATAGATACCTACAGGCTGGATCTGCCGATTGCTCGTTCCTTCATCCTTAGACTTGTACTTAATGACAAGCACCTTTCGATGAATCGCGGCATCAAGAAGAATGGATAAGCAGGGAGCATCGCCCCGCCTGGTCGGCGTAATGAAGTCGACCCGATCCTTCATGCTATCGATCCGGTCGCGAACGTCCCCGGGCATATGGAGATAGAACTTGCTTAGCGCAGAAGCGGATTCTGCTTCGAATGGCAGCGAGGAATAATGGCGCAAGGCATGAACCGCAAAAAACATTGCCACGGCCTCACCCTCCGTGAATGCGATCGGAGGCAGCACCCTCTCCCTTATCACCTGATAGCCCCCATGCGGCCCTACTTCTGAGTAGAGCGGCACCCCCAGCTCGCTCAATTCCTGCAAATCCCTCAAAATCGTGCGCTTTGAGACGCCGAATTGGTCTGCAAGCTCCTGAACCTTGAACCGCCGTTTACGGTTAACCGTCATCATTAACTCCATAAGCCGTTTCGATTTGGACATCCCGACCATCCCTCTTTTTTAAATATATGAGTTCATGACAATTATTGTCACAATTATTTCTTATGATGAACTAGAAAGCAACACTAAATTATTAGGAGTGATCGACGATGCGTAAATATAGCGCGCTCCATTGCTTCATGCAGGAGTTGTTTATTGGATCGCTTGCAAATGCTCATCAAGACAATCAAGTATTTCCGTATATCCTCGCTCTATCCCCATATCCAAGACCTCCTGAAGCGCTTCAGCTGAATCATACTCTGCATGCTTTACAAATTTCGTTTTACCTTCGTGCTCTTCTAAACGATCTTCTCTGCCTCAACGATCTCTTGATAGACCGCTTTTCCCTTTCCATGAGAAATATTCCTCATACGCTTTCCTATCTCACTAAAGATCACTGTTGATTATGGAGAAAACCCGACCCTAGGCACTCATCGGCTTCCACAGAAAGTTCGACGCAAATCCTCAACCCACTTTTAGCGTTCGCATAGAAGTGCATAGAGGTTTCTATGGCGTTGTTTATCCAGAAGACAGAAAAAAGGTATAACCTCCTCATTTTTCTTAAGTGGTTATACCTTTTTTGGCAAAGAGACTTTTTCAGTGGTTTCACTTTCACAGTGGTGGCTTTTCTACTCCCATTTGCATCCAAATTTCCTTCGAAGGATCATATACCGCAGGTATACGCAACCCCGCTTGACGCATAAGAACGGTAACCTGTCCTCTATGATGAGCAATGTGGTTCATCAATCCCATAAAGATGGTAGCATTCGATTCCTGTCGGCCGAAGGAATTTTGTATTTGTTTTAAAGCATCATCCGTCCATTGTTGTTCAACAGCTTTAACTACATCAGAGCTTATATTTTTAAAGGTCTCAGCGATTTTTTTTGCAGATGGTACTTCATCTGAATGTTGTACCTGATCGATCACAAGTCCAAATTCAGTCAAGTAATCAGGGATATTCGTTACAAAATGCCACGCAATTCTTCCTAAAGTGCGACCTTCGGGATATACTTGCTGCTGTAATGATTCATCTGTTAAACTGTCTAAAACTTTTTGAGTTAATACAGCTTCATTCTTCCATTCTGTGATAAAATCCGAAATCGTTATATACATAATTCGTTCATCCCTTCTTGAGAAACTCGTTCACTACTTGATAAAAACCGTTTAAATCATCGGAGTGGATGCCGTGTCCGCATTCTTCGAAAACGACAAGTTTTGTGTTTGGCCTTCTTGCTTCCATCCGTTCCGCCTGGGCTAAGTCAAGAAAGATACTTTTTCTTCCATGAATCAGCAAAATAGGACATTTGGAAGATAACCAATCTTCCCACCAATCTCCATCTACATGCGAAGCAGTTACTTTCAACCCTTCCATATCGGTGCAAAACCCCCAGCCTTTTTCATCCTCAAACACGCTTTCTGAAAAATAATCTATCGCACGAATACCTGCACTTTTCAGAGAATCTCTCAGTTCTTTTAATGAAGCTGATCGAAACGGAAGTTTGTCGACAAAGGAAACGTCGTCAATAATTTCCGCACCGATATCCTCAACAATAACAACCTTGACTAATTCAGGATAACGAGCCGCGAACTGATAAGCGTTTAGTCCGCCTAATGAATGCCCCAATATCGTTACAGGTTGTCCACCAAGTTCTGTTTGAATTAGGTTTAGAATATCCATTACATAATAATCTCTTGAGTATTCCTTTTCATGAGAATGCTCACTCCAACCATGACCGCGTTGATCTAAACAAATCACCCGCCAGTCATTAAATTTAGCTGCTAAATCTGAAAATGTTCTTGCATTAGCCATGGACCCATGAAGCATAACAAGTACTTGATCGCTTTCTCCACCAAAGTCAAGGTAGGAAAGCTGAAGGTCTCCTGATTTAAAATATTTTCTCGTTGCTGCAATTCCATTGTGAGAATTCAACATCTGTTTTCCCTCCATTATAAAATAGGATTTAAGATTAACGTACCTGGCTCAATCATAATCGCTAATAGTGACAAGGATTGTCATAGTTATGCTTTTTATTTTTTGACACATCCTTTAGTGTCATTGGACGCTTCTGCTCGCCCTTTTCGGTGAGCTCATTTCGCTTGACGCGCTAGTGGCATCAAAGCAGATAAAATGGAGAATGCCGTTTATTCCATCTTGAATAATTACTTCATTGAAAGGCATTAAATGGCCGGACACCACAAACGAATATATAGACAAAGCCAGAACAACAATACCGAAACCAAACTACAATTAATACCGAAAAAATGCCCTAAAACTACATTACATAGTCATAGGGCATTCACTCTAAATTTTAATGGAATAAGAAATTATCAAATAGTTCCCACCTATACCCCTATGACCGCCATATCATCCGAAATGGAGCACAGTCTTCACATTTTGGATGCTCTTTCGGCATGGCTAGGTAAGCAGAGACCGCGTGTGCTGCCGAAAAGCGGTATCGGCGTAATGCAAGTCGTAACGGTATCTTGTCATTATTTCTCTCGTCCGACATTCATGTCCGTTCTATACATTTTTTCTGCTTCAATAGGACTTTCTTTTGCCGTCACATGGTGGGGAATTACCCGGCATACTTGAACCGGTCCACCGAATACAGCCGACCTATACTTGTCCACATGCTGCTTGGGCAAGGGGCGGTTATAATACCCGGGTACATATTTATTGATCATTTCCTGAAGGATATGAGTTGCTTCGTCCAAATCTGTGATCGGCTCTGCTTGTCCAAATATCATTACGCTCATATAAGCCGTATCCGTTTTGGCAGGTACCGGATTCGTGATGGTTCCGTATTCTTCACATACCGTAAAACATACCTCTGGATTTTCACTCATGACCTGATTACGTCTTCCATCTCCAGCCCCGTGAAAATAGAGCTTCCCCTCAATCCATACATAATTAAGCGGTACAACATAAGGGAGAATCCCATCAACCAACCCAAGATACCCAATTCTCGCTTGATGAAGGAAACTTTCAATTTTCTCATGATCCTGGCATTCCCTAATCTTGTAACGAACCGAATCCATTTCGAAATCTCTCCTTTCACTCATAAGATATTCATCCCACTCCAATTGTCCTAACTCCGATAGTCTTCTAGAGTGCGGCAACGACCAGATTGCAAATACCAGCGTTATTACGGTAGTATATCAATGAGTGGATTGCGTTAAAACATCCAAACATCACATTTATAAACAATCCATAATCAATATTTTAGGGTTGGAGCTTCTATTTGGAGGTGTGTACGATGATGAAAGTCATTCGTAATGATAAGAGACCGATCTGGCAGCAATTGCTTGATCAAGCGATTCATAATATTACAAGCGGAATCTGGACGCCAGGAAAATTGCTGATTCCTTCCCGCGAACTTGCTCACATGGTAGGTGTCTCTCGCTCAACTATACAGATTCGTCTATGAGGAATTGCTAAGTCGAGGCTATACGGTCACATCTCGCCGAGGAGGACTGTCTTCGTGCAAGAGAATTGACATATAAAAAATAACCGACACTTAGTTCGAAGTCGTTCTAATATTATTTTTCTTGGGTTAATGTTATTATACTGATGTAAGTTATTTTACTTTTAAATATTAAGGAGGAATACCTGGTGAAAAAGAAGTCGATTAAATATTTGTCTTTTGGTATTGGGTATTCTACTGCTGTTTTTTTCTAGAATTGATTATTGATAGGAAAGGTCTGTCAAAAATTAAGAGAAACTAAAAAACAGTGGAAATATATAACATATCCATAGTTATGTATTTTCTATTTAAAAGGAGAATTCACAAATAATGAACTCAAATAATAATGTAATTACAAGATATAATCCAGAAAATATTGCGAAACCTGTTGGTAACTATAGTCATGTAACGAAAATAAGTAGAAATGCTGAAATATATGTATTTTCCGGTCAAATTGGTATTGATCAAAACAATAATATCCCCACAGATTTTAATCAACAAGTAACAAATACAATGAGCAATGTTGTTGATATCCTTTCTTCTCAAAAGTTGACTCCTGATCATGTCATTAAAATCAATATTTGGGCAACAGAAGAAATTGATTGGGATCATTTCTATGAAATTTGGAATAAAGTATTCGGTACCACACCTCCTTCAATGACGATTGCTTATATTAAAGGATTAGGTTTACCTGAATTAAAAATCGAATTAGATGTTTGGGCTGCAGGCTAAAACCTTAAAAAAGAGCGGCTCAGTAAAAAGCCCTGTAAAAGTAGTGTTTTTGGAAAAACTATAAAATTTAGGGATCAACTATGATTCCCTCTACGCAAAACGAGCCTTAGAAGCGATTCTAAAGGCTCGTTTTTTCTATTATTATCTTAATCTGATAATATTTTTGCAGTAGTCTCTAAGTAGGCATAACGGCAAGTTTTGATCAGCGATTTTTATAAGAATAGCTTTGCATCCATTTAGAGCAAAACCCTGTTTTCCAATATATTTTTCAAACTGATATGAGACTTTGAAGGTCCGAACTTTATTAGGGTATCTTGAAATTCAGCAAGTTCCTCAATAGATGCGGTTTGTACCTTAATGAGATAATTATATTCTCCACTAATGCGAAATAAATCAGTTACTTCTATAGCATTTTCACAAAAATCAGTGAGGTCTTGGCAATGTTCTGTTTTTAATAAAATAAAAGTGGTCGTCCCTCGATTCAGATCCCGTAAATTAAAAACGGTGTTATACCCAGAAATGATGTTTTTTTCTTCCAACTTAATAATTCTTTCTTTAACGGATGGTTGCGACATCGAAACCTCTTTACTGATTTGAGAAATGGACATTCGTGCATTGTACTGAAGTAATGCCATGATCTTTTTATCAATGTCATCCATAGGATGTTCCATATCAAGAGCCCCCTAACCCAATTCAATAAAATAAACCTATCTAACTAAAATACCTTATATTCAATAACCATATTACTATAAAACACTTATCTTATATATGTATCTCGCGTTTTAATGTAACTATAATAAATATATATTATATAAGGGGAGCGATTATAGATGAGCGTAAAAGGCCTTTCACATGTAGCGATCCAAGCCAGAGATTATAAAGCAACGATTACATTCTATATTGAAGTTTTAGGATTCAAGTTAGGCCATCATTGGAGTCTACCATCCTTTCAAATCAAAGAAGCTTCCATGCTGATTTCATCTGACCAAAGAACCTGCATTGAGATCTTTGATAACGATGCAGTCATCCCCGCTCAAGGGAAGAAAGCATTATCTGAAGAAGATATAGCTCATGGAGCCTTATTACATTTCGCCTTCTATGTGGATAATGTAGATGAAATGTATCAAAAAGCCCTTGCTCATGGAGCAAAGGCTTTTATAGAACCGGATTACCTTTCTCTTGGAGAACCGCCTCTTCAAATAAAGAACGCTATCATTCACAGTCCAAATGGGGAAATTATCGAATTTATTGAAGATGTTGATTTTGATATGTCCACCAAAACCGATGTGAATTAAGCTTTTCAGAGAAAAATTTCCTCTACTTATGATACGGTTCTCCTTAAACGCTATAAAAGCTAAGTTTCTATTGCTGTATTACCCTTATTTACACGCGAAATCGGCTGATTCCATTGTTCAGATTGCCGGCCAATTCAAGCATCTGCTCAGATGAACTCGCTACCTCCTCCATCGAGGCAAGCTGCTCCTCAGAGGAAGCAGCGACGCGCTGCGAGTGAAGCGAGGACGAGGAAGAGATACGCTCAAGCTCATCAAGTGAAGCGGCGATTTGCTCGCTGCCTGCCGACATTTGTTCGGAAGCGGCCGATACTTCCTGCACCTGATCGGATACTTGGCGAATGGCCTGAACAATTGCGCGGAAGCTATCACTGGCCTCGGTCGTAATCTTCGTCCCAATGTGTGCTTCATCCGCAGAATGCTCTAGCGATTTGACTACTCGGCCCGTTCTGACTCTAATTCCTTCCAGAATATCTCCGATCTGCCCAGAGGATGACATGGACCGTTCAGCCAGTTTGCGAATCTCATGTGCGACAACCGCGAAGCCCTTACCATGCTCCCCGGCTCGCGCAGCTTCAATTGAGGCATTAAGCGCCAGCAGATTCGTCTGGCTGGAGACATCCGTGATCAGCGAAAGAATATCTCCGATTCGGCCACTCAGTTCCTCAAGCTCCTTCATTGTTGCTACCGTCGAAGATAGATTTACTTCAATCGTTTGCATCTGATCAACAGCACTCATAACGATAGTGTCGCCGGATTCAGCCCGCTTTGTCGTATCTACCGCAAGCTCCGAAACGACGGTGGATGACTCGGCAATTCGTTGGATACCGATGGCCATCTCCGTCATCGCCTTTTGACATTCCTTCGTGCTTTGGAGTTGCGTATCGGAATCAAATGCTATTTGTTCAATCGCTTGGGATATTTCGTTGGTCGCATGTGCTGTCTGTTCCGCGCTTCTCTGCAAATTTGTCGCCGATTCGGACACTTCAAGCGACGAATGCTGTATGCTGTTTGTCAGCTCGCGCAAGCTGACCATCATGATATTGAATGCCGATGCTGCCTGACCGATTTCGTTCATGTTTGTTACTGGCAAGGTTACGGTCAAATCGCCTTGCGCGGCCAGATTCGACACCTCCGCAAGACGATGAAGTGGGCGAAGTGCGATCCGCACCATAAACGCAATGATCACGATGGCAATAACAGAAAATATTCCCCCGCGTATGATGTTGCTCCAGAGCATGCTCGACAAGCTTTTCTGGACTACTGCGTAATCAAAATCGATGCCTAAGATTGCGATGACTTTCCCTTTATCGTCCTTAATCGATGATACATATGTCACCCAAGTACCTTCGACGTCCGTGTAGGAGGGAGTTATCGTGAAATCGTCTTTAATAGCCCGGTCAAGAGCAGTCTCGAATGTGGCGTTCATTTCATATTCCGTACCCGGCAGCGTCGTTTCTATGTCAATTTCAGTTTGCAGATTAACGAGGAATTTTTTGCCGTCTCGTTCGACTTTATCGGGTAACATGAGATAAACGCTGGGAATATTCACATCACTATCCGTCATGGCAAAAAGCTGGTTTCTCAAAAGAGCGAAAGCATCCGCGGTTGGAGACTGTTGGTTAACGACAATTTGGCTGGCCTCTTGAATGAGGCTAAGATTTGTTTCTATTTGCCTCTCTAAAACTGTACCGTACCCAAGGAATTGCTCTTCGTATGTCTTTTTTTGCCCTTGGTAGGAGAATACAACATTTAAGCTGATGATACCGATAAATACGATTGCCAACAACAGATTACTCGTTAGGATCAAACTTTTTGATTTCACATTTTTTTTTAGAATCATAAGCCTCTGCGCCTCTCTTTATGTAACATTATTATTTCGGTCTTTGGCCTGTATGAGGACAGCCCGAGAGCAATAACTAGAATTATCACTCCTTCGATGGCCACTTGACCCTCTTTGCGAACCTTTTCAGCGACTGCAATGGAGACTTTAGTACCTACTGCACGTGTTCCATCAACCATAACATTCGGTGATGGTTACCCATGTATCGCCTAAAAATATTGTAGCTGCAAATCAGATTGTGCCTTCATCATAGGTTAGCATCTACTTATACAGTATCGATACTGTACATTTCAGCTTTATGTGACAAGACATTAGTATAATAGATTTGCCTACCTTACCACAATTATCCTCATATATGCGAGAGTAAAACAAATCAAGTGTAACGATAGATAGAGTTCATTAATCCCACTATTTTACATTGAATTCTTCAAGTTTCCCTCTTCTAACCACTGTCCTACATGAAAAACGAGCCTTAGAAGCGATTCTAAAGGCTCGTTTTTTTCTTTAGCTATTTTGTTTTTTAAAAGTGGACGTTTTCAGTGGCCTCACGCTTACCGACATCTTTCTTGCTCTTTGGGGGCATTCTCGATCGATCTTATCAAAGCTCTGTTTCACACTTTACTGAATAGAATTATAATATTAAATATTAGAGACTACTCAAGAGAGGGATGAACGAGCAATGGCCTATACATTCGACGATTTATATGAAGCAGTTGAAGGGGATGAATTCAAAAAAGTTAAAAAGATCCTACAAGCAGATCCCACGCTAATTACTGGAAAAGATGATTATGAATTTAGCGTGCTTCATGGTGCAGTTATGACGGAAAATACAAAGATGGTTGAGTATCTGCTAGATCAGGGTGCGGATGTGAATGCTCTAAATGATGAAGGGATTACCCCACTTCATATTGCTCTGTATCCCGATGTGGTCACATGCTTGCTGAATCACGGAGCCGAAATCAACAAAAAGTGTTCGGACGGAAGCACGCCTTTACATACGCAAGTCGCAGACGGTGAAGAACGTTTGGACATAGTTGGAGTGCTTCTTGCCAAGGGGGCGGACAAAAGCATTAAGGATAACGACGGACAAACCCCGCTGGATATTGCAAGGGCCAGGGAAGAAGAAGAGATGATCGAACTGCTCAGCTAAAATAATAGACCTAAAAAGCGAACACTCTTTCCAAAGTCGGTTGTTTTGACTTGTTCGTAAAAACCAAAACAGAGTCAAGCCATCTTAACAAATGGCTTGACTCTGTTTTGTTCCTGAAATAATCAAACAAGTAAAAAATCCACACTCACACTATCACACAGATGTTCTTTATTCCCATTATCTTTGCATTTTAAGTGCAACTATATAGATTGAACTAAAGCGCTTGCAAAATTAAAAATATTAGTTATAATACTTGTATACAAGTATACTAGATTGAGAAGGTGAGTTTATGACCGAATTAAATGAATTCCTATATCCCTCCAAATGGCTTTCTAAAGCCTCTGCTGGTGATCGGGTAACATACGAGCTTAGAATGCGTATTATTTCTGGCCAGATTGAAAGCGGTACCATATTGTCAGAAAATAAATTAGCTATAGATTTCGCTGTAAGTCGCTCACCCATACGTGAAGCGTTAAAAATACTGGCATCCGAAAATATGATCCGATTAGAAAGAATGGGTGCAGTTGTTATTGGTTTATCAGAAAAAGAAATAGAAGAAATTTATGATGTCCGTTTACTCATAGAATCGTTTGTATTTGAACGGCTTGTAAGGATAGATACTAATGAATTAATAAAGGAACTTAGTAAAATACTAGAAATGATGAAAGTCGCAATCAAATATAGTGATGCTGATGAATTTTCATATCAAGATGTCTTGTTCCATGAAACGATTATTCGTGCAGTTAATCATTCATACATTCTGATGATCTGGAATAATTTAAAACCCGTTATGGAAAGCTTCATACTATTGTCGATGCGTGTGCGTATCAAAGAAAAGGTTGAAGACTTTACACGCATTATAAACAATCATGAGCTTTACATTGAAGCGATCCGAACAAAAGATAGAGACCTCATGAGTAAGTCCTTACATGAAAATTTTGATGATGTTCAAGGTAAAGTAGAAGACCTATGGATATCACAACAAATGCTCTCGAAAGGAGTAGTGCAGCAAAATGACTAACTATATGTTAGGTATAGATATCGGAACCACAAGTACAAAAGCAGTTCTATTTAGTGAAAAAGGTGAAGTCATCCAACAAGAAAATATGGGGTACCCGCTTTATACACCGGATATCTCGACAGCTGAACAAGACCCTGAAGAGATTTTCCAGGCAGTCCTACAAGCCATTTCGAATATAACGAAACATCATTCACACAAAAGAATATCGTTTGTTTCATTTAGCAGTGCTATGCATAGTGTCATTGCTATGGATGACAATGACCAGCCACTGACCCCTTGTATCACTTGGGCAGATAATCGAAGTGAAGCATGGGCACATAAAATAAAAGATGAGTTGAATGGCCATAAAGTCTATAAACGCACGGGAACACCGATTCACCCCATGTCACCATTAACAAAAATAACTTGGATTGTGAATGACCTTCCTGAAATCGCTGTCAAGGTTAAAAAATATATCGGAATTAAAGAATATATTTTCAAAAAGTTCTTTAATCAATATGTTGTCGATCATTCCCTGGCATCAGCCATGGGCATGATGAATCTCAATACACTAGATTGGGATGAAGAAGCATTACAAATTGCTGGTATAACACCTGCTCAATTATCTGAGCTCGTACCAACAACCAAGATATTTAACAATTGTGATTCAGATTTGGCAAAACAGATGGGTATCGATCCACAAACACAGTTTGTCATTGGTGCAAGCGACGGTGTCCTTTCTAATCTAGGCGTAAATGCAATACGGAAAGGAGAAATTGCCGTCACAATTGGGACCAGTGGTGCCATTCGAACCATTATTGACAAGCCGCAAACTGACGACAAGGGTAGAATATTTTGTTATGCCTTAACAGAAAATCACTGGGTCATTGGCGGGCCAGTAAACAATGGCGGAATGGTCTTTCGCTGGATCCGAGATGAGCTTGCCTCATCAGAAGTAGAAACAGCAAAAAGACTAGGAATTGATCCCTATGATGTATTAACTAAGATTGCTGAACGTGTAAGACCAGGATCTGAGGGATTGTTATTCCATCCATACCTTGCTGGTGAACGTGCGCCATTATGGAACCCAGACGTACGTGGCTCATTCTTCGGTTTAACAATGTCACATAAGAAGGAACATATGATTCGCGCAGCCCTAGAAGGGGTCATTTACAATTTATACACCGTATTCTTAGCATTAATCGAATGCATGGACAGTCCTGTGACCCGAATTCAAGCTACCGGCGGCTTCGCAAGATCAGATGTTTGGCGGCAAATGATGTCCGATATATTCGATTCTGAAGTAATTATTCCAGAAAGCTACGAAAGTTCTTGTCTAGGTGCTTGTATTTTAGGCTTATATGCCACCGGAAAGATCGAATCATTTGAAGTCGTTTCTGAAATGGTTGGCAGTACCTACAAACACACACCAAACAAAGAAGCAACGAAAGAATATAGGCACTTACTTCCGATCTTCATTAACATATCTAGAGTCTTAGAAGAAGATTATACACGGATTGCCAACTATCAAAGAAGCTTAATCAAACACTAACAAGATATATATCAGGGGGAATTACAATGCCATTAGTTATTGTAGCCATTGGGATTTTAGCATTATTAGTTTTAATAATGGGCTTCAAATTAAATACCTTTATCTCATTAATCATTGTATCGTTCGGTGTCGCTTTAGCACTTGGAATGCCATTGAATGAAATTGTCAAAACCATTGAAGCCGGATTAGGCGGAACACTTGGTCACTTAGCGTTAATCTTTGGTCTTGGAGCGATGTTAGGGAAGTTGATCGCTGATTCAGGTGGCGCTCAAAGAATTGCCATGACCCTCGTTAACAAGTTTGGTGAAAAAAATATTCAATGGGCGGTCGTAGCTGCTTCTTTCATTATCGGTGTGGCGTTATTCTTCGAAGTAGGTTTAGTATTATTAATTCCAATTGTATTCGCCATTTCAAAACAATTAAAGGTTTCTATTCTTTATCTCGGTATTCCAATGGCTGCAGCTTTATCCGTAACACACGGTTTCTTACCTCCTCACCCAGGACCTACAGTTATTGCAGGTGAATATGGCGCGGACATTGGTGAGGTTTTACTTTACGGTTTCATTATTGCAATTCCAACAGTTATTTTAGCTGGACCTATATTTACTAAGCTTGCAAAAAAACTCGTACCTGCATCATTTACGAAAACGGGTAATATTGCTTCTTTAGGCGAACAAAAAGAATTTAAGTTGGAAGACACACCTGGATTTGGTATCAGTGTATTCACTGCAATGCTGCCTGTTATATTAATGTCTATTGCTACTATTATTACTTTGCTTCAAAAAACGATGGGATTTGAAGATAATAGTCTATTAGCAGTTATCCGTTTTATTGGCGATGCATCAACTTCCATGTTGATTTCCTTACTGGTTGCTGTCTATACCATGGGGTTAGCAAGAAAAATTCCAATCAAAACTGTCATGCAATCTTGTACAACCGCTATTACTCATATTGGGATGATGCTCTTAATCATTGGGGGCGGCGGAGCCTTCAAACAAGTATTGATTAATGGTGGCGTGGGTGACTATGTAGCCGAACTATTCCAAGGAACTTCATTATCACCCATCTTGCTTGCCTGGATCATCGCTGCAATCTTACGTATTTCCTTAGGTTCTGCTACTGTTGCAGCTTTAACAACTGCTGGTTTAGTTATTCCAATGTTAGGACAATCTGACGTTAATCTTGCTTTAGTCGTGCTTGCAACGGGAGCGGGTAGTTTAATAGCTTCCCATGTTAACGATGCTGGTTTCTGGATGTTTAAAGAGTATTTTGGTCTAACCATGAAAGAAACATTTGCAACATGGACATTGCTTGAGACAATCGTTTCTGTAGCTGGATTAGGATTTGTTCTATTACTAAGTTTATTCGTATAAATCAATATTTGCGGGCAGTAGATTCCCCCACTTATTCTCTTAGAATCTTCTGAGTCAATAAGTGAGGGTTTTACTGTCTATTAATCTTAATAAAAGGAGCAAGAAGAAATGTTCAATACAATTGGTGTCATTGGGTTAGGGGTAATGGGCAGTAATATCGCTTTAAACATGGCTAGTAAAGGTGAGCAAGTGGCTGTCTATAATTATACGAGGGACTTAACCGATAATCTTGTTGGCAAAACGGAAGGTCAATTAATTTATCCCTACTACAAAATTCAAGACTTTGTTCACTCCTTAGAAACTCCAAGAAAAATCTTCCTTATGGTCACAGCGGGCAAACCGATCGATTCGGTGATCAGTGCATTAGTACCTTTTCTTGAAGCAGGCGATGTGATCATGGACGGTGGTAACTCCCATTACGAAGATACTGAACGTAGATATGATGAATTGAAGTCTAAAGGAATCGGTTATTTGGGAATTGGTATTTCCGGGGGCGAAGTTGGGGCTTTAAACGGACCTTCGATCATGCCTGGTGGAGATAAAGACGTATATGCTAAAGTAGCACCTATTCTAACAAAAATAGCAGCCCAAGTGGACAAAGACCCTTGCTGTGTTTATATTGGTTCAAAAGGATCCGGTCACTTTGTGAAAATGGTCCATAACGGAATCGAGTATGCTGATATGCAATTAATTGCTGAAGCCTATACATTTTTAAGAAAAAGGTTAGGCTTATCTGTTAACGAAATTGCTGACATCTTTGAAACATGGAATCAAGGTGAATTGAACAGTTATTTAATCCAAATCACCGCAGAGATTTTACGGAAAAAGGATGAAATAACAGGCTTACCGCTGATCGATGTAATTCTTGATAAAACAGGGCAAAAAGGCACAGGTAAATGGACGAGCATTCAAGCAATAGATACCGGGATCCCATCATCCATTATTACAGAGTCATTGTTTGCCCGTTACATCTCCTCTTTAAAAGAGGAACGGGTTTATGCAGAAAATATCCTATCCGGCCCAGAGATGGATCAGCGGAGTTTAGATAAAGATTTGTGGATTGAGTACATTAGACAAGCATTATACATGGGCAAAATTTGTGCCTACGCGCAAGGATTTACACAATATAAAATGACCTCTGAACTTTACGGATGGGATCTACCTTTAAAGGATATTGCCCTTATTTTCCGTGGTGGATGTATCATTCGTGCAGAATTTTTAAACGTCATAAGCGAAACCTATCAAGCACAGCCGAATCTCGCTAATCTATTAATCGCCCCGTATTTTGCTGAAAAGGTTAAAGAATATCAAATAGGATTGCGAAAAGTTGCCTGTGAGGGTATTAATTCTGGTATTTCGTTTCCATGTTTAAGTGCTTCACTTACTTATTACGATAGTTACCGGACAGACATTTCAAATGCTAACCTTTTGCAAGCACAGCGGGATTATTTTGGAGCCCATACTTATGAACGAACTGATTTAGCAGGATTCTTTCACACAAACTGGCAGTGATCGATAGTGTTAGTAGAGGTTTCGTAATTTCTTAATTTTGCGTAATGTCCCGTAAATCTCCAGAGCCCAAATGAAGTGATCCTTTCCCTCTATTTGGGCTTTCCTTTTGAATACATTTTCCACGCTCCTAAAAAGACAATACAAAAACAGCACCTATTTAGGGTACGGTTCACCGTATTCCTCTAAAGGTGTTCTTCTTAAATATGAGAGTAATTCCTAACACCTTACATATTTGAGTTTGAAGCCGATTTCCCCTTTTTCTACTGCCTTATTTATATTAATGGAAGCGTTCAAGATCTTGCTTTTTGCAGTACCCCGATTGACTTCTACCGGACCTACTTCCTTCGCGACTTCTTGTGCAATATCTGTTTCCGCCAAGGTTACTGCAACCACATAATCGGACAGCATGACCGATTCTAGATTCATTATTCGCACTCCTTTTTGAAGGTTTGTCCTTAGGGAAAACCCTCTTCACTTGAATATATCATAAAACGGCCTTAATCCAATGAAATCAGGACTAAGACCGCTTGACTTTATCTTATATGATCCGAGGAAGCATTGATGATAGCTCGCACGTTAAAGCTGATGCTCGATAAGAACGTGGAAACCGATATTGCTAACAACAGCGACATCCAGACATAAGGGAAAGGATCTGGAGCTTCTCTTCCGAAGCTTAGTTTGATCAAGCAGACAGTGGTAATCATTCCCTTGCCTTAATAGGTATAGATTGCCCCTAAAGCTGTGTCTAACCATTGGGGTGCAGTTCAAAATACTAATTACCCCAAGCGCGGTGCAGGGCATGGACCCCTTTTACGATATCCTCAATGCTCAACCCGCCAAAACCGATTTGAACCATCGAAGTTTCAGCTTGGGATGACAGCGCCCAAAAGGGGGATACGGCGTAAACCTTAACTCCTTCTTGCGCTGCAGCCTGAATTAGTTCAGCCTCATTCATGCCGTTAAGTACACGCAATAAAATATGAAGTCCAGCATCCTGGCCGATCACGGTAGTTTGCTCACCCATCAACTCCCGGATTGTCCCAATCAGCACGGATTGCTTTTTATGATATACATTGCGCATCTTACGAATGTGGGCTTCCCAGTGCCCATTTCTCATAAACAACTCCAGTGTATTTTGATGAATCTGGGACACCGTTTGATCATATAATCGATAGTTTTGCTTATTATAAAGCTCCAGCAAAGCTGGAGGTAACACCATATAGGCAATGCGTAGAGAGGGAAGGAGACATTTGGAGAAAGTTCCTAGATAGACGGTACGATGATGGGTATCCAAACTCTGCAAAGAAGGGATTGGTTTGCCGACATACCGGAACTCGCTGTCATAATCATCTTCGATAATAATGGCGTCTTGCTCTTCTGCCCACTTCAACAATTGCATTCTCTTGGCGAACGGCATGACCATCCCGTATGGGAACTGGTGAGAGGGGGTAATATAGACAATTCTAGACTTACTCTCATATAACTTGTGAATGTTAAGCCCATCCTTATCCAGCTGAATGGGGATTACGCTGAATCCATGATGTTGGAAAATAGTCCTAGCCCCATCATAGCCTGGTTCCTCCATTCCAATGCTATTGCCTCTTGCACCCACTAACCCGGATAGCACACCAAGCAGATATTGAATGCCTGCTCCAATTATAATTTGATTAGGCGAACAGTTTACCCCTCTCGAATCGTACAAATACTTAGCAATTTCAATACGTAGCTCATATTCTCCCTGAGGATCACCATAAGAGAACAACGCCGCTTGTTTCGGTTGTAAGCATTGATTGGATAACTTACGCCAGGTAGTAAGCGGAAAGTGTTCGACATCCACATCGCCATATAGAAAATCATATTGAACCATAGTACTGTTCTGCTTGCTTATTTCAAAGGGCTTTCTACTTCCTGAAAACGGCGCAGGCAGTTTTTCCAGTTCCAATTCAATGACAAATACTCCGCTCCTCGGCCTGCTTTCAACATAGCCTTCGGCGATCAACTGTTGATAGGCTAATTCTATCGTATTACGGCTAATATGGAGATGGGATGAAAGCGTACGAATGGAAGGCAATCGTGTCTTAGCGGCCAGCTTGCCTCGAATAATATCTTTTTTGATATGTTGATACAGCTGGGAATATAACGATTCTTCAGACTTTTTCTCCAGTACCAGCGTCATATCAATCATGATAGCCCTCCTCATTGTCAAATCTGACCCCATAATATTATCAAGAGTTGTCTCTACCATCGGGGTCAATTGGCGATTACAATTATATCACTTCCATAGAAATGCTTGAATATGAATTTTCTCTCTTAAAGTAAAGGTAAGGAGAAGATGAAAATCGTTTCGTCTGGATATGTGCGCATAAGGAGGAACAATATTGCTGACTATGTAGTATGAAATGCGGGACAGCAGAATATCGATTCGCAACGTCAGAAGAATGGATTACATATTATTTAGGAGCTGAATAAATTGGACATGAATCTAAGACACAATGAACGGCTTGAGAAACCAGAGATGCCAACTTCAACAAAGGAAAAGTTCATTGAACATCCCGGTTTCCGTCGTATGTTTGCCCCCGATAAATTGACGATCGGTATATTCTTACCGCTAAAATTCTATGTAGGTCATATGGATGACCTACATGGACAGGCTGACATCGTGGAGATGATCGATCAACTGAACTTCTCTGCTGTTTGGGTGCGAGATGTGCCACTGTTTGACCCCGACTTTGGGGATGCTGGACAACTCTTCGACCCATTCACCTACTTGGCCTATCTTGCTGCAAGGACCAAAAACGTATCCTTAGTAACGGGCAGTGCAATTTTCACGCTTCGCCATCCCATTGATTTGGCGAAATCGGCGTCATCGATTGACGTACTTTCTGGCGGGCGCCTTGTCATGGGCATCGCCTCAGGTGATCGGCCCGTAGAATTCCCGGCTTATGGAATCGATACTGAGCATCGTGATGTACGCTTCCGGGAAACGATTGAATTCTTTCGCAACCTGATTCGACATCGCTCTCCATCCATTCAATCCTCTCTTGGAAATCTTGAAGGGCTAGAGTTGCTACCCAAGCCGACAACAGGAGATATCCCGCTCGTTGTGACAGGATCAAGCCGGCAAACCCTCGACTGGATTGCGAAGCATAGTGACGGTTGGCTCACTTATCCCGAGTCGACTGCAGACGGCTCCGGTCCTCGAAAGCTAGCGCAAAAGATAAGTGCTTGGCGTAAAAAAATACCCGGTGGGGTGTTCAAGCCACATATGACCAACGAGTGGATTGATCTTGTGGAAGATGTCAATTATCCTAGAACACCGCTCCGCGGTGGGTATGTTTTGCGTACTGGACGAGCAGGTCTGATCCAGCTTTTGGAGGAGTGGCAAGCGGCTGGCGTCAATCATGCGGCGCTTGGGATCCAATTTGGGAACAGGCCCCCTGCGGAAGTGATTCAAGAGTTGGGGGAGGAAGTGCTGCCGCTCTTTCCTACACATACTGGACCAAATCCTCTGTTCTCCAGATGGTAGACAAGAAATTTCTCCATGCAATTCTCACTAGAGATAAGGAGCGACTTAATCCTTACCTGGAATAATTACAGGCTTATTATGAGCGTAGGAGTACGTCATTTAACCTACCTCTAACTTGCAGGAGAACATGCAGCAGCCGTTTTTACAGCATCCCTTGATGATCACTTTGTTGAGATGCTGTATGGAGGTACTGAACGTTCGCAGAAAAGGATTAGTGCCTCATGATTTGTATATTAGTGTGGAATAAAAATAGAGTAAGGGGAGTTTAAGATGAGACGCAGCTGGGCTTTAGTGTTTATTGGAGCAATAATTGAAGTATTATGGGTGATCGGTTTGAAACATTCTGATTCGTTGCTTCTATGGATAGGTACTATCGTAGGCATCGGTTTATCCTTTCTATTTGCCGTTCTGGCATGCCTTAAATTACCGGTGGGAACGGTCTATGCGGTCTTTACGGGCCTCGGAACAACAGGAACCGTTTTGGTAGAGATGTTTATATTTGGAGAGACTTTTCAAGCACTGAAAATCGGTCTAGTTCTTTTATTATTAACAGGTGTGCTAGGACTTAAATTTGTCACTAAAGAGTCTCATGAAAAGGGAGTTGCATAACAATGGGCTGGTTTTTCCTTTTAACAGCGGGCTTGTCGGAGGTTGTTGGGGTTACAGGTATGAACCTCATCATTAAGAATAAGAATGCAAAGGCGTATATCGTATTTGCCATAGGGTTTATAATGAGTTTTCTACTCTTAAGTCAAGCTATGCTGACTCTGCCAATGGGGACTGCCTACGCAGTTTGGACAGGAATAGGTACAGTAGGGGGAGCGCTCGTTGGTATGCTCTTCTACGGGGAGTCCAAAGACTGGAACCGTATTATGTTTATAGCGATGGTATTGACCGCAGCTGTAGGCTTGAAAATGATAGCCTAAAGCGGGCGCGATATAAATGGAAGAAGGATGATATCCTTCTTCTCAGATTGTAGAGAAACCCACGTTTTTTTTCGAAACGTGGGTTTTCCCTTTTGTTTTTTGGGGTTAGGAAGGTTAGGACCCGGAGGAATAGACCTTTAAGCCCTTCTTTCGAGATGGAAGATGATCTTTTTCATGTTCTGTACAGTTTGATAGTTGGCTAATTGAGAAAATACAAAAAAGGGATCTATTCGACGTAATTGTCTAGCATCTACATTTCCGTAGAAAAGTAAGTTACAATAGATTCAAGAAAAGAAGAACGAGAAGAACGAAAGAAATGGAATTTATAACTCATGAATAAAAAACTATAGGGGTATAAGAAAATGATCAATAAACTTCATGAACTCAATAAACAAAAAAAACCACTATTCGTTATTGTGTATGATCAATTGTATAAATTAATCATGGATGGAGCATTCCCTCCCGACAGCCAACTTCCAACAGAACCCGAATTGGCCAAAAAATTTGGTGTAAGCAGAATGACATTGAGACATGCTTTGGCACTTTTGCAGGAGGATGGGTTGGTTAAAAATATCCATGGAAAAGGAAATTTCATTACAAAATTTCATCATAATGAAAGTATGGATGGCTTGGAGAAGTTGGGGAACCCCTTATATAAATGCCATACGGGGAACATAGATGATATCGAACTTAATTTCCGAATTGACCTATTAACGGACTATGCCATGCAAGTACTAAATCAAGAAATGAGTGCAGTTGTTGCATTGGAACGCTGGTATAAGAGTAACGATAAGATTGTAGCTTTTGCTTTTACGATGATGCCAATAGAAGCCGTCTCCAAATTAAATCTTAACTTACAAAACGATAAGCAAATATTAGAAATGTTGGAAGAAAAGGTGTATGACCTAGCTAATTCTTCTACCATTGAAATTAAACGTTCTGATTCCGTCAATACTCCGTCATTGAAATACCAACTTTCCCACGGAGAGGAATGTGATTTGATACTAGAAAGTGTATATATCAGCGATAAATACCCTGTTGTTTATAATAAATACTATATACCCATAGAATTTAGTCAAATTAGAATTAAAACATCTAAATAACCGAATAAACAATTCATTAATTTGGAGGCGATGTATTTCTTATGAATACATCGCTTTTTTGTAATAAAAAATACAAATTCTGAAAGGTTGTCAGTGAGATAAAGGTGTGGTAATATTCTCATTGTTAAAGAATGTACAAGTTGTTAGACAACTATATAATGTTGTATGATTCAAAGATTTATCATGCATGACTATGAAATCGCAATCAAAGAGTAATTATTTTTGGGTTATTCATGGAAGCGCTACCTTGTTAAACATCATTAGAAGGAAACATCAAAGGAGAAGAATATAGCTATGTCAACCAGAACTGCAGATGTGTGCATGAAGAAAACTCAGGAATATAATATTAAGAAAGCAGTACCTATTACCTTGCTATTATTTCTATTATGTTTGATCATTGACAATTCGTTTAAGATTATTTCTGTTGATATGGCAAAGGATTTCCACATTTCGGCGACAACCGTTAGCTGGCAAGCAACCCTAGCTGGCCTTGTGGTTGGAATTGGGGCTGTGGTGTACGCAGCTTTGGCGGATTCCATTAGTATTAGAAAGCTTTTTATCGCTGGTATCATTTTAATATGTGTCGGTTCAGTCATGGGATATATTTTCCAACATTCGTTTTTACTCGTTGTTATCTCACGAATGATCCAAACGGCAGGTTTAGCATCAGCTGAAACACTATATGTTATATTTGTAACCAAACATTTGCCTGCAAATGAACAAAAGAAATTTTTAGGATTAAGTACAAGCAGTTTTGCTCTTTCACAGCTTATAGGTACATTAACTGGAGCTTACGTTTCTACGTATTTCCATTGGACATCTCTATTTTTAATTTCTTTAGTAACCCTTTTCACCCTTCCTTTTATTTTAAAATATCTTCCTAAGGAAGAAACGAAAAAACGTCATGTCGATGTATTAGGATTATTCCTAGTGGGAACCATTTCGGCAGCCCTGCTCCTGTATATTACTGATTTCAATTGGCTTTACCTGATCTTGTTTGTTGTTGCAGTTACATTATTCCTTGTTTATATTAGTAAAAACTCAAAAGCATTTATTGGCATATCATTCTTTAAAAATAAACAGTTTATCTCATTGCTTGGCGTTGCTTTTGTTATTTACTCTGTACAGTTAGCGTATATTTTCTTATTTCCATTCTTACTTGAAAAGATGTATGGTTTGAAGCTCGATACCATTTCACTATTAATGATTCCAGGCTTTATAGCAGCTACGGTCGTCGGGGCTCTTTCCGGAAAAATTGCGAAGTTTCTGGGAAGCAAGCAATGTATTACAATCGCGATGTCTTGTATTGTGGTCAGCTTACTATTAGGCGTATTCTTTATACAATCTTCTGTTGTTGTATTCGTGATCTCCATGGTGTTATTCTCTAGCTCATTTGCATTCATGTATGCACCAATCCTTGATTCTTGCATTCGTACGATTGAAAAAGAAAAAGCAGGAACAGCCGTCGGATTTTTTAATTTAACACTGAATGTCGCGATGTCAATCGGAATTGCCTATACAGCAGCCATGATGGACCATTCCGCTATGCGAAAAAGCTTCCTAGGGATTACAAGCAATTCCGATGCTTCCATATATAGTAATATCCTATTCATTCTCGTACTCGTTACCCTTTTCAGTTTATCTCTGTACTGGGTATTCGTAGGACGAAAAGCAACTAAATAGATTACGTTTTTAGTTCATAATTCGAACCCTAAGACCAAAAGTTTAGGGTTCTTTTTTAAATTAAAATCCCTACAACCAACCACTCTAGGAGGAATATAATATAAAGAAGAGACTAACGTCATCGTACCTCTCCCGCATTTGCGTCTTGTTCGCCGGACACCATTGATAGAAATTCATTCAAACTGATTTGACGCATTTCATAATCCGCACCGATGCTCTTCAGCTCTGCCTCGATTTTCGCGGCCCCCAGATCAATCCCCTTATACACGAGCAAAGGCGCCTCCTCGACATAGGCTTTCGCTTGCGAATAATCACAGGAAAACGTTTTTTTGACGAACAACAGTGTTTTTATCTTATTGCTGCCTTCACCTGTAATAAGTACGTTGTAGTAACGATACTGTGCTTCTTCGTCTGTCTCCCACACCTCAGAACTGTGCGGCAATAAGACGCTATGTAGGAACTGGGCAAGATGGTCATAAGCAATGGAAAAATCCCATGTGCCCGTTCCGTGCTCCGCCGTATAAGTGGCGGTGTCCCCTCTGGATAGATCGATACAATAAGGGTCGCCTTCATCCGTAGCAATAACCAGATAGTTGCTCGGCCAATCCGAAATGGCTTCATTCGTAACGGGATTATAGTCATAACCCCATTGACCTTGCGGCAAGTCTTTAGCACCGTAAATATTAAGATTGATATATTCGTCTGTGCTCCATGTAACCGATTCAGGAACATAATGCTTCAAGAAGTACAAATATTCATCGGGCAGACGCCATTTGTCAGATACGATACGTATAGCTTGCTCTTCTGCTTCAGTGAAAAAATGCATGGGGTACTTGGCATAAAATTCGGGATCTTGTTCCCACATCCCCTCCAAAGCTGCTTGCATCTTCTCGATAACCGCATCCAATTTCTTATCATGATTCTCCAAAGTTATCTCCTTCTTGTAAATCATATGCACCCTTTCGACAAGAGCCGAGGTAGCCAGAGCAATTGCGCCGTCTCTCTATGCAACACCAGAAAGTCACCGTCCACCGTTGTGCCTATCGCGACGCACTGTCCGATCTGTTGCGCTGTAATCGGGCTGTCTTCATCATGCTCCCATAAATCATACTCGGCAAAAGGCTTAAGCACCTCCATATCCGGTAATTGGACATTCATCCACCCTCTGTACGTCCCTTCCCCGAATTGCCCCAAAAACTGGAGGTAACCCGGTGGAAAAAAAGCGGCGTCTTCCTTCGCAAGCGCTTGGCTTCGGTCATCGGACAGCGGCTTTGGCTGAGATACAATATACATGAATAATCCTCCCTTCTCTTGATTTAAGTCAATGAAACCGTCATAACCCTTCGATTACAATGAATTCATTACAGAACTCTAGGGGGTTATTTGATGGCTACCACCAAAATACAACAAACGGATCAGCGACAATCTGCGTTCATTGCGGGCATATCGCTGATCATCATGACACTTGCTGCATTTTTCTCTTATGGATTTGTCCATGCTAGCCTTGTGATACCAGGAGATGCCAACGCCACATTTCATAACATCAGGTCATCCAGCATGCTTTTCAATGCTGAAATCTTTGGTTGGGTCATCATCCTGATCTGTGACATCGTGGTCGCCTGGGCTTTCTATATTTTCCTGAAGCCAGTGAATACAAGCCTTTCATTGCTCGGTGCGTGGTTCCGTCTTACCTATGGGGCTGTATTGGGCATAGCCATATTGAATTTAATATTCGGGCGGCTGCTCTCGAGTAGTACAGACGATTTAGGATTATTTACAACCGAACAACTTCAAGCCCTTATGATGCTATTTTTAAATGCATTCGAATTGATTTGGTCGATTGGTTTAATTATTTTCGGAGGGCATTTATTGATTGTGGGCTATGTGGCTATCACATCAGGCGGTATACCGAAAATCATTAGTATCCTATTGTTGATTGCTGGTGTAGGCTATATGCTCATTCACCTATGTAACACGTTTCTTCCACAATACGATGGCATCACTACTATACTTAAATATGTATTTACGGTGCCAATGATTGTGGGAGAATTGGGCTTTGGGTTATGGCTGTTGTTCAAAGGCGGGAAAAAACCTATACCGGCCTAACATCAGCCTTCATGATTGTCTTTATGGATGATGGACTCGCTTCTTGATTCTGCTTAATGACTCGGGGGTAATCCCGAGATAACTTGCCAATTGATATTGGGGCACGCGATCGATTAAATGAGGTCGGTTCAGTAATAGCGAATTGAAGCGTTCCTCAGGTGTAGAAGCAATAAAGGCAGCATATTCATCTTGTACTTGACCAAAGTTCTCCTCGACCATCTTGCGTGTCATGGATTCCAATTGCAAGTATTTGCTGAACATGTCCTGTTCGGCATCAAGATCACCAACAACCACGATACAGTCTTCCAGACAAGCTAAAGCGTACGGGGATGACTTATCTTGTTTATGTTGATTGAAGATCGTAACGGCTTGCTCTTCTGTGTAGAAATTCGTTGTGACCTCTTTTCCCGCTTCATTGATCGAATACTGCCTTACGCATCCCTTCAACACGAAATAACATTTCGTAGGAACATCTCCTTGTCTAAGGAGAACTGTTCCTTTTTTATTTTCCTCAATAAGGATATCATCAACGATCGCCTGTTGTTCTTCTTCGTTAAGGGATGTAAATTTAGTCATGTATTTGAACAATATTTCTTTCATTTCATCTTCCTTTCACTTCGTAGATAAAGTCATCTACCCTCTAATTTACCACTATTTGTAATACGGTTCAGCTTAAACTCCTTGCTGCTTCATGAGTTTCATGATGACCTAGCGGGATCAGACGGGCGATCTTAAGTTTTACAGTCTACAGTGGGAGGGGCTTTGTACTCTTTCATCTTGGAATATTACTGGTCATTCGTAGCTGAAAAGCGAATATTAACTGTAGTTCCATTACCTTTAGAACTTTTATAATAAATTTTCCCATCATATTTTTCTACAATATTAAAACAAATCATTAACCCTATACCTGTTCCATTACTTTTTAATGAATAAAAAGGAGTGCCTAGTGACTTAACCTCAGCTTCTGACATTCCACTTCCTTCATCTATGATTTTTATCTCGATATAATTATTATTTCTACTTGCTATGACTGAGACGGATTTACCAACATCCGAAGCTTCTAATGCATTTTTTATTATATTCATGAGTAATTGCTTAAACTCAACTTTATTAATAGAAATAATGCAATCTTCCTCTATATGTATATCAATTTGATTATCAGTCAGCATTGCATAGGAATTGAGCAAGCCCGTAACACTCTGAAGAACCTCCTTCACATCCACTTTTTCTGGTCTTTCATCTTTATTTGGTTTTGAAAGTGTTAGAAATTGGGAGGTAATCTGTTCTACTGTGTTTAATTCATCAATCATTAATTTGAACTTTCTTTTTATAGGATCACCAAATGAAGGATCTTCATTGAAAAATTGCAAAAAACCTCTAACAACTGTTACTGGATTTCTAATTTCATGCGCAACAGCAGCTGTTAAATGTCCTATCATCTTTAAACGCTCAGATTGCTGTAATTGTTCATAATAAAGTTGCTGCTTTTTCATCCGGCTAAATGATAAATGAAAAATAAGAAATAATAACATTTGAATAGCTATTATATTGATAAGATTGCCTAGGATGTCATGATGTAAATATGAATATTTATCACCTTTATCAATCAAGACAATATAGCAAAATGTAATTATTATTAATATTCCATTTGTAATGAAGGAAAAATAAAATACTTTTAAATCAAAAAATAGAATAGAAAGTGTAGGAATAAGACAAATGAAAATATATGTGGTCCAAGTTTCAGGATATAAAAAGAAAAGAGTATAGAAATAAGCAAATTCAAATAGAATGATGATCTTTCTAAAAAAATGTGTCTCATACTTAGGATAGATCCATAAACAAACAGATAGAATTGTTACACAAATAAAATGTATAATATATCCAAAATAAACCCCATTCAACTCTGTTGTAGATAGTATTAATCCAGATACCATAAGAACGATGATCATTAACATTACAATATGATATGTTTTTCGATTCACCTGACTGTAAAATTCTTTCATGAATTCACCACTTCTAAATTAATTTTACCATTTTCGGAATAAAACCCCTTCTAGGGGCGTAATTTAAGGGCACCCACTCGGATGCCCTGTTCTACTTATAATTGAAACTATCTTATTTGACTAACCGCATAATATGAAAATCTGATAACTGTATTATAAATTAATAGTCAATATAATAATTATATCAGCGACTTTCTTAAAATGGTAATAAACAAAAAAAATCCACCTTTTTGCCATACTTATGTTACGCATCCCGTAACATCTATTAAGCGAAATTTCAAGGCACCACCTAGGCCTGTTTTGCAGGCTCTTGTTTGAAAATGATTTTAAATATAGGGTAGAATACGCAAGCTTCAAGATTTGCTTTCAACTAATTTTCCCGCTGGTACACGTGACAGGTAAAACCGTACAAATCCCTACTTTCTATTCGTATAAAAAGAAAGAACCCTATCGAGAGCCTTTTTTAAAGTGTCTACTCGATAGGGTACAGCTTAGAATAAGTCGGGCTCTTTCTTGGTTTTAATCATTTAATCCCTTTCCATTGAGAATTTGCTGCATACATTTTTCAACCCTTGACACTCGAGTTTTGGATTGTTTGGGTTGAGAAAAATAATAAATGTATGCTCTTTGCCGTCCGGGCGTCAAAGCTTCAAAAGCAGTCTTCAAGCCAGGGATTTCATCTAATTTATTTTGAAATTCTTCAGGAATTGTGTATTCTGTGGTCTTTTTAAAATCCACTTCCAAACCGGATTTTTCAACTTCAATGGCTTCATAAATATAGGCTTTCAAGATGGTTTCCATTTCAACTATTTCTTGAACATTGGTGAACCGAATCTGGCGCGCCGCCTGTACATTCTCTGTTTGTTGGATTAGAATCCCATGCGCGTCCTGTAACAAGGCACATTTGTGAAACAGAAGCGCACAATATTCTTTAAATCCATGGATTAAAACGATGTTTTTTTTCTCAAATGTGTAGCAAGGATGCATCCACTTAAATTCTTCGGTCAGCTCACAGTCAAGAACGATAGTTCTCAACTTTTCATATTCTTCTTTCCACTTTTTCGATTTATTTAAATACTCATCAACCTTAGGATTCAGTATTCTATTTGTCATCTTGGGACACCTCTCTGCATCATCATAATATTGTACTTTCAAAATAAGCAGTTCATTTTATAAACGAAACGTCATAAAGCCTTTTCCATTTGCTGTAAATTACTTTCAGTTAGATTGTCACGCTTTAATTTCCTGGTTACATTTTGCCTTGTGATTTTCGGGTAGGGGGCAAAAACGGCTCAATGACATTCCACTCTTCATCGTTATGACTCAAATTTCGCCCTACTTATGATACGGTTCACCTTAACGGGGCTATCGGCGAATTAAAGAACACCACAGAAATGTGCTCTTAGTTTATTAATAAGGTTAGTTTTGCCCTATGGCCCCGTGGCATCATCTATTCTCTTACAAGTCCATGCATCTGAGCTTTTTTCATGGCCTGGGTACGATTATTAACCTCTAATTTGGAGTAGAGACTAGAAACGTAATTTCGGACTGTTCCTTCCGAAAGAAACAACTTCTGAGCAATATCTCGATACTTATCCCCATCGGACAAATATTTCAGAACTTGCAGCTCCCTTTCCGTTAAATCATATTCATGTGTTTTTGTTAATCTTATATTCTCACTCGGAACATCATTGGAATGGTTGATCAAATTGATTAATTGCCTAGCAACCTCTGTGGACATAAGTGTGCCACCCCGATACACGAGACGAATAGCAGATAATAAATCACGGGGATGAATCGTTTTTAACAAATAACCCTCAGCACCTAAGGAAATTGCTTCCTTTGCAGAACCCATTTCTTCAAATGTCGTTAAAATAATGATTTTGATGTGTGGCCACTGTTGTTTGATAATTCTCGTGGCTTCAACGCCGTTCATTTCTAGCATTTGTACATCTAGTAGGATGATATTGGGATTCAGCTGTTGGCATAGTTCTATGGCTTCCCGCCCGTTCTGTCCCAAACCAACTACTTCAAGATCCGATTCTCTCATAAACACAATTTGTAAGCTTTCTCTTATCAAATCCTGATCATCAATGATCACAAGACGAATTTCATTGTTTCCAAGTTGTCCTTTTATAGGAACTGTACAAATAATCTCTGTACCCGCATTCATACCTGAGTTGATTTGCAGCCCCCCCATTACGGTGGTTAACCTTTGCTGCATCGTACTAAGTCCAAAGCCAAATGTCAGATCATGATTCCCGCATCCATCATCCCTTACAGTGAGAATCAACTGGCCTGCTTCATATGTTAACGTGACTATAATCACCTTAGCTTGTCCGTGTCTGACTGCATTGGTTAAAGTCTCTTGCAGGCATCTAGTCAGAACATGCTGAATAGCTAAAGGAACCTGAATTTCCTGTCCAATAAGCTTGAAGGAGATTTGAATGTCCGAATAATCACTAAATCCCCTGATCTCATCAATAAAATGCATAGAAAGCATTGTATTCTCTTCAGTCGGTTTTATCTGATGTATCTGTTGTCGGATATGATCTACACTTACTCTCGCCTGCTGTAGTATTCCCTCCATCTTCTCCCCAGCTTTATTAGGATCCATCTCCATCAGTGCTTTAGAAGCTTCAAGACCCATGATTAATGAAGTAAAAGCGTATCCTACTGTATCATGAAGTTCACCTGCTAACCGATTTCTTTCCTCTTTCAAAGTAAGGGCCTCAACCTGAGTCACGTACTGCTGTATGAGTTGATATTGTTTCTTATTCTTATCGAGAAGAGCCTTCATTGTTCGATTATTCATAATAAATACGTTGTACCCAACTCCAATTCCATACAAAAGAAGATGATTCACTACGGTATCCATCGTCAATACCCATGTCTGATGTCCAAACATAACCCCAAGAAGCGGAAATCCAAGGATAGCAATTGGGGCCGACCAATAAGCAACTTTCCTCGTGGCCAGATAGCCTAATAGAATCATGGGAACGGACATATTATCTATATAATGATCGGTCCAGTAATAGAGAAGCCCCGTAACAAAACCACCAAATAGTAACTCTGCCAATGTAAAACCAACTACATTTTTATAGTTAGGTCTCCAAAAAAATTGAGGTACCACATAGGATAGGGTGAATATTAAGAAATGTATTCCATTAAATCCGTCAATGATACGACTTGAATTCGCTAACAAATAAACTGAAATAGATAAATACCAAAATAAATGTAAAGAAAACAATGACCAATCAATCCACTTCCAACGCCTAGCCCCCATATAGTCCCCACTTCTTATGACATTCTTTATGACAAACATATGATCTAAAACAAGATGAATGTCACTACCGTCATTTCTCTACTATTCTACAATTAAGTTATGAGCCTCTTAATAACTTTCACTCCATTTTATCACAAAAATTTGAACAAATAAGGAGATCGAACATGATTAAACAACTAACTTCAAAACAACAATCATTCGTATTTATTGGACTGGTACTACTCTTAGGATTAGGATTCAGTCTTATCCCAAATATAAGTACCTTTGTGTATATGTTAATCCCGACCCTTGCAACTTTACTTATGATGTTCATCGTAACTAGAGATGGCTATAACAAAACAGGATGGCAAAAACTTGGCATAAATAAACTAGGCATGCACAAATGGCTTTTTGCTATATTTGTACCTATTATACCCATTGCTTTAAGTTATGGAATTGTATGGATTAGCGGACTTTCTGTTCTAGTAATGCCCGACACCATTCTCGGTTTTAGCTGGGCGGCTTTTCCGATTGCTATTATTGCTATATTTATCTCTAATGTGCTGACGAACTCCCTAGGAGAGGAATTGGGATGGCGAGGATATTTATTTCCGCAACTACATACTTCCTTCGGGTTTATACGGGGTTCGCTTATGACGGGGTTTATCCATGGCATCTGGCATTTTCCTATGATTATCTTTACTACTAGCTATCATAATGAAGGAAATGTATGGATTAATCTGTCCTTAATGCTGATATCCACTATGTCCCTCGCGCCGGTCATTGGCTATGTCAGAGTCAAAAGTGAAAGTGTATGGCCCTCTTCCATTCTCCATACCAGCCATAATGTCTTTTGGGCGGTATTCGCTGCACTCAGTCAATCGAAGTCCTCTATAACCGAATACATCTCAGGCGACATCAGCATTGTGGTTATCCTATTTTATGCCATTTTATCATTGTGGGTATTTAAAGCTATGAAGAGGAACCAAGAAAAAAAGATATCATCTTGAATCCTCAATTTCCATATTCAAGGTTGGATTTAGCCAATTCTACAACAGTCATCGGTCTCATCACCTAATCTCCACACTGGTTAGTCCAATAAGATAATCCGCCCTACTTATGATACGGTTCACCGCGCTGTCTGTAACGGCAAGTTGTAACAAGGTAGTCCACAGTAAATATGGATTTATATAGAGGATTTAGTTGAAGTAATATCGAACATGATATTTCGGTGCATGGATTGCAAGGTTTCATTTCTCACCATCCCATATAATCAAACTTGAAAGGAGGGGCTGTATGGATTGGCTGGATCGCATGAACAACGCAATGGAATATGTAGAAACACATCTGTCTGAAGTTATTGATTTCAATCAAGTGGCTAGAATTGCCTGTTGCTCAACTTACCATTTTCAGCGGATGTTTTCGTTCATTACCGATGTGCCACTTTCAGAGTACATTCGGCGTAGGAGGATGACCCTTGCAGCATTTGAACTACAACAAAGCGGAGTAAAGATTATCGACATCGCTTTAAAGTATGGTTACGAATCGCCCGAAGCATTCTCCAGAGCGTTCAAAAAAATGCATGGTGTGATGCCAATGTCAGCGCGCGACAAAGGCGTATCACTTAAGGCTTATCCTAGGTTATCCTTTCATATTTCGATTCGAGGAGATGTGGAAATGAACTATAAAATCGAGGAAAAACAAGCTTTTGAAATGTTCGGCGTGTCCACTGTGGTCAATGCTGATGGCGAGAGTCCATTCATTGAAATACCTGCTTTTTGGACCAAGTGCATTTCCAATGGAACCGTCGATCGAATTCGTGCTGCAGCGGAATTGGGGGGAAACGGCCAAATTCATGGGGTATTATATAACAAACAAGGCGAGAAAAGTTCTTACATGATCGGTTATTTTTTACCCCAAAGTGGCTTGCTGGAAGGATTTGAAAAGCTTCAAATACCCCCTCAAACCTACGCAACATTCTCAACCGGCCTCTACCCCGATGGACAGAGTGGTATTCATGATTTGTGGAAGCGTATATGGGGGGAATGGTTTCCGAGCTCTAATTACGAATCCGCAAATGGTCCCGAGTTTGAAATGACTTACGAGCGAGGCAACAACATGTATGAAATGGAAGTTTGGATCCCTGTCGTTAAAAAGTCCGCATCTTAGAACAAAGAGCAACACTAGTGACTACCACTACGTGTTGCTCTTTTCATGAAATCCGGTTCATTTAGATTTTGGGACATGCTAGACAACATTGTCGTGAATCTCAACAAGTCATAGCCGTTCAACGGGGCCAAAAACTTCGAGTCATATTTGGATTAGCCTGTAAGTCCGGCCGGGTTTTCTTATACTTAATATGGCATACGAGAACAACGCTCCACACCCATATAAAACAAATGGCACTTATCGTTGTCACGATTCCAAAAGCCTGCTCTAGAATGAGTTACAGAGGTTTTGAACGTTTTCTCCTCCTTTGGCTATGGGTGATTCATTCATCATGGCGCAAAGGTTTTAAATTAAGTTTTGAAACAAAAAATGAAAAGACGCCCCATCCGACAAGAAGTAGCTTCCTTTCATATTCCGCCAATCTAAGTATCCCTGCTTTCGATATCTATAACTTATTTCATCTTAAAGTATGATTTAAGGCAAGTGCAACCTCTTCCCAAAGTAAGGTTCTTAGCATCTTTTAAATTATCATTCTTGAAAAATTACCTTTACAATTGTTTTCTCATTAGGTTTTGAAGAAAAAGATAACTCTGCATGATGCTTCTTAGCAATCTGCTCACATAATGCGAGTCCCAATCCATTTCCCCCTTCTTTTCTACTTCTTGCCGTATCTACTCTATAAAATGCTTCTGTCACCTGAAGGAGCTGCTTCTCTGTCATTCCCTTTCCGTTATCTTCTACTTCAATAATTTTTTTCTCATTTTCAAAATAAGCCCTCATCGTAATTTTACCTTTTGTGCTACATGCCTTTATTGCATTGTCTACTAAGTTCACAACCATACTTTCTATTAAATCTTTATTTCCTTTTATTTCTTTCAACTCATTATAATATACTAATTCTATTCCTTTTTCTTTGAGCTTAATATTTTCGGTTTGATGAACTTTTTTAAACAACTGTTCTATATCCATTGATATCATTTCTATTTCTTTTTCTTCTCGTATTATTACCAGTTCCAATAAACTTTCCGAAATATTTTTTAACCTTGTACTCTCTGATAAAATATAATTGGTTGCAGCATACTTATCTTCCTCACTTAAATGTGTCTTCTGCATATATTCAGCATATCCATAGATTGCAGTTAATGGCGTTCTTAATTCATGTGCCAAATCATCTATTAATCTCTGCTTTTCTCTCGCATGGTTCTCAAGCTCTTCCATCTGATATTGAATTTTATCCGCCATCGTATTAAAACTTTGTACAACCTCTGCGATTTCTTCGCCACCCCTAATCTCTAGCTTTTCTTTGTATTCACCATTGGCAATCTGATTTGAAATACTTGAAATTCTTTCTAGTGGTTCAAAAAGATACTCTAATAAAATAAATAAGCATATACTTAAAACTCCTGAAAATATTATACTTGCAATAAATAAAGAGTTATTCCTCTTTTCCCACTCATTTACTATATCTGTTATATCTGCATAATAGACTAATGCATATTGGCTATACTGCTCTGGTAAATTCCCAGATATTTGTATATATTTTCTTCCATTTAGTGTCGCAACATGTATCTCAGTTATATCTTTTTCTACATTCATTTCTTTATCACTTAAAGTTGCTTCTATAGGTAAACTGGAATGTATACTCACTTTATCTTTATAAATCTGTAAATAAATTTTTTGAACTTCATAATGCATTTTATACGAATCATAAGAACGAGCAATAGCATCATCTATTTCATACCCTCTATTGTTCATAGCCATGATATCTTTAGTCATACTATTTACTAAAAAATAATGCTCTCTTAGATAGCTCCCCTTAATGCCTGAAAGGTTATGTTTTGTATTACTAATACTAAATAACATAATTCCAACATTAATAAACAATAGAAATAATACCAACGTCCATATATAGGTTTTATTTTTCATACTATACCTCTAACCGATAGCCTAGTTTATACACGGTTACAATTCTTTTCTCCAACCCCAACTTTTTTCTAAGCTTCTGAATATGAACATCTACCGTTCTTGATTCTCCTATGTATTCAAATCCCCATACTAACTCTAGAAGCTTCTCTCTTGATAAAGCAATGTTTCTATTTCTTATGAGTACCTCTAAAAGCTCAAATTCCTTAGGTGTATATTCAACTACGTTCTCCTCCAACAAAAGCCTTCTACTGTGAAATTCAACCCTAACATTATCTATTACAAATGTATCTTCATCCTTCTTGGTTCGTCTTAATATCGCTTCTACTCTTGCAATAAGTTCTAACATTTCAAAGGGTTTCGTCAGATAATCATCTGCCCCCATGACAAGCCCCTTTACCCGATCCTCTACGCTTCGTTTAGCCGTTAACAGAATAGTAGGTGTACCTTTTACTTGTTCCAATACCTCAAATCCATCCATTTCAGGTAACATAATGTCTAATACAATCAGATCAAAACTTTTATTGTTTATCATTTCTACGGCTGTCTCACCATCCATAGCCAAAAAGCAGGTATGCCCTACTAACTTTAAGTTTCTCCTTATTAATTCATTAATTGCCTCTTCATCTTCTACTACTAGAATATCTGCCATGCTTTTCACCCCATATTAAATAACTAATATCCTTTTACACTTGAAATCTGGTCTTAGATATACTAATCTATTTCAAAATGTATAAAAATTTCACCTTATTATCTCACATAAAAATCTAAATATTAGTATCATTCATTATTTTTACAACTCTATAACAACTTAATAATACTACCTATATATTCTCTTGTTATTTTTATATTGTTAGTAAATAAAAAATTACAAGGAGGACAATAAAATGTCTCGAAAATCATTACTTCCAAGAAGTCTTGCAAAAAACGGTTTCAAAGGTGTTAAAGTTATTACTTTTATAGGTGTCGCTTCCCTGATGTTCACACAAGTCATCGTAGCTAGCGAACTAAAAACGGTTACCAAAGTTCCTACTACTTACAATGTCTCTGAACTTTCCTACTTAGTGGATAGACAAATTCCTGCTGGCTATGTAAAAGCTAATTATAAGGCTATCTATTCTCCTAGTACTCAAAGTAAAACACCTAGTTCTAAAGATTTATCTTTACAAGAAGCTGCTGAAATAGCTGCCCAAGAAATATTTAAATTTTCTGGGGAAAAACTAGATAATCAAACGCTTCAAATGTTGTATTTCCATAGCTCTCAAGCTCTTAGACCTTATTCTTACTGGCAGGTTAGTGTAAATATTACACCCTCCTATCATTTTCATGTTGAGATAGATGGAAGTACAGGGAAACTAATTCGCATCTTATATATTGGTGGTCCTAATATAGACAACGAGTTTGATGTTGATGCACCTTCAACCACTAAACTGAGTAAAGAAGGACTCGATACTGGTAGTAAACAATTTAACCCCGATCTTGCAAAAGTCCAGAATCTTATCACGAAATCAGGCTATATAGCTGAACCTATTAAATCCATAAAATATCAGTATATGTCTGCTGATGCATACGCAGTGTTTTCACATACCTTTTATGTCACAACAGCTTCTAATAAAATCCATAGTTTTTCACTCTCTCAAGATCTTACTCAACTGAAAGACTATTACCCTTTAGGAATATACGGAAAATGAATAATTTTGCAACTATGAATTCATGAATATTTTTCTTGATATGGAGCCCCTGTAGATATGGATGTTACGCCAGAAAAGCTGTATACCTTTTAGGTATACAGCTTTTCTATTTTCTAGTACTTATTTATGATAAGGTTCATTGTAACAAGTCTATCGGCGAAAAATCCAATGGCTCTTTCCCTAAAAACAAATAAAATCGTAAAACAGGGCTGCCTCTATCTGGCGCCATTGTTGATGTTAACGTCCTGGCCTTTTCGTTTTTCAAAATTATCGGAAGATTTGAAGATGTTCTGGTCGATCGTAATTCTGTCGACATAATTCAAATTCGCTCCCGTTACAAATGCACGATGGATTTTTGACTTGTGCATTTCTCTGAACATCAAAATCTCTCTTTTTCGTTTAGTTGTGGTTGTCTCGGCTAGGCCGGCAATATAACGGGAGTCCTTACGATGTTCCTCTTTTTGTTTGTCTTACACGATTCGTTCTCTTTCGCCATTAGGAAACAGCTCGCTTAGGCTTTTAGGCACTTCCACGATATCCCACCCTCATCTAAACTAGAGTAGAAAGATACGGATCGAATCGAGAGGGGGTGAATTGGATGAAAAAAGCGATTTTGCTCGTGTTATTGGCATTTTTTTCATTTTCTGCGACAGCGTCCGCTGCATATACCGAAACGATGTCCGGTATGATTAATCCGGGCGACGCTGGAAATTACAGACTTAATCTAGGTATTGAAGGTCACCCTATTACAGAAAATGCAGTCGTAACCGTCTATTTCAAGTACTCTTCGAATGGCGCATATCAGTACAGGTCCTCACACACGTTTACTGTACCGGCTAGTTCGTACAGCCATCATCAGATCGATATCGGTTCTCTTCCATCCGGCTACTACAAAATTGATGTCACTTTCAATGGCGTTTCCTATGCCTTTGTTGATATAAGTTATCTCCAGCGCATTTAATGAGCAAACCCAGCGGTTCCAAACGATCGGAACCGTAGGGTTTGTTATATTTCCCCGTCTGGCGAATCTTTCTTGTAAATCGTTCAAACCGTTCTGGAATTAAATTCAAATTTTATTCCCCGTATCGCTTGATCGGCGCTTATTTTGGCGCAAAAACCGTTCTGTTTATTCCGCAAGAACTGCTGAAAGTGTCCTTCATAGGGTTAAGCCGTGACGCCAAAAGTAAGCATTAAAGAATGATGTCCTGAGCTCGGTCCACTTTCATTTCCCGTTGACAATCGTTTCGATTTTAAAAGCCCCAAGCGATGTGTCCGCTTGAGGCTACTTGGGTTGGATGAATAAGTTTATTTAACGGATCTCCTCATTGATTTCTAACGCTCTTTCCATCAGGTAGACGAAATCATCCTGTCGTTCGCTTGCGGCTGTTTCTCGAGCCAGATGAAGCACTTCCTCCAAGCGATCCCCTTCTCCGCCTTCACGATGTTTCATGATTTCGGCAAACTCGGCCACAGAAGCGTAAACTGGGCTTTTTCAGACAAATGAACGGATAATCGAATCGGTTCCGTCGTTCCTTTCGGATTTGATATATTCGAAGATGTCGGACAAGAGCCCTGTCATGCAAGGGGCTAATCCAATATAAGTGGTTTAAAAGTTTGACACTAACGCCATTTAAATCCATGGATGGTCAATCGTTTGTTTATTGTGATACTGAAGGATTTTCCTATGGCAGGGACGTTCTATCGAGCTGAAATAATGGAGAAGTAACGGCTTTCCTTCAGATCCCGAAGAGCTAGAGAAAGTAAAAGCAGAGGACATCTGGTCAAAACAGCTCTGGTTCTAGCCTCGTACAAAATGCATAGCCTTAGCCTACACTCACTTCCACTGACCAAACGGCAGAAAGGACTTTCCTCCTGTTCAGAAAAGCCCAACTCAAGCTTGAATATGGTTATCTAAAAAACAACCTCGTGTATAATTGCAACAATACAAAATACCGCCTTACTTATGATAAGGCTCAGCTTAACGGGTCTATAGGCGAAAAATCTGCCGCGGCGCATAATTGCTGACTTCTTAGCTCATTAAATCAAACAAATTTCAATCCGAGGATTATGATCAATTATTCATTCCGCATGTGGTTACCAAACATCCATGGGTAATATTATGCGCTATTTGGAAGCAAATTACGTTCGTGGTATGCTCAAACCTAATTCGGCTGCGGTGTTATTGGCATACAATCGCATGAAAAAAAGCCCTTGCGAGGCGAACTCACAGGTGCTTCAAGGGCTAGTAAATTCTACTGCTAATCTACAGGATACGCTTGATATACTCGTATTTTCCCCGCCCCGACCTTATATAATTTTCAACAATTTACATTAATTTGAAGTAGAGGGAAACCAGGCAAGGACGTCATGTGGCGTAACGGGCTTGAACGTATCAGGGATAGCGAGGCGAAAAGCGATGATCGAACTAGCCTTAACGGTGTGCAGATAGGACTTGAGTTTTGACCATAACTGCTCGAAAAAGACTAAATATTTCGTTCCTCATACTGAAAGGGTTCTTCACAAGAGTAAATTTCATGGAAAAATCCCTGGTATGGAATATCGTCTTCCAAACATTTTATGAGATACGACAGTTCCTCGTCACACTCCGGTTCCTCACCGGTGTTCTGCATCACTTCGAATGCATCCACAATATTCTCCATGATGCATACCTTAATAAATAAGGGCAACTTATCCAACATCGAATCGTCGATCTCGGTCTCGGATCTGTATCCCGCGAGGACTGTTCCAAAATACTCATCCATAAACTTTCTACGTTTGCTGGCGTCTGGTTCGAATTGTATCCAGCCTACTCCGTGTGTCCAGAGACCTGCCAGGTCATACATATACCAACCGAAACATGAATTATCGAAATCATATACGGTTATTTGCCCGGTATCAAAATCTATCGAATAATTCCCATCGTTGTAATCAAAATGAATCATACCAAAAGACTCTTGGCTTCTGTCCAATCCTTCCAAGGTTTTAAGGAGCTCTACCAACTTCTCCTTCAGCAGGGATAAGGAGGTGGGTATCAATTTATCGATATATTCAGCATTGAATTTGTCAAAAAAACTATACCGGCGATGGACAGGTGTATATCCTTTCGATATTTGGTGCAGTTTTCCCAGGACTTTACCGCAATTATAATAATATTCGGAAATCGGAGCGCCTTCACGGTACCGATAATTATTTTCTACAAGCATTTTGCCCTTGGCCTTTTCAAATAGGCAGACAAAAAAGGTGTGGTTATTGTGGGTGATCTCCTCCAGCAGATTCTCATTCCGGGAACTGATTACATTTGAGACACTGCCTCCATGCTCAAATAGGTACCGAATATATTCCACTTCACCCAGAAAATCTTCCCGGCTCCTGTCAGGTAAGAAAGCGATTCTGAGTATTTTTGCGTCGACGCCCTCTTTCTCACAAGTATATACGACATTCCGCCCTCCATCATGTGCCGGAATCAGCTGGATTTCATAGCCTTCTAATCCGAACAACTCTGATACTACTGTAAGTAAATAGGTATCTCCGATTGAAACAACTTCGTTATAAATTATAACTATCTCTCCTTTTCGTACAAACCTCTATTTATGATTACGATACAAAAAGAACATACCACAATAGCGGCACGCTCAATGGACTTTTTTGATCATTTTAAGTGTACTTCACTCTGATGGGCGCAAACCACTCCATTTGACAATATTGGCCATCGTATGCATCTATGTCGATTTTTTCGAAGAAGAATTCGCTATCCAGAAGCTCATATCTCCCGTTGTGCTCCTTGGCAAGCCTATCGATGGCAGTATACAGCGCTTCTGCGCGTAGTTCGCTAATCTCCTCGTAATGATGGTTCCCAATATAGCGAAAGCCGACACACAAGGAAGCAGGGACGGTGTCGCCTGTAAAGCCGTCAGGAATATCTTTCATATTCTGTACTCGCATAGACGGTAGATAGTACGTCCAACTAAGCGATGGATCAGGTGTCCTCGTTAGACCGTAATAGATATTTGGTTCTACTGGATGAAGCACTTTATGCCGCTTGTTCCACCAAAACTGTTTGGCAGCTTCGGGCGCTTCTGTCGGTGCTTCAGCGATCTCAATTCGATGGATACACCCGATCAAATGAAAGGATGGAATCATGACCATATTCGGCCCGTACACCAAATTTCCGCAAACATTGTTGTTTGGAAACAGATGAAGAGGAGTTGTTACGTGAATGTTTCTGCCGGATTCTCTGCATTCGCCAGGCGTAAGCCCATACTCGCGCTTAAACGCGCGTATGTAGGTTTGCTCATGTTCATAACCGCATTCGATTGCAATATCGAGAATCCGCTTCTCGGTTTGCATCAAATTCTCCAAGCTGATGGCCAGCTTTCGAGAGCGGATATAGCTTTGTAGCGGCACGCCGAAAGCGAACTTGAAGAGTCGACGCAAATGAACAATGGAGACCGGGAGATCGGCCAGATATTCTGTCTCCCTCGTACCAGAAACATTTTCTTCTATTCGTGATAGTAATACAGATAGCAGCTTGTATGGTTCTATAACCTATGTCTCCCTCCTAGGATATTTTTGTTCCTTATAATAAGCATAATAGCAAATTCTGTGGGTTACACAATTAAAGCATAATGGAGATTTACGGCCGAATTGGGCTTTGGTTACTTTAATTCGCGTTCAATAGCTATAAAAGCATCCCGCCTATGTTTATTGAAAACATATCGTGTTTCCTCGCCCCCGAACGTTCGTCTTCTGTACCCATTTCGACTAACGTCCTATACATAATGTCTTTTATCAATTCTTAATGGATCACATAATTGCTACTAGTAAAATCATACCACAAGATGGAAAACATTGTCGTTTCTTGCATATATAAAAAAGCCCCTAAGTCACTTTAAGGGCTAGAATTTCTTATAAGTCATCGATCTTACAGGCCTCAGGCCCTCTTACACCCCAATTTTTCGCCGTCACTTATGATACGGTTCACCTTACCACTCTAACGGCGAAATTTTACAAGAGGGCCATACAAAGTATTTGCTTTTTTACAAAAGGTTTCACAAGATTCGGCAACTTTATTGCACTGCACTATCTTTTTATGCTATTCATATTAGTAAGAACCAATATGGAGGGTGCGAAGAATCGATATGTATAAGATTATGGTTATAGAAGACAGCAATGAGATTCGAAATGAGATCATTGTCTTGTTACACAAGAATGGCTTTGACGGCTACGCTCCCAAGCTATTCGATACGATCATTTCAGACATACGAGCAACGAACCCTCATCTAATTCTGCTTGATATTCAACTACCCCATCGGGATGGATTTCAGCTGTGTACGGAGATTCGTACATTTTCACGAGTACCCATTATTTTTGTTACTAGTCGGGACACAGACATGGATGAGCTCATGTGCATGACGCTTGGCGCTGATGATTATATAAGCAAGCCTTACAATACCTCGATCCTAGTTGCTCGCATATCTGCGTTACTTAAGCGCACTTATAACAACAGTTCCCAAGATCATCTGAAGCATGGCCCTATCACGCTTGATTTAGCGACCAGTAGACTTGAGGTGGAGGGCCAGATTGTGGAACTGACCAAGAATGAATTGAAAATTATGCATTACCTCTTTCTGCACAAGGAACGAATCGTATCACGGCTTGATTTGGTGGAATACCTCTGGGATAACGAATTGTTTGTAGATGACAACTCCCTAAGCGTAAATATCAATCGAATCCGTAACAAGCTTCAACCACTGGGGCTGGAGGATTTCGTCAAAACCAAACGCGGACAGGGATATCTGATATGACACCAAGCACCTATATTAAGGATCGAGCATTGCTCCTCGTACTACATGTCGTATGCATGCTGTTTGCCGTCATTTTTTTGAAATCGGTCGACAATCCTAACAGTGTTATTGGTCTTATGCTCTTGATTTGGTTTGTGATTTTAACCACGTACTTAACAGTTCATTACGTAAGTAGACGCAAGTATTTGAAGCAGCTGCAAGAGCTGTCCGACTCGCTTGAACAGCGCTATCTATTGGCAGAGGTAATGGACAAGCCTTTTCGCCTTGAAGATCTCGAATATTATAAATTGATTAAATCCGCTAACAAATCGATGATTGAACAGGTCACAAAGGTTAAGAACGAACGCAAAGAATACAAGGAATACATCGAACAATGGGTGCATGAGATCAAAACACCTATTGCAGCAATCAAGCTCATTTGCGAAAACCAGAAGTCAGATGTGACGCGCAAAGTTCTCATGGAGCTAGAGCGAACCGATCAATATGTGGAACAAGCGCTTTACTATGCTCGAAGCGAGCAGGTGGAGAAGGATTATTTGATCAAAGAAATCTCGCTATCCGATTGTGTTCATGCCGCCATTATGAAGAACAAGCAGTTGCTGATCCAAAATAGCATTCAGATACATACGGAAGAGCTTGATCGCACAGTATACTCTGACAGCAAATGGATTGAATTCATGATTAACCAACTACTCATCAATGCGGTGAAGTATCGCAAGCAAGGACAAGAACCCTCTATGATCAGCTTTTCTACTGAAGAAGTTAAGAATGGAATTGGTCTCGTCATTCGAGATAATGGGCTTGGCATTGCGGAGAATGAATTACCACGTGTTTTTGACAAAGGATTTACGGGGTCTAACGGCAGACAAACTCAGCAATCTACGGGAATCGGGCTTTATCTCTGCCGACGGCTGTGCGATAAGCTAGGTCTGGAGATCACGATAAGTTCTGCACCAAATGAATATACGGCGTTAACAATTTTCTTTCCGATCGGAACTTTGTATCTGATGTAGGGATAACCTCCTTGGTGAAACCGTTTCTTCTTATCTAACAAAAGTGAAAGATTATCTTAAGCTATGTTCATACAAGTAGGCCTCAATTCGCAGGATAATGATAGCGAGGTGATCGACATGACAACATTATTAAACATATGCAATATCGAGAAATATTACGGCAGCAAGAAGCAAATAACCAAAGCGATCGATAATATCAGCTTTCAAGTGGCGACAAGTGAATTCATCGGTGTAATGGGCGCTTCAGGATCTGGAAAAACAACGCTGCTCAATGTGATTTCAACAATTGATCAGGTTAGTGCGGGGCATATTTTCTTGAAAGATACGGACATTACGGAGATTACAGAACGAGATATCGCCAAGTTTAGACGGCAGAATCTGGGTTTTATTTTTCAAGACTTTAACCTACTGGATACACTGACCCTGCATGAAAATATCGCTCTGGCTTTGACGATTAATAAGGTGAATCCTGATGCCATTGATGAAAAAGTACAAATGATTGCGCTTCAATTAGGAATTAACGAGATTCTCTCGAAGTTTCCATATGAAGTATCGGGCGGACAAAAGCAGCGCTGCGCCTGCGCGCGAGCAATCGTCACCAAACCGCAGCTGATCCTCGCAGACGAGCCGACTGGAGCGCTTGATTCCAAATCTGCTCAAATGCTGCTGGAGACCATTTCGGATTTGAACACCAAGCTCGGAGCCACCATCCTGATGGTAACACATGATGCGTTTGCAGCCAGCTATTGCAATCGAATTTTGTTTCTTAAAGACGGTACGATCTTTAACGAACTGATTAAGGGGGCGAAATCGCGGAAGCAATTCTTCAACGAAATTCTGGATGTAATGGCTTTGCTCGGAGGTGACTTGTCCGATGTATTTTAAGCTATCGCTTCGAAATATGAGACGCTCTGCTTCGGATTATGCCATTTATTTTATTACCATTATGCTGGCAATTAGCCTGATGTTCGCTTTTAACTCGATCGTTTTCTCTGAAGAGCTGATTTCACTGGCGGCAAATATGACGGCACTATCCTACTCGTTAATTATCCTTTCAGTCATACTCGTGATCGTATTAGCTTTCATGGTGAACTATTCCACGAAATTCATTATCAAGAAACGCAAACGGGAATTCGGCACGTATCTCTTACTTGGCATGGAGAGAAAAAAGGTTTCACGCATGTTCCTGATTGAGAACATCTGCATTGGCATCTTATCTTTTGCCGCTGGAATCGTGCTTGGCATGGTACTTTTTCAGCTATTTTCCGTTGTTATTATGAATATCTTCGATCAAGTATATCGAATTCAAGTCGTCTTCTCGCTAGATGCAATCCTCCTTACCTCAATCTATTTTGTCATGATGTATGTGATCGCGTTATGGGGTGGTGGGCGCTTGATTGCCAAGCTCAAAATTTACGACCTGATCTATGGCAGCAAATATAATGAGGATATAACGATTAAACACCCCTTGTTATATACCATTTACTTCTTAATCTACAGTGGTCTATGTGGTGGAGGAATCTATGGCATTCGGACACTTTTCATAGAAAAAATGTCAACCAACGCTGATCGGCTAACTCTCTTTGGCTGCTTGCTTGCTGTCGTGATTGGCGTATATGGCATCTATAAATGCCTGGCATCCTTTATCACCTTGCTACAAAGTAAGATGAAACATTTTCGCTACCACCATACGAACCTGTTTCTTCTGCGGCAGATCACATCCAAAATTCAAACGAACAGCCGCGTGATGGCAGTTCTTGCCGTTGTGCTAACCCTATCCCTTTGCTTGCTTACAATGGGGTTATCCTTCGGCCAAGTCTTCAAATTATCTGTCAATTCAGATACACCCTTTGATGTCATGGTTACGATCAAGAGTCCAGACGTAGAAAGCTTTAGCAAAGTCATTGATTTTATTGATGCTAAAGCCCCTGTAAAGGATGCTGTCGAATACAAGCTATATGCCTATAAGCAAGCTGGCTATGAAGAAGCTTCCTTCCTCAAGCTAAGTGTTTATAACCGACTAAGAGAGCAGCTTGGTCTCGATCAGAAGAAATTATCTAATGGACAATTTATCATTCATGTAGAATCTTGGACGGTTCGTGAAGATATTCAGGAAAAAATGAACAATCAACTGGCGATTCAAATTGGTGAAACTACCTTAACGAGTGATGCCAAGCTCATGTTCTCCGAACCGATCGAACAATATCAGACGAATTCGTTAAACCAGTTTACATATGTCGTACCTGATTCTTTGGCTGATGCAAGTCTAACGCCTGTTAGATCGATCCTGATTGCCACGAATGAAACACCAGCTCCTGCGAGTCTTCTACCTGAGCTGAAGAACTTTATTGGTACCAACTGGCTACCAACTCAGGGGCTGGAATGGGAAACCCCGGATGGCAGTCCTCGCATCATGGCTAAGAGCTGGACTCAAACTAATAACATGGTTGCCCAAACAACCTTCTCCTTTGGCGCAATGTACATTAGCTTCGTCTTTTTCCTAATCGTGGCGACTGTGCTTTCCATGCATCAGCTTACCGATTCTGCCGAGCATAAATTCAGATTCGATCTCTTGCGAAAGCTTGGTGTAGAAAATAGTGAGATTGATCGGCTAGCACTTAAGCAGCTTGCACTCTACTTTGTCTTTCCAGTTATCGTACCGATTATCATTACAGTGGCCATGTCGTTTATTATGAATCAATTCTTCTCGGCCCTCATATCCACGAAGAACATCATCTTCTATAATATGCTGATTGGAATCGGTTCCTTCTTGATCCTATACTTGTGCTTCTTCATTGCTACCTATATCGGATTCAAGAGAAATATCACCGCTCGCTAAGACCTTTAGCCAAAAGAATGGAGCTTTCCCCAAAGTAGATTTGTCTACCTAGGGGACAAGCTCCATTTTCAAATACAAAATTCAACAAGTACATCGAAAATTTTTGGAAGAAGTATATTCGGTACGTTTTAAAGAAAGTAATGATGCAATAAGTGCATCAAGTAGAATGCTTTTATTTGTAATTATTCTCTTTGTCCACATGAACAACCGTTTCCAGCATGTCAGAGCTTGCAGTACCTACGACACCATTTTATCCCATGATATGAGGACGATAATCTTCAAACTAAGTACCCGTAATGAATAAATACAGAAAAGCAATTAGAAACTCACTTCATTTTCATCATCAATTCTTGTTCTAGTTTTAAAGCTAAACCGTTAAGTCTCTGTAATTCATATTGAATATTCGTTCCTTTTTTTCGTTTACCTTTTTGTACTAGTTGCGCATACCGGCATAACTCATAGATATCTGCGTCTTTCCACCCTGAACTATAAAAAATCTTAGTCGAGTATGCCGGAATGTATACCCCATTTTCTAATTGATGTTCTCCCATAACAAGTAAAGAATCAAATAATAATTTGATACCTTTATCGAAAGTAACAAATATTGGAGTATCTATATAGCCAGATACCTCTGATAATTGAGAAGCTTGTGTTGGTAAAATCATGTCAATTGAAGCTGCATATACTTTATTTAATATTTCTTCAAAGCCTCGCGACGGACTTGTTTTTTTTAATACACTCGGTTCTTTACCTAGATAATGGATAACAAATGTTGTGCTCGTAGGTGAGATAGCATTTATTTCATCTACCATAAAGTTAAACATATCTTTTATTTTAATTTTGTTATCCCGGTCATCAAAGTGCTTTAGAAGGTACGCTTTTAAAATAGTTATATAAGTTATCACAGTTTGCTTTTTGAATACTGTAATGTTTATTAAAATAATCCCTATCTGTAATATAATATCTAGCCATGATAGCAAAATTCGTATCCAAAATAAACATAAACCTTCTATCAATATTCTCATAAACCAAACTATTGATATCTTCTATTCTTCCATCTACCCATGCTGAAGAAAATACGCTCATTGGGTCAACTCCTATTTTAATGGCTTTTCTTCGAACTAGCACCTTTTAGAATTATGAGGACAATTCATTCTGATTATTTGATATAAGAGAATTCCTTTACCTCTCCGAATTTCGTCCTATTTGTGATACGGTTCAGCTTAACGGAGCGATCAGCGAAAAGTCCGCCTTGATAGGCTGTCTGATCTCCACCACCGTCCTCCCGCTACCAAAATAAAAATCGTCGTCCGACTCCCAACAGGGAACGTGAACGACGACAATTTTAGAGTCATCACATAAGTGACATTTCAAATATCATTTTGCAAAGCTAGTAAGCCAATTCCGCCAGCACCTTGCCAAGTCGGTCAAGCTGCTGTTCATTAGCTTCTATGCAGATCGGCTTAGCCTGTTCAAACTCCTCTTTTTTCTTGAAAAGCTGACGGAAGGTGACCCTGGTGCGCCCTTCGAAGTCCTCGAAAGTAGCTGTTACCCGAAATTCGTGAACGTTAAGATGATCAATCACGACCCGCTCCGGCGGCACGAACTCAACAAAGACGTTATGGTTAGGATAATCCACGCAATCCGGTCCGTGCATGGTGAACTTCCACGTTCCTCCCGGCCTCATATCGCACTCATGAAACGTATTCGTGAAGCCTTGGGGTCCCCACCATTGGGCTAACAAATCGGGGGTTGTCCATGCCCGAAATACAAGCTCCCGCGGTACATCGTACTCGCGCGTAGCCATAAGTTCATTTTCACCTATTGTCATGTTTCATACCTCCCCTACTAATACCTTGCCAAGTGCGTCCAACATGACGCTTGTACCGTGTTCCCGTACTTCCGGTGTATCGTGCCCGTCAAAGAAAGAACCTTGCTCCGTGAAAATCAGCTTCGTGCCGCCCTCCACCTTAATAAGCTCGACCGTTGTGATCGAGACGGAGATGCGTATGCCGTCCGAATCCAGCGTGTACGTATAGACAATGCGTTGCTCTGGGACAAGCTCCTGATAGCTCGCGTCGAAGGTGAAAATTTGCCCTTCCGGTGGCCCACCGCTGCTGTACTCGCGTCCGCCAACCTGGAAATCGAAGATGTCTGGCTTCGAGAACCACTTGGCCTTGGCAAGCGGGTCGGCCCATGCTTGGTAAACCCGCTCCGGCGAAGCAGCATAAGTCCGCTCGACGACGAAAGTCGCGTGTTTGACGAATCGTTCGATCATTTATTTTCCTCCTCATGTTTCGAAATTCCGTTCTCCTCGGCAAGAAAGTCTCCCAACAGATCCAAATGTCGCTCCCAACTCGTTTGCCGCTCTATGACCGGTTTCTCAAATCCCATCTTCATCGCTTGCAGAAGGCTCGTGAAATCTTCAACCGTTAATTCCCCCTTGCCCTGCATAAGCTTAGATACATGTCTAAGCTGCTCCAATAGTTTCTGCTGCATTTTAATCTGCTCTTGGATTTGGTTTATCTGCAGGCCCACGATCTCAACCGGACTGATTTGCCCGCCAGTTAAGGCCGACTTAACCTCCTCGAGAGATAAGCCCAGCTCCTTGAGCGATAAAATCTGGTGCAAGCGTGACAAGTTCGATTCGCTATATAGCCTGTGGCCCGATTCCGTCTGGCCGGATGGAGATAACATACCGATTTGATCATAAAAGCGTAGGGTTCGTACGGTAAGCCCCGTCAGCTTGGCGAGGTCCCCGACCTTCCAATGTCTCTTCATTAACCATCTCCACTCTTTGGCGCTAGCTATGTACCGGTAGCTCTATTGTAAAACATTACGTTACGTAAGGTGCAAGCGAAATTGTGACGCTCTACCGGAATTTTTTTGTGCCACTGATTTTGAATACAGGCTATTGTGTCTAACGGCGAAAACTCCGCTGCGGCGCTCGTTAATGCCATATTATAAGAAATATACGTTTGGAATTCTCATGCGTATACTTCCTGACGGCCAAAGCACCTGCGAATATTATTTGAGCATTTGAAACACTTGTTCAACATCCTTGTCCCCTCGGCCAGATAGGTTAATGATGAGAATTTGATCCCGACTCATCGTCGGTGCTAGCTTCTTGGCGTATGCAACCGCGTGCGCTCTCTCTAGGGCAGGGATGATTCCCTCCGTGCGGGACAGCTCCTGGAAGGCTTCCAGCACTTCCTCATTGGTGACGGTCGCATATTCGGCCCGTCCTGTCACCTTCAGGTGGCTATGCTCCAGTCCGATACCCGGATAGTCGAGCCCCGCAGCGATCGAATAGGTTTTTTGCGGCTGGCCTTCCTCGCCCAGCAGTACACTAAGCACTTGAAACCGTGAATGATGCTGGGGACACCCTGGGTTAAGCTTGGCGCTTTGTCGGGTTCGACGCCAATCAAGCGGACGCTCGGCTCGTCGATGTAGTGTGCGAATGCACCAATCGCATTACTGACTGCCCCCGAACTCTCCGAAATACCCCTCTTGCTGCAATCGTTGGTCCATAAGTATGCGCCTCCATAACTATGATTTGGTAATCTTTGCATACTATATCACCATGAAATCTAGCTTCTGATGAGTATAAGCCATTCAAAATGAAAGAAAACAATATAATAAAAAAAACCATCCAGCAAAGGATGGCCATTTATAACCGATAACCTAACAGAAGTCGAGTCTTAGCATACAGTTGGGAAGCTTGTAGCACAGCAAGTACGCCTTCTCTTGCAATTACGATGATTCATTTGCTGCCTCAGCAGCTACAGATGGCTTCATTAAGCCTTGAACGGAGCCGAAAAACGGGCGTATAGACTTGACCATACCGTATCCCATCTTCACGACTGGGACAAACCGCTGAATCATGCCGAACAGCCGTAAACCGCCGCCCAATGCGCCGCCAAGCCCACCGCCGCCGAACGCCCCGAACAATGAGCCCATCATCGGCAGAAAAGAAGATACCTGGGCATCCGGCTTGCGCGAGCGGGAACGGCTAGAAGGCTTAAGCGAGTCGCTTCGCCGGCTGCCGGAACGGTTGCCCGAGGCATGGGAGCCGGCTCTGTGCCGCTTAGACCGGGGACCTTGCTTCCCCGATGAAATGCGCGGCTGAGATCCAGCGCTAGCCAACGTCAAGCCGGTGCTGTTGATGCCAGTAATATAGCCGACATAGGTCTTTCCACTGTGCAGGGTGATACATACCGGCCGACCTTGCAGCCGTTTGGCTCTTGCAATTACCTTTTTGGATTGTGCTATGGAAGTTCACCTCGCTCACCTGGTTGTGGTTCATTGTACGCCAGGGGCGGGCCGTCTGCTTGTGTGAATGCAACATGCGCACATGCTCTCTTTGATGTGCCGTTGCCTTTATTTCGTCCAACGATATATGCTCTTGCTTTAATGCATCCTTCTTGCCTGAATTAATGTGAACCAATTCGAATCCCCATTAAATACACCGTGTACTTGGTATACAGGCTGATAGAAGTTCTTCGTGTCATACATAAACGAAAGTTCAATTCCTGTTATATCAAGTTGATCACCTTTTTTAATAACTAGTTGATCTTGCGTTAATATTGCATTTCTTTTTATTTGAGGAAATTCACCATTCTTTATACGCTCATATACCTCTGCAGGAGAGAGTATATCCACTTCCTTTAAAAATTGATTCTCTTGGAGCGAATGATTTATCGAATATATACTGCCATCTTGTTTAAGACCGAGTAACAGTTCGCCAGTCCAATAATTTTCGTGTAGCTCCGATTTATCCGGGTGGGACCATTGAAATTCTCCGCCCTCCAATGCTGTAATATCAGCGTCTTGAGGGATTAAGCCAAGATCGGCCATAATGGTTGTAGCCTGTAGGAGCATCCGTTCTGGGTCGACGAATGAAGTTCGCTCTGGTGTATAATGATTATCGGTTAACGACCAGTTTCCTTCTTTGGACTGATAAAATGTATATTGTGTTCCCGATTTGTCTTTTAATAGAACCTCACGATCACCGTGATCATCCTTAACTTTCAACTCAGATAATCCTAATTTCTGCTGCAGCAGGGCTTGGGCTCCATCCCGATTAATGATTCTCTTGTATACGGGGGCGGCTGTAGGTGCTGAGCTTAGCTGCAAGGATGTTGTCAAATGAACATCTGTCATATTCCATTTGGTAAACCAGTTTATGGCCAGATTGCCGAACTCCTGCTGGGAATACACAATATTCATACCAACAAATAACAAACCCATTAGTAGAGGTATCGCCAGGTTTCCCAGAAGACTTTTCATTCTGACTTTTTTGTTATGAACAATGGAAGCTACCAGTCTGTATAACTGGTATCCCAAAATACCACCAAGCGTGTTGTTAATGAGATCATCAAGCTCAAACAGTCCTGCGCCTGTAAGCGTCTGGTAGGTTTCAATAAATAGCGTAGAACCTACAACGACAAGAAGATTCCACTTGAATATTTTAAATTTTCGACTGATTAAAGGTAGCAATATTCCCATCGGGATAAACATGATGATATTAAAAATACAGTTCTGAAGATCACGTAAGGAATACTTATTCCATGCTTCAATATAACTGCTGAATGGATGGAGATTCATCTGCAAGAAATGTGAGTTGCCACGGCCGAACATGGTTAGCTCGAGCACAAAAACAACATATCCGATGAACAGCGCGCCAAGAAAAAGCTTTTTCATCTGAATCCGTGGCTTTCCCTCTGATTGTCGATTTCTATCATAAAGGAAATAATATAGCCCAATCAGAACGAATTCTATCCCGATCGTCACGATGACCGGCAGCATTAAAGAACGTAGGTTATTATAAATTCCATCGATTCCCAAGACGAAGCCCCCTATGATTTTATTCTAATGATGGTTGACACTGTCATTCCTTGCATCCTCAAGTTGGGGCCGATTACCTTTATATATTCTCTTGCTTTAACGCATCAATAATGTTTTCCTTTTTTACTTTCGCGCCGCAATATAACATGGCGGAACCGACTATGACAAATACAGCGACAATGACAGACAGAATGCTCATCCATGGAACGGTGAACCCATAGCTGAACTTGTTCGAAAATGCTCTATAGATCAGATACATCACGACGAAACTGGCGGGAAGCCCGAACAGCAGCGACTTGACCCCATAAAAAATACTTTCATAGTTCATCATTTTCGTAAAGCCTTTTGGCGTCATGCCGACGGATTTCAGCATCGCGAATTCTCGTTTGCGAAGGGATAAGCCCGTCGAGATTGTATTAAAAATATTCGCAATGGAAATCGCCGAAATCAATACGATAAATCCATAAGAGAAGACGGACATCAATAGAATTTGTTGTTCTTCGCTTTTTCTGGATTGATAGACATTGTAGACATTCAGGTTGGTCTCATGCATCTCTTCAATTTCCTGCTGCGTTCGCAGCGGCTCCGTACTTTTCAGATGGAGGAATGTCTGAGCGTTAGCTAAGTCCTCGGCGTCTGCCAGTCGATTCATGGCGCGTTCAGATACGATGATATTTAACCCGCCCACGCCAGTCGTATTCATCCCCATGGGAGCTCGATCCGTCAACGCGGCAACGGTCACTTTGCTTACCTTCTCCTCCACCCCATTTTCTTTATAGATATTGGTTAGCGCGATACTTTGACCGACATTCGCATATATGGCCTTCGTCTGAACATATTTTCCTGTGGCCATATCTTTGTAATGAATCGTATCCATCACGATCGCGGCGGGATGATCCGGATCCATCAGCCGTTCGTAATCTGCGCCGATCGCTTTGGCATAGACTTGCAGACTCGAATCGTTCAATGCATGGATCTTAATATCGTAACGATATTTTCCGTCTTGCAGTAAACTCTTATCCTTCTTAACCTTCTCTTGCAATTCATCGGCGATGAACGCTTCATCGACCCAAGCGTTCTTATACAACTCGTGAATCACGTTGTATTCCGTTACGCCATCCAGGGATACAATCGATTGCATCAACCGGTCGTCTATTCTTTTTCCATTGCCATATGATACTTCAATATCGTAATTGACGCCTTCCCGCGACAATTCCAGGGATTGTTTCATGCCGGCCGTAAAAAACGATACCGTTAAAAACAAAACGATGCTGATGACGAGTGAAAATACGATGGCATGATATCTCCGTTTGTTCCTTTTTAAATTTTTCAGCCCGATTTCCGCTTCGATGCCGAAGAGCTTGCGAATGAACTTCGACGTTTTTACAGCTTTGACCGTAAGCTTTAAGTCGGTTGTTTGGCGAATCGCGTCCATGGCGGATACCTTGGATGCTCTGATCGCCGGGAGATACGTCGAAATGAAAATCGTCAACATCGAGACAACACAGGCAATCAAGAGCGATAACGGCGTGACGATGAGCATCAGCTGTTCATTGGTCCATAATGCCCCTTGAATCATGGCGTTCATGAACCAAAAGGTGATCCCAATCCCGGCAAGACCGCATAGGATGCCAATGGGAATGCCGATCAAGCCAATGACGACTCCTTCAAAAAGCACTGAATTTCTCTTCTGCCTTTTCGTAGCCCCCACGCTCGCGAGCATCCCTAAATGGCGGGAACGTTCCGAGACGGATATCGCAAAAGCATTATAGATGAGCGAAACCGAGCCGATCATAATGACCGCCATCAGGATCACCGATAATGAGTACATCATGCTGTACGAGGCTTTGCTTTTGGACAAGCCGTAATAATGAAGCAAATCGTTATTATATTGGACCGTCTCGATATGGTTCCTCTTAGCCAAATTTTCCGCATGAGCGAACAAGGACGGATTGACTTTCTGGAAGACCACCGCCGCATTGACTCGATCGTTTGCACCGATGATGTTTTCATCGATATAGCTAATGATCGTATAGCCCGGGGCCCAAGCTGTTTCCCATACGGGACGCTTGATGAAGCCCACCACCGTATAATCCCTTGTCTTGATATGCTGCAACGTTTCGGTCAATGTACCGTCTTCCCTACGCAGCGGTTCGGTCTGATCCAGGGGATGATCGACCCCTTGCTCGAATCGTTCGCCGACACGAAGGGTTAGACGATCGCCGATTTCATACTTCACTTTGGCGTTCGTTGCAACGGCTTCGGACATAACGACTTCCTTGTCCGTTTGCGGAAGACGCCCCTTGCTTAATTCAATTGGAAATTGCGCGAAACCTTGTGCATCATATTCCCTGATTAACAAGTACGGCTTATTGGGATTCTGTCCCCCTTCTAATGGGGCATAGCCAAGATCTCTTGTGATCGCAACGGTTTTGGCTGAATCATCGTCGTGTATCGCCGCGAGCTGTTCTTTGGTTACATCTTGATATTGGACATGCCACTCCCCTGTATCCGCAATGGCTTGCCTGATCATTAAATCCGAAAAGGAAAAAACAAGCGTAGCGACAGCGGTCACCATGGCAACCGAAATGATGACGCCGATGATGGTTACGAGCGTTCGTCTTTTGTTTTGCTTCAGATGCCGGATGGTTAGTGTATTGACAATGTTCATCGTCGGATCACCTCGTCTTTGGCAATCCTCCCGTCCTCAATCGAAATGATCCTGTCGGCTTGCAAGGCGATTCGTTCGTCATGCGTAATAACGATCAGCGTCTGATGATAGGTTTTATTCAACATTTTTAATAAGTCGACGATCTCGCTGCTATTCTTGCTGTCCAGATTCCCGGTCGGCTCGTCGGCCAGCATGATCGCAGGATTGCCGATGAGTGCTCTGCCGATCGAGACCCGTTGCTGCTGTCCGCCGGATAACTGATTCGGCAAGTGGTTTAATCGATGCTGCAAATTCAGCGTATTTACAAGACTATCCAACTGCTTTTGATCTACCTTTTGGTTATCCAGCAAGAGCGGCAGCGTCATATTCTCCTCTACCGTCAGGACGGGAATCAGATTGAAGAACTGGTAGATCAAGCCGATTTGCCTGCGCCGAAAGATGGCCAGCTGCGTTTCGTTCAAGGCATACATGTCCGTATCCTCAACATACACTTTGCCGCCAGTCGGTCGATCCACGCCGCCCAGCATATGGAGAAGCGTCGATTTCCCCGATCCGGATGGGCCGATAATCGCGACGAATTCGCCTTTTTGAACCGAGAAAGAAACATCGTCGAGCGCCTTCACTGCCGATTCGCCTTTGCCGTATATTTTAGACAGATGCTCGATTTTTAAAATATCCATGGCCATACCTCCTTTCCTTGATGCTCAATTCCATTTATAGACCATCTCTCGAAATCCAACATCCCATAGGGTTTCATTTCCCTCAATGGTTATCGTAAGCTCATTTGCCTGTGGGAGAAAAATTAAAGACAAATCCGGCTCATGGCGTTGATTCTCTGCAGATACGGACAGGAACTCATGTCCATCGACGGTAACCCTGATGCTGCCCTAGAAATCCTTCTGATCGGGAATTCCATAATTCAAGGAGAGATATATCTCCTCCCTATTGCCCAACGTATATGTGTACGTTTCTTTTTTTTTGCCTTCGACGTTATACGCATTATATCTGGGTTCTACGTTTTGACCGCCAATCTTGAGACTGTACCGTTTGGTTCCCGTTGATGGGTTTCCGGTGCTATCTTTCAGTTCATTTATCGCCACAAAGGGGCCCATTTCTTTGGTGAACGCTTGGTCAACGATCCCGAAGATCCCCCAGACCCCGAGCATAAGGACAACAGCAGAAATGCCCGTAGCAGCAATACTTCTCCAGATGTTCTTCGTACGAAAGCCAAGTTTGTACGCCCCGAATCCGATGGCTGCGCCCGATGCGTTCTGTATGACGTCGTTCATGTCGAAGCTGCCGAGGAACGTCAGTGCCTGAATGGTCTCCAGCATGAGAATGGACAGGATGAACAACATCATGAATCGAATAAAATTGGTCCGATATAACAACGGAATCAATATGCCAAAAGGGATGAAGGCTGCGATGTTCCCAAAACCCACAAAATCCATCAGCGTAGGATGCAGAAGATCCGATAGGCTTGGCAGCCTAAAAAAACCGTCCGGTAAAAAAATAAAGGTGTATTCGGTTATGTGCTCTACAGTACCTACTCTGCCGAAAGCGAGAAACATAAAATAAAGAATCAAAAGGGTATAGGATATGGTCATGGCAAAAATAATCTTACGCTGTTGCTTCAAATGCATTGTCATACCTCCATAGTTCAGCTGATGAATATCATTTTATCTGTCTAAAGTGACTTTCAAGTGACAATGGAGGTGACAATTTAGTCACTTACGGAGTGCCGCTAAATCACTTGCTTATAAAACTTAATCCGAAACTGCGTACCCTTCTCGCTGTCGCTTGTCACATCGATCACTCCGTTCTGGCTGGCAATGATGCTGTGAGCCATCGCAAGCCCTATGCCGATGCTCCCTTCGCCGGCGTTCTTTCCTTTGTAAAAACGCTTAAAAATATAAGGCAAATCTTCTTTCGGAATGCCTTTTCCATTGTCAGCAATGACGATTTCCGTAAATAACGCGTTTTCGGAAAATGTGATGGCGATTGTTCCGCCCTCATGCGTGTGCTCTACACCGTTCTTCAATATATTGATGACCGCTTCGGCCGTCCAATTGAAATCGCCGACAAAAGAGACGTCGTCTTCGCCCGCGATGGAGACCGTTTGTCCCTTAATGTCCATCGGAATCATAACCGGTTCTAATGCCTTTTGGATCAGTTTTGTCACGAGTATTCGATTTTTTTTGAATGGGATGGTCTTCGCGTCAATTTTCGATAGCTTGAGTAAGGAAGAAACCAGCCAATCGATGCGATCAAGCTGGACGCGGATATGATGGGTGAACTCCGATCTTTTGGCCGGAGGCAGGTCAGGGGCGCTTAACAAATCCGCCATCACCGTCATGGAGGTAAGCGGCGTTTTGAGCTGATGTGAAATATCGGAGATGGCATCCGTCAGTTGAATTTTGTCCCGCTGTAATAGCGACCGGTGCTCCGATAGCATGAGCGTCACTTTGTAAATATCATTCTTTAGAATACTAAGCTCGCCTTCTTGATTATCGCGAACGTCGAGGGAATCATCGCCGTTGCTAATTTTCCGCAAATAGACGGACAACTTTTCGATTTCGCGGTATCTCCATCTGGTGAAGAACAAACTTGTGCCAATGAGCAGCATGGATAGAATGAACACGAGCGCCGCGGCGACAGTCGAAATGAAAGCAGCGACAATGAATGCCGTTAAGCTGATCGAGCCCATCGTGATCAATAACATTCGAATTTCTCGATTACGCAGCATCTAATCACCGACCTTATAGCCTAAGCCGCGTACCGTTTTGATCAATGTCGGATGCCCTGGATCATCCTCCAGCTTTTCCCTCAGCCTTTTGATATAGACCGTTAACGTATTGTCGTTCACGAAATCGCCAGCCACGTCCCAGATTTGCTCTAGAAGCTGATTCCTTGTGAGAACCTGTCCAATGTGGCTACCGAAGATCAGCAATAAGCGATACTCTAAGGCGGTGAGCGGAATTTCGGCGCCGTTTTTATGCACTTTGCCTTCCAGCGTATGGATTCGGACATTGTCGATGTCTATGGTCGTTTTCGTTTGGGATGGCTTCTGGTATCTCCGTAACACGGACTTGATTCGGGAGAGCAGCTCACGAACCCGAAAAGGTTTGGTAATGTAATCATCGGCTCCCATGTCGAGCCCCATCACGACATTGACCTCATCGTCGATCACCGTTAAGAAGATGACCGGAATGTCTCGCCGCCCCTTCACCATCTTGCACAATTCATAGCCGCTCCCGTCCGGAAGCTGTAAATCGAACAAGCATAAAGCGAATTGATCGATGTCATCTGCGAGCACTCTTTTGACTGAGGCGACATCATGGCAGAGAACGGTTGGATAACCATCCTGCTGCAACGAATACTCCAGACCCGATGCGATCGTCTTATCATCCTCGACTAATAAAATTTTCATATGCAGATCATCCTTACGATTGGATTAATTTTTATTCTCCATCTTAGTTTCGACATTATAGCAGCCTCACACGTGTTCAATCCCAGACATCAGAAAAGGAATGGCCGACTTGATAAATTCTTCCGGCGGTAATTCCTTACGATTTCTCCTCCACTCCACAGAAGCGCCATAAACGCCCCAACTTAAAATGACAGCTGTAATTTTTAAAGATTCATCCTCTTTCGTTGTATGTTGTTTGCGCAACATTCCATAGAAAATGATTTCAAGTTGCTCCCTAATAATGCGGGCTATGGTCTCATCGTATCCTCTATGACACCGACTGGATAATGCTCTTTGAAAATCCGTTATGGCCACGAAGATATCAATAATCGATGCTTCATTTAGTTCGCTTTTCTCGAAATCGATGGCGTTCAAATTAATCAATAACACTTCCGATAAAACTTTGTCGAGCAAGTCATATATATCTTCAAAATGATAATAGAACGTTGCGCGATTAATCTTAGCCTCTGTTGTAATGTCCTTAACAGTAATATCCTTGAATTCTTTTTTACCTGAAAGTTCAATAAAAGAGTCCATGATTAACTTACGAGTTCGTAAAACTCGGGGATCTCTCTTTGATTGCGTCATATCATGCCCCTCCAACTTTTTAAACAATTGTATCAAGGTGTTGCATAAACGACAAATGGAATGATCTATTGGTGTTCCGATCGATTGATTATGGCTAGAATGATGGAAAAACAACCACTGCAAGGAGGCAACAATCATGGTAAACGAGGATAAACGAATGGCGAACGATAATCATATGATTTGTGATTTAGAAACAGGTGTATGTGGCGTAGCTGGGGAGGAAGAAATGGAGATGATCGATTTTAATCAACCCCAAAAATCCATTGAAGTTTATTATGTAACCGATCCAATTTGCTCTCCATGCTGGGCGCTTGAACCTGTTCTTCGTCGTTTTAAAGAGCAGCATGGGCATTATTTCAACTTTCATACGGTTATGGGTGGATTGCTGGAAAAATGGAGCGATGAGCCTGTCGATCCACGTAACGGAATATCAGGACCTGCTGACGTCTTCGGCCACTGGAGAGAGGTTGGAGAATATTCGCGCATGCCGATTGACGGTTCACTGATGCTCGACAATCCGGTTCAATCCTCCTTCCCGCCTTCTCGTGTATTTAAAGTGATTCAAAAAAATTATAACGATGCATTAGCCTATGATTACTTAAGACGATCACGAGAAGCTCTGTTCGCATTTAATCGAAATATTGCGGATGAATCCATCATGATAGACATCGTAAATCAGCTTGGACTTGATGGAGAAGCTATTATTCAAGATGCCGAACAACAAACCGGCCAACAATTATTGAATGAAGATTTTAGTCTCGCTAGAAGTCTTGGCGTTAGAGGTTTCCCGACGATCATTATGATCAACGAGGAGAATAAAGGATTGAAAATCGTAGGTAGTCGTCCGTTGGAGTCCTATGTTGAGGGCCTGCAGCAAATGCTAAATACGGAAGAAATACAACCAAAACAACAACCATCCCTTTCTAACTTGCTTGAAAAAGAAAAGCTATTATTTTCTAAAGAAATTGAAGTTATGTATGATATTGAAAAGTCGGAAATCAACGCTTTTGTTGAAAAAGAACTTTCACCAAGCAGCTATCAAGTGAAGGAACTTCTAGGGGAGTCCTATTTTACAACCACGAAATAATTATAGAGAAAGTCTTGAAACCTCGATAAGGGCAACCCCTCCCCGCGGTCCATAATAGGTTTGGGGGATCTCTTAATGGTTCAGCCTAACTTCCATAATGCGGAATCGAAAGGCAAGATGGACAGTCTGAATGCCTTCCCTCGAGAAATGAAAAATCTTGCTACACCCTTCTTATTTTTGATGAAATTTCCAAAAACCATTTTTAACAATACCCTTCCACAAATAGTTCAAAAAGGGGCTTTTCCTTTCGACGGAAAAGTCCCTAAACTGAATCATAAACTCAAAGTTGCTATTTGACTTTAAGCTTCTTGCACAAGTAACCCAACTTTCTGCGCCCCGTGAGCGGTCAAGTCCAAAACTTTTCGCCGTTACTTGTGATACGGTTCACCGTAACATCTATAGAGCGAAATCATTTATGATACATTCCCTTGTTTACGGAGCAAATTTAATAAATTACTCGATCACCAGTAAAAAGTCTAATAGTACCCATACGATCTCCGTGATCTGATTTCAATGAGGTGTTAGTATTTTTCACGTTTTTTATTTCATATATTTTGAATGGCTGCATATAATAATATCAACACCTTCAACGCACTTCGATTTAACTTAATTTCATACGTTTTCACCAAAAGGTATTCAAAACATGGTTAGCTGGCGGATAATTTGGTTAATAAGAAGGGAGTTGGATTGTGAAAGAAGATCACTTTGTCACTCTAATAAACGAAAAGTAATGTCAAATTTGTATAATAACGGTCTATTTAAAGATATTTCTTTAAGTTCTACACTACTTGATGTATTATTAATTTAAAGTGTGGGTATACTAATAAAAAAATTAATAAAAAGAGGTGTTTAAATTGAACATCGAAGACATGTTAAATCAGTTAAAGAAAATTTTGCCTGCCGAGAATTTCAAAGTTCAACCTGCTGATGCACGTGAAGAATTGCTTCAATTAGAAAGAGAGCATAACATCAATACTTCAAATTTTATTGTAGATAAAACATCAGCCATTACTATACCAGAAGAAGTTCGTGAAAAATGGATTAATACACTTGATACATTCATTAGCTTCAATGGATCAATGGAAGATTTGAATAAGATTTCTTCATGCGAAAGCTCATTAAATAATAAACCTTTCATTAATCAGACTTCAAAGGAAAACTCTACAAAGGAATACGCTGATAAGAAAAGCAAGGAGTCCAGTTGGCTTCCTTGCTTATTTTTATTCATGAATAATTTTATTAATTTTCATCCCTTCTTGCGGATGAAACAACAATCTTGTATTTGTACCAAATGCATCAATTGCTAATATAGAATTCATAACCAAAAGTCGTTCTCTAGGCATTACAAGACCATTGTCAGTTGCAATTAATAATGTTTGCACGAGACTAGGAAGTCCTGAATTTACCATATTCAAAGTTTGCTCTATAATTTTATAGGGATTGAAATTATCTCCAGGAATCACAATGCCTTCAAATGGTAATGCACTGGATATTAGAGGGATGTTGTTTTCATTTAATATATTTCTGATTTTATTTCCATCAGCCGCCTCAGGAACGAATTCACTCAACTCATCATCCTCGTCTAATTTATACATTTTCTCATTAGCAGGAAATGTAACCGCAATTAAATCTATTTCAATTTCATTCTCTTCTAAATACGATTTCACATCTAAAATAGATTTCTCATTTTTAATAAATATAATTAACTTATTGATTCCATTATCAACACAGTATTTTACATTATCAATATAAAAAGGCTTTATGTTACTCATAATTTTTACCTTCCCTTTCCAATTATCTCTACATATGGTTGATTCGTTTCCTGGTTAGTAGGAAAATCTCCTTCATCTTTTGCATAGCGATTAAAAATTTTCACAGCTATTGGACAACTGATTTTTGAGATATCTAGATTAGTATCATCAGGAAATACTAAATGATCGCCCCATCTTTGCTTATAAGCATTTATATGCACATGCGCATATCTTTCTTTAAAAGGTTCGTAATCAAATCTTATAAAATCCTTCTTAGGATCTTCTAAGTGGAATCCATGATATGAATAGCTTCGTAATTTTGTTATAGAGAGATCTTCAACTTTAGCATATGCAGCTTCACGTAACTTCATTTGAAACCCTGGGTATTGTTCAAAATTTACTTTTGATACATCTAAAGTATAAGATATTTCACTAGAATCTTCAGATCTATTAACGATTAAATTCTTTCTCACTATCTCTTGCAAATTGAACTCTTCAGCAACTTCAAGAATATGTTGTATTCTTTCTGTAATAATTTCATTCACATCAATTGATGGTTGTCTCTCTATTTTCGTCACCCACTTACCCTAAAGATTAATTGATACTTTTCGCGGAAAAGGTATATCGCAACTTCCGTATAATGAGTCAAAATAAAATCTATAAACTGATATACAATTTAATATGACATTAGTAGTTGTAATCTCATCATATTTAGCTGATCAATAGTTTATCTATAATATGAATTTTTTTCCAAAGTACCATTTCTTATTATACTGTTAACTCGATATGTTTGGATATAAAACTTTAAATATTTAGACAGAAATAAAATGCCAATTATGTTGACCATTATACCGTTTTACCTCAAGAGGGAACCCTTCATGATACTCTACTGGGTACCCTTTAAGCTTGAGGCTTACAGTGAAATTGACCCTGCCTCTTCATTTTTGTGCATGAGCATGTTTTGATTTATAAATTGAGTAATCTCATCCTTTAGATATTCATATCCAAAAGGTACTTCTTTCGTTGTAGGATCAACGGGTTCAATCTGAATAAAGGTTACACTTCCATCATGCTTATGTTCAAAAGCAACCCCGTTTGTTTGTTTGGGATATAGAGCAATAACCTTATCAATTTTACTAGTACGATTCCTATCAATGGGACAACGATATAGTATTCTGTTGTAATCACTTATCTGAATAAAATCATCTGTCTCCCGATTAAACTGTGTATTCCACAAATATCTGTATTTACGATATTTAACTTCGATAACCAAGGCCTTAATAAGCTTACCCTTAGTATCATATATATCCAACCGAATGTCAGGTCTATTATGGATATTCGCTATAAACCCATATTCCTCCTCATTCAGACGTCTTGGTAACTCCTGATCATATACAAGGTCCACCCGGTAGCCATCTTTAACAAAGGTCATCTTCTCCCCCGTTAGCAATTCACCAATAAATCGCTCCTGAGAGTGATCAGCAAGCCATCCTGTATCCCATTTGAAATCCAAATCATTGAACACATCAATTATTAAGCACGTGCAATAAACCTCCATCAATTTTGATGAGCGATTATATGGATACGTGCTCTGCCGATTTGAGGAGTTGCGTTTCATCTGAACATGGACTTCCCTGTATAATCGATACAGCACTGAATAACGTTGATCTCGTAGCACGAATGTTGGAGGCCTTTTAAATACTGGTATATATTTTATATCTTTTAACCAACTATCTTCTAAGTACCTTGAGAACATACTGACCATTTTCAGAATTTTTCGAAGCTCATTTAGGATTTTAGCAGCTTCATCTTCCTGTTGTTGTAACGTTCTTGTAATACCGTCCCTTTCATACCTAAGTTGTCTCACCACCTTCTCATTCCCGTATTTCATCGTAGTTTGATCATATCGATATAAACTATCGTTTACTTGTAGAAGACGACTTTTTGAGTGATCGACCTTATTTATTTGCAACTCATAACGTTTTCTAAATCCGTTCTCAAGACCCTTTACGTTGCGTTTTAGAAATACAAGGAACCATTTAAACCATTGGTTCTCAGGAACATCGTTTGTTAATACGGCATGTCTTTCATAAAAGTTTTCGGGACGGTCTAGATTTGTGTTATTCCGACCACCCTTCATGGCAAGCCAACGCTGGCTTTTTATATCTGGTTTCTTGGACACTGATCGAATGTTATACTGCTGCATGATATGTTCAGAAGGTAATTCTATTATTGATTCAAGGGCGTGCTTTAATTTCGGATAATTTGCTTGTATATGCCGATATACGTTGAGTATATGAACGGAAGATTGACCTTCGTCTATGTATGCACCAAAGCGCCTTGTTACAAGATCATACGATAGCCCTGAAACTTTTTGTTCTAAATAATTTCTAAGAAAAAATAAACGATCTTCATCGAAGTTACTACCCCTAATCGTATACATTCCGTGATAAATTCCTTGCTGTGTTTCAAGCCGAACCATGTAATGACCAGGAGCAGGCATATGATCAATATCACGGATTTGAACGAGCTCTTCTTCACTTCCCGGTTCAAGAATCAAAATATCGTCGCAATCAAATCGATCGACATATAGTCGATCGAAAATACTATTAGATTCAAACCGAACCCGGATTGCTTGGTATTCATTAATTTCTACAGATGGTAATAAACTACCCGCTTCGTATTTAATTAATGTAAGTTCAGCGTCTCTCCAGTTCTCATGATTAAAGCGTTTACCAATGAACACTTTAGGATGCATAATCATGGATTGCCATCTCCCGCGCTTTACGATGTATTTCAACAAGTGTAAACTCAAAATCGCTTATTCCCCTTGCTCTATCACTGGTGAAAAGATCAAACATCTCACTTTGTTGCACGCCACCGTGATTTTCATTCGCAACCCCAACTAACTTCTGAAATTGTTCTGAAGAACCACGGATTTTAGTAAGAATACGTTGTTTAAATTGGAGATCAATTACCATTCTACGATCAAGGTATGGTTTACCTTGTTGATTTAGTGGTATAGAGTTTAAGTACTCCCCGATTTTTCGAATAACACGGTGAGATACTCCCTTTTGATAATCATACTGTTGTATTATGTCATGAAGTTCGTCGAAGAACTTTAACTCTTCTAAGCTAAATGCGCTTATCGCAAGATCTTTACTACTCCATTTTGTAAAAACATCTTTTGAACCAAATGAAATAAGAGGCTTAGTAGGTTCGACAATTTCACGCGCCAATAGAGAGCTAAATGATAATTTACGCAGTGTTACAATATTAGCACGATCTAAAAAACGGTCTGAAAAGTTCTTCGTTGTTTCATCTATATTTGCCGTTCCAATAAATACTATGTTATCTCCTATTTCAATCGAATCAGGGTAGTTAGATCGATTGTGACAGGTTGCAGTCTCCTTATTGTATAGTCTCAATTTCCGTTCCTGATTTTCTGGTAACTCTAAGATACTAATAAATGGTGCAAACCAGTATTCCACCTGACTCAGATTCATCTCGTCAAAAGCAACTATGTGCATTTGTTCAGGGCGATCTTTAGCATGTTTTAAAAACTCTACAAATCCTGTATCTGAAGGTACGTAAAGACCTGTAGAAGCATTAAGATATCCCAGTAAGTCACTTGGTTCTGTATAACTTGGACTAATAGGTAATACAAGAAGTGTATTTTTCTCTTGTTTAAGTCCCATGGCCTCTGCATATAGTAAAGCTAGTTGAGATTTCCCTGTACCCGACATGCCAGCAAGGACGGTTATAGGATTAGTCTTCACACTCACGTGGAAATTTACAAGGTCGTTCATATCATAGAATAGTCCTTTTGACTCCCCAAGTGTCTTTAAGTGCTCCAGGAACTGGCTTTCTAAATCATCATAATTAATTTCATCTTGATCAACCTCATCCTCATTATTCTGTTTAGAAGAAGTACCAGTTGTGATATCTTGTATTACTTCTAACCGTTCTTTTTCCGAATTTCCAACCTGTATAAACGCAGAGGTTGTTTCATATAAATACTTTCTATCAAGGAAAATTAAATTATCGCTACCATAAATTTGGAAATCCGAGATTGCATCCGGATCAATTTTAACTCTTTCTACGGTCTCAAGTGATGATTCGTAAGCCCATCCTTGATCAACTGAGTCCTTCCATTCACCGTCCAGCTTATATAGGTACTCTCCACATATTACATACTTTGGTCCTTCCGCATGATAATAATAATCCTGAAAGCGAAGAGCCTTACCGGACTGAAGAGATGATTCCCATGAGCTAATACCCATCGTCAGTTTTGGAACAGATACATATTCGGCCTCCTCTTTATATCCATCATCTATATTTTTTATCTCCAAATTCTTGAATATTTTCTCTGAGTACCCATCCGCGGCTGTCATATAATTAACCTGGGGGCGGAATACAATTAGTTTGTTTTCTAATCTATTTCTTAAAGACTCAATACGTTTGTCAAGGTCATGCGTATAGGTATATCCTGCTGGATAGAAGTTGCGTGGAAACCTAAGGTTATTATCAGTTAAACCAATATACAGTGGACTTAAGCTACGTTCAAGTAACATATCATTTAACTCGAGTAATGGGACTGGTTCTGGAGATACTGGTTTAATAAAAAACTGCGGATTGTTGGAATGTCCTCGTGGCATGACTGGTTCATCTGTGGGACCATTCAAGTTGTCTTTACTTGTCAACGTACCGAGCATTAGACATTGGGATATATCTGCATACCGCTTTTTCTCTTCCGGATCAAGTCTAAACATTCGATTCTTCCCCTCGCTTCCAAATGGATAATAGTTCGATTAAAGATTTATGATCATGTATAACAAAAGTGGAATAGTGCATTCCATTCATCGACTTCTGTAAAGAAAACAGCTTTTTGGAGGATATTCCGTTTTGTTGAATATATACTTGAGTGAGACCATTCTTAATAAGAGAATCTTTTTGTTTTTCCCAATCCTTAAAGGTAACAAAGATCACTTCTGGAAATAAACATCTCGCTAGTGATACATCTGATGACTCATAAAGTATACAAAATCCATTTATTCTTTCTGTTACATCTACCTTCCAACTCTCTAATTGACGACGAAGATTAAGATTTTCTTGATCCTTTTCTTGAATCATAGACTGATAAAGCTCTTTTTGTTCTTCCATTTTAGACATATTAATGTCATCTAACTGCACAATTTCTAGTTCCTTATCAGCAAGCCTAACCTTCACTTTTTCAAGTTCTTTCTGAAGGTTATTAACTGACTTTTTCGCAACAACAATATCTTTTTTACTTTCTTCTGCTACTTTAAGTTTCTCCTTCAGTTCGTTTAATGAATTTTCCTCCTCCTGAAGCTTAGTCTTGTGAATCTGTGATTGTTCTAATTCGTCAACCGCTTCTTTTCCCTTTCTAGCTATATCATATAAGAAATTTGAGACTAAACCATAACGAATACTATATTCCAAACTGTCATGTTGAATTGCATAAGCAAATGATAATAAACCGTGGTCCTGGACATTCTGATAGTAAGCGTAGAATTCCTTGAGGGACATTTCTTTCACTTTATTCAGTTCTACCTTAAATTGTTTAGTTTGTTCACTCGATAGTAATAATAAAGCTGACTTAAAATAGGATTCTTTTTGATGATCATTAAGATAGAGGTTTTGGCTTAATAACTTGAGTGCTTGCTCATCTGTCTTAATCTCTAAGGTATAATCAAATAATTTTTCACTGTTTTCTAATTTCCTTTGCAACTCGGGCAATATCTCTTCAACAAGTTTAATATCATATTTAATAGCCAAAGCAACCTTCAAATGATCCGCTATGTCTTTAGAAGATATACGTGCTAAAAACTCTTCCTTTGATGTCGCTTCCGATAAATCATTAAGATCGTGACCACTATGAAAGTGTTGAAAAAATGGATCAGCTTTCTTCCTTCTCATTTTAGGTGTTTGACGTCTAAATATCTGGTTAATATAATTCTTTTTCAACTTTAATGGAGGCTGCTTTAGAAACCCCGGAACTGTCTCCTTAAATTTATTAAGGATTTCATTCGCACTTTTATCATCCAAGAGACTGACATAGAAATCTATTGCTTCTGACAACGAATACCCTCCTCTTAATTTCATTTAGTATTTTATCTTCTGTCAATAATACCCACTCAAATTAACCACTCCCTTTATATTATTATACCTCTTTTATGGGTAATATTAACTATAAGAATTAATACCCCAGATGTGATTGACGCATTGATAGGTACCAATTTGATCAGGGTCAAGATCATTCCTACCCCCACCTTCATTATTCTACGATCCATTTAAAACATAAAAAGGTACATCAGACATATTTATACCTATTCGCCCTACTTATGATACGGTTCACCCCGATTTATCTTCACCACGCGATAAATCTGCTCGGTGAGGACCAGGAGCATGACCTCATCGGAGAGCCCGTGGCTCCCTCCGATGAGGAAGGCGACATGGCTCGTCCCGTAGGGGCCGAGCCGGTCCAACTCTGCGGCAAGCTCTTCCGAGCTCCAGAGCTTGCCGTCAAATCGCGATCGCAATGACATGCGCCTCGCTCTCTTCACATGCGCGAGGATACGCGCGCCCTCGCGCCCTTGGCCTGCACCACCTCTGCTTCGCTCAGAGAGTCGGGTGCTTTTTCATCTACTACCTCTATAATCTGGAATTTGAGGTAGGAAGTAATTGAACTATACACTTATCCATGTTAAGTTTACATTATTGCGTCGAACCTACTTATATACCCTGTTCATCCACTTGAAGTCCTTCCTTTGCCATCAACTCCTGCAGCTCCAGCACAAGCTCTACATATATTAGCAACTTGAACCGCTGCAACCAAGTCTTTGCTTGACTCGGCCTTGCTTTTCTTATTTGGCAGATTGATTATAGCTGCTTGCAGAGCAGGCTCCCAGTAAGCCTTATTGCCGAATAATCCGCCTTCAATGTATACGTAGTGGAATTACCCCATAGTGCTGTAAGAATTCGTGATTGATCATTCCACTTGATACTCTTCCTTAACCGTTTTTTGTACACTAAACCTTTAATAATGCATATTGTTACAAATCTATTAATATCTATACTAGTAGCAAATATGGTTTTACCAGAAAGGGGAAGTTTAATATGATTCCGTTAGACGACGTAGACAAATGCTACCCATTAATAAATGAGCATGCACAACGTTTTTTGAGCGAGCCAGAACTGAAGCAATATCGCTCCCTCCCACAAAACGAGGTTGAACACCAGCTTAAGCTGTTGCTGGAAAGTCCGATTGCCCACTTTACCGTTGTAAATGAAGTCTACTTCAGAGCGCGTTGGGCTGAGGTTTTTGAAGCACTGCAGTTGGGAGATGACCTGACATTATTAGAGGTGGCTTCCGGCGATGCAGATATGGTTCCCCAGGTCATGGCACGAACCCATCCGAACAGTACATACATAACGGCCAATATGAATAAAAGCCTCACCAGCAGTTTGCTACAGAAAACGCTGTGCCTTCCCCTGCATATGAAAATCATAGAGGATGATGCAGCTTATCTCGAAAAGCATCTGGCTCCCGGGTCAGTGGATCTTATCGTTTTTCAGCATGCGGTCAATGATATCATCCAGGCGATTTTATGCGGACAGGCTGGAATCGACACCATCCATACGGATTGGATGGAAACTTTGCCGGACATGATCAAACTTCTTCAGCAGGAGGTTGCCTCAGATACACTCGATGTTCATGTCATGCAGCCTTTTATCACCTTGATCCACACTTTATTGAAATCTCTGCGGACAGATGGCATTATCGCTTTGAATCATTATATGTTCCAGCTGGACCTTGACTGGGGCTACCCGGCAGATTTGTTTGAGAATATCATCCCCCTGACCAGACGCTGGCTGACCGGGATTCAGGGTTGCGAAGAGATTTTCATTCCCGGCTTTGACCAGCAATGGTGGATCTTTTTGCAAAAAAGATAATGATGCTCCACAAGCAGCATATTAATTCTTATAATTTTAAAAACCGCCAGCTATAGCTACAGGTTCTGTAGCCTCAAAAAACAAGCAAAGACCCGTTTTCGCTGTCCTTCAGACTCAGTTTAGGTTACCAAACCTAGGGTAATCAAGGCGCTTTTCCAGAGCTTCCACGAGGTTTTTCAAAAAAAATATGCCGTTACTTATGATAAGGTTCACCGTAACATCTATAGAGCGAAATGAAGGACACCCTGATTGGGTGTCCTTCATTGTAGAGACAAGGGTTAAAAACGGCATTTCTACTGAGCAAGATCGACCAATCTGGCCGTCTTAGGATCGTAAACCACATTGGTAATCGAGCCATCCCGAATACGTTTTACCGCTTCATCAATCACATGAATTGGCACAAGGAACCATTCTTGCGGCCGTACAGGGTGGCCGAAGCGGTCATGGATAGTGAGGTCGAGCTAGCACAGACTCCGTACACTACGTATCACAAAACATTCAGGTAAGTGGATAGCCCAATTTTCTGTCACGATTCCAACAACTGACAAAACAGATAAAAGGATTTTAGGCGTTGACTTAGGGCTAAAAGTTCCTGCGGTAGCCATCACAGACGATGATAAGGTTCGCTTTTTTGGGAATGGACGAGAAAATAAATACATGAAACGGAAGTTTCGTAAATTAGATGATAAAGAACAAAGATGGATGAAAGACAAAGACCACAAGGTTAGTCGTAAAATCGTCAGTTTTGCAGTTGAGAATCAGATTTCTGTCATTCGCTTAGAGCAACTAACGAATATCAGGCAGACGACAAGAACAAGTTGTAAAAACGAAAAGAATCTACATAAATGGTCTTTCTATCGTCTATCTACTTTCATCGAGTACAAAGCGAACATAGTTGGGATCAAAGTAGAGTATGTTAATCCTGCCTATACGAGTCAATCATGCCCGAAATGTTCAGAAAAGAACAAGGCGCACGATAGAACATACAAGTGCCAATGTGGATTCGAGAAACATCGTGATATTGTGGGAGCGATGAACATTCGCTACACACCTGTGGCAGATGGTAACAGTCTGTCAGCCTAAGATGCAACATACACTGTCTTAGGAGGGGCGATGACACGCCCTAATCTTGAGAGTTGTCCAAAGCAGAAATGGATTGAGGACGTTAACTACTCAAGAATCCCAGTCACGTTAGTGACCTTGCGGCTTTAGCCGTGGGAATGTCAAGTGAACCATTTTCTCATACATTGAGTTCGTACTAGTAACAAACACTAGATCCAAGTATCATTGGCTGCAGTTAATTCGGACTCAGTACCGTCATTGTTTACTATGCTTCTAGGCTCCACCAACATGATATGGCATTCCTTTTCGGCGGAAGGCTTCATCTCGATCCCCTTCGGGAGAACAATCATCTCACCCTTGGAGATTTTAACCTGACCATCACGAAAATCAATGATCATCTCCCCTTCGATCACCATAAATACTTTATCGGTCTCTTCATGACTATGCCATTCAAACTCCCCGGCAATCTTAATGAGTTTAAATTGATAGTCATTCATTTCACCAATGACTTTCAGAGACCAAAGATCGTTAAGTTCAGATAGTTTCTCATTTAGATTAATCGCTTGGTAATGGATAGTAATCACTCCTTATTTTTTGGCCTTCAAGCTACCGTTACAGAGAACAGGCAAGAGCTAACCATTATCTACTTACGCAAGGCAGTTAATATATTTTGCATAGCGTATTCAGTAGCTAATGGCCCACCAGTAATAGCGGAATTATCCATTAAATAGACATTGCCTTTCTTTACGGCATTCATAGCATTCCATACATTACTTTGTTTTAAGCCATTCATTAATTGTTCCTCTTTTGTAATGTCACCTATAAGGAAAATATGGTCTGCTTGAACAGTTGACATTCCTTCAAACGTAGTAAATTCATTATTATCACCTGTATATGTATCATCTGGTGTAAGCCCCAGTCCCTTTTCTTTATCAAACGCAATTTTATAGACCGGATTTCCTTCACCTAGAACATTAAAAGTTTTTCCATCCCAAGACAATATAAGTGCTACTGTCTCTCCTTCCATCGACTTTAATACTTCACGCCCAGTTGTGATTTCTTTCATCATTTTATCAATTACTTTTTCTGCTTCGTCTTCTTTTCCAATAATCTCGGCTACTGTACGGAGTCCATATTGCCAATCTTCATAGATGTCCTTGTATTTTAACGTAATGACTGGCGCAATTTTATCTAGTGAATCATACACTGCTTCATGATGCTCTGTTGCTAAAATAAAATCAGGCTTAATAGATAAAACTTTTTCAATACTAGGAGACACTTTATTGCCTAATTCTTCAGCTGAATCCAGCTTTCCTTTTAAATAAGATAAAGAAGATAGATACTCTTTTTCAGTCGAAGCAGCAGGTGGCTCACCTAATGCAACTAATATTTCAGGATAAAAATACCATACTGAGGCTATTTTTTCTGGTTTTTTCTTGATAACAATTTCTTTACCTAAGGCATCTTTAAATGTTCTTGGCCAATCAGTTGCATCTACATTAACTGCTGATGTAGATGCGCCTTCTTTAGTTGATCCTTTATTTTCAGCAGGTGCTTCATTACAACCTGCTAGTATGCCTGCTAATAATAGCATTGAGACTAGCAGTCCTTTAATCTTTTGCATACGAAATTCCTCCAACATAATGGTTTCTTTGGTTAACCATTATTATAGTAAAGTAATTTTTAGATTAGAATGGATGCCTGTTGAAATTAGCATGGATTATTGATGAACTTCTCTCGATATTCAGTAGGAGAAATGCCACATTGTTTCTTGAACACTCTACTAAAATAAAAGGGGTCAGCCATTCCAACCGTTTGCGCAATTTGTTGTACAGGCGCATCACTTGTAAATAGCATTTCTTGCGCCGCGTTTATACGATATTTTAGTAAATATTCTGCTGGTCCCATACCTGCATGTCTTCTAAATATGTAAGAAAGTCGATTTCGATTAACGTTATGTTGTTCTGCAAGCGATGCGATTGTAAGGCTTTGATAATAGTATTCATGAATATAATTAGATACCCGTTCGAATAAAGTATGCGATTCACAACTATTTTGCCTATTATCAACACATACTAAGGCTTCATTCAGTACGTCACGAAATAGCATTTCGGTCTGAAACATCGAAATGCCTCCACGCTGATTATACACATGCCAAAGACGCATGATTAATTCAATAAGACGAGGAGATGGTCCTGTTGATAATTCAAAATGCTGATGAGAAAAGCTTGACTCTGCTAGTTCTGAGTTACATATCCGGTATAGAACAAGAATATATTCCCAGTCGGTTTTACCAAACATTTTTTGAGCTAGTTTCATTTTTGCACCACCATGCACAACTTTTCCTGGCGAAAAGATATAAGGCGTTCCATTAAATTCAAATTGCACCTTACCTGTAAGTGGAAACACAAATCCAGGAAAAGAATCTGTATAGTCAGCGTGAGGCACACCTGGATTTCTAGCATATCGATATACTCCTTCTACTTGAAAAGGAGTATGTGCAAGATGCACTGCTAACTGATTAACGTCAATTTTCACATTGCATACCTCATTTCAATAGTAGTTTACCGGTAATCCTGAGATCGATCGTTGTACATACGATTCAACAAGCTGCTGTTCCAGCTCGGAGGCATCGGCATCGGGAACCGATTTTAAGGTCAGTTCCCTTCCCTCAGTTTCGCCACTCTCTGATACCCTTCGCCGCCTCAGTAAATTGCGGAGTATTTCGCTGGAGGAGTTCATCCACAACCTTATATATATTTCTGTTACTGTTTTTGTGGAGATTGTTTTATTTATTCTTAATTACTTTTCTTTATTTCATTAATGAATCAGAAGATTAAAACAAGATGGCACATTGGGCTTTATGCTCAATGTGCCATTTTCTGCTCTCACCGTACCTCACAACTTACTTTTTCCAGGTGCAAGCATTTTATGACTATTCATGCGAATATAAATATTCCCTTAAGGCGATCTCTACGATATCAACCATTTTTTTATTTTGCTTAGCCGCAAATATTTTAAGTTCTGTATGTAGATCCAAGTCCAATTCATACGTGGCCTTCTTTTTCGGCGAGATGCTTGATTTAGTCTCTTCCTTCCCATCTTTATGTATTACTGTATTTACAGTTTCCTGTAAATTTGTGTTTGTATATTGTTTACGATCTATTAATCCTTTAATCTTTTCCATTTTACTGGACACGATCGATCAACTCCTTTACGAAATTACTATAGGGCTGTAGAGCGTCTTGATCAGCTTTGGTCGTTAATTGAAGGCCTATAACAGTAAATTCTTTTATGCGGCTGGGCGCTTAATTACAGATTGGAAAACAATATTCTCATAATCACTACGTACTCTATCTAAAATGACCGTGTCGAGCGTCGTTCTAGCGTCCAACATAACTGTTAAAATTCCCGCCAGTACAAGATCTGGATTTGTTTCCGTCTTGACAAGTTGTAGCATCTCTAAGTAGCGATCGAGTGCATCATGACAAAAAGGTTCACTCTGCAGCATGACAACAGCGAAGTCAGAGGCCGTTAGTGCATTTATAGTATGATCACCCAAATTAGGAGGAAGATCAATTAATATAGAGTCGTACTCGCCTTTTACTGACTCCAATGTATCTCTCAGAACCCTGGACGGATCTGTTCCATGATATTTCTGATATAGCCAACTAGAAAATGTAATCAAGAGATCCTCCGCCGGCACTATGTCTAGATTTTCGGAAACATGATGGATGTATGGTTCTACATTTTGTTCCTTAAGAGCTTCTAAAACAGTCCGTTTCGTGAAATCGTATATATTACGCTGCGTCAGAAACTGCGTAAGATTCCCCTGGCTATCAAAATCAACCGCGAGCACCTTTTTACCTGCTTTATCCAAAAGAAATGCAGTAATTGCGGTTGTCGTTGTTTTTCCTGCTCCGCCCTTCTGGATGCCAAAGCTTATTGTTATTCCCACCCTATCATCCCCTTATTTACAGTTATACAGTTTTACATTCAATAAATATTATCCATTTTCCTGCTTTCTTTAACATTATCAATGTAACCCTCCAAAAAAATATATTAATATATTTTATGTAAAATGATGCAAAGTGAGATATATTGTATTAAAAATATAAATTTTTACAAAAAAAAGATATTCCCAGAAACAAGAATTTAATGTAATATGATGTAAAGTAAGTGGTAATCTTACATATTCGTTTAAAAATCAGATTGACGTGTTCAAATCTCTTTAAGATGTATGAAAAATGAAAGGGGTTTCTCGAATTCACAGCATTGGAGGAAATAGAATGGAGATTGAACGACCGCACGATAATCACAGGAGATTCTTAAAGCAATTTTCAGAAGAATATAAGTTAGGAACGTACTTCCCCGAAAATTTGATTTTACTTGCTAAATCGGAGCCTACCTCATTCCAATGGCTCAGAAGCACAGAATATGGTTCTGTCGTCTTCTTAATGAGCGCTCATTGCTCAGCTTGCCATATGGGGCCGATTCAAGAGTTTGTTGAGAATTTCAGAGCTTTTAATTATTGTGTTTTATTCGAAGGAAGCGATGAAGTAGTTGAGATGCAGCGCGAAGTTTATGATATAGACATTCCATTTTACATATCTGACCCAATCAAACTACAGAATCAGTTACATGTTGGTGTTATTCCATTTGCACTAGTTTTAAATAGGATTGGACAAGTGGTTGGTGCTGGTATTTTTAACGACTATGAGAAACTGAAGCGGCTAGCAAACCCATTGATCCAAGTGTATGAGAATAGCCTTATAAAACAATGAAATCATTTAAACACACGATGAAATATGCCGGTCAAGCTTTTAATAAGGTTTATTGCTTCAATAAACCTATCGTTTGGCTGTCAATATTTACATCACTAGTTCTCGCGTTCCAATCGAATGTAAATATCTTCTTTAGTAAATGGATTGTTGATCAACTATCGACCAAGAATTTGTACTGGCTCTTAGGAGGTATCGTCTTATTCATTTTGTTTCAAACTACGAGGCTTTTAATTGAATCATATTCTACTCTTAAAATTAGACGAATGCAGATGTCATTCTCAGTACATTGTGAAAACGAATTGGTTAACCTTGTAGCTAAAACGGAATTGGTGAATAAAGAACATCCCCAATATACAGGTGATTTCTCTTATTGGTCTTTTATTAATAGTAAATATATGGATTCTTACACTACCTTGACTCAACTAATCAAGCAATGTTTGATTGCTTCGATAAGTTTAACCTATCTGTTGTATTCTCATCTTTATATAGGTTTATTAGCACTATGTGTTGGTGTTTTAAAAGGGATCTACGACCTTCAGGCTGTTCGGCAAAGAGTAACGATTAATGAACAATTGACAAGACAATCACGAGGGTATTTTTACTATTTTGATTTATTGACCAGTTCTCAGACACAGAAAGAAATAACGGTGTTTCAATTAGTTTCTTATTTCCGACAAAAATGGATGAGTAAGAAGGATGAGGCAAATACGTTATCGATGCAGCTTGAAAAGTTGAATCTTAAAAGACAAGCATCTGGTGAATTGCTTTCCATAATAAGCTCAGGGGTTGTTATAGTAATTACTGCACTACTAATTATTAAGGGCAATCTTACCATAGGGGATTATGTGGCTATTACAATGGCACTAAGTATGACTGAAGGAAATATTACGATGATGTTTGTATCAATGGCAAGGCTAGCGGAGAATGCGGCTCATCTAGAGAGAATCCATGAAATAGAAACAAATGTGCATGCTGCTACTCAAGAGTCTAGGCAAATTATGCCGAAGCCTTTCAGTTTTCAAGATAAACTAGAAATCCGTAATCTCACTTTTCGATATCCCAATCGGGAAGAGCCTGCTCTTATGAATATTTCCGGGGAGATTCGAAAGGGTGAGATGATTGCGATTCTAGGGGGGAACGGTTCTGGTAAGTCAACTCTTATTAAGCTATTGGTAGGTCTGTATCTAAGTGAAAGAGATTCTATCTTTTATGATGGTGTATGTGTTCATGAACTTGATCGTGTTGATATGTGGAATAAAACAAGTGTTGTCTTTCAAGATTTTATTAAGTACATGACTGATGTACGTGATAACATAGCAGTCGGTAATGTGGCTGAAGTAAATAATACTGATAAATTGTATTCAGCTCTGGAAAAAGTAGGGCTATCAAACGCATTCAAAAACGGATTAGAAACCAAGTTAGGAATGTTAGAAGACAATGCGGTCAATTTATCGGGTGGACAGTGGCAGAGATTAGCGTTATCACGAGTATTTATCTCCGATAATCATGAACTAGTTGTATTTGACGAGCCTACCTCCGCTCTTGATCCAGTGGGCGAAGTTAGTATTATGAATGAAATACTCGATCATTGTCATGGTAAAACTGTGCTTATGGTATCTCATCGGGTAGGGATAGCACGGAGGGCAGATCGCATCTTTGTTATGGATGGCGGACGACTTGTTGAGTCTGGAAAGCATGAGGATCTTCTTAACATAAATGGACTCTATCATGAAATGTGGTATCAACAAAAACAGTGGTACGACTAAAGTTGTAAAAGGAGGGCGACGGAAAATGTCGTTGAATCATAAGACAGGAAAATCTTCTGATAGTGGGCCATTAATTGGTTCTATACTGCCTGACGTACCAACCGAATGTAAAGTTGTTGGAACTTTAACGGAAACTGAACTTACAATGCCCAGAGTAGTACTGTTTGTCTCAATGCACTGTGTACATTGTATTGATCTTCTCCCACATATTGAACAAATGACTAAAAAATATACGTCTTGTTCATTTGTACTCTTCTCTACTGGTGATGAAGAGGATCATAAAAGCATGATTGACTATTTTAGATGGGATTTTCCTGTGTATTCGCTGGATCAGAGTGATATGGAAGCGCATTATTCAGTTACTTATCTACCCTTTATGATTCTCACAGACGAGTCTGGAAAAGTGATCACCAAAGGGGTTGTTTATAACTTTGAAGAATTTGATAGGATCATGAAAGATAATATTTACAACCCGTCTGCATAATTTTTTTAATCTTTTATTGAAAGGAGGTGAAAAATCATGACTTGCACTGATCCAAAATGCCAAATTGTATTATCTAACGAAACATATTGCTATTCTTCCATTTGTACATCTGGTGGTAATACTTATTCAAAAACAATGGGATCCACGAAGATACTCGGATGTGAAGACGGAAGTACTGTTCCATGTAATCAAACAAAAGTTGGCTGCTGCTACTAGCATAATTGGAGGAGGGGGATTAATCCCTCTTCTCTTTTTACTATTTACAGTGAAAGGAGAATGCTATTTGAACGTTCAACTTATCGTTTGCGACCAAATTATAAATAATGAGGAATTGAGAGGTCATGAGTTGGGAAGAGTGTTAAATCATATAACGATTCCCGTTCTACCTTACGTTCTGGAATTACATATATTATTAAAAATGTTTAATATACCTAAAGACAGGGCTGTGGATACCCATTTTCTACTCACGAATCACCAAGGGGAAGAAATAGGCAGAACATCAACGACAGTTCTTAGAAACTATAGAGCAGATGACCAAATTTCAGGTGTAGATAAAGATTTTGTTATTACGCCTGTAATTGTAGAAACTGGAATGATTAATATCAGATGCTTTGTTGACGAGAAGGAAGAGGCTTGGTATCCGTTAACGGTTCGTTTGCAGGAAGAGAAGCTCAAAACGGAGGTGAATTAAATATAAATGCTACAATTACTTATATTCTTGATTTGACAATTGCCGTATTATTCTTTATACCTTTTTACATGAAGTTGAGAAGTTATGAAGGTTTTAAATTGGAGATATATTCTTATGGGGTGCTATCGCCTTCGCTTCTTTCTTTGGGGGCAACTATAGTATTAATAGTGGAGTTATTATTGTTTTTCTTTTTTGCGACTGGTTTAGCTAACGGTATAAAACATTTGATGGGTATTGGGTTACTTGTTGTCTTTACATTTCTAACCTGGAGAAAGAAAAGAATTACTGGTCTTGAAACTTGTGCTTGCTATGGATCTATCAGTTTTCTGAATCGGTTTCCTATTTATAGAAACCTTGTTCTTATTACTCTTTTGTTAATTGATTTTACTTTCTATAGAGAAATCAGGGATTTTTACCATAGTATCCTTTTGATCTTTTTTGTTATGGCACTATCTTTTTCAATCGAAATTGTGAAGCTTTTGTGGGAAAGAAACGAGGCATGATGATGGATATTCTATTTTTCGTTGGTACAATGCTATGGTTTACTTTAAGCACAATAATGCTATTTCGAATAAGGAGGAGGGAGTATCGAGAAATTCAAGAGCAAATTAAACAGATTAAAAAATTAGTGAATGAATCAAATCCTTTGATCTTATTTTTGGATTATAGGTCACCTGACTTTAAAGAAATAGATGCTTTATTAGAATTGGAACTCCCTTCAAGAATAACTATTGTTTTTTACGCGCCGGAATGGTTGATTGTAGCCAAAAGAAAAAGGTGGGCAAAACACTGTGTTTTGAGCTCAACCCAAGTCATAAATCTTCCAGATAGGGGAGACTTGACTTTTATTGCCCAGGATAAAAACGGTAAATACAAAATATTTAATGATGTATCGGGTTTTATAAGATTTTTTATTCAACAAAAGACTCAAGAGAAAAAAACGTTGGAAAAGCTTCTTCCAACAGAGAGAGGAGTAACAAAGTAGTAAGTTAAAATATAAATATGATGTAATAGTGATTATAAAAAAAACTATAATCCAAGCAGATCATGGTCCGTAAATACCGGTCACAAAAGTGCTTGTTTTGCGGCCCGATGGAGGATTTAATCTACTTTCGTAAGAAGCTTGTATGTTCTTCCTGTCTTGCGGAATTTCAAGCATGCTATGAATCTAAACTTACAGTACATAATCCCGAAGTGGTTGCAACCTTAGAAACCGTGGACGGTTTTAATTTACGTTTAAATGAAATAACGCGTAAAAAAGGAAGAAATGAAAAAGTATCATGGGGAAACTTAGTTGAAGTGATGGAAGCCTGTCCGGATGCTTCGCAAAAGGAATGGGCGAAGCTACTGGGAGTTTCCCAAGGCAGAGTGAGCCGAATGATTCGAAAGCACAAATAACACTTAATAGGATGTCTAGGGTTTGCATGGTCAAAAGAAAGCCAAGGGCGCGTAAATTCGCTCTTGGCTTTCTTTAGCAGCTGTCCGATACTATCAGTATATCTACTTATCTTGGAATTATGCATAAAAGAGCTAGAATAAACCAAATAACGATCGATCTTCCAGAAGAAAATCATTGTTCGTTTTTTAGTTGCTTTGCTCACATGCTCCAAAAGTCGTCTTGTTTAATGGATTTAATCTTTGAGGCCACAGTGCTTGTCTTTTTGAGTTAATATAGATGTTCGTATGGTTTATTTAAACAAAAAACCAAAGCTGTCAATATGACTGCTGTGGAAGTTCCAGTTGAGATTGAATTAGTTAATTCTTACTCCATCTAAAGTATATACAAACCCATCCTCTCTATCTACCGGAACAAAGATAGTATCCGGGCATGCTTTTTTCGTTCTCGTTTGTAAATTCCTAGAATTACTTTAACAAACTGGTACGCCAAATTCCTTGCGGTTACTTTTGAGCGAACTATGTTCGTACACTTGTTGTTCTTATTCTATAGGTTCAAATGACGCCTCCTATTTTTCAACTAAAACGAGGAGGCGCTATTTCTCTTCTGAAATTATTTAAAATTCTAACAAAACAAATCGAATATTTCTGATGACTTCCAAAACGCATGGCTGCGGAAAAGATGCGAATATTCGAAATGCTGGCCTAACAGCTGCTGAACAAAAAGCTTTCCTTCAGGCTTGTATTGATAATACAAATAGTTGAACGTGTCCTTTATTAACTAAACATGGGCTTACAGTAGTAAAATTGCGGTTGCATCAGATCAAAAAAACGATTCGAGGGAGAGTACTTGCTGACCGGAATCATTCGTTGCCCTGAATGCGGTGCACTGAGCTACACCCTAAGTCAAAGCTGGAATTAGAGCTGCGGGACGATCAAGCGGAGACCATTTCTTACGAACTTGTACGTTCCTTAATCGAAAGGCTTGATCACTTGCTTCAGCAGGCTCCTTTTCCGCAGCTAAAGACGTTGTTACATTTAGTTGTTAAGAAAATTATATTAGACGATAAGCGCCAAGTCCAGGATGTAGAGCTCATTTTCAATGAGGAGACTGAAAAGTATTGCCCCTTCTGCCGAATCAATGGCGGAAGGGCTCAAACATAAGCTCATTATTACTATCTGACATGGTCTATGCTAATAGCAGGATTTCCAACAAAATTTATTCATTCTCTATCGAACAATCTGACATTGGTGAAACAAGGACAATGTCTACTTATGACCAACTAGACAAAAAATCTGACTATAAAGACGAGGTGAAGCGGTTAAGAGAGCAAGGTCTTAAACAAAAGGGAATTGCTCTTCGATTGGGGATATCGCAACCTTTGGTTTCAAAACTACTAAAGGAGTAATTACCTGCCATTTTTGCAGAGTCAAAAACTCCCTTAGAAAGGTATTTAAATACTCAAAATTTCGTCCTATTTATGATACGGTTCCCCCCGATTTATCTTCACCGCCCGATATACCTGCTCCGTCAGCACCAGCCGCATCAGCTGATGCGGCAACGTCATGCGCCCGAAGCTGAGCTTCTGCTGGGCGCGACGCAGTACCCCATCGGAGAGCCCGTGGCTTCCTCCAATAACGAATACAACATGGCTCGTCCCATATGTGCCGAGCTTGTCGATCTCAGCGGCCAGCTCTTCCGAGCTCCATAGCTGGCCGCCGATAGCGAGCGCAACGACGTGCGCCTCGCTCTTAATATGCGCGAGGATGCGTTCGCCCTCGCGATCTTTCACAATAGACACCTCAGCATCGCTCAAGGTGTCCGGTGCCTTCTCATCCGCTACCTCCACCATCTGGAACTTGATGTATGGATTTAGCCGCTTAGCATATTCCTGAATCCCCAGAACTAAATACTTCTCTTTCAACTTCCCCACGCCAATAATCTGAATAAACACTACTTAATCAACCTCCACCATTTATGTATGCCTTCAACGATATCCAATACCGTTATGTATTTTTAAGAATCATGACATTCATGATTGAATTTACATCATTCATTATTACCATAGTCTTCACACTCAAGAACTTCACCCTTATTTCTTCTGCCTCTACGCTTTAACTAGTACTCAACCGGGAAATCTCCAACCGGACATTACATCCGTTCAATATGCGTAACGTAAGATCGTACGCTACCAACATAATATTCAAACCTCTAGTTCGATCAGCAAGCACTGATTAAGGATTTTCGCCTTTTGCTTTTGTACTTGTACTTGTACTTGTACTTTCACTTGGTTTTGCACTTAGTTTTGCACTTAGTTTTGCACTTGCTTGTGCACTTGCTTGTACTTGCCCTACCCATACTCACCCATCCATCCTTGAAATTAGACCCCTACCCCATTGTAGGGATTCCAAACGATGCGAAGCATCTATCTATCGAACTAAGATCACTAAGCGAACTTTGCCTACTAGCGCTTCTACCGCATTTAGAGCATGCGAAGTATATAGAGGTTTCGCCTTTCTGTAGAGTGTTTGCTTTTCATGGTACCAGCGTAGAGGACGGAATTGTTCTGGAGGAAACGAAGTGGTCGCCTTTGTCCCGGGATTTCTACCGCGATAAGCGGTATCCAATCAGGAAATCCGGGGACAACAGCGATCGGAAGAACAATCCGTTCTCGCAGCGGCCTTCGAAGCATCCCTCGTAGCACCCTCCACAAAATTCCTTCTTCGAAGCACGATCCCTAAACGAAGCTTCCCCGAATAATACTGCATCTTTCCATCCCCCACAAATACAAAAAGGGCGTCAAATTTCACGCCCTTTCACTTATACGACCAAATACTGCGCCGCCTGCTCACACTCAATACATTTCACTGGTGGATCCCAGTCGGAGAACTCGGTTTCCTTCAAATCCACGATATCCGGTGCATCTTCATATTCATCAACGAAACTGTCAATCGCGAACTCTACATGATCTTTGCATACAACGTACATGAATGAAAGCATCCTCTCTGTCCTACACTCTGCTGTTTTTTATCTATTATAACCCGAATTCGCCTATAACACATCCACAATCTGCATGGAATTCACCAGCTATGTATCACTAGCCACTAATCCCCGCCATACTATTCCGCTGGTTTATCGCTAAGCTTCAATGTAACGACCTTCAATTCACCCGCACGATAAAAAGTTACACTCAGTTCATCACCGACTTTACTTCGATCATAGAGGAACTTACGAAGTTCCATCGTTGTTGTAATCGGTTCTTCATCAAACTTCGTAATGACGTCATTCAGCTTCAATCCCGCTTCTTGCGCAGGACCTACAGCATCCAACACAACAACGCCTTCTTTCACATCACTTGGTAATTTCAAATCTTTACGTTCATCTGCATCCAAAGGAGCGAATGAGTTGTTTAAATCCACTGTGTATACGCCGATGTAAGGACGTGTTATTTTACCTGTTAACATCAATTCATCAACTGTCTTCATCACTTGACCCGTCGGAATAGCGAACCCAAGTCCCTCTACGCCCGTATCGGATATCTTCATCGTATTAATCCCAATGACTTTACCGTTCAGATCAATCAATGCACCACCGCTGTTGCCCTCATTAATGGCTGCATCCGTCTGAATAACTTCTTGCTCCCAATCATATATGCCGTCCTTGTTCAGAGATACCGGAAGTACGCGATTGGTGTTGCTCACAATACCGGAACTAAGCGAATCACCAAGACCTAGTGGATTACCTATCGCAATGACGGTTTCCCCAAAACGAAGTTTACTAGAGTCCCCGATCTCGGCGACTGTATTGATATTCTTACCATCGATAGAAAGTACTGCAATATCGTTAACCGTGTCTGTACCCACTAACGTAGCCTTTATCGTATCACCGTCAACCGTCAACACTTCCAGTTCTTCTGCTTCAGAGATGACATGATTGTTTGTGATGATATAAGCCAATCTGTTCTCTTTCTTGAAAATCACACCCGAGCCCAGACCTGATTCATCTAAATTTACATTATCCTTTTTATGGTCCTTATAATTAGCAATGCTTACGACCGCAGGACGTACCTTCGCTGCCGCTTGAATCAACCGTTCATAAGGATCATTCTCCTTCGTTACCTTTACTGCACTCACGGCAGATGCATGGGGAGTTGAGGAAGGTAAGTCCGTAATCATACTGAATAATACAGTTGCCACCACGGCTCCAATGACCGAACTAATCACAGAAATTTGAATGGTGGACATTCCCCGACGACGGGTTCTAGACCAGCTTACGGGGTTAGGTTTTACTTTGGTATGCTCTTTTCTCGGTCTTGACACTTTGGTCGAATAAAATTCATCTTCGAACAAACCCATAGTAAATCCTCTCCCTTGTTATCACCCTCATATAGTATATATAACTCCTTAAAGGCCCAAAAAGTTGCATATTTCATCTCATTACTTTTACATCACCACATAACCACTTTTTCAAGCGTAACAAGCACTCATTCATGCATTAAAAATAAACCACGATAGCATTATCTGATTTCCCTGGTAAACTTTAATAATTCTAGTATTTTTCGCAATGCTTAGGAATATTTTGTGATGAAACAGACTACACTAAGAACAAGTCTCTTAATCACAGATTTATAGATTAGTATTACGTTTTTGTACTGTTCATTGTATCATACGTAGCGCTTAGCAACATCATGTTTTGGACCTATTTTAAATAGTTAAATATGGGATTTTTACCGTTTATAGAAGGGGAGGAATGGCACTTGGAAGGTGTAAATTTATCTATGGATGTTGTTCACATGATAGCCAAGCTAGGAGATATGAAGGACGAGCATTATCGTAATACCCTTGCCATAAGTACAATCATAGAACTTCTTGTAGACAAGGGGATTCTCACACGTGAAGAATTGGCAATCAAGGCCGATGAACTCGATCAATTTATGGCTTGCTCACCTTATCCCACGGTGTAGGTTTATCGTAGTAGGTATCACACAACTTGAAATCGGTCTCTTTGAAAAAACACCCGCGTTCTTCCATGGCATCACGCACAGTCATTTTAGCCAAATCCATCATATTGTGATCTCGGCTTAAATGTGCCAAGTACGTCCTTTTCGTCTTGCCAGTAAGGAGTTCACTCATGGCTTCTCCTGAAGCTTCATTCGAGAGATGCCCCATATCGCCTAAGATACGACGCTTGGTATTCCATGGATAGCGACCCATTCGCAGCAACTCAATATCGTGATTGGCTTCAAGGACCAACACATCCGAATCCGCAATGGCCCGCTTCACTTTATCACTAACGTAACCCAGATCCGTAGCCACACTAAGCTTATCGTCGCCATCATAGAAACTATAGCCTACGGGTTCCGCTGCATCATGGGAAATACCGAACGATTCCACGCGAAGTGTACCGAAATCCTTCACTTCTCCACTATCCAACACGATCCGATTCTCTTCTGATATTTTACCAACCGATTTATTCATAGCGTCCCATGTCTTCTCATTAGCATAGATAGGCAGATTATATTTACGAGCCACCGGACCTAATCCCTTGATATGGTCTGAATGTTCGTGTGTAATTAATATTCCGTCAATCTCGCCTCCTGTGAGATCACGTTCCTGCAATAATTCATCAATCCGACGTGCACTGAACCCCGCATCGATCAATAACGTTGTTTCCCCATTCGTAACCACGGTTGCATTCCCTGTGGATCCGCTCGATAGTACTGTAAATGATATCCCCATAAGCGTTGCCCTACTCCTTTGTTTTATCTGTCTTGGAACTAATAACGTCCCCACTGATGCCTTGTACATAATATATTTCATTCTCTAACGTGAATCGCCATACAGGTGCTGCTACCTGATTCTCGGAATTAAACATCTCTCCGTAATATCCTAGCTGAATATCTTTCACAGCTGAATTCACTGGAATATAGTTATTGTTAATGAGTTTGGCCAGCGCGTCTGAAGCATGTAGCACCTTTTGTTGTTCCTCGTCGTTAGACGGAAGGATTTCAGTCACTGATAACTGATAAGAAGTGATCTTCTGCTCACGATACAACAACTTCAACTTTAATTGATCATTGAACAGTGGCCATTCCTCTTCAACTAAAGGGTGAAATACGAAGGCCCCATATTCACTTTCCATTGGATCATAACGATAATCCTTAAATTGAGGTATATATTTCTCTAGTGCTTTCGTTAAATCGTTACCCATAAAGACTAACTTGCTATCTAGAGGTTCACTAAGCTCCACGGGATCTCTATTCTCACTACTTTTAAAGCGATAGGTGATCTTCGGAAGTGCTGGGGTTCGTGGGGGAATCGGACATAACAGTTGAATATTCTTCTCCTGCATGATTTTCTGTGTATATTCATCAAGTGAGGTATAATCCAAGTTCGCATTTGCTTGTTCCCTTACATCGTTCCACAACTGATAACCTAGTACGAGATTTAACAGTAAAAAAGCGTAGATCAACACATTTTTAGCTCGTCCCCAATCCATCCCTGTCCCCCCTATCCCACTTCATCTTTATGCAATCAGCTTGTTCCACTTCATTAATCCAGCACCATCACTTCACCACTCCGAAGCTTAACAGCCCATACAGGTGTTAAATGTAGCCCTTCCTCCGTACGTGCTGGCAAGTATGCAGGATAGAGGTCCACGATCGCAGATTGTTCACTTAGTTTTTTCAGCTTCGATTTTAGCTCTTCGCCACCTGACAACACCTTGATTTGCTTGTTTTGTTCCTTAAGTTTGATATAGATCAGAGAACGTTCATAAGCGGATACTGTGCCTTGATGCAGATCAAGCTTAATTGTTCCGTATTGAAATTGTGGTCTTTCCAGAATAGGATAGTTGCCATAATACTGTTGAAATACCACTTCGTTCTTACCTACCCCGCCCCCAGCAAGGCTTAATCGATAATTACCATTCCATCCGCCATGTTGGTTCACGAAATCAACCGCAGCTAGCACCTCTTTATCCACATTACTTTCTCCAGCAGGCATGGCTGCAGGATCCGTATAGCTCATCCACTTCTGTTCTTGCCTAACTTGCAAGCTTCGCTTACTATCCGTATATATTTCCGAGCCATCCTTTTCCCTGATATTACGAGTAATACTTGAATCGAAAAATAAGCTTCGTTGCATTTGTTCTGCTGTATATACTCCCATGTCTACTGTGGATTCGACCATCTCGATCGGTGTCTCTGGCACATAGTAGGCCCCATTTATTGTCATATACGGTGTCCATGTTGTACCGAAATCCACTTGTTGTTGTATATCCTGAACCGTAAGGTCGGCTTTGCCGGCCTCATATACAACACCTTCTGTACTAAAAAACAACGCATGTGCTTTAGATTCATTATTAACGTTATATATCCAGACTCGGTCAATAAGCTCCGTTTGAAATAATGAATCTGGCTGAATTTGCATCACACGCTGAAGTAGCGTTACTGGGACCCCCGATCCAAACGTCAGTTCAATGCCAGGATTGTTCTGGCGCATTTCTTTAAGATCTATATTCTGTATAGAACGTCGTTGGAAGCTATCAAAGCTCCGTCCTTCAATTAATGAGAAGATCAGATTATAAAAGGTCGAATCAGGATAAAAGATCGTATGTTTATCTTCTCCCATATGAATAATCATTTTATCCGGGTAAATAAGACTCTCCACATTGGTTTCCGGCCCCATATAATCCGTCTTAATATAGTTCGTTGCAGACCTGATGATCGTATCACTACCTGGAAGTCGGTACATGAGATAATAACTTTCTACTAGACTACTCACGACCAACAAGACGAGTACGATAGACTTTAACTTCTCCTTCATGTCAACACACCCCCATCTTCAACCAAAGGAAGCGTGAAGCTGACCTTCGTACCTTGTCCAAATTCCGATTGTAAAGCGATCACTCCGCCATGGGCGCTAACAATTTCCCGGGCAATGGATAGACCAAGACCCGTTCCTCCCATATTCCGTGAGCGTGCCTTATCAACACGATAGAATCGTTCGAATATACGGTCCAAATCCTTCTTAGGAATACCGATCCCGGTATCCTGAACAGAAATCATAAGGTTAGCGTCCTCAGTAACCCTAGCTTCTAACGTAACCACGCCACCCTCAGGCGTATATTTAAGTGAATTAGACACGAGGTTATCAAGCACTTGGTCGATCTGATCACGATCAAATGATATGCTACCAAGCCCCTTATCCACCTTAATTTCTGATTGAATATTCTTCTGCTGCATTTGAAAAGAAAACCGATCCGTTACATCCTCCAACATTTCCAATACCTCGGTTGGTTCTTTACGAAGGGATGCTTCTTTGTTGTCTAACCTTGATAAGTGAAGTAGATCTGTCACCAGGCGAATCATCCGTTCCGTCTCATTCTGGATTACGCCTACAAACCGTGGTGCCAGTTGTGTATCCTCAAGTGCACCATCATCCAGTGCTTCCGTATAACTCTTAATAGTCGTTAACGGCGTACGCAATTCATGAGATACATTAGCAACGAATTCACGACGAGAAGCTTCTAACTTCTCCTGTTCCGTTACATCCTGTAGTACGGCTATCATACCCGCAATACCAAACTCCCTCCGGTGTATCGAAGTAAAGGTTACCCGCACCTTAAAGGGTATAGCTACCTCTTCTCGATTTAACTCCAATAGTGCTGTATTGATAGAGCCCTCTACAAAGGCTTGTGTCTGCGCAGCATCAAATCCGAGTAGCACAGTGATGTCCCGATTATCCAATTCTTCCTCATCTACCCTTAACATCTTACCCGCACGACGGTTCATAAGGATAACATGGCCCGCTTCATCCGTTGCAATCACACCATCACTCATATTCGTAAGAATTGAAGCTAATTTCTCCTTCTCCTCTTCATTCTGCAAGAGCGCATTCCGAAGGCGACCTGTCATGTAATTAAAGGCTTCACTCAATTGTCCGATTTCATCGTTCCCGAACACAGGCATCTTCTGATCGAATCTTCCTTCTGCCACCGCCGTAGCATGACGTGTCATTTCCTTGATTGGCTGCGTAATGGTATGCGCTAGAATAACGCCAAGGATCGCGGTTAATCCTAGTGCAATCAACATGCCTGATATAAAAATATTGTTAACCCGCCCCATCGTATCGTGCAACTCATTCATGGAGGCAACAATATAGATCGCACCTACAATTTTGCTATTATAAATAACGGGCTTCGCAACCACGCGTTTACGTTCATTATCCTCATCAATCATATATTCTTCATTATCGCTAATGCCTTGAAGAGCACGGCTCACTACTGTCTGTGTGTTCTTCCGCCCTACATAATCCTCATGAGCAGGTAATGACGTAATCAACACCTTACCACTGGCGTCAAGCACCTGAATTTCTACGCCACTGAGATTGAATAGGTTGTTGACGATAACACCTAAGCTTTCCACAGAATTCTTACCCGCTTCAACGTCTCCACCCAATTTCTCCGCGGCCATCACTGACAATAGCTCTGCTTGCTCCTGCAGATCATTCGTGAAATTGCTAGTTAGCGAATTCTTCATAGCGCTCACGAAATAGACGCCGATCAATTGCATGGCGATAAGAATCAGCAGCATATACACAATAATAAGTTTGGCTTGAATGGTGCGGAAGAAAGAGGCGAACTTCATTAGAGTCCACCGTTTTTAAGGCTTCGCATGACATAACCAAGGCCCCTGCGTGTTAGAATATATTCTGGTTTACTAGGGTTCTCCTCAATTTTTTCCCGTAATCGTCGAATGGTTACATCCACGGTACGTACATCCCCGAAATACTCAAATCCCCATACAGCCTGTAACAAATGTTCCCGGGTCATCACTTTACCCGCGTGTTTCACGAGATACACTAACAACTCATACTCTCGATGCGTTAGATCAAGTGGCTCACCACTCTTAAATACCAAATACATATCTGTATCAATAAACAGCTCAAAGAGTTGTATGCCTTGTTTCTCCGTTGGTGTTTCCGTTTTGGTCAATCTTCGCATGTGTGCTTTAACGCGGGCTAACAACTCCCGTGTGCTAAAAGGTTTCGTCACATAATCATCCGCACCCATCTCTAATCCGAGCACCTTATCAATTTCTCCATCTTTAGCCGTAAGCATAATGATAGGGAAATGCAAATGAGCTGCCCGAATTTCCCGACATACGTCCATCCCATCTTTGCCTGGTAGCATGAGATCGAGTAACATCAGATCCGGCTTCTTTGATATAGCCAATTCAACGGCCGTAATGCCGTCCAAAGCACATATGACGTCATATCCTTCTTTTTCTAAGTTGAATTTCAATATATCAGCAATGGGTTGTTCATCATCTACTACTAGAATTGTTCCTTGCATGAATGTATCCCACCTCATATTTCAACCATTGATTGTCAATCCTCTTCCTATTTTACCACACCTGATAGCCCGTCACACCTCATAAGTATCAGCACATAAACAAGCATAAACAGCTATGCCGTCCTTTAGCGGCATAGCGACGTTTAACGTTGATATATAAGCGTTAGTAACAACTAATTTCTTATATTTGAGCAAAAAGAGCATCCCCCACCATACCAATCGTAGGGTCATGCTCTTTCCGCTATCCTAAACAAAGCTTATCTATATAGATTGAACTAAAGACGAACCCTTATATTCATGATCTTCTTTAGAAATGATTGAAGTTGTGAGCGCAAACTTTAGTTCAATCTATCTATTTGTTAATTCAAATATCTCATAGGGTTCTGGGCCACATTATTTTTCTTGATTTCAAAATGCAAATGAGTACCTGTTGAGCGTCCCGTGTTACCCATAACGCCAATACCATCACCTTTATCTACTGTCTGACCTTGCGTCACGGTGATCCTGCTCATATGACCATATAGCGTTGTGTACCCGTTGCTGTGGTTAATAATAACAGCATTACCGTAACCACTAATGTTACCTGTGAAGGTAACGACACCTTCATCAGCTGCCATAATCTTACGATTACCTGACACCATATCAATTCCTTTGTGCTGTCTTCCCCAACGTGAACCATACGTACTCGAAATGGTTGCACCGCTCACAGGCCAAGAGAATTGCCCCGATCCTTGACCCGCAATCTTCGTTCCTTGCAACACAACTTCGGTAACGGAATCTTTTACTACTTCTTGACCGAGCCATTGCTCGTCTACGACTTCGCCGTTCTCTTTAGTCACTAGATATTCCATGACCTTAAGCCCATCTTGCCCAGGACGAACAACTTTTGATTTACCGGCCGGAAGCTCAGAAGTCTTTCTGATTTCCATTTCAGGAGCCGTTACAATTTCTTCAGATACCTGTTCAACGGTTTTAACTGTCACCGGAAGTTTCGGCACGGTCAGCTTTAACGTATCTCCAATTTTGAGGTACTTCTCCTTAATACCCGGATTGTTTAGATAGATCTTCTTCTCCGGAATATTATATCGCTTAACGATGGAACTGAGCGTATCTCCTTCAGCTATCGTATAAACGATAGGCGCGTCTTTACTTTTCGTCAGGAGACTAGTTACTTCGTCAGCACTAAGTAACTTAGTAGGATCTGTGTTAACTGACGCAACATCTATCTTCTCTGCAATCTTGACCGACTTCATAGTCGATTCTGGTTCATCCGCTACACTCCTCGTCGATGCCATAACAGCTCTACTCATATTTTTAAGTTGTAGTGGCTTCACCTCAGCAGCAGGCACGTACTGTTGTTTCACCTGTTCCAATATGTCGTCTACCGTTTCCTGATCCTTAACAATACCTACGACTTTTCCGTCTATCTTAAGCTCTACCCCTGTGGCATAACCCGTTAACATCCCATCAAGTTTCTTGAGAGTCTCCTTGCTATCCACTTTAGCTTTATAGGCTTGTTCAGCCTTAACTGTAATACCTTCTGTCTGCAGTGTCATTTCTACATCAGGATATTTATTCTTATATTCCTGCCTCTTCTGGCTGAATAATTGTTCAACTTCTGTTGGATTCTGCACGCTTCCGACCTTTTGATCCTGAACATACACATTGTAATAAGCAATCTTGTTCGCAGTTACATATTGATTACCTGCGAAAACAAGCCCTACAATGAGGAGGACTCCAGATACGACTATCGTAATCCATTTTTTTCTCTTTTCCTTATTCCCAATCAAATCTCGTAACCATGTAGAATGTTCGGTAGGTGACTTCATGGTGTTCTCATCTTTTTGAATAGGTATGAACTTGTCCCACATCTTCCCTATCCAGCGTATACCGTTGAAATCCTTCATGATTTTTCTCCTTTACAAAAAGCGTTGCATCATTTCCAAATGCTTATAATACCCAATAAAATGAATTCTAAGTAATGTATTGTAAAATATATTAAGTAAAAAGGTTTCAAAATTTTAACCTTTAGAACTACTTGTTTACTTTAACATAACATTTACAATCATTTCAACTTTTGAGAAATGACAAAAAACCCGCGGTTTAAGCGAGTTTTTTGTCATTTCCCTATATTTACATTAAAGATTAACTTATGACAATTTCGTGATCCTTTCCACTATTTTCATGATTTCAGTAGCTTCATCAACTTGGCATACTCATCTTCACTTAAATACTTAGAAATAATCTCTTCCACTTGCTTAAGTTCTTGTTCAGTCAGACCATTCTCCATAGCGACGGTAATCTCTTGTACTTTCTCTTGTGGAAGCTTGGTCATTAATATGTTGAATATCTCTTCCTTTTCTCCCACCGGTAAGTCATCTTTCTTCCGAACAAGATCATCTGGTGACACGATAACCTGTTGATCCTCTTGCCCTACCCCTACACCTGCGACCTCTGTTTGGGACTCTCCCATCACTGGCAGTGCATCGACAGGTGCCTCTTCATCTACGGATGATTCCCTTTTATCTGATTCTGAGGGATTTTCACCATTCCCAGTTGATTCACTCTTGTTCGTCGTATCCGATTCCTTAGTTATACTTGACGATCCCGCAACCTTATCGTTGTCTTCCTTAGTGACCTGTTCCTTACTATCTTTATCCTCTACTTCGGTAACTGCATCTTTCTTTCCCATCAGACCTTGTAGCACACTTCCCCAAGCAAAAGGTTGACCCTCAAGTTGTATATTAAAGCTCGCTAACATTGACTTTATATAGGCATTCACAACCAAGCCTGTCGTGAACACAGTCAACGTGCTGACCATGACGACGATCAGTACCATCTTACCCAACCAACTCATAAATTTCATCCCTAGTCCTCCTTACTGCCCATGATCCGATATCCTTGATTTCATTCTCATTGATAGTATTGACCAGAAGGACCTCATTTAACCCATATTTTTCCTTATTCGTGCACAAAAAAAGCCGCATATCACAGAAGTGACAAGCAGGCTCATAAAATCTTATTCTCTATGACGAATTACCAAACCCATTCATATGGCATGACAATCCGTCTTATATTTTCTATTCGTAAATTGGCGTAACTTGATTCGTTTGGTCACGATTACGTCCTACCGAGAAGATCGCAATCGGAATTCCAGTAAGTTCTGCAATGCGAGTAACATAATTACGTGTATTCTCTGGAAGTTCTTCAAGCGTCTTAACGCCTGTAATATCTTCACTCCAGCCTGGCAACTCTTCATATACCGCTTCGCATTCAGCAAGCTGCTTCAAGCTAGCAGGATAAGTAGTAATGACTTCTCCACGGAATTTATATCCCGTACAAATCTTAACCGTCTCAAGACCGGACAATACATCAAGTGAATTCAGAGATAACCCTGTAATACCACTCACACGACGAGCATGACGGACAACAACGCTATCGAACCAACCTACACGACGCGCACGTCCAGTAACTGTTCCATATTCATGACCCGTTTCGCGGATATAGTCTCCAACTTCATTGTTTAATTCCGTAGGGAAAGGACCATCGCCCACACGCGTAGTATAGGATTTAGCTACACCAATGACCTGTTGAATCTTAGATGGACCTACACCGGAACCGATGCATACACCACCAGCAGATGGGTTGGAAGAAGTAACATAAGGATAGGTTCCTTGGTCAATATCCAACATGACACCTTGAGCACCTTCAAACAATACTTTACGGTCCGCATCAATGGCATCATTTAATACAACAGATGTATCCGTTACATAAGGACGAATGAACTCTGCATATTCTAGATACTGTTTCAGTACTTCTTCCACATCAAGAGCTTCCGCACCATATACTTGTTCAAGTACATGATTCTTCTCAAGCATCATGTGGCGAAGTCTTAATTCGAACTCTTCTGCATCTAGCAAGTCAGAGATACGAATACCGTTACGCGCTGCTTTATCCATATAACAAGGGCCAATCCCTTTACGTGTTGTACCGATCTTATTGGCACCTTTACGATCTTCTTCTAGTGCATCTAGAACCATATGATACGGCATAATGACATGTGCACGGTCACTAATTACCAAGTTATTTGTTGTGAATCCATTATCATGGATGTATGTGATTTCTTCAATAAGAGCAGCTGGATTAATGACCATTCCGTTACCGATAACGCAGATTTTATCTTCATAAAATACGCCAGATGGAATTAGACTCAGCTTATATTTTTTATCGTCAATCAGAATGGTATGGCCGGCATTGTTTCCTCCCTGATATCGAGCTACTACATCTGCGCTCTCCGCCAGAAAGTCCGTAATTTTGCCTTTGCCTTCGTCTCCCCATTGTGTTCCCACAACGACTACTGTTGACATATTCATTCCCCTTTTGGTGCTAATACACCTATTATTATTCTTATTGGGCTTAGCATATGATTAATTATCCCAAACCATTCTCCGCACTAAACATAGCTTAACCTACAGTTTGCAGTCCCCCATCATGTCTAGAGAAAATCATGAATATATAAGGGTTCGCCTTTTTAGTTTCAGTCTACCTAACAGCAATAATAGTTTAACAGCCCTCATTTTTAAAGTCAAATTAAAAACGAACAATCGCACGTTGATAAGTGCGATTGTTCGGAAATGGATTGTTATATTGGCAAGCTGTTGACCGCATTACGATATTATCCTGCAAAAGAGTCAGAGTGGGCTCGCTCATAATTAACGAACTTATTGAAATTCTTGAGAAATACGAGTTCAACGGTTCCTACAGGACCGTTACGTTGCTTCGCGATAATAATCTCAATAATATTCTTTTTCTCCGTATCCGCATTGTAGTAATCATCGCGATACAAGAAAGAGACAATATCCGCATCTTGCTCAATCGAGCCAGACTCACGCAAATCACTCATCATCGGGCGTTTATCTTGACGCTGCTCAACACCACGACTTAACTGAGACAATGCCACCACAGGCACCTCTAGCTCACGAGCTATCTGTTTCAATGTACGAGAAATCTCGGATACTTCCTGTTGACGGTTCTCGCCAGCCTTACCGCGGCCATGAATAAGCTGAAGGTAATCAATCACGATCATACCAAGGCCATTTTCTTTCTTCAATCGACGGCATTTGGCCCGAATGTCTGCCACGGTCACCCCTGGTGTATCATCGATAAAGATTTGTGCATCGGACAATGACGAAATGCCCATCGTAAGTTTCGCCCAATCATCATCTTTGAATTCCCCAGTCCGCATAGCATTCGCATCCAAATTGGCTTCGGCACAAATCATACGCTGTACAAGCTGGGGCGCTGACATTTCCAGACTGAATATGGCTACCGTTTCTTTGGCACGAACAGCAACATTCTGCGCTATATTAAGGGCAAATGCGGTTTTACCAACCGAAGGTCTAGCCGCTACGATAATCAGGTCATTTCGCTGAAAACCATTCGTCATTTTATCTAGATCGACAAACCCTGTTGGGATACCGGACGTGCCACCTTTGTTCTCATGCAACATTTCCACGCGATCGAATACTTCCATAAGCACGTCTTTAATTAAGACAAACCCGCTTCCGCTACGTCGATTGGAAATCTCCAATATCTTACGTTCCGCATCCCCGAGCATGCCAGAGACATCTTCGCCACCCGTGTAGCCTTCGCTGACAATCTGAGTCGCAGTTCGGATTAATCGACGTAACATCGATTTCTCCTCAATAATCTGAGCGTAATAATCCACATTGGCTGCCGTAGGCACAGCATGAGCAAGCTTCGCTAGATAACTAACGCCACCGATTTCCTCAAGTTGCCCACGGTCTTGGAGTAACGAAGTCAGCGTGATGAGATCAATCGGTTGATTGCTCTCTCCAAGCTGTAACATGGCTTCAAAGATTAGTTGGTGTGGCTTATCATAGAAATCCTCCGTGCGTACACGCTCCATCACAGTAATGATAGCTTCATCATGCAGCAGTATCGCACCTATAACAGCTTGCTCTGCCTCCAGATTCTGAGGAGGTATTCGATCGTAAAAGCCCTCTCCGCCCATCTTAACCCTCCGTTACTTGAACCTTGAGTGTAGCTTTCACTTCTGGGTGAAGCTTCACAGGCACTTGAGTTACACCCAAGGTACGAATAGGGTCATTTAACTCTATTTTACGTTTATCTATCTTTACACCTTTAGTTGCAAGCACTTCTGCGATCTGCTTACTTGTGATCGCTCCGAAAAGGCGACCGCCTTCTCCCGCTTTAGCTTTAAGATCAATAATCATTTCCTCAAGCTTCTTACCTAGTGCGGATGCTTCATCTTTTTCCTGTTGTTTACGTTTTTGCTCTGCGGACGTTTGATTCTCAAGCGTCTTCATGTTGCCATCTGTTGCTGAACGTGCTAATCCACGAGGAAATAGGAAATTCGCTGCGTATCCTTCTGATACTTCCTTCACGTCTCCCTTTTTAGCCTGACCCTTAATATCTTTCATAAATATAACTTTCATTCGAATAGACCCTCTTTCTCTTCAATTTGCATTAGTACTTTCATTAATTGAGTTTCAGCTTCATTTACAGAACATTTCAGTTGTACAGCAGCATTCGTCAAATGACCGCCACCACCCAACATTTCCATAACCACCTGAACATTCATCCGTCCAAGCGAACGAGCACTTACACCAATCACACCATCTGGCCGTTCACTGATCACAAAGGAGGCTACCACATCTGTCATCGTCAGAAGTGTATCTGCCACCTGCGCTATTAACAATTGAGGGATGACAACACCTGCTTCTGTCACCGCAATTGCGATGTGTCCATAGACTATCTTGGCTTTCTTGATGATTTCTGCCTTAGCCAGATACTCCTGAAGGTCTTCTTTGAGCATCCGCTCGATCATCACTGTATCTGCACCACTTCGGCGTAGAAATCCAGCAGCTTCAAAGGTTCGCGAACCCGTATGAAGTGCAAAATGTTTCGTGTCCACAATAATTCCAGCTAACAACATCGTAGCTTCTAGCGGACTAAGTTGTACTTTATCATGTATATACTGAAGTAACTCCGTTACCAATTCACAAGCCGAGGAAGCGTAAGGCTCCATATAGAATAGTACGGCATCGTTAATAAATTCTTCGCTACGGCGATGGTGATCCACCACCACAATCCGGGTAGCATTATGCACGAGCCTTGGCTCCATCGTCATGGACGCTTTGTGCGTATCCACCACTACTAATAAGCTGTGCTCTGTAAGCATCTGCAAAGCTTGTTCTGGCGATATAAATCGCTCAGCTAACTTCTCATTCTTCTCAACTTGTATTAGCATCTGTTCAATCGAAGGATTGCTTCCAGATAGTACGATATAAGCATCAACATTATACATCTGTGCGGCTTTAAGCACCCCTATAGAAGCACCTATGACGTCCATATCCGGCATTTTATGCCCCATAATGATCACTTTGTCGCTCTCTTGCATGAGATCACGAAGAGCATGGGCAATAACCCTAGCACGAACGCGCGTCCGTTTCTCTACAGCGTTTGATTTGCCACCATAGAATGATAAGCGTTGTTCTGCCTTCACAGCTGCCTGATCGCCACCACGTCCGAGCGCCATATCAAGACTGGTCTGAGCAAGTTCTCCAAGTTCGGAAATATCCTCAGGTCCAAAGGCAAGGCCCACGCTAAGCGTCATTGGCACTTTCAGATCAGCAGTCATTTCTCGTACCTCGTCTAGAATGACGAACCGGCTCTTCTCTAACTCCTGAAGGGACTTATAACTTAACATCATAAGATACCGATCGGATGAGAGACGCCGTAAATATACTTTATAGGTCTTAGCCCAAGCTGTTATCTCGTTAGCAACCTTGGCAATTAGAGCCGTACGTTGTTGATCATCCATACCTTGTGATGCTTCATCAAGATTATCTAGATTAATGAGACCCAAGGCCAGCTTCTCATTCGCATACCGCGTTCTGAGTACAACAAGCTCTGATATTTCATCTAAATAAATAAGACGTTCATCAGGGATGACAGTCAGTTGATAATATCGATCTTCAATCAATACTTCCATCTGATGTTCCTTGTAAGGGTGATCCTTACTACCCTCTTTCTTATCACCAAATGATGTAGGAAATTGAGGGAAAACATCCTGCAGAGCAGAACCAATCAATGACTTACGACCAAACATTACGTTTACGTAACGGTTACTCCACTCGATTGTACGATCCTCGCTGTACAGCATAATTCCAAATGGGAGCATACTCACGGCTTCGCCTTCCACTCTTTTAATACGGAAAGACAGGCCATTGATATATTCGAGTAAATCTTTGCGAAACGCCATTTCTGTCTTTAACATCAAATAGCTGAGTACCCCTACGATGCACAGACTGATAATGCCAAGTGGCCAATTGTACCATGTTACAAAGATGACAAGCAGAAGTAGAAGCATGAACGCCCAGACGCTATGGTAGCCGTGCCAGCGTTTTTGTAGAAATTTAGGCATGACTTCTCATCCTATCATTTTGATTTCGTCATCATCTGACGCAGTGGAAATGCGATATCTATAATACCGATAATCGCCATCGGTGGGAACAAAAATACAGGAATAGCTAATAAAAATGGAACAACAGGGTGCCACTTGCGGTGATACGTTACAAAAAAGAAAAACGCCATGGCTTGGATACAAAAGAATATATTCAACGTGGGAACCAAGTTTGCAGATATCATCGTTAAATAACTGCTTTCTGAGCTCAACGCCATGATCTCAATAATAACACCGAGCAAATAATACCAGATCAACGATCTTGGAAACATCCATTCTCTTACAGGCTTTAACCTCGTCGTAGTATAACCCATACGTCCCAGAATAGGACGGACTATAGCATGTGTAATGATCGAGATCATGAAGGAGCTAAGAATCAATGCGAATGGAATCCTTTGCACAGTCATATTCATCAGGCTATCCATATATTCTTTCGTCAACACAAAATCTTTCGTGAGCGCGCTATTTCCAACCATTTCCTGCATCGGTTTCACAGCCACATTCACCATATCCTGCACATACCCTGACAAGTCGAATTGGAACAACACCGTGCCAATAAAGAGTAACAAGAGCATCTCCACGAGGATCGTAGCTGCTCCAATGACAATCGTCCGTAAAGCGGATGCACGTTTCTTATAACATCTACCCATAACTATGGCTGGAATGACAAAATACAAAGCTAATAATAAGTATACTGGATGAATAATGAAAGCTATCAACCAGACCGGAACGACGTGAGTAAGGAACTTTTTCATGCTCAATATGTTATACAATACGATCACTGGTACAATTAATAAAAACGCTGTGATCATCGATAAGCTAGTAAGTAACGAGAGGATGAGGAGTAAATAAGCTCCCGTCCATAGTAACGCTGTAGAACGCGATTTCAAATCAATTCACCTCTTACGCAAATGTTCTTCAAGTGTTGAAATATCTTGATACCAATCTTCTAGCTGATGTCCTTCTTGCTTATGCTTTTTGAGTTTGTCAATCAGCAGCTCATCGATCTCTCGATATGACACGCCAAGCCTTCGTCCCAGAATGTACGAGCTCATAATCAAGCTAGCTATACTGTCACCTACACGGGCTGTACTACCTTCCCATAACGCCTTAAATAGTCGGGATACATGATCGACCACCTCGGTCTTTAGCCACTCAATCACTTTAGCACGTTTGGCTACATCCAAATCCTTTGGCATGTTGGACACATTAACCTCCCAGAAAAAGCTTTATTCTCGATTATATCACAAAAAGGTATTCGCTACACCCAAGGGTTCTGGCAGGAATGCCATACATCTTCGAAGTTATGTGTATTAAGAATTGAAATTCATGGATTCTTTAGATACAAATTTTTCGCAATATTCAATAATCTGACTTCTGCGTACAATGCCAATAAACCGGTTCATATCATCCACTACAGGGACAAAGTTCTGAACTTTGGCTAGATTAATCAAGTCTTCCATATTGGCATCTATCGATACGGGCTTATTACTCATTTTAATAGGTATATCCTTGATCAGGAACTTTGAAGCATTCTCAAAAGTAACTTTCCCCTCTGAATTTTTCATATACCATAATAAGTCGCCCTCTGTAATGGTGCCAGCATACTCGCCATTATTGTCTAACATCGGTACAGAAGTAAATCTGTGGAACTCCATGCGCTCCAACGTCTGCCTTAGCGTCGATTCAAGCGTCAAACATACTACGTCCTGTTTAGGAAGCAGAAAAAATGCAATATTCATATGAAACTATTCCTCCCTAGGTCTTGATACAGAGTCCTCTTCCTTGATACGTTTCTAACCCTTAAATGTTCCATTATAACGCTAAACCAGCAGCCCTTCTCGGCTGGGCTGCTGGTTTAAGTAAGTTACTGCGATTTATCCTGATCTTCTGGCATCAGCAACTGATATGTTGGTGTGGAGGTATTCATCCAATTATCTATTAAGTCTTGCGCAAATTTAAGATCTTTTTCGTCTGCACGATCATAGGAAATCCCGTTCAATCGCATGCTTTCTCCCATAACTGTAAAACTTGTAATCTCCATTTCGCTTCCTGTTAGCAGTTGTTTACCTAAGTCAATGATGAACTTAGGTTGCATGTTCGTCTGTAGGTTAGTACCCATGATATCTAGTAATTGAGGAATCTTAGTGACTTGATTCAGATTCATCATCTTTTTAGCTACCTGATCTAAGAAGACCTGTTGTCTCTTGGTACGATTGAAATCACTATCCTCACGATAACGTACATAATTCAAAGCATCTGTACCATTATAAATAGACTGATTAGCTTTGATTGTAAATTTCTCGTGGTCTGCACCCTTATTGACGATATCCTTCTGAATTGGAAGTTCTACGCCACCAAGTTCATCCACCGCATCTCTTAATCCAATAAAATTAATTGTAGCATAGTAGTCTAGCGTATGATCGAGCAAGGCCTCTGTCGTATCCTTCGCCATCTGTTGTCCACCAAAAGCGAAGGCATGATTGATCTTATCTTTCTTTCCTTTGCCTATAATCTCCGTATAGGTATCCCGTGGAATGGAAACCAATAATACTTTTGATTCTTTAGGTCTCAGCACCGCATATATCATCGTATCTGAACGCGCCGGTTCATCTTCACGCTGGTCTGTACCCAATAGTAATATAGAGAACGGTTTAGTCTGAACTGCAATCGTCTCTGCCTTAGGAGTGGTTGGATCCCCTTCTAACGGCTTATATGACTTCTCTTCGAGCGCATGCTCTACCTGATCAGATAGAAATATATCAAATGCAAGCATAGCCAACGGTTTACGGAATGCAAAAGCCCCTGATGCGATTAAGACTAGCACTACCGCTGCTATGACCATTTTTTTGGTTCTCTTTTTCATTAATCTAATTCCTTCTCTATGTGGAGTATAAATAAATAGCGTGATTGTTAATAAAACCTCTTGAAGCAATAGCTGAGCTCAAGCCTCCCTTCCGCATTAAACAGGTTCACTCATTATCGAATCTAGTAATATACAATTAATAGGGTATACCCAACTATTGTATACGTTAAATGTATAAAAAGAAACTTTTATATGCTTCCAGTACTCGCCTTGCCCCATTATTTTCATTAGTGAATGAGTGTCACATACTTACCCTGAAGACTAGATATTCCCTACGTTTTCGCCCTTCCTCCCTCTCTTACTTTACAGGATTGCGGTATCCTTGTTGAGGTCTTTCTTCTATTAAAAATAGTACAGCTTCTCCCGATTAGAATACGATCTTATATTGGACCATTCTAAAAAGTGAACACGAACTGAACAGAAAAACAATAAAATGCATCCATCCCTTGCGTACTTACAACGGCTATGTTAATATTATTTTTGCTGCGGAAAGGTACCCAAGTGGTCCAAGGGGGCTGACTCGAAATCAGTTAGGCGTCGCAAGGCGTGCGTGGGTTCGACTCCCACTCTTTCCGCCATTACTATTTTATTCAAATAACGTAACTAATTCAAATCTCCTACATTTATGTGGGAGATTTTTTGTTTGCAACGATATTATTACACCCGATTGAAGACTCTAGGCTGAGGAACGGCATCGTTTGGTAAATAGATGCTTTTTCTTATTGCATAGTTACAAGCCAAAGAGGGACCCTTTCGGATCCCTCTTGACAGCGGTGCTAGATGATTTGGAATTCTTCTACAAATACAATTAAGGTAAAAACTTACGCCTGAAGCAAACCGCGTGCTTGCTTAATGTGAATTGCCATCATTGGCCAGCGCCCCTTTAATGTAGCGTTTATAGATTTCCGGTGATTTGTTCAAAAATATAACAAAAGTTACGTTTTAAATAACAAGTTGCATATTTCTCGCGGAATAACTACCGCCCTTTGAAGGGTAAGGCGTTATATCCACTGACTCTGAAGTCCAACGGAACCACACCTCTCTCATTGCACCGCTTGGAAAATAGTATGATCCAGCTAAGTCCTTCTTATACATGATCATCATAATTAATTGTTAATGCGATTTCCCTTTGTGTTTCTTTTTCCATATCCGATCTTTGTTGCTCGTCTCAGGGAATCGTTCACCTTTACGTAAGGTTACGTGCTTCGGGTCAACAATTGTAGTCTCTAGACCAATGTCTCCAAACTCCATGTAATGTCCATTGTTTGGTGCCTTGTCTCCAGGTTTAAATTCTGTTCCTTCGCCCATTTGTGCATCCTCCCTTGAATTTGAAAATGTATTGCTCCATTAGTGTGTACCAGCGAGGGAGAATCATGTGTCCATCTATTGGGTTTGGGGCGAAGCGGAAAGCAAAGCTTGCTTATAACACGACTATTTGATATATTAATCAGGTGCGAGTTTACGCTCGTTCCTTGCTCCTGAGTCAAATCAGGGGCCGTGAGTCCATAAGGAGGTGAAAAAATATGCGCAAATATGAAGTGATGTACATTATTCGTCCTGACATTGAACAAGATGTCGTTCAAGCTACAGTCGAAAAATTCCAAGGCATTATCTCCAACGGTGGAGAAATTACAAAGCATGATGTAATGGGTAAACGCCGTCTTGCGTATGAGATCAAGAAATTCAATGACGGAACTTTCGTTTTGGTTAACTTCAACGGTACACCAGAAGTTATTAACGAACTTGAACGTCTAATGAAGATTTCTGACGAAGTAATTCGTTATCTCATTACCAATGACGTAGCTTAATTCATTTTCGGTTTTGTAGTTAAATCGCTTGAGGGAGGGGGACTTAAATTGTTGAATCGTGTCATACTGATCGGCCGATTGACTAAGGATCCTGAATTGCGCTATACACCTTCAGGGGTGGCAGTAACGCAATTTACGCTCGCTGTAGACCGTCCGTTTACGGCACAAGGCGGGGAGCGCGAAGCGGATTTCATTCCGGTCGTAACCTGGAGACAACTTGCAGAGACTTGCGCTAACTATTTACGTAAAGGCCGCTTAACTGCAGTCGAAGGACGCATTCAAGTTCGGAATTACGAGAATAATGAAGGTAAACGTGTATACGTTACTGAGGTTATTGCCGATAATGTTCGATTCTTGGAATCATCCAAAGGCGATAGTGGAAGTGCTGGAAATAGTAATGCTACACGTGAAGAACCTTCTTATGGAGGCGAAACACGTGGAAATCAAACCTCACGCAATAAAAACAACAATCAGGATCCTTTTTCCGATGACGGAAAACCGATAGATATTTCGGATGATGATTTGCCATTTTAATAACGGAAAGGACTGACTAGCATGGCTTTTAAACCAAGAGAAGGCGCCGATAACGATAAGAGACCGGCACGCCGTGGTGGACGTAATAAACGTAAGAAAGTGTGTTTCTTTACTGCCAACAAAATTACTCACATTGACTATAAAGATATTGACTTGCTCAAGAAATTTGTTAGCGAACGCGGAAAGATTTTGCCGCGTCGTGTAACAGGTACTAGTGCAAAATATCAACGTGCATTGACAATTGCTATCAAACGCTCCCGTCAAATCGCATTGTTACCATACACTACTGAATAGTAGTATATGTAAGCATAAAAGGCTATGTCATCCTTTCGGAGCATAGCCTTTTAGTTTTGAAATGACGACTTTCAATTTGATTTTTGAATTGATGGTTGTCTTTTTTTTGATTAGGTTTTGGAGTCTTTCCTCTCAACAACATTATATATCATATTAATCTTCTCCTTTTACCACTAGTTCATCTTCGCCTCTCCATAATAAAAAGACCTCCTACAGGCTACTGTAGAAGGTCTAATCACAAATAATACATCATCAGAACCCCTTAGTCGTATCCAAGGTTTTCTTCAGCTGGTAAGCTCGAACAATAGTTCTAAAGCCAAAACTAGAAAGCCGCAAGAAATACGATTCCCTGACGGTTTTCTAGTTTTATGATATCAATCCAACATACCAATGTTGCCACTTTATACGAAGTGACATGCAACTAGATGATCATTACCAACATCACGGTACTCCGGTGCTTGTTGTTTACAAATATCTGATGCAATAGGACAACGTGTATGGAATTTGCATCCAGATGGCGGATTTGCTGGACTCGGGATATCCCCTTGTAGAACAATCCGGTCCCTCTTATACGTTGGATCAGGAATGGGTATTGCAGACATCAATGCTTTTGTGTAAGGATGTAGTGGATTACGGAAGAGCTCTTCCGTACTACTCATCTCTACCATGGAGCCAAGATACATGACACCTACTCGATCGCATAAATGCTCAACCACGCTCAAATCATGGGAAATAAACAAATACGTTAATTGCTTATCACGTTGTAAATCACTAAGCAGGTTAATAATTTGCGCTTGGATGGATACATCCAAAGCAGAAACAGGCTCGTCCGCTACAATAAACTCTGGATTCATGATCAATGCACGAGCAATCCCGATACGCTGTCTTTGTCCACCAGAGAATTCATGAGGATAACGATCATACTGATAACTAGCAAGACCACAAATGTTCATCGTCTCTAATACACGCTCGCGTATTATCTTCGAATCGGTAACGCCATGATCATACAAAGCTTCACCAATCGCTTGGCCAACTTTAATCCGAGGATTCAGTGAACTAAATGGATCTTGAAACACAATTTGCATCTTCGGACGCATCCGACGTAATTCCTCTTTTGGAAGGCTATAGATGTCGTTCCCTTGAAATAGAACTGTTCCTTCCGTCTTTTCATTCAAGCGAAGAATCGTTCTACCAATGGTACTCTTTCCACAGCCAGATTCACCTACTAGACCAAGTGATTCCCCTCTATGAATACGAAAAGATACATCATCAACCGCTTTAACATGACCAACCGTACGCTGAAAGACCCCACCAGTGATTGGGAAGTATTTCTTCAAATTGTCTACTTGCATTAAGACTTCTTTCAAAGTACTTCCCTCTCTTCTTCATATAACCAGCAGGCTGATTTATGGGTGTCTTTGCCGTGCGATCTAAATGGTGGTTGCTTAACTTTACAAATATCCATGCAAAATTCACAGCGATCGTGGAAATGACAATTATCTTCAAGATCAATTGGATTGGGAACTTGACCTGGTATTGAATAAAGACGCTCTTGTTTCTGATTGATAATCGGCTTCGCTTTAAGCAATCCCTTCGTATAAGGGTGCTGAGGGTCTTGAAACAGTTCCAAGACTGGTGCTTCTTCAATCACCTTACCTGCATACATAACAACAACATAGTCAGCCATCTCAGCAACTACACCCAAATCGTGTGTAATCAACAAAATAGACGTATTGAGTTTTTGCTTAATATCACGCATAAGATCTAGTATTTGTGCCTGAATGGTTACGTCAAGTGCAGTTGTTGGCTCATCAGCAATGAGCAACTTAGGATCGCAACTTAGAGCAATGGCGATCATAATCCGCTGACGCATTCCACCACTTAATTCATGTGGATACGAATCAAATATTTTTTCAGGACGTGAAATGCCTACAAGGTTAATCAGTTCAATCGCACGTTTCTTAGCTGCTTTACGATCTAACAGCATATGCAACATCAGCGGTTCGCTAATTTGATTTCCAATGGTAAGTACCGGATTTAATGAGGACATCGGCTCTTGAAAAATCATAGATATTTGATTCCCACGAATTCTGGACATTTCCCTCTTACTTAATTTGAGTAGATCTTCACCTTCGAATAAAATCTCGCCCCCGACAATTTTCCCGGGTGGTGATTCAATTAATTGCATAAGTGACATCGCTGTTACACTCTTGCCGCAACCTGACTCACCGACAACACATAATGTTTCGCCCTCACGAATGATAAAACTAACGTTATCTACAGCCTTTACTGTACCTGCTGTTGTCTGAAAGTGTGTCTCCAAATTACGGAACTCTACTAAATCTTTTGCCATATTGCATCTCCCATCTTGAAGATATCGGTTTTATTGGCGCCAACCGACGTTGTTCAAGGAAGCAGCTCACGCTGCTTGCATCCATCACTTGTACTTTTTATCCATTAAATTATTATTTCTTTGTTTTAGGATCCAGTGCGTCGCGTAGTCCATCACCAATCAAGTTAATCGCTACAGATGTGATCAGAATACACATACCTGGCGGAATCCATAACCACGGTCTCTTCCGGAAATCAATCAGATTGTTCGCTGCAGAGATCATGTTACCCCAAGATGGCGTAGGTGGTACGACACCAATACCCAAGAAACTCAGTGCTGACTCCGATAGAATCGCACCAGCTACACTAAGCGTTGCAGCCACGATAATGACCGGGATCGTATTCGGTAAAAGATGCTTAAATATTTTACGTTTGTCCTTTAGACCTAGCGCTTCAGTCGCCTGCATAAATTCTTGTTCACGAAGTGTTAGAATTTGTCCCCGTACAAGCCGTGCTAGAGTTGTCCAGTTTAGAACCCCGATAATAACCATCAAGTAGTATATTCTACTAGAAGGATGTACCTTCAGATCCGATAGAACAGCTCCAAGAATAATCAAGATCGGTAGCGATGGAAGAGCCATGAAAATATCAGCAACACGCATAATCAAATTATCAACCAATTTTCCATAGAAACCAGCTACTGCACCCAATGTCGCACCGATCATAACCGTAATACACGTAGCAACAAGTCCAACTAATAAAGAAATTCGACCGGCCAACATCATACGAAGCAGAATATCGCGACCTAGCTTGTCTGTACCCAACCAATAAGTACCGTTAGGTGCCAAGTTCTTATTCTTCAAACTATAGTCGAAGAGATTATGTGGTGAGAAAAGAGGCCCTATAAAACAAAGTATGAACATGAACACAATCATTATAAATCCAATTACCGCAAGCTTATTTCGGGTAAAGCGGCGCATTGCCGTTTTCCACGGTGTATCAACAGCCTTAGCTTTGGTATTTTTATTTTCCGTTATAGGCATAACATCAGCAGACAACGCAATCTCCTCCTACTTTAAACGAATTCTGGGGTCTGCAATTCCATAGAGCACATCGGCGAGCAAATTACCCAACAAGGTCAGCATAGCTAGAAAGATTGTAAACCCGAGCATAAAGGGATAATCTCTCATATTAATAGAATTAAGATATATGTGACCGACACCAGGCCAAACAAATATTTGCTCTAGAATCATAGCTCCACCAAACAGTCCTGGCAGTTCAAACCCAAGTAGAGTGATCGCAGGAATCATCGCATTCCGAAATGCATGCTTAAATATAACTGTCCGTTCTTTGAGACCTTTAGCTCTCGCAGTACGTATATAATCCTGACGAATGACTTCCAACATACTTGTACGGAAGTAGCGTGTTAAGCTACCTGTAGACAGCATAGTCAGTACCATAATCGGTAAGAAGCTATGTTTAAGTACATCAATGAAATATTCCCATCCTCTAGCATTTAACCCGGATGTAATCATTCCTCCAACCGGAAACAGTTTCATATCTAGTGCAAAGAACTTGATAAGCAATAGACCTATAAAAAAGGAAGGTAGTGACATACATATAAATACTAATAGTGTGACTATCTTATCGAAGAAAGAATACTGAAATTTAGCAGAAAATATACCGGTGATCATCGCAATAAACCAACTAAAGAACAACGCGAAGATTCCGATAATAAATGAATTCCATACATATGTGTTAATAACAGTCGTTACGGGTTGTTTGTGCTGCATAGAATCCCCGAAATTCCCCTTAACCATATTTCCTGCCCATATAAAATAACGTTGATAATCTGGCTTATCCAGTCCGTATATGCTTCTAAGTTGCTCCTGCTTCTCAATAGACATATTCGGATTCGCTCGCGCTGTAATGTAATCCCCTGGAACCATCGCTGAAATGGCAAAAATAATGATAGAAATGCCAATTAGCGTAGGAATCATCTGCAACAGCCGTCGAATGATATACTGCTTCATTCCTATTCCCCCTGGCTATAAGTGGATATGCTCAGCTCTTATGAGCTGAGCATATCTGACATACTTTATTGTTGCAATTCAACTTGGTGTAAGCTGAAAGGGAAATCCTTGTACGGCGAAATATCGAATCCTTGTGCTCTAGCATTCACCGCTGTCATGTTTGTTCTTTGGTACATAAAGATTACAGGAATATCCTTGTTCATCTCTTGATACATTTCTTTATAAATATCTTTACGCTTTTCAGTATCCATTTCTTTCTTACCAGTAGCCATCAATTCATCGACTTTGGCATTAGAATACCCAACATCATTTTGTGCACCTTTTGTAATGTACACTGTGTTGTTAGGATCTGGTGTCAAGCCCCATGCAGCGAAGTACATATCGAAATTGCCAGCAGTTTTCTTATCGGTGATTGCATTGAAGTCTAGTGTTTCTGCAACAATTTCAATTCCTAACTCTTTGTAGTTAGCGGTCATGATTGGAAGCAATGCTTCTACAACTGGATTACCAGCAGTAGCGGAGAAGTTGATTTTGAATTTCTCTCCATCCTTCTCACGAAGGCCATCTGCTCCAACAACCCATCCTGCTTCGTCTAGCAATGCTTTTGCTTTTTCTATATCGAAGTCATACTTTTCGATATTCTCATCAGTAAATGCCCAAGATACTTTCGACTCAGGGATGTTAATTACATCCGCGTAAGGTCCGTAGATGCCTTTTACAATTTCTTCACGATTCAAACCATAAGTAAGTGCTTGACGTACTTTTGGATCTTGGAATTTCTTAAGCTTATGGTTAAATCCAATGTATCCATAACCATTGTTTGGAAGGATGTTGATATCTAAGAATCCTAGAGCTTTCAATTCATCAACGTTATCTTCGGAAACGTTGATGTTATCCATATCTGTTTCACCAGATTGTAGCATCGCCATGTTCGTCGAATCTGTTGTTGTTTTGAAGATAACATTCTTAATTACTGGAGTTCCTTTGAAGTAGTTCTCATTAGCTGCCAATACAATTTCTTGACCAGCTTTGTAACTTGTAACTTTGTATTGACCACTACCAAGTGGCTTACTATTAAATTCTTTTACAGATGACAAATCACCTTGTTTGTATCCCTTACCATAGTAAGATTCAGGCAAAATGTATACAGTGCCCAATTCAACTGGACTCAACGCAGAATATTCTGTAAGACTTACTTCAACTGTATTGTCATCGATTACTTTGATACCAGAGATGTCACTTGATTTACCTTCGTTGTATTCTTTAGCACCTACGATATGATAACTTAGTGGATCAGATTCACCATCATAGCTCTTATCAAGGAGCAACTTCATTGTAAACAAGTAATCGCTAGCTTTCATTGGGCTACCGTCAGTGTAAGTAACACCCGGTTTAAGATGGTACGTATATTTCAATCCGTCTTCAGATACATCAATTTTCTCAGCCAAGCTGTTCACATAGCTTCCGTCAGCTTTTACTTGTAGGAAAGAATCAAAAACTGAATAGTTTACATAATAGTCATAAGCCGTTTCCATAAACAGTGGGCTGAATACCCCTTTTGGATCTGTCATACCAACAATCAGTGTATCTTTACGGTTCTTAGCCAATTCTGGATTTAGAGATGCATCAGTTGCTTTGATTAAGCCACTTGATTGCTCTCCCTCAGCTGGAGTCTCAACAGGTGTTGTAGTATCCACCGTCTCTTTTGTTTTATTTGTTTCAGGGGCGGTCGCCTTTTTGTTGTCCCCTGAACATGCGGAGAGTACTACCGTTAGCGCTAACAAAAGCACTAACATTAAGTTCCATTTTTTTGTCATGCAAATTCTCCTCCTTTTAATAATTTCTAATATATATTATAAATATAATATATCCCCCAATTGTCATTAACCAACTCGGTTAACTGAAGCAAACAAGCTAGTAAACAATAATTACTTCCCTGAAACAATATACACATTTCAATAATGACCACAGGTCAATTTAAGGAAATATTTGTCCCTTGTATATTTTTTATGTAAGGTATATTAACACAATAAAATCAATTTATTTATTAATATAACCCAAATCTCATAATATTCCAAGCATTTTAATTTATAATATGTTCATATTTCTTTAAGCAGACTAATAATCCAAAAAAGTATGCTCATGCTTCAGCTTCTTTTCTATCACCTTATCTACTCAGACGTAATTCAGGATGTCATAACATTAGCCGCTTATGACTGATTGCAAACGATCAAACGTCGTTCATGTTCATACTTAACCTAGTACACCACACTTTAAAATTATCAACACCATATTATTGACTAAACCTTGAGACAGACACAGAAATTAATTACCTTTGAATTGTCTGTGCCCTCTTTGGTACATTCACGTATCAATAATTTCAATACGTCACTGAACATCGCCTTATAAATTAAAGGACTAACTGCTTCCGTCTATGGTCGCGCTTAATTCTTAAATCATTTCTTTTTGACCTCTAATTGGTTCATTCTCACTCACTTCTCCGTTGTTATGTGTTCTTCAGTACTCCTAAAGCCTATGTGCTTTAGGATGAGGGTCATACTGAAATCATGACACTACAAGTCTAGTCAATCTCTGTCCTGATCCATGAAGCGATCAGAAGCTACATTATATGTAGCTTACTTCAACTTCTATGTAAAAATATGATTATGTTTTCAATTGTAATTGAACAGCCAAATAGCCTCAAACATTGACATAACTCTCATATATAATGGAATCTATGAACTCTATCCATTCTTTACTTGTATAATTTTACCTTGGATGTGTGTCTAATTCAACATACTTCTACACAACCAGACAAATCTTATTTCTTTTACTAGGACCCATCTCGTTTAGATATTTTACTAAACGATAACAAATCTATCTAGATTTATTAACTTTGTTAACGTAAGACTACGTTAATGTATTAACACTTCACTGTATTTGATTACTTTCTACAACATACCTAACAAATAAATGACGTATAATGTCATGTTATTGTTAGGTTAATGCATTAATTACATTAACAACATCCGTTTGTTTTTTTTACATTACTTACCCTATTCTCAAACAAGAAGAAACAGTTACATCGGTTCCGAAGGCGGATATCCATCTCTTCGGAAATATAAGAATTAGATTATCAAGTGAAACTTATAACCTCTTATATTTACAAAAAAGACTTGCTACAGTAATCTGTAGCAAGTCTTTTAAGTCAGGCATCTAGGCATCATCCAGATTAAGCACTCTTAAAGATCAATAATAATGGAATGCTTTCCATTCCCCTCATATCCCCTCTATTAAACCTCAATTCAACGATTCTATTGATGTATCTGGTGGCAACGTGGAACGAAGGACCTTCTTCATATTTTTTTCAAATTTCACACGTGGAATGAGTACACTATGCTGACACCCGACGCATTTAATTCGAATGTCCATTCCCATACGAATAATCTCCATTTCATTGCTTCCACACGGATGCTGCTTCTTCATTTGTACAACATCACCTAATTGAAATACCTTACGTTCCATCCCCAGTACCCTCCTCACGTTTCATGATTTCTAATTGTAACGCTTCCTCATCCTCAATGGCTTGCCTTACATCCATCTGGATTTGACGTTCTACCCTTTCACGAGTCGCTGGTAAGCATTCTGCCACAATCCGAAGCGCATATTCACTTGTACTTAATGATTGGACACCTAACACATTGGGTGAAGAGATCATTTCAGGAGTTTTCTCATAGGTATCTACTAAAGCTTGTTGTATAAGTGTGATGCTCTGCTCAAGATTACGTTCATTCTTAATAGGGATATCTACAATCGCTAATGCATTCGATAACGAATAATTTGTAACAGTTGTAATCGCTCCATTCGGTAATACGTATACTTCACCCGTATGGCTTACGATTCTTGTCGTACGAATTCCTATCATCTCCACGGTACCTTTGAAGGTGCCTGTCTGAATGACGTCTCCAACCGCGAATTGATCTTCTAATATGATGAAGAACCCTGTAATCACGTCTTTCACCACGCTTTGAGCCCCGAATCCAATAGCTAAACCTAGCACACCCGCTCCAGCAAGCAGCGGCGCAAGGTCAAAGTTAAACTCGGATAATACGATCAAGAACATAACGAAATTACATACCACCGTTATGGTGTTCTTAAGCAGCCCCCCTACCGTCACGAAGCGTCGAGGATTCATTCTTAGCTTACTATTCTCCTGATGTGACAACGTTTTGTCTATGACTTTATATACGATTTTAATAACCAAACGAGTCAGCACAAATATAATAATTATTCTTACGGCTGCTAAGAGAACAACCATCCACATATCACTATCCGTTAGCCAATTCCACGCCCTGTCTTTAAAATTCAGCGCCTCCTCTATGACTTTCTTCGCATTCTCAGTTTCAGTCCCTGAATTCTGCAAGATTCCTCCTCCTTACATCTCGATGATTTCATAATGCTCTAAGTTGTTTTTTGTAAAGATGCCACGAATCTCTACCCGCTCTTGTTCAATGATGCTCTGCACGACAATCAAATCCTTCTCTGGAAAGAGAATAGATAGTGCGCAGCCTGCAGTAACATCTTTGGGTGTAGGAAATAAGTCAATTTCAATATCTGCATACTCCAGTAGCATTTCAGCTCTCAGTGCCTGCTGAGTGGAGTCAAATGCAATGAGAAGCCATTCCTCCATCATACAGCCCCCTGTGTTTTATCTTAAATAGTGTCCGCTTATGCATTCAATAGGTTTAAATAGACATTATTCTACGCTTACCATATCCATACATGGGATCTGAGTATAAATAAATCATTTCATCCATATACTAGTACTACGATCCATACTGGAAAGGAAGATCATATGAGCCCTCTCACCAACCCATTCTCGCAACAACAGCTTTCTTGCTTAAAAATACCACATACGGACCCTGAAATCCATTCTGCTATCATTCATCGGTTGTTATTCCATCTCTCACAAGTCAAAGAGGGCCAGCCTGTTATTATTGTGTGTATTGGAACCGATCGATCTACAGGAGACAGCCTTGGTCCGCTCGTAGGCACTTCTTTATCTCGCTTTAATAGTCATCTCTTCCGCATCTATGGCACATTGGATGAACCCGTTCATGCCGTTAACTTACAAGACACCATATCTTCTATTCATGAATTGTTTCATCAACCCTTTATCATCGGTATAGACGCCTGTTTAGGTCAATCCTCTAGTATAGGCTGTATACAAGTAGCTGATGGGCCTCTGAAGCCCGGTGCGGGTGTAAATAAACAATTACCGCCGATCGGCGATATCCATCTGACTGGCATCGTTAACGTCGGCGGCTTCATGGAATATTTCGTATTGCAAAACACACGTTTAAGTCTAGTGATGCGCTTATCTGAAATTATCGCAACAAGTCTATACTCCGCGATTAAGGAATGGAAGTCTCACTCTACATATTTTGCTTTGCGAGAGTAATAGCTTCCTTCTCCTCCGTCGATAAAGCGTGTTTAGATTCACCTTGTTCAAGCGATTTAGCATAGATATAGGAATTCTCCCGATTATATATTGAAGTAAGTACGACACCATCAGAATGATCATCCATGATTGCCACAGAGAAGCTTAGATCGCTACCCCTTTCTCCAAATGCATTATATCTAATTAGACCCACATGTCCTTTTACGGAATGTAGCTTATTCACGGTACTATCCAATATCACTCGCTGTTGTTTATGATCGTCTTCCATGCTATCTAATTGCATTTTCAGATCGATCAGCAGTGACTCTAGATTTTCTACTCCACTACCTGACATCATCATTTCGTATCTACGGCGCAATTTTTTTAATTTGGATAATTGCGATAACATCAAGATCAACAACATAAACACCACAAACATGATGACTCCAATAAATATAGCCAAATGTTCCTCAATTAAACCGTTAAGTTCCGACATTGATGATTCATTTCCTTTCCTTAATCTAGACTAGGCTATACATATTAAAGTTCTAGTCTATTCTCGTTTACATAATTCTTTCCATGGCTCTAATTAGAGAATCCACTTCTACTTCTGTTGTATTAACCCCTACACTTGCACGCACTGCACCACTTTGTTCTGTATGAACAGCATAATGGGCTAATGGCGTACAATGAAGTCCTGCTCGCACAGCAATTCCAAATTCACGATCTAACCGAAATGCAATTTCTGATGAATCATGATTATCCACTACGAAAGAAACAATACCCGTGCGCGGCATTCCCTTGTCTGGTCCTAATAAAGAGATGCCAGTGATGGGCTCTAGCCCCTCTAAAAGCCGCTGTGTAAGATTCCATTCATGAGTATATATCCATTTAGGAGTTAGCTCAATCACTTTTTCCACCCCTGCTCGTAACCCGGCAATTCCAGCAGTGTTGGGTGTCCCTGCTTCATAACGATCAGGTCGAACAGAAGGTTGTTCCTTCTCCTCAGATTGACTCCCAGTCCCACCATGTAACAACGGATCCAGATCCATATGAGGGGCAATATAGAGCCCTCCCGTCCCCTGAGGCCCTAGTAAACCTTTATGCCCTGGAAAAGCCAATAGATCGATATTCATGCGTTCTACATCTATATCAAGGATTCCTGCGCTTTGTGCGGCATCTACTAAAAGAACAGCTCCATGATGATGAGCTAATCTACCTATTTCCTCCACAGGCAGGATACTTCCTAATAAATTCGAACTATGATTGCACACGACTAATGATGTTGGTTGTTTCAATGCCATTTCTACATCCTTAAGGTTCAATTCACCTTTGTCGTTAACCTTTACATAATCAACAGTTATTCCAAGTGTTCTCTTCAAATATTCTAGTGGACGTCGAACAGAATTATGTTCCACCATCGTAGCAACGACATGGTCACCCTCTTTTAACAATCCCTTAATCGCCATATTCAGTGCCATCGTCGTATGAGGTGTAAACGCAATATCATTAGCATTCCTGATATGAAATAATTTCGATAGTTGCAACCTAGTTTCGAAGAGCACTCGACTGGCCTTAACAGCCATCGTATGACTTCCTCTTCCGGGATTAGCGGCTGACTGTTCCATAGTGATCTGCATTGCTTCGAGTACACCAGGAGGTTTAGGCCAAGAGGTAGCCGCATGATCTAAGTAAATAATTGAATCCAATCAGAACCCTCCTCTAAAAGCAGAAAAGCATATCCTTTTCCTATGATGGAAAACAAACCAGATATGCCCTCTCTCAACCACTATTTTTCATGATCGAATTATCATAGAAATGTCTGTCCCTCTATGCTTGTTGCAACAGTTCCAATAATCGTTCTAAATCTTGTTTGCTGTAATAATTCAATTCAATCTTGCCTTTATCTTCTTTATTATGTTTAATCTTCACCGTTGTATGGAATCGATCCCGAAGTGACTCTTCTAGATGATCAATATATGGATCCGTTTTCTTAGACGTCGGTTTTTGAGTTTCTACTGGTTTACGGTCCAAGTATTTCACCGTTTCCTCCAGCTCTCTTACACTCCACTCATTATCTACGCATTGTTTTGCTAATTGTTTAATGACTACTGGATCCTTAATCCCTACGATCGCTCTCGCATGACCCATAGTCAATGTTCCACGTGAAACATAATCCTTAACTTCTTCAGGCAATGCCAGTAACCGCAAGAAATTAGCAATATGAGATCTTGATTTACCCACTTTAAGTGAAAGCTCTTCTTGTGTTAAAGAATATTGATCCATGAGCCCTTGATATGCAACAGCAATTTCCATAGCGTTTAAGTTCTCACGTTGCAAATTCTCAATTAATGCAATCTCCATGACCTGCTGATCAGTAAAGTTACGAACAACCGCCGGAATAGTTGCCTTTCCACAATATTGAGATGCTCGGAAACGACGTTCACCAGCAATAATTTCATAACCTTTAATAACACTACGTACGATAATCGGTTGAATGACACCATGTTGGCGAATAGACTCTGCTAATTCCTGTATTGCCTCTTCTTTAAATTCCTTACGAGGTTGATAAGGATTCGCACGTAATTGACCAAGTGAAATTTCAACAATCTTGTCATCATCATTAATAGATAGTGACGGGATTAAAGCATCTAGCCCTCTACCCAATCGCTTACTCATATGAGATCACTTCCTTTGCCAACTCTAGGTACGCTTCAGCCCCTTTAGAGCGAGGGTCATACGTTATGATCGATTTACCATGTGATGGAGCTTCGCTCAATCGAACATTTCTTGCAATTACAGTACGGTACACTTTATCTTGGAAATATTTCTTAACTTCCTCAATAACTTGAATTCCTAGATTCGTACGGGCATCGAACATCGTTAATAGAACACCTTCAATTTGCAAAGAAGTATTTAGATGTTTCTGAACCAATCGGATCGAGTTAAGTAACTGGCTTAAACCCTCTAAAGCGTAATATTCACACTGAATTGGGATAATGACAGAATCTGCAGCCGTAAGTGAGTTAATGGTTAGTATCCCTAAGGATGGTGGGCAATCTATCAAAATGTAGTCATATTTGTCTTTTACCAATTGTAACGATTTCTTAAGACGTAGTTCTCTAGATATGGTAGGCACCAATTCTATTTCTGCTCCAGCCAATTGAATTGTGGCAGGAATAATATGTAAACCCTCTACTTCTGTATGAATGATAGCATCTTTGGGATGAACTTCATTTATGATGACATCATATATACAATTCGCAACATCCGCTTTATTAATTCCAACACCACTTGTTGTGTTTCCCTGCGGATCTATATCAACTAGAAGCACTCTCTTCCCTAAAGAAGCCATGCCAGCACCCAGATTAACGGAGGTCGTTGTTTTACCTACCCCGCCCTTTTGATTAGCTATGGCAATAATTTTAGACACTCAATTCACCTCAATATATTATTGACTCTTCGTGTAGTTCGTGAGATATGGTTATACGGTATCGAAATTGGTTTATTGAGTTAGTTGGACTGAATCCTAACTACTTCACAAGTAGAAACGGCTGTGCCGCCCTTTTTCAAGGACAGCACTCGTTTTAGCGGACATATAAGGAATAGAGTATCAAGTGAAACTTATACTTTCTTATATTTTAAGAAAAAGCAGCTTAAATTGCCACTTCCATCTTCCCCCGCTTCATGATCTTTTGGGAATTTGAATTACAATTTCATAGTGATCCTCGTGATCCTTCTCAGTTGTTTTAATTGACAATCCTGATCCAGATACCATATCAATAGACTGTCTAATGGTATTCAAAGCGAGACGAACATCTTTGGTGAATGAGATTCTTTTTGATTTCTTTACTATAGATGATTCTTTATAATAGGCCACTCTTGCTTCGGTTTGCTTCACATTTAATTCTTTAGCAATGACTTCAGCTAGTAACTTCAGTTGCAGTGCTTCAGGACTTAAAGATAAAAGCGCGCGTGCATGCCGCTCAGTGACTTTTCGTTCCATTAGAGCTTGCTTCACCGCTTCTGGCAAGTGTAGTAATCGAATCTTATTAGCAATCGTAGATTGACTCTTACCCAAGCGCTGAGCTAGACTCTCTTGTGTTAATTGATGTAAGTCAATGAGTTTCTGATAAGCAACTGCTTCTTCAATAGAAGTTAATCCCTCACGTTGCAAATTCTCAATCAATGCAATGGAAGCTGCTTGTGAATCATTGAAATCACGGACAATAGCAGGTATCGTTTCAAGTCCTAACTTCTTAACTGCTCGCCAACGACGTTCACCTGCAATAATCTCATACTTATCATTGCGATAACGAACAACGATAGGCTGAATCACACCATGAGTTTTAATCGTCTGACACAGTTCATCAATCTTATTATCATCAAAAATAGTGCGCGGTTGAAAGGGGCTTCCTACAATGTCGTCAACTGGAATTTGTTTCACTTCATCCCCATTAGTGCGCTCGGTTAGGCCAAATAACTTAGAAAATTGTTCTTTCATTCCGTATATTACCACCTAGTTTCATAATAGTACCGAGTCAAAGTGGATTACTTCAATCGAGTACATTCCACCATGCAATGCCAGCACCTTCTAATCGGTATACAAAGTAAAAACCGTTTAGTTCACTTTGTACATTTATGGACCATTCGCTTTCATTCAACGTAGAAAATAATGCTCCATACACCCAAAATCTGTTGTTCTATTATTTGAAAAAATGATGATTTTTCATCACATGTTGTAAGAAATTCTACCTATCCTATTCTATCATTATTTTTCATATAATCCTATTCTATCATACTCATTAATTTCTATATATTGTTTATTCCTAAATATAAATAAAAGACTTTGTTATCCCAATGATCTGGGACACAAAGTCTTTATGATTCACAATGTTTCACGTGAAACATTGTGTGGTACAACCTATATTAGAGGAGACTTAGCTGCTACCCCTGGACTTCTTGGGTATTTTTGAGGTGTAGCTGCTCTCTTTTGTACAATGATAATGTGACGTTCAGCATCTTCCACCGGAAGTGTGAATTTTTCAACTTTGGTAAGCTTGCCTTTTAATTGTTTGAAGCTATACGAAGCTTCTTTCAATTCATCTGCAGGATCACTACCCTTCATAGCGGCGAATGTTCCATCCACGCGTACAAAAGGTAAACAAAATTCGTTAAGCAGTGCTAACTTCGCAACGGCTCTCGCCGTTACTAGATCATAATGATCTCGGTACCCTTGTTTCTGTCCCCATTCCTCTGCTCTTCCATGAATCAGTTCAACACCCGTGAGGTCTAACTGCTCAACGATATTTTTGAGGAAAGATATTCTTTTGTTAAGCGAATCGATAATCGTCAACTGAATATCTGGGAAACAAATCTTGAGTGGGATTCCAGGGAATCCCGCTCCAGAACCAATATCCGCTAGTGTCTTCACATGCTTCATATCTACAAAAAAAGCAAGGGAAACGGAATCAAAGAAATGTTTCGTATACACCTGATCCCTCTCCGTGATACCAGTTAAATTCATCTTTTCATTCCAGCTCACCAATTCTTTGAAATAAATTTCAAATTGGTTCAATTGTGTTTCACTCAACGAAATTCCATGCTCCTGTAGGCGACTAGTAAATGACTGTTGTATAGCATCCATAGCTTAACCCCTTGCCGCAGTTACACGGTTATAATGTTCAAGATATACCAGTAGAACAGATATATCCGCAGGTGTAACACCTGAGATCCGTGATGCTTGCCCAATCGATATCGGACGAATGTTAGCAAGTTTCTGGCGAGCTTCGATCGCCAATCCATGAATTTCGGAGTACTCTATAGAATCCGGAATTTTCTTTTTCTCCATCTTCTGTAGACGTTCCACATGAATCAATTGCTTCTCAATATACCCTGCATATTTAATTTGAATTTCGACTTGCTCTTTCATCTCATCGGTTAATTCATATGGAGAAGGTGAGAGTTGTTCAATGACACTATAGTTAATTTCAGGTCGACGTAAAAGTGCCAGCATCGTAGTTCCATCCTGAATTTGAGTGGACTCGGACTCTTCTAGAAGTGCATTCACTTCTTTAGGTTTCGCCTTCTCAACCGTGAGGCGTTCAACTTCAAGTTCAACTGTATTCTTTTTATTTAAGAATCTTTTATAGCGATCATCAGTAATTAAACCAATCTCATGTCCAATCGGAGTAAGACGTAAATCAGCGTTATCATGGCGAAGTAATAAACGATATTCAGCACGTGAAGTCAACAAACGATAAGGTTCATTCGTTCCTTTTGTCACCAAGTCATCGATCAATACACCAATATACCCTTGCGAGCGATTAAGAACGACGGGTTCTTTCCCTTGAACCTTACGTGCTGCGTTAATTCCTGCAATAACCCCTTGTCCAGCAGCTTCTTCATACCCTGAAGTACCATTAATTTGACCCGCTGTGAACAATCCAGGCATTTTCTTAGTCTCAAGTGACGGATATAATTGTGTAGGTACCATGGCGTCGTATTCAATCGCATAACCATTACGCATCATTTCTACCTTTTCCAACCCTGGGATAGAACGTAACATGGATAATTGAACATCCTCTGGCATACTCGTTGACAAGCCTTGTACATAATATTCAGCCGTGTTTCTACCTTCTGGCTCTAGAAAAATCTGATGTCTCGGTTTATCACTGAAACGAACGATTTTATCCTCGATAGATGGACAATAACGTGGGCCTGTTCCTTCAATAATCCCGGAGAACATAGGCGCACGATGGAGATTCTCAGTGATAATCTGCTGCGTATCTACTGAAGTATAGGTTAACCAACAAGGAAGCTGCTCATTCGAATTCATCGATGATTCTGTCTCATACGAGAAGAACTTAGGCTTACTATCCCCTGGTTGAATTTCCGTCTTGGAGAAATCAATCGTATCTCTATGCACACGTGGAGGCGTACCTGTTTTAAATCGTACAAGATCGAACCCGTGCTCACGCAAATTTTCCGCTAATTTAATAGAAGGTTGTTGATTATTCGGGCCACTTTCATAAGCTAACTCACCCATGATAACTTTCCCGCGCAAATAGGTCCCTGTCGTTAACACGATCGATTTACCACGATACTCGGTACCCGTCTTCGTAATTACGCCGACACAATGGCCATCTTCAACGATGAGCTCATCTACCATACCCTGACGCATCGTTAGATTTGATTCCTTCTCCATCGTTTCCTTCATTGTATGCTGATAAGAGAATTTGTCCGCTTGTGCCCGAAGAGCATGTACAGCAGGACCTTTTGCTGTGTTCAGCATTCTCATTTGAATAAATGTCCGATCTATATTTCGACCCATTTCGCCACCAAGCGCGTCGATTTCACGCACGACATGACCTTTAGCAGGTCCACCGATTGAAGGGTTACATGGCATAAATGCCACCATATCTAAATTGATCGTAATCATTAATGTTGTGCAACCCATCCGAGCAGAAGCTAACGCAGCTTCAACACCGGCATGACCTGCACCAATTACGATGACATCGTAATTTCCACCTGCATAACTCATGGTCTTACCTCCCTTAAATAATTGTATCATTTGTATCTATGTTATCTATTAACATTAAGCTTTAATGACTAATTAATCACAAAAAGCCTCTATTTACCCAAACAAAATTGCGAGAAGATTTGATCAAGCAACGTATCCCCTGCAGTATCCCCAATAATCTCTCCAAGTTGTTCCCATGCCAATCGAACATCGATCTGAATCATATCAATCGGGATATATTGATCAGCAGCATCATACGCATCTTGCAATGATTGCTTCGCCTTATTCAATAGAGCAATATGTCGAACGTTACTTACATATGTCATGTCATTCGACTCAAGACTTCCACTGAAGAATAATTGTGATATGGCATCTTCCAATGCATCAATTCCTTCTTGAGCCTTTACAGACATCTGTACGATACTCTCTTCATTGAAGTAACGCTTAATAACATCCATATCGATCATAGACGGTAAGTCTATTTTATTCATAATCACAATGCATTGTCTACCGCGGATTTGTTCCATTAATACCAATTCATCCTCATGTAAAGGCTGACTAGCATCAAATACAAGCAAAATCAGGTCCGCCTCATTTACCGCATTCTTGGAGCGTTCTACTCCAATCTTCTCAACTATATCAAGCGTTTCACGAATACCGGCCGTGTCTAACAACTTCAATGGAATATTGTTGATCGTAACAAACTCTTCAATGACATCACGTGTCGTACCTGGAATATCCGTAACGATCGCTTTATTATCATGCGCCAATGTATTCAATAAAGAAGATTTCCCTACATTAGGACGACCAATGATGGCCGTTGTAATCCCCTCACGAAGAATTTTACCTTCCTCCGCTGTCTTTAACAGTTTCGTAATACCTTCCATGACCTCGCCACATTTATCTTTTATAAAAGAGGACGTGAGTGAATCCACATCATGCTCTGGATAATCAATATTCACTTCAATATGTGCCATCGTCTCAATCAAGGTAAATCGTTGTTTCTTAATTTGTTGGGATAGATCACCCTTAACCTGCTTTAATGCAATAGAAAACGCTCGATCAGACTTAGACCGAATGAGGTCAATAACTGCCTCAGCTTGCGACAAATCTATTCTTCCATTCAAAAATGCACGCTTTGTGAACTCACCTGGTTCAGCCAGGCGAATATTTTGCTGCAACAGAATACCCATCACTCGAGTAACGGAGATCACTCCACCATGAACACTGACTTCAACGACATTCTCCATCGTAAAAGAACGTGGGGCCCGCATCACTGTCACAAGTACCTCTTCTACTTGTTCTTCTGTCTGAGGGTTTATAATGTGTCCGTAGTGAACCGTATGAGATTCAGCATCAGACAGCTTAATACGACTTTTGAAAATTCGATCCACTTCAGGAATCGCATCTGGACCACTAACACGGATAACGGCAATTCCCGCTTCTCCAACGGCTGTAGCAATCGCTGCAATAGTATCACTAATCAACATAATCTAAATTCACTCTCTCTCTTCTAAAATATAAAAAAACAATGACTCCTGCACACGTATCAGAGAGTCATTGCATCTATATAGAAATAATTAAAGTTTATTTTAGTCTTTAATTGTTTCTATCTATATAGATTGAACTAAAGTTCATACACCTTAAGGTTCGTCTTTAGTTCATTCTATCTATTTCATCTCGTTTACCTTAACGAAATGACTACACGCCTGTTCGGTTCTTCACCTTTGCTGTAGGTCTTAACCACTTTATGATCCTGTAATTTGGCATGAATCACCTTACGCTCTTGAGGCGACATCGGCTCTAGCACGACCTCTTTATGGGAACGAATTACACGTCCTGCCAAGCGATCTGCTAGCTCTTCCAATGTCTTCTTGCGGCGTTCACGGAAGTTCTCCGCATCTAGTATAATTCTCAAGTAACTAGTCGATACACGATTAGCTACAATGTTGGCTAAATATTGAAGAGAATCGAGCGTTTGCCCTCTCCTTCCAATCATTAGGCCTAAGTCAGGACCAAAGATATGCAGCGTTGTAGCATCTTTCGTATGCTGCACTTCCACCTCTACTTCCAGTCCCATGCTTCTGCCTACATCTAAAATGAACTTCACTGCTGCGGCGTATGGATCTCCATCAACTGCTTCATTACTTACAGAGGATGAAATCATTGTCCCCACGACTGGCTCTGGTGTGACTTCTGGAAGCAAAGTAAGTTCTACTTTCGCTTCCCTGACACCAATCAGTCCCAGGAATCCTTTTGACGGCTGCGAAAGTATGTTAACCGTAACACGGTCTTGGCTTACCCCTAGTTGAGCAAGTCCCTTATTAACAGCTACTTCAACGGTTTTTCCTGAAGCGATGACGTTGCTCATTTAGACCGTTTAGCCCCCTTCGAGTTATTACCTTTACCTTTGTTTCCTTTTTTATTTCCTTGGGCATTACCTGCTAAGGCAACACCGGAAACGTTGGCTGTCTTATCACTACTACGATAAAGGAAATAATTCTGTACTATCGTATACACGTTACTGAAGAACCAGTACAACGGCAATGCCGCTGGGAAATTGTATGACATGAAGAAAATTAATACTGGATAAACCATCATCATGAACTGCATAGGCCCCTGCATTGGCGTTGGATTCATCTTCATCATCATTTTAGTCTGAATAAATGTCGTAAGTGCAGCTAAAATAGGAAGAATAGGAAGGGGAACTCCAAATAAAGTAACTTTGTTATCTGGTTCTCCTAGCTGCATCCATAGGAATGTACCGTGACGCAATAGTTCATTTCCATATATAGAGTTATAGAGAGCAATAAATATAGGCATCTGCACAATCAACGGTAAACAACCTGCTAAAGGATTTACCTTATTCTCTTGAAACAACTTCATTGTTTCTTTTTGCTGTTGCTCTGGATTGTCTTTAAACTTTTCTTTTAGCTTCGCGAGCTCTGGTTGAATGGCTTGCATTGCCTTAGAACTTTTTACTTGTTTAATCGTTAATGGCAAAATAAGTGTACGAACAATAATAACCATTACTAATACGGCTAGTCCGTATTGTCCACCGAACCAATTGGCGAAGGTATCGAGTGCTTTAGCGAACCAATAAACTACATTACTCTGCCAAAAGCCCCCTTGTTGTAAATCTGCAAGGGTTTTAGTAGCAGCAGGTGCTCCACACCCCGATAGTATGGTCATTGCGAACATCATCACAATGGTGAGGAGGATCCATTTCTTTCCTCGGCTAGTCTTAAATCGCGACACTTTATTACCCCTCTCTTAGCACTTCCATTTCATACTAAATCATACCATATTCAAATAGACAAGGAAACCTGACCTCAGCGGTTTGAAGTCTTCAAAAGTGACGCTTTCCGTAACACATGCAACACACTTCTTTCCATATCCTTATATGGCATAGTTATCGCGCCCTTGCGAACAATAAATACAAGGTCCACGTGTTCGATAAGCTCAGAATCATGATGACGAACAATTTCCTTCACCATTCTTCGCATGCGATTGCGTACAACTGCATTACCGACCTTTTTGCTAACTGAAATCCCAACTCTGAATTGCTCTACTTCTTTCTTCCGGAACCAATAGACAACAAATTGATGATTGGCAAATGACCTTCCATGGCGATATACGCGACTGAAGTCAGCACGGTTTCTTAAACGTAAAGTTTTTTGCACGAGTTTCTCCCAATTTCACTTCAAATTTCAATGCGATTTATTTATTACTTCATATATATATTATAGGCAGCATCCAGATCCTCTAAACTAAACTGATCTATATAGAACGAACTAAAGGCGAAACGCCATATTCATTATCTTCTTTAGAAATGATTGAACTGGTGAGCGCAAACTTTAGTTCAATCTATCTATTTGCCCTTCTTCCATTATTAACAGAAAAAAAGACCACCGCGGTGGTCTTCATGCACGTAGATTACGCACTCAAAATCTTTCTGCCTTTTAAGCGACGAGCAGCCAGCACTTTACGGCCGTTTTTCGTGCTCATTCTTTTACGGAAACCATGAACCTTAGCGCGTTTGCTCACATTTGGTTTAAAAGTCGGTCTCATGTATTGCACCCCCTTACAGGAATTATAAACATAGATTAACCATTTTCATATTCACAGAAAATGCCTCTATACATTTAACCATGTAGACGGACAAAAGTCAACTGATCCATGCGTTTTCTTCTTCCCTCTTTATATAAGGGGTTCATAAAAAGTTTTCCACAGGTTTCAAAAAGTTTTACTTGTGAATTCAACTTATCCACTTGTACACAATAGTCAAGTTTTCGATTTTTTAAGGCACAACCTGTGTATAAGTTATATTGGAATTTACAAGATGCTGTCGAAAGTTTAACATTTTATAAACAATATGTTGTGTTGTGAATAAAATCTATACACAAGTTATTGAGTTTGTGGATAAATTAGCCTGAATCATTGATATCACACCATTATTTTGCTATGATGATAATACTTTTGGTTGTGTATACATGATTTAAACCTCAATATTATCAACAAGCTGTGGATAAAGTTGTGAACAATTTCAATTTATCCATTTTTTTATGTTTCCACCTTTCTGAGTTTTGGGGATAAATGTAACATTATTCATTATATTTCGACATTTCCTCTCATGGCTCTCGCCACATTTGGATGATTTAAAGGAGTGACAATCTGTGGAAAGCCATACTTCTGAATTATGGCAACAAATTTTATCTATTATTCAAAGCAAATTAAGCAAGCCCAGCTTTGATACCTGGTTTAAAGCAACAAAGGCGACACGGATGAACGATCATTCCATTGTGATCTCAGCTCCAACAACATTTGCTGTCGAGTGGCTGGAAAGTCGTTACACCAAATTAGTGGGTTCGACTCTTTTTGAGGTTGTTGGAAAGCAGCTTGATGTCAAATTTGTGATTGAAGAAGCTGTCATTGAGGATCCCATTCCTTCACTATCGTCTTCCCAACCGCAATTGTCTCATGAAGAATCCATGACTCACATGCTTAATCCGAAGTATACCTTTGACACCTTCGTTATTGGATCAGGTAACCGGTTTGCTCATGCAGCATCGCTTGCTGTCGCTGAAGCGCCAGCAAAGGCCTATAACCCACTGTTTCTATACGGCGGTGTTGGACTCGGAAAGACTCACTTAATGCATGCGATCGGTCATTATGTATTGGAGCATAATCCAAACAGTAAGGTCGTTTACCTTTCTTCAGAGAAATTTACGAACGAATTTATTAACTCTATTCGTGATAATCGAACGGAGAATTTCCGTAACAAATACCGTAGTGTTGATATTCTACTTGTAGATGATATACAATTCATTGCTGGTAAAGAGTCTACACAGGAAGAATTTTTTCATACGTTCAATGCACTTCATGAAGAGCGTAAGCAAATTATTATTTCCAGCGATAGACCACCAAAAGAAATCCCAACACTCGAAGAACGTTTACGTTCGCGGTTTGAATGGGGCTTGATTACGGATATCCAACCTCCGGATCTCGAGACTCGGACTGCAATTCTACGCAAAAAAGCCAAGGCTGAAAACTTGGATATTCCTAATGAAGCGATGACATATATCGCGAACCACATTGACTCCAACATTCGTGAACTAGAAGGCGCTTTGATCCGTGTAGTGGCCTATTCATCCCTTACGAATCAAGATGTCACCACGCATTTAGCAGCTGAAGCACTTAAGGATATCATTCCTTCAAGCCGTCCTAAGATGATCACGATGCAGGATATTCAGCAAAAGGTAGGAGAATACTACAACCTACGCATGGAAGATTTCAAAGCTCGTAAGCGTACAAAGGCAGTAGCATTCCCTAGACAAATTGCTATGTATCTTTCACGCGAATTAACCGATTTCTCATTACCCAAAATTGGAGAAGCTTTCGGTGGAAGAGATCATACAACCGTCATTCATGCCCATGACAAAATAACTCAGTTACTTAAGGTGGATCAAGATCTGTTTAAAGTGGTAAATAACCTCATAGAAAAAATCAAAAATCCATCCTGAACAAGTTCAAGCCTATGCACAATCTATACACATGTGGATAGGCTTGATTTTATTAATAAATTTAGGGTTATCCACATATCCACTGCGCCTATTACTATTACTAATAAAATCTATAAAGAATAATCATCTATAAAGAGGGTTAAAAAGGTCATCTGTTTACCCAATTTACCGAATACTTGCAAGGAGTGAAAATATGAAGATCAGCATTCTTAAAAACTATTTGAACGATTCCATCCAACAGGTGTACAAGGCCATATCAAGTCGAACTACGATTCCGATTCTGACCGGTATTAAACTGGATGTGAATCATCAAGGTGTGACCCTTACTGCAAGTGACACCGATATTTCAATTCAATCCTTTATACCCGTTGAGGATGATAACCAGACGGTTGTCCAAGTGGAGCAAACAGGTAGTGTCGTACTCCCTGCTAAGTTCTTTGTAGAAATTATTAAAAAGCTGCCTTCACAAGAAATTGTCATGGAAGTTAAAGATCATTTTCAAACCTTTATTTCTTCCGGAGCAACAGAGATTCAGATGGTAGGTCTAGATCCAGAAGAATTCCCCATTTTACCGGCAATTGAAGGAAATCAGACGTTATCTATTCCTGGAGATCTATTAAAAAATATGATCAAACAGACAGGGTTTTCTATATCAACACATGAAACAACGCCTATTCTGACAGGTATCCTGTGGAACTTAGAAGATAACGAGTTGAAATTTACGGCAACAGATCGACACCGTCTGGCAACCCGATCAGCACAGTTAAATGGCGGAGATGTTAAATTCAACAATGTCGTTATTGCAGGTAAAACCCTAAGCGAATTAAGTAAAATCGTGCCGGATCAGAATACACTTGTTGATATTCTTGTATCTGACAATCAGGTTTTATTCAAAATTGAAAATGTTTTGTTCTATTCTCGAATTCTGGAAGGCATATATCCAGATACATCTAGGATTATTCCAACGTCCTACAAAACAGAACTAATCATCGACACAAAAAAATTAAGTGAATCCATTGATCGGGCTTATTTGCTGTCTAGAGAAGAAAAAACGAACATCGTGAGGTTACAAACCCTAGATCATGGGGGAATTGAAATATCTTCGAGTTCGACAGAACTTGGTAAAGTACGCGAAGAATTAGATGTGGTAGACTTTAAAGGGGAACCACTTCGTATTTCTTTTAACTCTAAATATATGCTGGACGTCCTAAAAGTAGTCGAAAGTGAACAATTGATGATTGCTTTTACGGGAATTATGAGTCCAATTGTGCTCAAGCCGATGGATGACAGCAACAGTCTTTACGTGATTTTGCCGTACCGAACCAATAATTAAAAAAAAGTTATGCACATGTGCATAGATCAACGAGAGCGAAAGGAGTATTCGAGTGAACAAAATTATTATCCACAGTGAATATATTAAGCTAGACACCTTTATGAAATTATCAAATTGTGTATCCACAGGCGGAATGGCGAAGGCTCTTCTTCAAGAAGGCCTAGTCTTCGTAAATGGTGAACAAGAAGAACGCCGCGGTCGTAAGTTATATCCTGGCGATATCGTAAAAGTAGCGGATGAAGGAACGTTTGAGGTTTCTAAAGAATCGTGATCTTTACCTCAAGAAGAAACGGGTACACCGTCCCTTAAGGGCGGGTATCCGTCTCTTCGGAAATATAAGGAATAGAGTATCAAGTGAAACTTATACTTTCTTATATTTCAAAAAATCCCAAAGCTTCGGTAACAGGGGTGAAAGATGAGGGGGATGACGTGTGTTTGTGAAAAGCATTAGCTTGCAGCAATACCGCAATTATGAACAATTGCGGTTGGATTCCTTCGGGGATGTGAACCTATTGATTGGTCCCAATGCCCAAGGAAAAACCAATCTGCTGGAAGCTATTTTTGTGTTGGCACTGACCAAAAGTCACCGAACTTCGAAGGACCGTGAATTGATTGCCTTTGAACAAGGAAGTGCCCATATAGCAGCTGTCGTTGAGAAGAAATATGGACCGCTTAACTTAGAGCTAACCCTGTCAGCTCAAGGGAAAAAAGCGAAGATAAATGGGCTTGAGCAGCGGAAACTAAGTGAATTCATCGGTTCTCTCAATGTGGTCATGTTCGCTCCTGAAGACTTGGAAATTGTTAAGGGGACACCAGGGATCCGTCGTAGATTCTTAGATATGGAGATTGGACAAGTTCAGCCAAGCTATCTTTTTCATCTGCAGCAATATCAGAAGATTCTGCTTCAACGGAACAATTTCCTGAAACAATTATGGGGTAAAGATGCTGTTGATCAGGGCTTACTCGACATATGGAATGAACAGTTGGTGGAGCATGGTGTTAAAATTATTAGAAAAAGGAAACAATTTATAATAAAACTACAGCGATGGGCTGAGTCCATTCACTATGGGATTACAAATGGCAGTGAAGATCTTCAGTTACGCTATGTTCCATCGTTTGGAGAAGCGACAGAGGAAGATGAAGCTGTCTTATTTGAGCAATTTATGATAAAGTTAAGACAAATGAAAGAACAGGAAGTTCGGCGCGGCATGACACTTGCGGGGCCTCACCGTGATGATATGACCTTTTATATTAACGGTAAGGAAGTGCATACGTATGGTTCTCAAGGACAGCAACGGACGACAGCCTTATCACTCAAATTGGCGGAGATTGAACTGATCAAAGAAGAGATCGGTGAATATCCCGTACTTTTGCTAGATGATGTATTATCTGAGCTTGATCCATACCGTCAAACCCAACTGATTGAGACATTTCAGAGCAAAGTGCAGACGTTCATCACCGCAACTGGAATAGAGAGCTTGAATGCGGATAAATTAAAGAATGCAAGCATCTACCATGTGAATGCAGGTCAGGTCGGTTTATAAAAGAGTGGAGGATCATGATGTATATACATTTGGGCGGAGAAAGAATTATTCGATCTTCAGAGCTCATTGCTATTTTTGACGTATCCATTGAGAAATCTTCTAAAATATCCAAGCAATTCGTAAACCACGTCAAGGAAGAGAAGACATTAGTTAATATCGGTGAAGAAGAAGCCAAGTCAATCGTTGTGACGAAAGATACGGTCTTTTATTCTCCCATTTCGTCTTCCACGCTAAAGAAAAGAGTTAACGTGTTTTATGCTAATGCGTAAGGAAGCAGATGTAGAATCTATAGAAGTAGGTGAAGGCATGTCTATGAATCAACCATCGTATGATGAAAGTCAGATACAGGTACTAGAAGGTCTGGAAGCCGTTCGTAAACGGCCGGGGATGTACATTGGATCAACTAGCGCTAAGGGCTTGCATCATTTAGTCTGGGAAGTGGTGGACAATAGTATTGACGAAGCTATGGCAGGTATATGTGATCACATAGAGATCACTGTCCACAAAGACAATAGTGTGACTGTTGTTGATAATGGACGCGGTATCCCTGTTGGAGAACACGCCAAGATGAAGCGCCCTGCACTAGAAGTCGTTATGACTGTCCTACATGCGGGTGGTAAATTTGGTGGTGGCGGATATAAAGTATCAGGTGGTTTACACGGGGTAGGTGTCTCGGTTGTTAATGCTTTGTCGGAAAAAGTAGTAGTAACCGTTAAACGTGAAGGACATATCTATCAACAAGAATATCGTCGTGGTGCTCCTCAATACGATGTGAAAGTGATTGGAGATTCGGATGAACATGGAACAACGGTTACTTTCCTTCCAGATCCGGAAATATTCACAGAGACAACAGTATATGATTATGCAACGCTTCTTACTCGTGTACGTGAGATCGCCTTTTTAAATAAAGGAATCGCCTTGACGCTGAATGATGAGCGAACAGAGTCATCCGTTCGTTTTATGTATGAAGGTGGAATTAAGGAATATGTGAAATTCCTGAACGAGAAGAAAGAAGCACTTCATGAGGAACCTATCTACGTGGAAGGATCACGGGATATGATGCAGGTAGAAGTGGCTCTGCAATATAACGATAGCTATACAGAGAATATTTATTCGTTCTGTAACAACATCAATACACATGAGGGCGGAACGCATGAATCAGGATTTAAGAGTGCCTTGACTCGGATTATTAATGATTACGCTCGTAAAACAGGCGTGATTAAAGATAGTAATTCGAATCTTTCAGGCGATGATGTTCGTGAAGGATTGACTGCTATTATTTCGGTCAAAATACCAGAACCTCAATTCGAAGGACAGACGAAGACGAAACTTGGTAACAGTGAAGTACGTGGTGTCGTGGAATCATTGTTCTCAGAGAAACTACAGGAGTTCCTAGAAGAGAATCCAGCAGTATCTCGTCGAATTCTAGAAAAGGGACTACAGGCTTCGAGAGCTCGTGAAGCAGCTCGTAAAGCTCGTGAGCTGACACGACGTAAGAGTGCGTTGGAAGTGAGTGCATTACCAGGTAAACTAGCTGACTGTTCATCAAAAGATGCATCGATCAGTGAACTTTATATCGTCGAAGGAGATTCTGCTGGTGGATCTGCCAAGCAGGGTCGAGATCGACACTTCCAAGCTATTCTTCCTCTACGTGGTAAAATTCTAAACGTAGAGAAAGCTAGACTAGATCGCATACTTTCGAATGCTGAAATTCGGAATATGATTACAGCCATGGGAACTGGAATTGGCGAAGACTTCGACCTTAGTAAAGCTCGGTATCATAAGGTTATTATTATGACCGATGCCGACGTCGATGGAGCGCATATTAGAACCCTAATGTTGACCTTCTTTTACCGTTATATGCGTAAGTTACTTGATGCTGGATATATCTATATTGCGCAACCACCTTTGTTTAAAGTGGAACGTAACAAGGTAATCCGTTATGCAAACAGTGAGAAGGAAAGAGATCAAATTATTAGTGAATTTGGACCTAATGCTAAAGTTAATGTCCAACGATATAAAGGTCTTGGTGAGATGAATGCAGGACAGTTATGGGAGACTACGATGGATCCAGAGTGTCGGACGATGCTTCAGGTTACAATCGATGATGCTATGCTAGCAGATAATATGTTTGATACGTTGATGGGCGACAATGTAGAACCACGGCGTGAATTTATTTATCAACATGCTAAGAGTGTTAAGAATTTAGATATTTAAAATGACGTTGGTATGAAAAAGGAGAAGGTGCAGATGTGGCACCTTCTCCCTTTTTTTGAAGGAATGGTTACCGTGATAGTCTCCTTGCAGGATACCTCCCGTATGAAACTGCGTAACGGTAAATACGACGATATACGTCTTTATCGGGAATATATTTTTTGAAGGGATATAGGGCAGGTAAGGTATTTACTTCTAATATCCAAGGTCTCTTTTCACTGTCTATTGCGATATCCAGTCCCAGTTCTTTAATATGGTGATACTTCGTTTGAAGCTGATTTGCGACCGAAACACCTAAACTTTTAAGTGTTTGTTGTAGTTCAAATACTTCCATAGAGGTCATATAGGGAGACATTAATGTTTCAAAAGTTTGGACTTTTCCTCCACTATGATGATTGGTTACGACTTTATGGGGAGCTGCGACACGTCCAATAATTCCTGTGGATACCCATAATCGATTAGGACTTTTTTGAGTAAGAATACGTAAATCAAAGGGACAAGAATTGTATTCTAACAAGCGAATACCTTGTTGGATCAAATAGTTATGATGCCGAGTATACTTGTGAACACCAAGAATGAGTGATGCAAGTGAGGGGAATATCTTGGTTTCGGTACCATACCGAAGTTGATAAACCGTATAGGTATCAATGAACTGATCATCAGAATCAAGGTTATTCAATGTCAATTGTTCAACACACATCACGCCACGACCATACGTTCCACAATCCGGTTTTAAGAAGGCGATAGTGAACTCATTCAACATATTCTCTAAAGCCTCTGAAGAGTATTTACATGTAACTGGAATGTAGGGGGAGACAAGCTCATTTTTTAGGAGCACTTTGGTTTTGGCCCACTTGCTTGAAACACGCTGAATAGCCAATGAAGTTCATCCTTTCAATATTCTATTTTTAATTGATACTCCATCACATATATGGGAATGGCGAGATGACGATATTTGTTCATAAAATGGAACAGAGATGTTGGTTCTCTTATCGTATTCAGGTATAGATTTGAATCCTTGAAGGGCTTAAAAATTAAGACAAGGTAGTAAAAGAATGGTATACTATGTGTTGGGGATTTCTTAGACATTGTATGAATAGGCTGATTAAGAAGGCAGGGCATATCCCTATTTTTAAGAATAAAAAATGTGTTTATTTACCTTTACCGGGATAGACGTTTAATTGTGGTCTTTTTGAGAAAGTAATATAATAAAGATTACTGGTTTTATTATGTAATAGGTATTGAAGACGGCAAGGCTGTTTCTTCTTAAAATATAAGAAAGTATCATTCCTACCTTGTATCTTATATTTTTCATAGAAATGAGTACGGTCCTTAAAAAAGACGGTACAACCGTTTCTTCTTATATATTCTGCATTTCGTTGATTTGGTTGATAGGAATTGGAGGAGGTACAGCATGGCAGAAGAATTAAACTCGCAAATTACGGATCGGGATATCGGCGTTGAAATGCGCGAGTCATTTATGGATTATGCGATGAGTATCATTGTTAGCCGGGCTTTACCTGATGTAAGAGATGGATTGAAACCGGTACATCGTCGTATTCTATATGCTATGAATGATTTGGGTATGACCCCGGATAAACCATTTAAGAAATCAGCGAGAATTGTCGGCGATGTTATCGGTAAATATCACCCACATGGTGATACGGCAGTATACCAAACGATGGTACGGATGGCGCAGGATTTCTCCATGCGGTATATGCTCGTGGAAGGTCATGGTAACTTCGGTTCAGTTGATGGTGACATGGCAGCAGCGATGCGTTATACGGAAGCACGTCTTTCTAAGATTGCAATGGAAATGTTAAGAGATATTAATAAAGAAACGATTGATTTCCAACCTAACTATGATGGTGAAGAACAAGAACCTAAGGTTCTACCTGCACGTTTTCCGAACTTGTTGGTGAATGGGGTATCAGGCATAGCTGTTGGTATGGCCACTAATATTCCACCGCATAATCTAGGTGAAGTTATTGATGGTGTTCAAGCATTGATTAAGAATCCAGAAATCACTTCTATGGAATTGATGGATTATATCAAGGGACCTGATTTCCCGACTTCCGGTTATATATTAGGTCGTCAGGGAATTCGTCAAGCTTATGAGACCGGTCGTGGATCAGTAACGATGCGTGCTAAAGCAAATATTGAAGAAAATAACAATAAATCGCGTATTGTCATCTATGAACTTCCTTATCAAGTGAACAAAGCAAGACTGGTAGAGAAAATTGCCGAGCTTGTTCGCGAGAAAAGTCTTGATGGTATTACTGATTTACGTGATGAATCAGATCGTAATGGTATGCGGGTCGTTATTGAATTACGACGTGATGTTAATCCGAATGTTGTACTGAATAACTTGTACAAGCAAACGCCAATGCAGTCTACTTTCGGTATTAATATGTTAGCTATCGTTAACAATGAACCGAAAACACTAAGTCTATTTGATGTGTTATATCATTATTTGGAGCACCAGAAAGTGGTTATCCGTAGACGGACAGAATTCGAACTTAGAAAAGCTGAAGCACGTGCGCATATCCTAGAAGGATTAAGAATAGCACTAGATCACCTGGATGAAGTTATTGCTCTAATCCGTAGTTCACAAACATCAGAAATCGCACGAGATGGACTTATGAGCAGATTCGAGCTAAGTCTTGAACAAGCACAAGCCATTATGGAAATGCGTCTACAGCGCCTGACAGGTTTGGAACGCGATAAGATTGAGAACGAATACCAAGAACTGATGAAGAAGATTGCAGAATTACGTGAAATATTAGCTGATGAATCGCTTATCCTTCAGATCATTAGTGAAGAGCTGAATGAAATAAAAGAACGTTTCAATGACGAACGTCGGACTGAAATTACGGTCGGTGAAGAAAGTATTCTAGATGAGGATCTTATTCCACAAGAAGAAGTCATCATCACGATTAGCCATTCTGGTTACATCAAACGTCTTCCTGCGAATACTTACCGTAGTCAAAAACGTGGTGGACGTGGCGTAATGGGGATGGATACGAAAGATCAAGACTTTGTTGAACATCTCTTCGTAACCAATTCACATCACTATCTCTTGTTCTTTACCGATCGAGGGAAGGTCTATCGCCTCAAGGCTTATGAAATTCCTGATTTGAGCCGTACGGCGCGTGGCACAGCGATTATTAACCTGATTCAGATCGAACAGGGCGAGACTGTAAATGCTGTGATTCCGGTACAGAACTTTGATGGAGAGGATTCCTTATTCTTTGCTACTCGTCAAGGGGTTGTGAAGAAGACACCACTCGAGGATTATACAAACATTCGTAAGGGTGGCCTTATCGCTATTAACCTTCGTGAAGATGATGCTCTAATTGGAGTGAAGCTCGCGAATGGCGAACAGGAGTTAATCATGGGTACGGCTCAAGGTATGTCCATTCGTTTCTCTGAGAACGATGTCCGTTCTATGGGACGCAGTGCAACTGGCGTTAGGGGTATCCGCTTAAGTGATGACGATGAAGTTATAGGCATGGATATCATCGATAAGGATTTGGATATCTTGATTGTTACAGCCAAAGGATACGGTAAACGTACACCAGCTAGCGACTATCGTTCCCAAAGCCGTGGTGGTAAGGGAATTAAGACAATTAATGTAACCGAGAAGAACGGTGCTGTTATTGCTTTGAAAGTCGTTAAGAATGAAGAAGACTTGATGATTATCACGACGCTTGGAACCCTAATCCGTACGAGTATGGAGGGCATTTCCACGATGGGTCGTTATACTCAAGGTGTGAAACTGATTAATATTCGTGAAGATGATGCAGTAGCTACTGTATGTCGTGTCGATAAAACAGAAGAAACAGAGGAAGATGACTCATCTGAATGGGATGAATCCATTGCAGTAGATTCCGAGTCTGGTTCAGCTGGAGAAGTCATAGAATCTTCTGATGTTGAGGAACCTTCCATCGATGTTTCGGATGAAACGTTAGAAGAAGAGTAGGCATCAAGTATCAAAGTACAACATGAACAAGAAAACATGGGTTGCTAAATAGATTGAACTAAAGTCGAACCCTCATATTCATGATTCTCTTTAGAAATGATTGAACTTGTGAGCGCAAACTTCAGTTCAATCTATATAAATAAATGTATATAATCTATAGAAAGAGACCTCGGGATTGTTCCGGGGTCTCTTTTGATTAGAGTTTGTTATACATGCCTTCATCATGAATAGGGTTACTACATTTTAAGATAGATATAAACCTTACACATTTATGGTATGGAATGAATGAGTTGCTAGGATGAATAGACTGTTCGAGTAATATCATCGTGGTACAGATACATCAGTTACACTAAATAGCTCAGGTTTAGGTATGGCTTATTTCCAAAGGATTAGTTGCAATAGGTGGTCAAATAGAGGTGGGCCACTTTACTGGGAAAAGGAACGAAGATCTGCCTTATTTGGACGTAGCTTAAGCTGCTATACATCCAATGGATTCTAATGACTTATTTTACCGATAAGGATTGTACAGCTATTCAATAAATAATATAATGGCATGAATTGCTATATCCGTATCAAATCAAAATAATGAAATGGAGATGTATATTAATATATGGCTATCATACCTATTATGGACTTAAAACCTGGTGTCAAATTAGTCAAAAGTGTATATACTCCAATGGGTAGCCTACTCTTTCATAAAGGAAAGGTACTACTACAACGCGACTTAGATATTTTAAAAGCGTTTATGGTAGAGACTGTAGAAGTAGGGAAATTAGGCGATAAAATGGTTCAATCGAGAGAAAACACCTCCTCTATCGAACCTTTAGCTCAAGACTCATCGTCATTGGTTAAACAATCTTCTTTTGCAGAAGAATACGATAAGTTGTTCAACATGATCAAGAGTTCCCTTCCTTCAGTTGAGGCGGCAGGAATTCCTATTTATGAAATTCGTAATCAGCTGGAAAGATTGATTCAATATATAAAAGATTATAATCCTATTTCCTTTTTGCCTCGTATATTAAATGATTATGAGTATATGTATCATAATGCAGTTCTCTGTGCGCTATCTTCATATAAACTAGCCGAGTGGAGCGGTCTTCCAAAAAAGGATTGGATGCAAGTGGCATTTGCTGGCCTATTCCATGATATTGGTAATGTGAAGGTTGATCCATCCATATTGTTCAAACCTTCCCAATTAACGTTAGAAGAAATTAGAGAAATGCGAGACCATACGAAGATTGGGTACCAATTATTGAAGAATGTAGCGGGCATTAATGAGGGTGTTCGTTTAGCGGCGTTACAACATCATGAAAAGGTCGATGGAACGGGGTACCCACGCGGCCAAGAAAGTAATGAGATACATATCTATTCCAAAATCGTAGGGGTAGTCGATATATTTCACGCTATGACACTTAATAAAGCATATCGGAAGGGACAATCCCCGTATTTGGTATTAGAGCAAATACTAAGTGAATCCTTCGGTAAATTGGATCCTAAATTGGTACAGACATTTATTAGAAAAGTGACAGAGTTCAATAATGGTGTAATAGTTCGGCTGAGTAACGATAAAATAGGTGAGATTGTTTTTTCTAATCATAATGAGCCGACTCGTCCAATGGTCTCTTCGGAGAATGTTATAATTAATTTAGAGAAGCAACGAAATCTCTTTATCGTAGAAATAGTAAAAGAATAAACAATTTCCTTGGGGCTCTTATTTTTCTATAAGTTCAGATCAATAGAGCCTTTGCTTTCCTGAATTGGGGAGGTAAGATCGGTAATCATGTACATCGGAAATAGAAATAATTTAAATATTTAAAAAAAGGTTGCATTCACTACTCACACGTGATATATTATTAGTCCGGCCAACAAATAAGTGTTTTGTTGAATCGGCAAGCCAATATCGAATGAAACTTAAATCGAAAAAAAGCTTGCATAAACGAACCGGACATGATATGATATAAAAGTTGTCACCGAGAAACACTGGTAACGACAAAGCGAAATCATTGGTCTTTGAAA
>NZ_LVJH01000026.1 GCF_001637205.1 Paenibacillus glacialis
TGATGCTAAAATGTGTGTAACCCATGTTGAGATTCTCCTTGTGTAATGGTTGTTGTGGTGACTCCATTTTACACGAATCTTCCATGGGATATTTTCATTTCAAACTGTCGCACTTCATATTACAATCCATCTTATAAAAAAAAAGCTCAAGAGGCGATGGCGATTACATTCTATTAGGATGCCTGCTTTATAGGGACCCGGATTACGCATGAAATAATGGCGACGTTGAAAAGCCTTAATACGGTTATGACGACCTTCTACTGTAGCATTTGTCCAACGACAACGATGGTAATTGATGATCTCTTCTTGCCAATTACGCATCGTTTTTAGTGTGTTTTTAACCGATACGTGGTCGATTTGTTCGCCTAACTCACACCACCTGCCTTCAATAGCAACTTGAACATTCGGTGAATTGTCGTACCATGTGGTAAAGGCTTCTTTCCATTCCCAAGAGTTTCGCAGAACGGATGAGTAAGCCAGCAATTCATCAAGCTCCTTCTTGTTTTCCGCAGATACAGATCTACGGGAGGGTTTAGCAAGCGGTGATTCGCTTTTAGGAGGGCTCTTGCCCGCGAAGAAAGCGTACTTTGTACCGCTTTACGAACTACTTGTAGTGCCTCTATGACATAGCGATGAACATGGAATCGGTCTGCAATTCGAATGGCAGTAGGAGAGCATTCGCTAATCCACGTGTGATAGGCTTGAGCCAAATCCATGACGACAGCTTTAGGTACCAGTTTTTGAAACTCGGGGTGCTGCTGGGCGTATGCCCACAGATCTTCCAGTTTTCGTCCAGGCAAAAGATCGAGCATCGTCTCTCCCCTCAGATCATGGATACCCGTATTGTAGTTATGACCTTTCTTTATGGCGAAGTCATCGACACCCACAACTAACCCATTACTTTGTATGGCTTGCATCCACGCTTGCTCAGAAAGCCGTTCGCACTCTACAGGAATCGCATCGCTATACATCTGTAGTACTGTGCTGGCGGGAGCCTGTTCCATGGGACGATTGCAGCAGCTCGCACTCCTGGCTTCCGGATCGCATCGTTATGGCCACGACACTACGGCCGCAGTGCCGGGATGGGCGCGGATATCCACGCCTTAAGAACCATAAATTAAAAGTATACCAACAAAATAGTTAATTATAATTATTTATATTTTATTGTAATTAATGGTTATATAAAGGTGCTTGGAATATTATAATACTTAATGCACTTATGGTATTAAAAAAATTGAAAAGGAAGTGTGCCGTTCAATGAAAAAAATGTTTGCATCCGTACTTACAACCGCTCTCATAATTACTGGCGCTGTTCCAGCGTTTGCCCAAGAAAGCACTCAAGCTGCTGCACCAGCAACCGTAAGTGTTGTCAATTCTGAGTCGATTTCTGTTCAGTCTTATTTCTCCGCTAATGTTTCTTGGAGAACTGTTCCTGGAGCATCTTACTATGAGTATTTCGTGTATAAAAACGGCACCCTGGTTGAGTGGGGGACTCAGGGTAATTTAGTGAATGGTCAAAACAGAAATGTCGGGATGGAGACGTTAAACGCCTACAAAATAGAAATTAGAGCGACTGATTCAAACGGCAATCAGCTTGCTTGGGGCACAACGAATACCTTTATGGCAGGCCCCACTTCAATTTACGTATCTCTGTAGTCTAATGTTAGGCTGCCGGAAGAAAAGAAGGTCGGAAGTTCCATTTTAGCATCTAAAAGGAATAAATGGATCAAAAGCCTTAGCTGTAGATTTATTGGAAATAATGATACTTCAAACATAACTCAAATAGGCTGCCTATTTGAGTTATTACAGATAAATTTATTAATCATCAAATTTATCAAAGATTATCGCGGATATTAATTGGACAACAATCTTGTCAACTTTCATGTATAGATCGATGTTTTATTAGAAACAATTTGATTTTACTACTCATTCGTTACGTATGATGACAAGCAACCTCATTCAGTGACGATCTTTTTTCAAGTTTTGGTTGTATTCGTTGGCAGATTTCGGTTCGAAGTGGACAACGTCCATAGAAATAGAACGGACATCCACTGTTGCATTTTTTTCTTCACTTTCTCATCTAAAATGAATTCTGACCGATGCTGAATAAAAAAGTTCAAATCAGAGACAACGGAAACTAGCGCTTTCGTATAAGGTTATGACTCGTTCCGATCTCAACAATTTCACCACGATACATGACTGCAAATCCGATCGCACATATATACCGCTGATGTCAAATCATGCGTAATGAACAGCATGGTTAAACACATTTCATGCTTCAATGTTCGTAATAACTGCAATATTCCTATTCGTAAAGAAACGTCTAGCATGGCCGTCGGCTCATCAGCAGCAATTCCACTTTTTCTAACAGTTCGATGACTAGCTTTTTCTTGGTCTCACTGGTCAAATCCTTCTTATGAGCATGAAGTGGCTCTAATAAGAGATCAAGAAAACGTTTATTCTCGGATTTAATGAATCATAAGGATCTTGGGAAATCATCTGCATTTGTTCACGGTACTTATGTATATCTCGGACGTTTATTACGCATAAATCGATACCATTAAACAGAATCTAGGCAGACGTTTCCTTCAATAGGCGCGACCAACCGAGCCATTGTCGTCTTTCCGCTTCCACTCTCTCCTATAATGACCTTAACTTCCCCTTCTTGAATGGACAAGTTAACATCGTGAACGGCATTTACACTAGGTGTTTTACGGTTAAATACAACTCCAGCATACTTTCATCTATTCCGATCCTATACGTAGTTAGTGTAATTAATAACTTTTCCCCTTGTTCCTATATAAATTTAACACCATCATAACTCAGAAAATTACAACAAGCTCAGATAAAATTGGGTAACAGATATGAGTGTTTTAACTGACGAGTATCCGTTTGGGCATTTGTGAAAAAACTCTTTGCGGCAATCGGTACAGGTTCTTGTCCTCTTACATTTGTTGTCCAATGACACTAAAGTGTCCACATTAATGACATTAATCTCCCTACAATGTGTCTCTTCTCATGTCGGATGACAAGAAGTTGATCCGATTCCCTTTCAATCATATCGCATCAAAAAAATTAGCCACTTTAGAAGATTGGCTAATTTTTTGATGCGAACACACTACTTTATACAAAAAAGCACGTTTCAATGATTATTTTCAAGCTTCAATTTCTGTGTAATTTTAGCATAAGTCATGGTCATTTCTGAAGTGACATTGGCTAACAACTGGTGTACTTGTGCCATGTTTAACCCATTCTTTGTTAGATTGATTCCAAAACGATGTCGAAATGCATAGACCGTGAAATGAAAATACTCACCCTTTTCATCCACAATATTCACTCGCTCAGCAAACCGATCAAAGTGTCTTAGTACGGAAATTTGAAGAAGTAGTCGAACAGCTAAATAATATTTAAAGGAATACTCTAACAAGTATTCCTTTTTTCAATAAAATGAGGATCCATATTTTATGTAGTAATTTCTATAAAATATATGAACAAACGTCTTTATTGTATCGCTTCAAATTTCACTCATGGTCGAGCGGTGGAAGTGCTAGCGAGGTTGCAGACTAATTTACAGTGAACCGTGTCATAAATGAATAAGGACCTTTAATAATAGCCAGTTATCAACACTCTCTACTGCCCGTTACTTCAATACAGCCAATTATAATTTTTTCTTTTTGTTTTCTTTCAATAAATATCCAAGTGTAATAAATCAGCCAAAAAACAATAGGAACTAATAACACATAAGGTCTCTGACTTGCTGGAAGAAAGAAAAATAATAACAGCCCAATAATTAGCATAAGTGGCATTAGAATAAAATACTTCTTGTTATACACGTTCATCCCCTCCCTTCTTCAGCATATCAATGGAAAAGAGAAGCTGCCACGTAGCAAGCTCCTCTACGTGTGGTGTTCTTTCTTATTATTTACACGATTCTTTAGATATCTTGGCGAGAGCAGATTTCCGGTTCTGGATCATTTCATTTCAGCGTATTTGTAAAAGCAGAAAATCAGACCATCCGGTCTGATTTTTCCAATTAGTGAGTTAATCCCAAAACCTCTGTTGCTGGAGTCCAAAAGACGTGTATTCGATTATGGAATAAGAAGATTAAACCTTAGCAAAATGATTCATAATCATTTCGGCGGCCCGCTTATAACCGCCGGCCTGCCGTAAAGATTCACCGATGAGGTAAGCCTGCTGTTTATAAAGCGTTTTGCTTAGTACTTCTGCTAATGCCTCTCTCAAATCAGTTGTGCTGAGGTTATGCTTATTTAAAGTGATACCCGCTCCCAACTCCTGTACCCGATTGGCGACAAGAGGCTGATCCGACGTTAATGGAATCATCACCAACGGAACGTTGTAATAAAGTGCCTCACTAGTACTGTTCATTCCGGCATGTGTAATAAAAACATCCGTATGCTGCAGCATATCCAACTGTGCAATGTATGGCATGACGATAAAATTAGGAGGAATTCGATCAGCCAGCGGCTCCATATCCGTGTATCTTCCTGAAGATAGAACCACATTCACCGGCAAATCCCCAAATGCTTCAAAACAAAGCTGATAGAAATCCAAGTTTTTATTTAAAATGGTTCCCATGGCAATGTACACGGTTTGCGGGTATCGTTCACGAAGCAGCTCGAACGAGAAGGTCGGAGCATCTTGACGCGGTATGATTGAAGGACCAGTGAAAATAAAACTACTGTCCAGCTTTTCTGCCTGCGGCTGAAAATAACGGCTTGAATACACAAGTTTTAACCGACCTGCATGTGCCGGAATCTCTTCCATAGCTGGAATACTCACTTGAAACTCTTGCGCTAACTCACGCGTTATCTTCATCGTAGCCTCATACAGTTCCTTCGTATTCGTATCCATCTCCTTCTCATTCATGCCTTCGCCAGCTCCCAAAGGATCTACGAAAGCAAAGGAGGCAATCGAACACACCGCGGGAATTCCTAGTTTTTCTGCAAGAATAGTCCCTCCCCAGCCCATCAGGGAATCAAAGATCAAATAATCGAACTTTTGATTCTCTATCACTCGAAGCACCTCGGGTATAATCCTCCGAATGATACCGCCTACCATCATATAAATGAACTGATAAGAATGCTTGTACTCCTACGGTTTCAACACTGGATCATGAGAGAAGGCATCTTGCGGAAATGGATAGGTAATGAACTGGGCTCCGGTTTGTTCAATTCGGGAGCGGTACTCCTCCGTGCACACATAGACAACTTCCTCTCCACTGTCAATCAACTGAGTAACTAATCCTAACGACGGATTCACATGGCCTTCAGCCGGAGTAATGACAACTAATACACGTGCCATTTTGTCTACCTCCCAATGCAATTTTTCCCCCGTTCTTCGTGATGTTTTTAACGACGCGACAGTCATCCGTTACATGGGAATGTTCTCTTTCGCCTGGCTGATCGGATGATGTTCTTGATGAACGAGTTCGGTGATTCGTAAAGATGCCAAGAAACTGAATAAGACCAATAGTAATTGGAGTGTTAACACCATCACAACTCCTGTCGATATGCCCCACTGTAAAGTTTCTGACAAGGCGATTAGAGCGCCGCCAACTCCGATGCTTACTCCCATATAGAAGGAATCCACGAATTGCAGATTCGCGGACATTTCTCCCTCTTTCCTAGGCGCCGCATGTTGTAAAGCAATGGCCGCAGTTGTAGGATTAGCCAATCCAACACCGAAGCCGGTAATCATTTGAGAGAGCAGGATGAGTATAATTCCACCGTCCGACAACATAAGGGCTAGGATCACAAGTACAGTCCCAGCGATCATAATCCCGATACCCATCATGACTCTGCGCTTTCGGCCACGACCTTGATCTCGTACATCAAGCTTGGCTTGCAACCACGCTGCGGCGGACCAGCTCAAAGAACCTGCTGCTACAATGAGGCCAGCAAGGTCTGCCGATAACCCCTTTACTTCGGTTAGTGCCAAGATCACAAAACTCTCCGTTGTAAAATAACAAGCCACATACAACCCTCTGGAAACCAATGTAGCAGGCAATCCTTTTTTCACCGCAAAAGTGCCCTTAGGCAGAAGTTTTCGCATTTGTGGGATCATGACGAATAAACCACCCAAAGTGAGTACTATTCCTTTCCAATAGGTTATCATACCAAGTCCTGTGAGTAACAGCCCCGTTCCAATGGCAAGTAGAATTGCATGAAGAGTCTTCGAGTCGGCTGTTTGGGCTGGACCTGTCAGAACTTGCCGAAGCTGCAGATCACGGAAAGAGCGGAATGTGAGACTTAATGCCAATCCAATCAGGGGTAAAACGATCCAGAAAACAAACCGCCATGACATATAGGAGGCAATAAAGCCTGCCAGGTAAGGCCCGATTAAGGAAGGCAGGACAAATGCCATGGAGAATGCCGCTAAAATTTGAGTACGAAGAGTATCCGAATAATGCAACGTTACACAGGTATAAACACATGTGATCAGGGCTCCCGCCCCAAAACCTTGAAGGGCTCTTCCTGCAATAAGCATGTGCATATCAAAAGAAACAGCCGCAACCACGGTTCCTAGCACAAAAATACTAAACGACACGAGCATGGATGTAAAAACGCCGCGCTTGTCAACCTGCTGACCCATAACCAGGGTTCCAATAAGCTGAGATAACAAAAATGCGCTGAAGATCCAACCATATAAATGAATACCCTGCAAGCTTTGTGCCATTTTCGCGGCAATTGTCGTAATAGCCAGCCCCTCGAAAGCTACGGTTGTCAGAACCAGCATAATACCAATCGTCAACGCCCTGTGCTGCCTATCAAAAATCCCAATCTGATTGTTGTTTGTCTCCTACACCTCCATAATAGATGAGTTTTATGGTAAAATTCACCTTTTTTATGATCTAAATATACAACAAACACCCTACTTTGTAAATAAAAATGTTTAATAAGTAGAAATGATAGAAAGCAAGCTGAGTACTTCAACTGATTATCATACCGTACATAACGGCAATCGAAGACGGCACAGCCAGGTTGATATCCTTGTAAGGCTGAGGGTTGATGGTACGAACTTGGACATTCTGGGAAATGCGGGACAACTACAAAGTCTTCTCTTCCTAGTTAATACAAATTTGTGTCATTAGTATCGTGTGAGGGGATGTTTGTGTCAATGGATAAGACATTGAAGTCACACTTAGGTCTACGATCGGGATAGCCCGTGTCCGGATGAGTGCACCGTGACCGTCTTATTTAACGCAGTACCTCGCATGCATCCTGCCACACCTGGAGTGAGGATATGTTGGTGTCTCTGTCTTTATTCAGTTTTAAGGGCTAATGGCCCTTCTCTGTCGCTCGGTAATCATTGCTCCAGAGAAGCTTCGCCGTGCGATCCCCTGAAATGACCTGCTTTCTGAAAATAAAAAGATCGCTAATTTTAGCGATTTCGGATGATGCAATATTCTAGTCCCCCGACATTCCTCCTTCCTTGAGAGTTCTCATCGTTTTTAATCTATGCGTAAAACTATTTAGATCAACATCAAATCGGAAAAGGAACAATGTTCTTGTCCTTTACGGCAATGGAACCAAGTTCTTGTCCTCAGCTCAGGACAAGAACTTGGTTCCTTAAAACAAAAAAAGCCGCTAATATAGCGACTTTGTATGGTACTATGTTCTTGTCCCGAAATCACATGTCAAAATAATGTGATGGCAATCAGACTATATTTTTGTCATCTTACAGTACATAAGGACATTTCAATTCTCTCCAATTTATTATTTTAAAAGTGTGCTTTTCAGGCCTGTTTCTTCTCCTTGGAAAAAAAACAATTGAATTGTAATCGTAATCAAAGTTGGGCTTTGGCCTAATCTTTTTCTCAGCGTAAACATCTGCAGTTTTTAACCAATTATCAAAATGGTATGTTGCTAGTTCCCAAACCAAATGACTCATATACCATCTTCTTGATAATATATTGGTAGTTCGAACTGAACTATATTATTCTTTTTAGCGACGTTAATATTATTTAGAAAAGGGAATGTTATAAAAACTCTCTTTCCAAAAGACATAAGAGTAAGCATAGGGGCATATTTCTGGGAAGGGTTCACCTTTTCTTGTGAATAATCCGGTGAACCTTTTAATGCAATGTTTGTAGTCTTTCAATATAGTTTTAAACAAGTATGCCTCAAATGATTTCGTTATTTGAAAGAGTGTTTGACACAAATCCTTGTGCCTCTCATTTATTGTTATTTCATTCCATTGGTTACACTTCTTTTCATGTTGATAAATACCTTTTTAATAACAAGATCGCTTTAGCCCGGTCATTGGTACCGATCTTGGTATAAATGTCACTTAAATAGTTCTTTACCGTTCCCTGAGTCAAAAATAATTTTTCGGCAATTTCCTTTGAGTTGTATCCCTCCATAAGCAGCCTTGCTAGGTCAAGCTCTCTTTGCGTTAGCTCAAGTTCCTTACCTGCTTTTTCAAATCCGCTGTTCTTATTGCGGATATTGAGAGCAAGCTTTTGTGCCACTTTACCAGTAAGCAGCAAATTTCCGGAAAGCGCTTCATCGATGGATTGAACAAGCTTCTCTCCATCGATGTCTTTAAGCAAATAACCGGAAGCTCCGTAGCATAAAGCCTCTATGATATACGCATCATCGTCGAAGGTCGTTAAGATGAGTATGATCACATGCGGGTGGAGCTCCTTAATGGCTTCGGTTGCCTTTACGCCTCCCATACCCGGCATGCGGATGTCCATCAGAATGACATCCGGAACAACCGAGTGAAGCCGTTCAAGCGCTTCTTCGCCGGTTTGAGCCTTCCCAACGATCTCTATCCCCGATCTTATCGAAAGCAAAGTTTCCAGACCTTCAAGCATAAGTTTCTGATCATCCACAAGCATGACGCTGATTTTGCGATCGCTATCCATTAACTGTCCCCCCTTGCAACAGGCATCCGGACATGGAGTGCAAATCCCTTCATAGGCTCACTTTGCACACTTAATTGACCTCCGATGGCCTCAATTCTTTCTTCCATCGATTTCAGACCAAACCCATATATGAATGAATCGCTGCCGCTTCCATTGTCCTTTACCTTAATATGAATCGTATCTTGCTGCTCATGGACAGAGATCTCAATTGTACTTGCTTTGCCATGTTTTAGCGCATTGGTAATCGATTCCTTTATGAAGTTGATCATGACATACTCCTGAAGAGAGATTAGATGGGTGAGCGCCTCATAATGCAAAATAAATTGAACGCCCGTCTGCTTCTCAGTATCGGTCATGATCTTCTGTATTCCTTCCTTAAGCCCCAAGTCGCCAATAGTCCCTTCCTTTGCTTTTAATGTTTTGACAACCTGACGGATGTTGCCGAGTCCTTGCTTCAGCTGCTCGCGTGCGATGAGGATCTTCCGAAGAGATTCCTCCGGTTTTCTAACGAAGAGCAGTTGGGCACCCTCAAGGGCGACGATCGCTGTAGTTAACGTGTGTCCCACAGTATCATGAACTTCTTCCGCAATCCGCGTTCTCTCTTTTAATGCCGCCATCTCTTCTCTCATTCTAGCTTCCTGGATCAAAGATTCGTTTAATCGAAGGTTCATATCTCTTTGATTGAGCAGCAGCTTGGTGCTCCAGATTGGTATTACCAAAAACGAATAGCTCAAAATATGGAACATATTCCGCCATAAATCTTCTCCGCCTGCTGACCACAAAAAAATGTAGGTTAAATATCCGCCATAGGCAAACGGAAAAGCGTACCACGACTTGTAGTGCAGGAGAAGATCAGCAACAAAGAGAACAAATGCGATACTCTCAATTTCTGTTCCGCTTCGCAGGAATAGAAGAAAGAGGAGAACGATTTCGACAAGCGGGGATAATGCTGCAATGAGATGATACTTGGGATGATTTAACACTCGTTTCGTGTGTCTTAAAAAATAGAGCCCTATCAGGATCGCAACAACCATAGAGCCTTTATATTGAGATAATAAAACATAAAGCATTAGCAGGACCACATAAGAGCAAGTCAGCCCATAGAAAAATATTCTCGATACTTTCGTGTTGCTTAATGTATGAACGGTTGAAATATTTATGAGACCACACATCCTTTAGAAATCAATCGCTTTACAGGACTCCTAGAATAGCCGCAACAACACCTAGAAGCAATGGAATGGCTTCCACCCCATGAATGATGACGGCCGGCCAAAAGCTACGATATTTGACATTTAAAAAGCCGTAAAAAATCGATCCAACGAGAATCAAAGGAATATCCGATACTTTATGAAGGTGGTAAATAGCGAACAAAACGCCGTTCATTGCCCAATCCCATCTTCCAAAGGCTCCCTTCATCTTCGGCAGCAGAATACCCCGGAAGAACAACTCTTCCCCCAGTAAATAATTAAACAAACAACTGACAAGCGCAATACCGAGCAGATACCAATCACCGACAAATTCAGGGGCCAGCAGGTTTTGTATTTTTGCATATTCCTGAGGAGCCATAAACGGGAAAATCCGATTGATAGCTTCCCCCACAAACTCGAACAAACCTGAGCTTTCAAAGAAAAAAGCGTACAGAATAATCGGAATCGTGAATGAATAAACGAGTTTGTAGACCTTAAACGTTTTCGGATGAACAGGATGATTTAGCCACAGTCTTTTTTTCAGCTTCGCCCAGCTTAAATTACCCAGTTCTCTTTTCAAGAGGATGACAGATAGTACAAACTGCCAGATCATGCCGATAATCATAAGCATCCAATAGAGAATACCAGGATGTATACTGACGATTGGCACCAAAACCGGCATCAATATGAATCTAATAAAGAACATCGGCAACGTGACCAAAGCCCATAAACCCAATATTTTGCCAACACTATACTGCTTGATTTCTATTTCGTTATTCAACCTTCTCACTCCTTCTCGACAAATATATTTACTGGAGTAAATATATTAAAAAGGACCATCATATGATAAGTGACGATCGTCATAAACCATGGATAGCATCTGAAAATGTTAGAGAAACAAAAAAGCATCGTGCCGAAAGAAGGGAGTTCTCCCCACATTCGGACGGTGCTTCCGCTGGTCAGTTATTAGCCCACCAGATTTTTATATAAGTTACTTGATTATAATTAAGCAGTCTTAGCCAAGTCTGCCGGGGTATAACTAGCTAAGCCTAAGTAAAGATCCCCGCTACTTTCTGAGTGTTGGAATAAGTCGATGGGGCAATAATATCTTCGTATGGCAACCAAACAGAGCCCACAGAGGTTAATAGACGTTGGGAATTAATCAAAAGAAACTAAATATTATTTTCCTTCCGAAGATATAGAACATGTATCGAAGGTTATAAATGTGTTTCGTTAACACAAGGCCCCGCTAGGGATTATCCTGCGGGGCCTTACCATATTACATCATGAAATAAGAGGTACCTTTATAGTAGGCCATGAACCTTAAAGGGAGATTATATTGAGGTTAGTAATAAATAAAAGCTCCGCGCAGGATGAATCGAGCGTTCGCTCGTATTCGTCCCGATCAAAATTTTGACCATCCGAATACCGGCCTCAACATCTTGCGAATCCAATAAGCGATTATCGTCCCTGAGGTCCATGAACTGGGATTCTGCATGTACTCCTTGTATTGATCGTTGATAATATACGTCCTAGTGGAAGTAGGGCTCTTCAGACCGAACTTTTCCCACTTCGCCGGATCATTTGAACCTTCGAGCCTTAGGAGCATATTCGCCGACTCACTATTTATTTTAGCCGGAATTTGCTCGTATGCTTGGGTGATTTGCACATGAAATTCGTCGATCGGATTGCGGCTAGCAAGGCTCTCCAAGTGGATGCCTTCGCGAAGGTAAGAAACGTATGCCAAATGGTCAGCCCAGAACTGGTCGATATAAAAAAGCCGTACCCGCTGCTCCGAAGGGCTCATCTGTTTCTCGCCTTTCAAAATTGCGAGCCGCTCCCCGTATAGAATTCGCCTCTGATCCTCCACCATATCCGAATAACAGTTCAGTTCCTGGCGGATATCGAAGTTTTGGCCCATAATAATGTGCTGAATTTGTCCAATTTTGCTGCGGAGCACCGAATCTTCGAGAGCCTCATCCTGCCTAAGATTGCGAATCGCTTTATTGATACCGAACCGAAGCATTAACTCGTCCTCCAAGCTTACGAAAAATACAGAAGCTCCCGGGTCACCTTGGCGACCCGAACGCCCGCGCAGTTGGTCGTCGATCCGCACGCTTTCGTTCACATGCGTACCAATCACGTACAACCCGCCCAGCTTGGCGACAACTTCCCCTTGCGTGGGGTTGCCGCCGCCAAGCCGAATGTCGACGCCGCGTCCCGCCATATTCGTAGACACCGTCACGGCGCCGATTTCTCCCGCTTTGGCGATGATCTCGGCTTCTTTTGCGTCGTTTTTCGCATTAAGAACATGGCAAGGTACGTCGGCAACCGTTAGCGCCTCCGCCAGCATGTTAGACTCTCCGACACTTGACGTACCAATGAGAATCGGACGTCCCGTCGCATGGGCGGATGAGATTTCTTGTACAAGCGCCTTAAGTTTGGCTTCTTTATGGGTATAAATCCGGTGCGAATGGTCAATCCGTATGTTTGGCCGGTTCGGTGGAATTTGCACGACCTGCAGCACATAAATATCTTCGAAATCCATTGCGGAGGCCTGCGCGGTAGCCGTCATTCCGCAAATCTTCGGATACAGGCTAATGAAGTGTTGAAGGGTAATCGTACCGAGAATTTTCCCGCCGGCTAAGGACTGCATCCCTTCTTTAGCCGCAAGCGCGGCTTGCAGCCCGTCCGGCAAATGCCTGTTCTCCGCCACACGGCCGGTATATTCGTCGATCAGCTCGATATTACCGTCCCGGACGATGTAATCGACGTCTTTTTTCAATAACAATTCCGCATGCAGCGCGCAATTTAACGATATTAACAAATGACTATGATGGCTTTCGTACAAATTGTCGCATCCCAGCAGCGATTCCGCTTTCGCAGAGCCCGTTTCATTCAAATAAACGTTCCGCATGAACTCGTCGAAGTCGTAATGCTCTACTTGCGCGAGCTGCCGAGCCACTTCTGCGAAACGAATGCCGTCGTTGCCGAAAGAGCCCGGTTCGCCGGCGATGACTAGCGGCACCCGCGCTTCGTCGAGAAGCAGTGAATCCGCTTCGTCGACGATGACGTAGTGGAAAGGACGATGCACGGTATCGGCTTCGTCTAGTGCGATCATGTCGCGCAAATAATCGAATCCCGCCTCTTTAGCCGTAACGTAGGTTATATCCTTGGCGTACGCTTCCCGTTTCTCGAACAGGCTCATGCCCGCTTGAACCGAGTTTACCGTTAACCCGAGGAAACGATAGATCGGGCCCATCCACTCCGCATCTCGATTTGCCAAATAATCGTTAAAAGTCAGCACATGAACGCCTTCGCCAGTTAGCGCATGTAGATAAGCAGGCATAACAGCAGAGAGCGTTTTTCCTTCACCGGTATGCTGCTCGATCAAAAATCCCTCGTGCAGAGCGATGGCAGCCATGATCTGGACATCGTAGGGCTGTAATCCGAGCGTTCTCTTTGCTGCCTCACAAACTAGCGCATAGGCATCGACAAGCAGCTCGTCCAAAGGCGTACCCGATTTTGCTTCCTTATTCAGCCAGAGAGATTCCGCTTGCAGCTGCTTTTCGTCCCATGCTTCCAAATTCCGTTTCCTGATGAGCTCCGCTTTGTCCCGATAGCCTTTCAGCTTATGCCGGGTATCGCGGTCTTTGAATTCTCGCATCAACTTGACGGCTAAATTCATCGGAATTTGATCCCTCCTCGGTAGAAATACGCGATTCTATTACTCATCCTTTAACCGTCGTTGATACAAAACAACAGACACAATCGTTAATACAACCGTCCATGCTAAAATAATGAGGAGGGGTTTTAATAAATCACCCGTCGTAAAGCCTATATTCGGTATACCTAGCAAATACACAAGTTGACTGCTCGGTACGTACTCCAGCACTTTCAAGATCGGATAATCATCCACCAGAAACGCTCCCCCTGGCGCCCCAGTGAAGATGACCGCTACAGGAATTATAGATAAGGATGCTTCAAGCACCGTCTGGGAGAATAAACCACATATCGTCCCGGCTGCTGTGTATAGAATAATCGAAAGAATGATTGCTGCCACAAACGCCCATATACTAGCTGGCTCATAGCCAAGTATATACGTAGAAATAGTCAGAACAATAGCAGACATTACAAAGACTAAAGTACTTTTACCGATTAAAACATCCATGGTCGTGGCCGGAGTCATCATTAATGATCGTAAAGTGTTACGCTCCTTTTCTTCCGCAATTAAGCATGCTTGTACGAAACATGGTAGTATCACAAACGAAGTATTAAGAACAATACCGATAGCTCCATGCAACAAAGACGGGGGTGCACTTCGAAGAATAAGTGCAAGGCAAATTGGAAAGAGCAACATAATGGAGACCGCATAATTGCGTGAAAACTCTTTGTAATCCTTCACGAATATCGCTCGAGCACGTTTTAATGAGATACTCATAGTAACTCACTTCCTGTCATTTTAATAAAGATATCACCTAGACTTGGCTCTTTCGTTTCTAATCGATCAATTAACCCTCGTTTCATCCAATCCGCTATTTGATCAGCCGTTCCCTCATCTATCGGGAGCTCGTAGGCTTCCCCATTTATTAAGTCAACACAGACTACGTTTTCTCGATGCTGTCGTTTAAGTTCCTTTGGTGAGCCGATGGTTTGGATTTGTCCTTGATACAAAATCGCTACACGGTTACATATCAATTCTGCCTCAGCCATATCATGCGTAGTTAAAAAAATCGTTGTCCCTTTCTCATTTAAGTAGCGTAAGCCTTTATAAATATGTGATGAGTTTACTGGATCTAAAGCTGAAGTAGGTTCATCTAGAAATAATAATTCCGGCTCATGGATAATCGCGCATGCCAACATGACACGCTGACGCATCCCTTTCGATAGGAGATTGACTTTCTTTTTGCGCTCTCCGCTTAAGTTTACAAACTGCAGCACCTCATCGATCGAAGATCTAGGAAGATTATATAACTTACGATACAGCTCTAGATTTTCCTCAATCGATAATCTCTCATATAGACCACTGTTATCCGTCAAAATGCCAAAGCGCATCTTCTGTGCAGACTGCTGCATCATCTCCGCTGGCTGGTTAAATACACTTGCCTGTCCACTTGTTGGATTTAATTGCGCAGTTAAAATCTTTATTAATGTTGTTTTTCCTGAACCACTCGGACCGAGGAAACCAAAAATTTCCCCTTTCGGAATTGAAAAAGACACATCTGTTAACGCATCCTTATTTCCAAATCTCTTTCGAATACGTTCTACTTGGATAACATCCATTAACACCACTTCCTTAGCGTTGATGCCTTAAGCATATAAAGATTGCATGCTTCCAGCCATCAAAACCCGCCGAAATGTAGCTTCTATAGCCTGAATGGTACCACCCAATGCTTGATTGGTTCGACATTACTCTGGACATGGCATATGCTTACGAAGTTATGTTTGCTTCGCAAACATTTTAAATGTTAAGAAGTGCTTTTAATTCATGCAATTTTGAACGCGATAACGGAACCACGGCATCTTTACCTGTATTTAATCGCAAGCTGTAGCTATTCTTCGTCCATGTAATAATCTCTCTTACTTTTTGCAGATTAACGATGTAGGATCGATGACACCTAAAAAATCCGAAATTTAACAATCTCTGCTCGAGCTCGGTTAGCGTCAAAGCACAGTCATAATTGTCCCCACCCACATGAACAAGGATCGAACCATCTATACTTTCTATAAAATCGATTTCAGGCGGATTAAATAAAATCACTTTGTCATTTCTTTTTGTAGATATCTTCTGCAAGGTTATATTGGCCTCATCTTGTTTCTGTACTTCCTGCTTATCCTCTTCTGAGTCCCGAATATCCAATTGATGAAATCCGAATTCATTCAATCGATAAATGGCATCACAGGAAATAATGGCATCCTCTAAATTCGAAGTTAAAATTAATACTTGCTTTTCTTTCAAAAGGTCATCTAGAATCCGTTTAAATTGACGACGATCTTGCTCTTCTAAGTAAAAATAGGGTTCCTCCAGTACAAGTGTAGGCTGATGCGCAAAATAGACACGTAGCAATGTCACATACATCCTTTTCGATGAGCTTAGATCCTTGATTTTTACCTTCCGTTCTTCTTTTAAAGCAAAATAATCCATTAACAAAGCGACACGCTCATTCCTCTCCGTTACTTTGATTAGAAAAGTGATTAGCTCTTCCACCGTTAAACGCATATACTCGCTTTGTTGAGCTCGAAATAAATAAAATTGGGAATGATCAACTAATTGATTCATTAAAAGCTGCTTTCGCTTCAAGTCCGTTATAATGCCAATCGATTGGTTCGATGTCATATTTAATTCGATCTTCGGTAGAAATAATTCCCCATCATAATACATTGGTTGAAATTGCATGCCGTCCTCCTGGTCAGTGCCGCTATAGGATATATATAACAATTATAATGTTAGGATACTTTTTTGTCAGTTTTTACTGAAAAATATAACGGCATTTAAATACGATAAGAGGGGATTTTTCATGCAACAACGCATTCAAAATTTGGATCGGCTCATTCACTCGCGGTAGATCATAAACGTATTTTTGGGGTGGTTCTGCAAGTGGAATCAGGAGATGGACGACTGTCATTGAGCGGAGGGGCCGGTAATCCATGCCCCGCAAGGAAAGCCGCAAAAAAACTTGCCCTTATTTATGATACGGTTCACCGCAAATGATCTCAAACTATCCTGCCCGGGAGCTTAATAAAAAGAACAGGATACCGAAGCACCTGCTCTTCAATGTGTATTATTCAACTCCCTCGATTTGTCCTTGAACCGCTTTTAGGTCAACAGATAGAAGATCGCGTATCTTTTTCGCCACTCGAAGTTCTGCGTACACTCCCTGTGGAATATTGGGTACAGCATATCTCCCATCTTTGACTAACTGTGCAATTACCCTAGCATCTTTCACATCATTTTTTGTAGGTGAATTGTCATCTAGCTCCTTGCTCTTCTTTACATGCATCGGGTTTACTACGACAAATTGAATACGTTGATCTTTAAGAAAGTGAGCTAGATTGAGCCAGTAGTGACCTGTTGGTTCCATTCCTACAATCACTTTTTCCATCCCTTGATCTTTCATTAGTTGTTGAATCCAACCTAGAAAGTGATTGAAATCTGAGTTCGTATTTTCAAAATGGAAAACCTTCTTGAACTCCTGCCCTCTAAATCCTGTGCGCGTGCAATGTGCTTGTACTTAGCGATATCTACGCCAACTATTATCGTTTGAGAAGTGATTTGAGCTATCTTCTCATTTTGGTTATAATTCATATTATCTGCCTCCTGATATTTGAATTCGTCCCTTTTGCTGGCCAGCTTAGGACAATTCTTATGATATCAAGAGGTCTTTTATTGTTTAAACGTCATTCTTACTCATTACAGGAATGCTGCCCGTTGGCTTAATCATCATCGGCCACCGGAACATATTCTTGAGCTATTTCGGTTAGCGGTACATATTCTTGTCATCCGACAGATGCCGTGTTGTACGGGTACAATTGATTCGAACCTAATTGGTCCAATAAAAAACAAAAAAACGCACCCAAAATTTGAAAAAGTCCCGGTCTTGACTCCGTGGCTAACGGTACAAGTTATTGTCCTCTTTCAAGCCTTCTCATATTTATTATTAACACAACATCCTGTTCCCCGTTTTCGGCAAGGCCATGACACAGCAAAAAACCAGCCAGTCAAGGGTTTAAGAGTGGAGATTTTGCGACAGCAAAATACTACTCGTCCCTTGACTGGTTGGATAGGCGCAGCGGCCTGAATTACGAGCAATTCTGTACTTGCACCTTCTCTTTATTGGGATAAGGCGAAGATGCTGCTAATTACGGTATCCTGCATATATCAAAGATTGTTGCGGATTATTTCTGTTTTCATGGATTATAGAGCTTTAATGCTTCCAGCCTTTTTGCTCGCTCAAACGCTTTATGTAAAAACTCTTTAGCCGATAAATCCTCATAATCCCAATTCATGGCCTCTATTGCAGTCGCGCCTGAATAATCCGTTTCCACAATTTTTTTCATGGTTGTAGACCAATCAATCGTGCCGTCAAAGGGTAACCCGTGTTGGGCATAACTTCCGTTATTATCATGTAAATGTACTGCCATCAACCGGGAACCGTACATGGATAATAAATCATTGCCCTGATAGTAGCGGTAGTGATGTCCACAGTCATAACAGAATCCGATACGCAGAGAATCCACTTGCTCCAGCACATACGCCAAATTGGTAAGGTTCCGTAAATTCTCCAGCGCAACATTGACACCAAGCTGTTCAGCTTTTTCAGTGATTCTCTTGATTCTATCCAGTCCCAATGGGTTATATAGATTGTCTTCGCCCGGCAGGTGCACCACCATTGTCGGAATCTCAAATTCGGCGCAATCTGCAACACATTGCAAATAGCAGTCGGTTAAGGCTTCACCGTCCAGATTGTCAAGCCAGAGTTTGTTTTCGTTTTGGATTGGCGTGTGGATATTTTCTATAAAAAGACCCGCTTCTCGCGCAATTTGTGGCCCGTTGCGGTAATCGTTCCGATTAAAGTCTTCACTCCACCATAATAAAACACCATCAAATCCGGCTTCTTTTATTAACTGATAACGTTCCTTAATCGGCAATTCATAGCCAAACCAATCATAAATAGTAATCATAAGCCGCTTCCTTTCCGGATTTTTCCGTTATAGCTTTTATATAATTCATAGACATCACCCTAACAAAATTCTATAAATCATTTTATACTTATATTGCGGATAAAATCAGATACTTTCAAATTGTCCTCCATATAATATCCCTCCCTTCGACATTATATTTCGACACTCAGGAATATTTTACCTTCTGGCATTTCCCCATGGAACAAAACTGAGAAGTACCTTCCCAACGGCCCCATATACAACTCGCACATTTCGGATTTTGCTCATTTTTGGCACAAAATAGACGAATATTAAATCGGCTTTAGTACCAAGTTCTTGTCCATTATCGGCAATAGGTACAAGTTCTTGTCTTAAGCAAAGGACAAGAACTTGTACCTATAAAATAAAAAAGCCGCGTCCAACGCGGATTCCATTAGGTATATGTTCTTATCCTCTTACATGTCTGTGCATCTGAATTGGTACGGTCTGCATGCAGACGCTTAACCGAGTCGCCGAATGAATCAGCGTTATTGCCTCTCGTAACGATCGTAACACCTCCATCCATACTATAACTTAGGCTCAGTAGACTAACTACTAGGAGTCAGAATTTGTTCTTCCGACTCCTAGTTACAACCCTATTTTCTCAGTCATTGATCCAATTAATGAATGCGAACCTTATCGCCTTCCTGCAGCGGATCACTACTGTCTACTATGATTTGTTGCTCCTCCCATAACCCCTCGACTGCCGATTGAGTTTCATTCGAGTCCAAAATCTTAATATATGTTTTTCTCACGTAAAAATCATTGCCTAGCGGCCCATTTCTTTCCTCAATTCCGAATATATAAGCTTGATCGCCCTCTTTATGAATTGCTTTGTTTGGCACCAAAATGACATCATTGATCGTTTGGTTTAACTCGGTCACCGCCTACTCGCCTTCCTTTAGCGCCTCGTCCTCGATTGCAACGACTAGATGCTTCATCGCTGTAAGAGTTGTTCCATTTTCTACATCGCCTGACGAATTAACGGGATCCGCTGGCCAACAAATGTACCACCAATCGTACTATCCTGGAACGAATATAGAAATCCCATGCCAACCGGAATGAGATAAAAACTAGAGAAGCCTATTAGGCTAGGTGCAAGAAACAGAACTGCAACGGCCCATTCTTTACGTAGCAGTCTGATCATTTTCAAACCCTCCTTGCCATTTTTAAAAAGAGAACGGACCCTATATGTACCTATTAGGGCCCATTTCGATTTGTCTTTTTACTCGTTAATTACAGTGGTCACCCTATTTTGAATGAGCTTTGCCACTGCTTCTGGTGTCTTTTGTCCTGAGAAATAGGCTTTAGACTCCTCCATTAATATCTCAATCACCTTAGAGTCCTTAAACTGTACTGGATATTTAGCGGTTGTCAGAAACTTCTCCAATTCATCAGTATCCTTTTGTGTAATTTCATACATAGCATCCTTTAACGGTCCGAATGGCTGACCTGAATCTACCTTCCCCTTTTTTAGTACCTTCTCCACACCCAATTCGTATGACGCTTTATTTATAGGAAAGCCATATGCGCTTGAGTTTTCCTTCATTTCATCCGATATGACAAACTTCACAAACTCCCATGCTTCCTCCTTCACGTCCGAATTCGCGTTGATACCCATTGTTTGGTATGTTCTAAAAAAACCTCCGGTTTCTTGGCCTTTGGCATTAGGCTTTAAGTAAAGTTTTCGCTTGTAATCAGAGCCGCTCCTATTAGACAGATCCGGGTTCGTCTCTCGAACATAGTCTGATGGCGAGTTAATTTGAACTTGTTGAAAAATATTTTCTCTCGCATCTGGGTCTATCACTTTCTCGTCCAACAGATGTTTTACTTCCTTGAGCAGATCGATAAAGAGTGTAGAATCAAAGTTAGCCTTCCCGCTCTCGCTATCAACAAACTTTGCATACTGGTCTTTTACTAAATTGCTAAGCAAGAGTTCATCTGCACCTTGGATCATTATGGTTGATAAGCTTAATCCGGCTGTATTGTTTTTCGATTTCTTGGATATTTCCTTCGCTATACTCGCAAACTCACTCCAATCCCAACTGCTGTCATCGATTTTCACTCCGCTCTTCTCGATTATCGTTTCATCTCCAATAAGTCCATAGAGGAAGAAGCCAGACGGCATACCATATAATCCTCCGTTTATTTTTACTCCGTCCAAAATATTACTGAAATATTGTTCCTTCTTAAAGGTCGTATCCTGATCGATCATCTCGCCTAGGTTCGCTAGAAGCTTCTTGTTTACATAGTGATCGGTTGGCAATTGATCCATTTCTAGTATGTCAGGCCCTTTACCGGCTAACATAGCTGTTCCTGTCGTCTTTACGAACTTCTCTAGCTTTGCTTCCCCATCGGAGTCATTAGATTCGATATGCTCTATTTCGATTGTAATATGAGGATTTTTGGCTTCATATAGCTTCTTTGCTTCTACAAAAACGTCATTTTTATAAAAGGTTGAGAGCACAATCGTTTTTTTCTCCGTATTATTCTTCTTACCATCCGTCCCATCCTTAGGAGAATTTGTTGCTTTCTCGTCAGTTCCTGTCGAAGTGTTTGCTTGTCCATTCGCTCCATTGCTGCCACTTGGTCTGCTGCAAGCAGAAACGACGACCATTATAATCGCGATGAATATCAGCATCTTTTTTTTCATTGTTGCTCTCCCTTCCTGTACTAGCTGAATTTTCAAAATACAGCTGTACTTCATCAGTATAGGGAGGATATATATGATAAGTTAGAAGAAGTTGTATTGAAGTTGTAAAATTAATTGTCCCAAAATAACAAATAGCCAATCGCATAAACGATTGGCTACCTTGCTATAGTTCTCTATTTATCGTCCTGCTTATTACCACGTATAGTAACTAAGCAGCGCCATTACATCCTTGCTGAACCCGACAACCTTTTCTGATCTCACATCAACCATAACACTATATTTTAAGTCATTGCCATCCTTGCACAGATAATACAATTCCGCAACTTGTTGATCTAGCCAGTGTCGCATAATACAGTCCGCTAGAAATCGAATCTAGATCCGCTTCAAAATTAATTTTTATTTCCGGATATACGACTAGTTCCGGAATGATGACACCTGATTTCGCTTCTGTTAACAGATCTTTAATATAGACTTTGAAGACTTATTATATCTATTATTTGATAAAAAATTTTAATGTGTAGCAAATGGCTCAACCTTAAACTTGCGTTTGCTTTTGGACCATATCTGTCAACTTCGTGTTTTTAAGATGGCTTTCCATTTTCTCTTCCGCTTCCTTCATTACAGCTTGAATCGAGCAATCGTCGCCGTGGACAAAATCACATTCGAATAAGGATGCGGTTCCCTCAATAGCTATGAGAGAATTAAATGATCTGGTTTTAACTAATAATTTTAATACAAGCACTTGACCTTAGGTCTGACCTAAGGTGTATCGTTGAGGATTCCAAGCTATCGGAGTGAATTTTATGAAGAGTGAAATTACGATTAGTGAATTAGCCAATCTTATGAACGTGTCTGTTCATCAAATTCGCTAGTTTGACTGGAGGTCCAGGGAAACTCTAAATGGAGCCCTTCTTTTTAAACTATCTCGGGTAAGTTACATCATCATCGGCGTTGATGCATCGCCTTCCGCTTCCTTCGCCTTTAATGCTTTTAACCTATGAATCAAAGCATTAATTCCTAGCATAACGACAGCGATTAGGACCAGACTTACAACATAGTTCGACTTTCAAGTTGATTCCCAGCTATCAGCAGTTCACGTTTCTGCTTTACCACTATTTGTGATAAGGTTCGCCCTAACACCAGGGGCTACTTCTTCACCGGTCGGTGATGCGTTAATGCTGGCATCTATTATCGTTTGTGGTTACGGTTATGCGGAAGGGGCAATCCTCTCACCGAGACTAGGGGGGTGGCAAGTGATCTCTAGGGCACTCATACTGTCGCTTCCCGTTATGTTACTGCTCTCGTTTATTTACATGCCGGTTTAGTGGGAGGGTGGAGCCTGACTTATGTCTCCCTGTTCAGCATGCTCATCGCCTTCTTGTTCTGGTATCGCGGACTCGCCCAAGGGCGGCATAGCGGCGGTCGGGCAGTTACAGCTCCTCCAGCCTTCTTTGGCCTATTAATTTCAGCTCTCGTTCTGCACGAGTCAATTGGTTGGCCTATCTTTATTGTAAATATTGGTGTCATACTATGCGTGGCGATTGCACGGCGATTTGCATCAAAATAGTTTCTTATGATAATTCCGATTTCGCAGAGTTATCCTTAGTGAGTTAATAAAGCGATATAATAATACTTTCTTTCAAGGTTCTCCATTTCCTTCAGTCACCAGATGGTAACCAGTTGGAACTAGCCCGTTAGTTTAGTAAGAAATTGCTATTGTTAAACTAACACGAAGGATTTCAATCGCTCGTTTTCTCCGGACTCATCCCTAAAATCTTCCACTGTAACCTTCTGGATGCCATGGTCTGCGATAAAATGGGCAAACGTACAGTACGTATCGCAAATATTACCGCTTGCCCCAGTAGAACCTTATTTGCAATTCGTGCGGGAATTGATTCCCGAATCCTGTCATGAGGATGTCTTTTATCACACACCCTTGCGGGTGTTTTCTAAAATCGCCCCGTTGGTCGGGTAGCGGTCGATCTAAACCGCCAGGTCACCTAGGCCGATCAGTAAGCAGTCAAACACACCAACACGGGAGGCGAGCTCCGGCTACTCTTCGCCCGACCGATGTCAGCAAAATATTCGGACGAATGGCTAATGGCCACGTTTGGCGACCTCTACATGATTACCTCCCCGTTATCGTGCCGGCCGTTCAACTGATCGAGCAATACTTGTGGGAACCCGGACAAATCTAGCCCACCCTTGGAAAGGATATTCATAGGTTCACCTCTTCGCTTTTCTTATTTTCACTTTGCAATCAGTTGAAGGCATTACATCGATATACAAAAATTGAGAAACAGTGTCAATCCGAAATTCTTGTATTACCCCTCTATTACCGTGATCGTTCAACCGCACTTTCTTATCGTGAGAATCAAATAATCTGGTTTAATAAATAATTTTATTGCTTGACCTTAGGCCTGACCTAAGGTGTATCGTTGAGATATTCCAACCTAGTCCTTAGGAGTGAACGCTATGAAGAGTGAAATAACAATTAGTGAATTAGCCAAGCTTATGAACGTTTCTGTTCACCAAATTCGGTATTTTGAAGAGAAAGGGGTCCTTGAGCCCGCTTACAAAGATAACAATCAGTATAGAATGTACAGCACCGAGCAAGTGTACCAGCTAGCGCATATTTTGTTGCTTCGAAAATTGGGGGTGCCTGTTCACTCCATTAAAGAATGCATGACTTCTTTCTCAGCGGACCAATATCGACAGCTTCTTCAGCGATCCTTACGGGAAATAGAAGGGGAATTGCTGCGACTCGAACAGCTTCAACAGTTCATCAAAAAAGTATTGCATGAACAACAGAACTCTAGCTCTCGATCCCGCCAATATCAAATAAAGCGTCGAGACACCACCTATTTTACATGTTGGATTGAAATGGATTCGAGTACGATACTTGATGCGAAACTGTTGGCTGAGCAGGCGAAACGTGTTCCAAACTTGTTCGAATCGGACATTCATTATATCTACGATGGTTCGAGCATCGTTAGTTTATACACAGAAACACAAACGCCTGACGATTTTTCCTTGCCTGGAGGGAATTACCTTTCCATGCAGAGCTTAATCAATGAAGAAAATGAGCTTAAACATCTGATAGAACAGTTTTATGACTATGCTGCTGCACAGTCTTATGTCATTTCGGGGCCCCTCATCCTCATTGAGAAATCGTATTTATCCTTATTTAGCAACAACAAGCTTCATTACGAGCTCCAAGTCTTGATAGAGACGGTTGCGACTTCCGAAGGAGGGAATGATCATGACTACGGCACGGATAACGATTGAACCGATGCAGCCCAAGTACAATCCACAAGTCGGACGATTACTTGTTCACGGGTTTCGAGGGAAATTCCAACACCTTACGAACATGAGTGATGATGATCACGCTCTCTTTTTTGAAAAGTTGTTCGACTATTTTCCTACCGAAGCGTCAAACCAAAAAATGATCGCCCTGCAAGAGGGAGAAGTGATTGGAACTTTGTCTATCAAATGGTATGTAAAATCAAACATGCAACAAGAGAAGCAAAATCTTCCTCCGTGGAAGAGCTTTAACAGCTTTGGAATATGGAACTTTCTTAAACTGTTAAGCTTGCCGTCTCAGATAAAAACCGGCGGGCCAAGCATCCGTACGAGAAGTTATCATTCCATACTCATTCAAAAAAAAATAGTATAATGCGTCATTTTTTATTCAGTGAATTGAAATGGCACTTTATGGTCCAGAGATTGAAATAAATGAAAACTGTACACAAGGAGAAATAAGATGAAAAAGAAAATAACGATTGCTATTATGATCATCATCCTACTATTTGGCGGTGCAGGATTTTATATTTTGAAGCAACACAGCTTTGCCATGGTTGAGCAAGCTGTTGAAATCCAGACGCCTCAAGGCAAATTGACCGGTACACTTGTACTTCCTAAAAATTACACCGGTAAAGTGGGTTTAGTGTTGTTCGTCCATGGTGACGGCGAGGTTGATTCGACTCTCGATGGAGATTACCGACACATCTGGGAACGGATAGCTGCCGCGGGCTATGCTTCCTTGTCGTTGAGCAAGCCGGGAATTGACGGCTCGGAAGGGAATTGGCTGGATCAAAGTATCGATGATCGCGTGGAAGAGGCGCGTCACGCTATTGCCTGGGCAAAAGCACAGCCGATGATTGACGCGACAAAAATAGGAACGTGGGGAGCAAGCCAAGCCGGATGGGTGATTCCCAAACTGGCCGGCAAGGAATTGCTTGCGTTTAATATACTCGTAGGACCAGCCATTAATTGGTTGAGCCAAGGGGAGTATAACACGCGCATGGAAATGCAACATCTTGGTTATAGCGAAGCAGACATTGAAAAAAAAGTGGCAAAGGGCAGGAAGGTAAGGGAACTTTTAAGGAAAAAGGCACCCTATGACGAATATGTGAAGCTAGTTGGCGAAAAAGACGCGATGTCAAAAAAGCGGTGGGCTTTTGTCATGAAAAACTTTTTGTCAGATGTAACCGATGATCTTCGCCTTTTCCGTTCCCCTGTGTTGCTGTTTTTAGGTGAGAAAGATATCAATGTGGATTCGAAAGAGACGGAGCAAGTATATCGCCGCCTCGTATCGCCGGAATTATTGACGGTAACTGTTTTCCCTGACACGGAACATAGGATGATGAGCACGCAAACAGCGGATTCAGATTTTCGAGCTTTGATGATAAGTATATTCGCGCCCCGGCAAATTACGGTGCCAGAATATTTGGATAAAATCGAACAATTTCTAAAGGAACTTCCGCAATCAAAGTGACACACTACACTTAGTAGAGTTTTGATTAAATGATTAACTATGTATTAGATTTACATCGATACACAAACTTCCACAAGGATATGGTAAAATAAACCATTCTCTTGTTCGATCAATTGAAATTGCACTTTATGGTCCAGAGATTGAAATAAATGAACTTTACACAAGGAGAAATAAGATGAAAAAGAAAATAATGATTTCTATGATGATTATCGTCCTGCTATTTGGCGGTGCAGGACTATATATTTTGAAGCAAAACAGTTTTGACATGGATGAGCAAGCTGTTGAAATCCAGACGCCTCAAGGCAAATTGACCGGTACCTTCGTGCTGCCTAAAAACTACGTGGACAAGCTGGGATTGGTTTTGTTTATTCATGGTGACGGGCCCATTGACACCTCCCACGATGATGGCTATAAGCCTCTATGGGAGCGGTTAGCTTCCCTTGGTTACGCCTCTTTGTCCCTTAACAAAAGAGGAATTAACGGGTCGGACGGCAACTGGTTGCATCAGAGTATAGATGATCGTGTGGAAGAAGCCCGTCAGGCCATTGCATGGGCAAAAGAGCAGCCGATGATTGACGAGAAACAGATTGGGGCTTGGGGAGCAAGCCAGGCGGGCTGGGTGATTCCTAAGCTTGCCAAGAAGGAACCGCTCGCATTCAGTCTCCTTCTATCGCCTGCCATTAATTGGTTAAGTCAAGGGCAATACTATACACGTAAAGAAATGGAGAAAGATGGGGTCTCTGAAGCGGAAATTCAAGATAAAGAGGCGTATGACTTGAAAGTGCGCGAGCTTTTGGAAAAACATGCTTCCTATGAAGAGTATGTAAAAATCGCCCGCCAAGATAGCTTAATGTCGAAAGACAAATGGACATTTGTCAGCAAAAACTTCTTGTCGGATGCCACTGATGATCTTCGTAATTTCAATTCACCCGTGCTATTGATGCTGGGCGAAGAAGATATGCAGGTCGATGTGAAGGATACGGAACGGGTATATCGCGATATCGTAAAACCTGAGCTGCTGACCGTAGCAGTCTTCCCTAACGCTGATCATGGGATGTTAAGCAAGCAAACGGTTAATTCGAATCTGCGGGCAGTATTCATTAGTCTCTTCGCGCCTAGACAAATTACGATACCAGGTTATATGGATGAAATCGAGAAATTTCTAAAGAAATTTCCTAAACACACATAATCACTTGTGAAATGTATGATATAAATTCGGTTGTTCTTCGTGTAGTAAAACCGCCTTTTCTTCTGGCAGTTAATCACAATCGAGAGCATTTGATTATTAAAAATAAGTGAGAAAAACTTGTGCGTGAATTTGCTAAAGGAAAAGTTCCATCCGTAGGACGATCTCTAGCTTAGACTAAAAATCGGCTACCACATCATAATAAGCTGGAAGCCAAAAATCAAAGCCTTATTGATTCAAATAGATTACGTGATAAAGTAAGTGTATTTTCTAAAAAAGGGTGAATTAAATGAGTAACAATCATACAGTATTAAATTTTTCTAAAACGGATAAGGTTATCTTGTGGCTTGGTTTCCCTCTTATGGGTTTAGTGATTGGTTGGATTCTACCAAGTATTGCTAAATGGGGCAGTTCTTTGCCGTGGGTACCTTTCGAGGGACCTTTAAAACTAATTGCATCCTATAATGGAGCATGGGTAGGCTTTATTACAATGATCCTTGGTTTGATTGCGGGAGTTATATTAACTCTTCTATCTTTTCATGAAAGCCTAGAAATGTCTATATATGATGATAGAGTTATATTAAAACTTAGAGATGATGAAATTATCTTAAAAAAGAAAGATATCTCACTTGTATTTATGGATAAAAAGCAATTAGTGTTATTAGGTATTGATGAGAAAGAACTATTTCGTTGTAAGCAGGAGCTTAATAAAAGCAGAGTAGCTAATGCATTTATAAAACATAATTATCTTTGGAGTGATACGGATCCATTTAAAAATGATTTTAAAACATGGGTTGTGGATTGTCCCGACCTGTCACCTGCTGCGAATGCTCTATTAAAAGCAAGAAAAATAGCAATTGAAAAAGGAGATGATGATGAAGCTTTTCAGTTGATAAGAGAACTTTGGAAACTAGGTGTATCAGTAAAAGAAAACGATAATAGGCAATATTATCGATAAAAATCAGCAGGTATTTCTTTACCTAGATACCAATTCTCATTTTACTTCTAGGTTTAATATTTATGAAATACTCCTTTCCATGTCATAAGTTTGAATGATTTCTTGCAGACTAAGGCAAAGGTCGGTCGAGAGAATGGCAAGCCACTCGTTTTTCTTCGAGCGATGGCAAACAAACACCACCGCCACGGGAATGTCCGGAAAACATGTTTTCGTGCGCGATGGAATCGTAGAATATTGTGGTTTTTTCCTGTCACACCAAGGAATCTTCTTGAACATGAGCGCAATAAAATAAGTGATTGGCAAACAAAAGAGGAGCGAAAACATCTCGCTCCTTCGTTATTTTAATTATTATTTTTTTAATATTAAAACTATGGCTAGTTAACAAAGACTTAAGAGTGTCATTATCATTAAAACAACATACAATTCGAGAAGTAGTTTTCTTCTATCCCCAACCACGGAAAGTAACCCTGACGTTAATTCTATTCTTATCAATAAATTCTTCCCGAATTTCCTCCTGACTTAATAAATCAGTCCCCACGGGGTTACGTGCTTCGAATGCAAAAGTACATCTTTAGCATAATTTTCTCATAAGCCACTCGATCGGCCCTCTCGTCATCCATTTTCTCCATATATACGAAAAAATAATGGTCATTATAAAATATAAGCTTCCGTATATCATTGCAAAAATAAGGGAGCCATTTTCCAAATAGCCCGTTACTTGAAGCGACCCCTATCCGATCACTACATGTCCAATATAATGAGATAACGATAGCTGCCCGGTATTGATCACCGCTTGTGTCAGAATAGATTGCTCAAATTTATCAACTATATAAAGACAAATCGCAATCACTGCTATAGCCGAACAAATTCCGGAAAGAACATACAACATAGTGGGCGGCATCGGTTTCGTACCAAACAAATAATATGCTACATCACTTCCTATTACAGGGGAGGTCCATTTGACCAGGAAGAAGGAAAGGGATTCAAAAACAACCGTTCCTGACAATGAATACAACAGTATCTTCAATCGATTTTCCTTATTCAGCCAACGTCTTCTGCCAATCCACATACCGATGAGGAAGAAGCTCAGCCAAGGAAAGATAGGATGAAATCCGTTGAATAACAGATTGCGAATGAACCCTTCTATTGTCCTAAAATCTATATACTCTTTAAAATTCAAGTCCCACCCCCTACGGTAATCGAACAAGACCAAAAATGACTGTGATGCGAGCAGGATAATGGAAAACAAACTGAGTATTTTATGATCTGACATAGTCATTATGAGCGCTGCTACAAGCATGAATACCGCATAGTAATGCAAAATGTCGGCGTTCCAGTCTATTAGCAGTAAAAGCAAGCCAGCAATAAATAGGAAAGCAGCTCTCCTGTATAGGATACTCCGGTTTTTCCGAATAAGCTCTTCGTTCATAGAGCTTCGAGCTTTTGAGGTCATTAACGATACCCCGATACCAGCCAGTACGACAAACAATGCAGATGCTCGCCCCTCAAACAGACCTGCTATCGCTTGTAACCATCCAAGCCCGCTATACTCTGCCTGCATTGCAACCCTATAATTCACGATAATCATTCCGAAGATCGCTAATGCTCTTGCAAAATCAAGAGCAGTTATTCGTGCTTTCGCTTGACTCATCCACTGTATCCCCCTTAAAATCTACTGATCATTTTAATTTCTAGGCCACTTCTATCCTTTAGAGACTATCTTTGCCACAATCCTGAAGTTTCGAAAGACTATGTTGAATTAAAAAGTGAATTGGCAAAAAAATGTTCTAATGGCATCGAACGTTATGGAGATGGAAAAGATGATTTTGTGAAAAGGGTAGAAAAGCAAGCATTGATCTGTCATTGGACTCGCTAATGCCCTATAAAGGGGGACAAATCAAAACACCTTCAAGAGAATGGTCCTATATCATAAATTATAGAGACAACCTTGGAGGTGTTTTGCATGAATACCGTTATAGATTTATTTAGGTTTCAATTATTGTTCAACTACTGCTACTTCCGTACCACCTGCGAGAATGAATCCTCTTTCCATTGCTTCGACCTTACTTATTATAATGAAATATTGCAGTCGCAATAATATGACTTTCATGTCGGCCTTCTGCCGCAGGTAGCTGGATTGATTCAGATCATGGAGCGGTACGATCCCCAATTGAAAACGGCGCTGCAATGCATCATAATCGGCGGTTGCATCGTTCGCATCCAATTGCGCATTCTTATATTGCTCGTAGGCATTATCTGCCTCGGCGTAAGTGGTGTTAATATATTTGGTCAACTGCGCATTAGCCTGTTCCGTCTGTTTGGACGCAAGCTGCACATTTGCACTCAAATAGCTTTTTCCATCGGAATTAGCTATCTTCGTGTTGCCATGCTCCCAGGAAGCCTGTTTTAACTCATTCCACTTCCGCTTCATTTCGTATGATCGCGCCAATATTTCCTCGGTAACTTTGCGGTTGGTCAACGTAGCTTCATCCAGCGCAATATCCTCCAAAATAATATCCGGATCGTAGCGGATACCTAAATCGAAGCAGAGCTGGAACAAGGCCAGGCGATAGTTGCTACGCTGAACCTCCAATTCTCTCGTCTGTTTGGATATTTCCAGCCGCAGCCCACGGCTATCGTCCGCCGCAGCCACCCCCTGCCCTTGCAGCGCCTGCAGACGACTTCGCTCTTTATCCAACAGTTGAAGCGCTTCTTCATGGAGCTCCATCTGTTTCTGCAAGGACAACAAGTACACGTATTGACCGGTCATCTGCAACTTGATTCCTTCCTTGGCCTCTTCGAGATCAAGCTCCGTATTCCATCCATCCCGCTCCAGCTGCTTGATGGCGACTTCCAATTCATCGCGTTGAGATTTCATCAGATCGTTCATCCCGTTTATTATATCTTTTATGCCACTCATCAAGCCATTTATAACGGTATTCGTCTCTATAGTCGGCCCGAGCCAAAACAGTTGCTCCGGGGTAGCGTCTGACGGAATTTCATAATTCACATTGCCTAATATCTTCTCTGGCGAGTTGGGCAGTGTATAAGAATCTATTGTCTGACTCGTACTGATCCTGTTAGTCTGAGTTTTAAGATCAGATCGCTTGGACTCTAGCGCATAAAGCTTTATTCGCAACAATGCTAAATTAAATGAATCAGTTACGGCCCGCGACTGCACATCAGATAAATTCAGGCGCGTGATCGCAGCTAACTGCCGTGACGCCACGAACGAAGCAGGTAAACTTTTGCCCGTAGTAGCCTGATCCCCTGACGACATCAAGGGCTGAGACGGTATGTTATTCATTGGCGCTTTGCCCTGAGCCGAACTGTCTTCCGTCATTACTTTACCTTGCACCGCATTGTTGCTGGATGATATCGTGCCCTGAATCGTGGCGCTGTCAGCCCATGCCGTTGCAGTCGAATTTGCAAGTAGTGCGAGCATTAATGACGCCATAACTGTATGTTTGTACATTTAACCGTCCTCCCTCGACGTAACAAACTTAATATCTGAATATAAGGCGAGGACAGACGGATTATGAAGCCGTCCCGCCCTGCAAACTTGTTAAATTAATAAATTTTTCTGGCTGCTTTCTTCTTTCCTGAATTGCCGTTCCTGTTTACGCTGCTGCCGCTTCAATTTATAGCGCGCCACTACCAGATACAAGGATGGAACGACGAACAAGGTCAGTATGGTGGAGAAAATAAGGCCAAAAATAATCGTATTCGCCATCGGACGGAACAAAATGTCGCCAATGAGTGCGATCGGGATCATACCGACAATTGCCGTCAATGAAGTGAGCAGAATAGGTCGGAAGCGTGCTGCGGTAGCCTGAATTACCGCTTCCTCCAACTCGGCCCCTGCATGACGGGCGTCTTCTATAAACTCAATCAGTACGATACCGTTACGTACTACAATACCTGCCAGAGAAATAATCCCCATCAAACTCATAAAGCCAATTGGCATTCCCGTTATAAAGATACCGATAATTCCACCAGCCGCCGCCAAATAAACGGTAGTCATCACAATGAGCGGAATGGACAAAGAGTAAAATTGAATCGTAATTAACATCAGAATGAGGAATATAACGAAGATAGACAAACCACCTAAATCTGAAAATATTTTATCCTGTTCTGATGTTTCTCCGCCAATGGCCCAACTGTAACCTTCCGGGAAGGGAATTCCATTCAACTTTTCGCTAATTTCCTCCATCACCGCTGTCGCTGTGCGTCCCTTCACATCGGCATCAACCGTAATCGTACGCGCCAAATTATAATGTTTAATTTGCTGAACCGAGAAGGCCGGTTTGAGTGTAGACAGCTGTGACAATGGAATTTGCTGTCCTGCTGCGTTGGTCACATTCAGGTGATGGAAGAGCTCGTTTGGATCTTGAACTCCTTTTTCTATTAACAACCTGATATTTATAAGATTTCTTCCGGTATTGTATTGACTGGTCGTAATACCGTCGCTTGCCAGCAGCAATGTACGCGTCAAATTCGCATAGGACACCATATATTGATCCATTGCCTGCTTGTTGATATCTATCTCCAGCCCGTATTGTTCGATACCCATATCGTCTTTTACGTTGTAGGTTCCGCTCGTGTTCACGATCATTCCTTTCATTTGCTGTGCCAGTTTCTGCAATTGTTCCATATTCTCCCCTGTAATACGAATAGAAACCGGCTTTCCTACAGCGATACCTAACGAAGGTGTCTTGACCGCTATGGAAGCTTCAGGATACTCTTTTTTGAATCTTTTATCCCATTCCCGAATTGTTGTAGCGAGATCAGCTCCTTCTTTTCTCAATCTCACCATTAAATGTCCTGATGTCGGCGAGGAGTGTCCGCCAGAATCCGCCTCTATATCATAAAACAGTTGCGGTGCCTCGCCGCCGGCACCATATGAATATGCATCCACTTCCTTCTGCTTTCCTGCCCAATCAGCCATCTGGCTGACCATCCGATCTGTTTCTTGCAGCGAAGTTCCTGTCGGCATCGTGACACTAATTGTAAACTCCGGACGTTCAGATTCTGGGAACAGCTCAACGGGGATGAATAATGCTAAAGAATAGGCTGCTGTTCCAATGAATAAGCCGGAAAGACCTATTATTAATGGACGTTTTATCACTCTGCTCATCAACTTTCCGGAATACAAACGCCCTAACGCTTCGATTTGATTACTTAATAAACCAGACTTGGAAGGGTTCGAGATCGTTCGGTGTTGTCTTCGGTTCTCATACCATTCGCGGAAAATCGGAATGATCGTCAATGACATCACCATCGATGCCAGCATCGTCAATGAAATGACGATAGGAATTGGTTTAATAAATGCTCCGATGTCACCCTTCAGAAATATCAATGGAGCAAAGGCGGAAATTGTCGCCAACGTGGCCGTCAATATGGAAATCGCAACTTCCTTCGTCCCTTTAACCGCGGCCGTATGCGGATCTTCCCCCAGATCTGTCACCCGCCGCTCAATATTGTCATTGACGACCACTGCATCGTCAACCAATATTCCGAGCACGATAATAAGTCCAATAACAGAAATCTCATTCAGCGTAACATTCAGAGCTGGCAAAAAGATTAAACCGATTGCGATCGAAATCGGAATAGCCAGCGCTACAAAGGAGGCTGTGAGCAAACTCATTCCGAGCATGCATATCACAATAACTGCAGCGATAGCGATGAGCGTTTCCTTCGTCAAACTGGCGAATATTTCATCGACTCGATCTTTTTGTGCAAACAGGTTAATAAACTTGGCATGGGACGGAAGACTTTTCTTCAACTGTTCGAGCTTTTCATTGACGAGCTTGTTCATCGTCGGCACGTCACTACCCGTTTCAGCACCGACCCCGATCGTCACAACAGGCTTACCATTATAATAGGAAAAATCCTGTGACTTGGCGAAAGTGAACTCCACTGTGGCAATTTCTTTCAAATAGACAGGAGCCCCGGACTGCGACCTCGTCACAAGCAGATTGTTCAAAATGTCAAGATGGTCGGCATCCTTAACAATCAGTTGATAGCTCCTCTTATTGAAGTTAATGCCCCCCGTAGGAACTCGTTGCTTCTCTCCCTCCACCGCCGTTATTACTTGTTCCCAGCTTATTTGATACTGCTGCAGTTTACTGCTATCGACGCTAACATGAATCTCTTGCTTCGGAATTCCATTTAGTTGTACTTTGGCAACGCCAGGAACCGCCCGCAGTTGATCTCTCCAATTCGTCATCAGCTCATTGAGCTTGTACAGGTCTTCCTTGCTCTCGGCAGTGACGGCATATGAACCGATGAAGGAACTCGACAGGTCGTCATTAACTACCGGTGTTTTTACTCCTTCCGGCAATTCCTCCTTAACATCCTGCACGTTTTTACGCAATTTGTCCCATACGTCTTTCGTATCCGCCTCATCTCTCGCTTTAATAACGATGGAAGAGTAGCCTTCGGACGAAATAGACACAATCTCCTTAATCCCTTGAATTCCCTTTATTCTCTGTTCAACGAATTTCGTTACCGTTTGCTCTATTTTTTGGGCGGAAGCTCCAGGGTAGACCGTTGTAATCGTCGCATATTTGATGACGATATCCGGCGCTTCCTGCTGAGGGAGTCCAGCAAAGCTGAACACGCCGACTATCATGGCCATAATGAAAAATAAGAGCGTAATCTTTCGTTTCTTAACCAAGAATTCGATCATCAGGCAGCTCCTTCAGCGGCTTGGATTTTCTCGCCATCAGACAGCGCCTCGGCGCCTTTGGTAACAATTTGCTCGCCTTCTTTCAGGCCGCCGCTTATTTCCAACTGATTGTTCACCATGTGTCCTCCTAATTGAACAATCGTTTTTACCGCTTTCCCTTTCTCTAGCTTATAAACGAAGGGTTTATCGCCATCACTGAGTACGGCCTCCACAGGAATCAAAATTACATCCCGGCCCGATTGATGCATTCCAACCTCGACTACTTGCCCGGGAGACCAGCCTAGCTTCTCATTTTCAATGACAATTTCACCGTTGATCGTTCCGGTTGCCGCATTCGTAAGCGGATAAATTTTCTTGATGATTCCTTTTGTTACCTGACCATACAGACTGACATCGACTGCGGTGCCTTTCTTCCACTGCTTCGCCTCACGATCCGGCAAAGGCAGCAGCACTTTCAATTCATCGACTTTACCTAATGTGTATACAGGCTGGGCTTCTGCTGACAATTCTCCATTATTGAATGCCTTCGCCAATACGACCCCGTCAAATTGCGACACTAGTGTAGTCTTGGACAAGGTCAATTCAGCTTGCTGCTTCGTAGCAAGCACAGTGTTATAGGCAGCAAACGCCTGCTTCTTGGCCGCAATCGTCGCCAATTTTCCTGAATTCGCTTCATCCAACACGCCGGATGCTGCCCGAATTTGCTCGTTCGTTGCGCCTTCTTCCATTTCGGATACAGCGGATTCCGTATCTTTGACTGCATTCTGGGCATTCGTCAGCGCTAATTGAGCATTCTCGTTGTCACTTTGGGACATCAATCCTTGCTCGTATAGACTTTGCGAGCGGTCAGCATCGATTTGAGCTTTCTCGCAAGCGGCCTGAGCCAAAGCCAGCGCGTTCTTCATTCTCTCCCGCTGCTGCTTTCGTGCACCTTTCTTTATTTCCAGCAAATTCGCTTCAGCGCTTTTTACTTGCGCAGTGGACGCATGGATGGATGCTTCGGCGCTATCTAGCGAGGCCTTGGCCTGCGCAACACCCTGAATCGCCTCATCCAATTGAAGATGATATTGATGAGTATCCAGCTTGGCAAGCACATCTCCCTTCTTGACGACGTCTCCGATCTGAACATTGGTTTCCACAATTCGTCCGGGAACCTCGAAGGCCGCAGACATCTCGCTCATCGGCTCCAATGTGCCTGACAGCGTATAATTCATCGTCAGCGGCTGCTTGCTTATCGTGCCAACACCTACCACTCTTCCTTGCGTGTCCTGTTCTTCTACGTTGCCCTGTGTCTTTGTATTCGAGCATGCTACAGCTGCCACACTACAAAAAATTAAAAGCATCGTTGCTATCCCCCGTCTACGCACGGCTCTACCCTCTCCTCTATACATTCTATTTATTTAACATCCAACTCAACTTTCGTGCCTCTAAATACCAAGTAAATCCTTAGTAATAAACCTCGCTTGAACTGTTTGCAACGAAAGTTGAATTATTGATGTGTTCATATTAGTCCCTAGGCCAGACCTAGAGTCAAGCGAAATGATCCATCAGATTGTCCAACTGAATCATATTGATAAATAGATCAACACAAGGCCATGATAAAAATCCTTGAAATGGAATTATTCCTTTTTAGGCGAGCACAGTTAAACGTATGCAAGCAACAAAGACCCCCCCATGTCCGTCAACTAGACGAACATGGGGGGGATCCCTTTTACCCGTGCTATTTATTCCCTTCCGTGTATAATAGGCAGAAAAGGTGAAAAATTAAAAAGTATTGTGAGCATGGTTGTGTGACATAATGTTTTACCCCACCTTCAAACCAAACTTCCATTTCTCTAATGATTATGTAATGAAATCCTATTAAATAGAAGATTTGCTTTATTTAAAACTGATCTATACTTCTCCAATATTTCTACGAAAGTATCTGTCTACCACAGCAACTTTATTTTACTTACCGTTTTAATATCATTGTTTGAATAGTATCTATACCCGATCTATTCATCTTTTCTTGGCTTTAATAGAGATTTCTCATCGTAATATCTAAGCATTCGTTGAGATATTTTATTGACTTTTGCAAATTCACCGATTTTATATAACAACAATATCACCCCTTAACAACGATTTGAGGACGAAAATATAAAAATCTGGAGATGCGGGGGATGTCGCACACACACCTATATAAACAAGAGGAGGATCATCGTAAATTTTGGGATGAGCACAAATATAAGGAAGCCTCAAGAGTTTTGCCCCTTGAGGCTTCATGTAATAAGCTTATTTCATTGTTATTTTAAATTCCAAGTCCGGCGCGCCGGCAAATACGATCGTTCCGTTCTTGGGCAGAGTCACTTTGTTGTTGCCGTTGACAAGGCTATAGTTGACGCATAATCCTTGCACGTCATATACCGCGAAAGCACCTTTCGTTGGCAGCTTGACCGTCATCGTTTTGCCTGCCGCCGCTGCCGGGACAGTATACCATTTAGCATCCCCGTTCGCTGACACCGTGGCCTTGGACTGATTTCCTGCATAGATCGGTTTTACGTTCGCCTCGCTCACAAGTGAGTACCCGTTTACGATCAAATATTCGATGCCGTCTTTCGTGTAGAACCGAGCTTCCGTCGTATCCCGGCCTGCTATTCCTGGGATTTGGATCTGACTCGTCGCCGTATTTGGACCTGTGATTTTTCTATCCACCCAATAACCCGGCAGACCGTCGGCGAGGCTAATTTCGATTGCCGGCTGCCCAAAGAAATACTCTTCGGAGCTGAATTTCTGGTTAACGACATAGAACTTAGCACCTTCCCGTTTTGCCCAAGCTTCGGCGGTCTCCTTCGGCAGCACGTTGTCTTCCAGCTTCTCAGCCGCATACTCTGACGTTGCTAGCTGCCCCAATCCCGGCAACGTCTCATAGGCTCTCTTCCACAAATACGTGCGTCCGCTCTTCTCGGTGACGAAGCTGATCTTGGAGGTTCCGTTCTCGTTGATAAAGCTCCCATCCGAAGTATATATATACTTCGTCTCCGGATCGTTTGCCATGGACAGTTCCCCGTCCTTGGTGATCTCTATCCGGAACTGCGTTTCACTGCTGGCATAATAGCCTGCTTGCTTCACTACATCATTGGGCATCTTGGCCTTAACCGACTTTCCGAATGATTTATCCGGCTTGACGTTCTTGATTTCGCCCTTTTCCTTGAGCGCCAGCAGCAGCATTTCGCTTGCCAGCAGTTGATTCGTGCTACTGCTACCGCCGGATGTTAACACAGCAGCTGCCATCTTTTTCTCAGGAAGCACGACGAGAGAAGCAGAATACTCAGAGATGTCCCCGCCCTTGGCCAAACCCTTTATTTCGTAATCATTGAACGGGTATAGCTTCACACTGTCCCAGCCGAGACCGTAATTGTTACTATCATCCGTATCTTCCGGCCAGATGCCTTTCTTGTATTCCTCCTGTTCCATCGCCCGTACCGACTTGTCAGAAAGGATGTGGCTTTCCTGTCCCATAAATATTTGCGAGAATCGCACCATATCTTCTGCCGTGGAATTAATCCCTCCTTCGGCGATCACATTAACAAAAATATCTGGAAGCTGTGCTTGGTAATCCGGGACATAGAACCCAGCAAGCGTGCTGCCTTTCGATTTGTCCTGCGGTGTCTTCGTATGATCCATCTGCAATGGTTCTGTGAAATATTGATGAAAATATTCGGTAAAGCTCATGCCGCTGACTCTTTCAACGAGAATCTCAGCAAGCGTAAAACCGCTATTGCAATACACCGAGAATGCTCCAGGGTCCGCCTTCAAGGTCTGGTCGGACAAGGTTTGCAGTAAGGTATCATGGGCATAGGTGTCATTATCCTCGAACAAGGAGTCGCCCGTAGATCCAGTACCGCGCAGACCGGAGGAGTGGTTCAACAGCATGCGCGGAGTAATGCGATTATACCGTTCGTCCTTCATCTTGAAATCGGTTATATATTGGACGACGGGAGTATCCAGATCGATTTTACCTTCGTCTACCAATTTCATGACGGCCGCAGCTCCAATTACTTTACTGACCGAGCCGATACCGTATAATGTATCCTTGGTCAGCGGTTTATCGTTCTTGCCCGTCTGGCCAGACACAGTGATTTCCCCATTATCAATCAGCGCATACTGAACGCTAATCGGATGGGTGGATTCGATTAGCAACGTAGCCTTCTCGGCAGCGGTTTTCCCCAATCCTTGGTTATCCGCAACCACAGGAGCGACGATGGAAGCCATTGCTCCGGTTGGTGCAATCATAGTCAACGCAAGTGTAGCTGATAACACCCAAGAAAGTCTTTTTTTCATGATAATATCTCCTATATCTATTTATTATTGACTTCAAGAGAAGCGTCTGATGTACCAAGATAATTATTATGGTCCAAGGAATAACGCTCAATAGAGTGCAACAAGTTGTCCCATTGTGAGCAAACATGTAACTTCTCCCCGAGTAGGCTTCGGTTTGAACGCATGTAATATAACGACTAGGCTTAAAAAACTGTGTAAAGCTTATAAACAACCTCAACAATGCGATCGCAAAAATAAAGTAACTTTCCCTTTTTCTTTTGCTCCACTCCTTTCCTTTTATCAAAAGCTAAATTTCATAAAACTTAAAAACAGTAGATACCCAAAAAAATCTAACCGAACGGTCAGTTTTATCTTACTCAAAACTAACCAATCGGTCAAATATTTTGTTTTATGCTATAATAACTGAAGAAAATGTGACAACCATTCTAGGAGGAACGGTAATGATAGATGGTAGAGAAAAAAAGGGAAACAAAACAAAAGAAGTTTTATTAAACGCTACAATCACTTTAATAGCAGAAAATGGTTTAGAAGCATTAAGCGCTAACAGCATAGCAAAGAAGGCAAATGTTAGTAAAGCAAGCGTATTTCATCACTTTGGTTCTATGGAGACAATTCAACAAGAAGCTTTTATTTTTGCTGATGTGCTAATGAGTGAAGCGCTGGAACAAATTTATCAGGAAGCGAAGGAAACGGATTCTTTTGCGGATATTATGCTCAAATACTTTCTCTTCTTCATCGAAGAAAAAAATAAAGACTACTTAAATTTAATTAATGTTCAAATGCAATTTGTATTGAAGTCTTCATATGATACGGAGTTTGAAGAGATTATCTTTGGTAAAGACAGCGAAAAAACACCGTTTGATTTCTTTGAGATCTTGGTGGGTGATTTTTATGGAGATACGCTAGACGCGAATGACTTGGAGTTAGTAAATGATTTAATAATAATTCTTATAAATGGATTCACAACATTTTTAATCTCTAAGGCAGACAAAGAATGGCTTTTTTCATTATGGAAAGAAAATATTAAAATGATTGAAATCTATGTCCACTCATTAATTGAATCAAATTCATAATATATCATCTAAAAAATAGTAAAAATCCAAATTTGTTATGCTAAAACTATCCAAAAAAACTCGTCCTAAAGGCCAGAGCAGTCGGGTCTCAAAGAATCGGAGTGATACACTTCTTTAGTCTTGACGGATTGTCAAGCTAAGTGCGACACCTGTTCCATAAAAGATTCGTGAGCGGATTTCCAGCCTAGACATTTTCGAGGACGGTCGTTAATGAGATTGATGGCATGAGCCAGTTCCTCATCAATGACCTGCGCAAAGTCGTGACCTTTGGGAAAGAACTCCCGAAGAAGTCCATTCCCATTTTCATTAGATCCTCGTTGCCAGGACGAATAGGGATCGGCAAAGTAAACATCCAGTCCATGAAAGGTTTCTAGAGCGTTATAGCAGGCGAATTCTTTCCCTCGATCTGCCGTAGCCGTTAGAAAGGTATTTTGAGGATACTGACTAGCAATCACCCCAAATGCGATTTCCATTGAATGAGCCGTACGGTCTGGCATTTTTAGGGCTAGATACATCCGTGTCTTGCGTTCGATGAATGTTGCGGCACAGGCACGGCTCTTTCCCCGGCTGGATACAACGGTATCCAGTTCCCAGTGTCCGAAAGACTCTCGTTTGCGCCGTTTACCTTTATGTCTCAGCGCTTTTACTTCACCTGCAACAAGGAGCCTAGCATAGAGCCAACGGTAGATGGTCTTGAAACATACGAATGATTTACCATTTACTCTCCTATGCTCGGCAATTTGTTCGGGTGACCAAGTCTGCTGCTGGTTCGCTTCCAGTTCACTTGCTAACTCGGGTGTAAATTTCCCCTTTGCCTTACAAGATACTCGACGTTGAATGTAAGTAGCCTGCGCAATCTCTGCCGTGTATTTCTCACTGCTACTCCCTCTGTTCCGTTCTCTAGCAATAGTGGAATGATGTCTGCCGAGTTCCTTATCAATCTCTCGATCAGACCATCCTAAACGAAGTAAGATTTCTAGCTGACTGCGTTCAGTTATGTTAAGATGTGTGTAGCCCATGGTTTGATTCTCCTGTGTAATGGTTGTTGTGGTGACTCCATTTTACACGAATCTTCCATGGGTGTTTTTTATTTGTCGCACTTCATATTACAATCTGTCACATAAAAAGCCTTGAAATGAAAAAAAGGCATAACCAAAAAAAATGGCCATACTTTTTCAACCTCAAGGCATATTCTATAAGTTGTCAATTAAGACAACAGCTCCTTCTCCAGCTGAATATAAGACAGCGGAGAAAATGAATGTGTTTCGTAATGAGGTAATTATATCCTAATCATTGTAAGGGGCAATAGCGTAGGCAGATTCTTTCAATCGCCTTCTATTGCCCCATACTTACATTCAGTTTTAAGCTTTTTCTAAAAAAATTTGTTGCTGTTTAAGGAAAGTAAAGGTTTAGATCGACCAAATAATAAAATACGGAAACCATAGATTATAGCCTGTCGATATTTTATTGAACAATAGTGTCCCATCCCTCACGAATAGAATGTGCCAAGCGCAAAGGTAGTGAAAAATAAAACTGGAAGGAAACAACAAGTTAGTCATGGTTGGAGATTCCGTCACGGTGCGAATGCGGCTGTAACGGCCGATAAGAGATTAAGGAACAAATAGAATCTTGTCAATGAAATAGGAGGCTTCTTGGCGAAGCAAAGGTTCTTTGGAGCGGAAATCGACTGAACCGTCAGAATTGGTTATTGTGACTGGATCCGTAACTCCGGCAGCAACAAGCTTGCTTACGGCCTTGATAGCCGATTCATCGGTTTTCCCTGCCAATCGGACCTCATCGCCAAGCGGCCATGGAAGAGGAATGCGCGTTAAGATGACGGCCATTTCTTCCCGAGTTATCGTGCGATCCGGTTCAAATCGGCCTCCGGTCTCCTCCCCCAACCAATGCTGCTCGACCGCTGCCTGTATCTCTTTGAAGGCAAAATGGTGTTCGATATCCATATAACCGGATTTCGATTTGGAGGGCGGATAGCCGAAAGCATGCAGCAGCATTGTGATGAATTCCGCACGGGTCACGGACGCCTTGGGGTCAAAGCTGCGCCCATCTCTTCCATTAATGATATCAAGCGAATGGAGCTTTTCTATAGACGGTTGGTAGGGGCTTTCTTTCGAGACATCGGAAAACAACGCTTTTTCCTGTATTTTGGGCGAATAGGCTATCGGTGACTTGGAGGGTCTATACATATAAGCAATACCGCCATCCTTTTGTTCAAGAAATGCTATTTTCTTCCCGTGGTCATCCATAAACAACAAGGGATCTATCTTTTTCAAAGTAGTCTTGCCATTCCCCAATTTGTATCTGTCTTCCGCTACAAGTTGTCCGTTATTGTACGTAATTCTAGTCACAAATGACGGGGTATGCAGGTCTTTGTATAATCCGACGTAACGCGCGGCTTGCTGTTCTGTCAGAGGTGATACCGATTCAGGCATCTCAGTGCTCTTCGGATAATAATGGTCCATAAAAGCAGCATACAAATCCGAGCGCAATTCGGAATCATTATTATAAATGACGAACATTCCCGTTTTGCGCTCAGGCAGTAGCCATGTAAAAGAGGCATGTCCGGGGATGTTCCCACCTTTGCTGACGACATACTGACCATTCGACAGTTCATTGAAAATACTTTCAAATCCATAGCTTGTAATAGGTATGGCCGGATGAGCGAAAACGGAAAACTTGCTCATTCGTTGAACACTTTGTTCACTTAACATTTGCCGATCTCCGGCCTTTCCTTTTTGTAGAAGCATGATCATGAATTTAGCCATATCGCTTCCGGTGGACAACATTCCGCCCTGAGGCATGTCCGTAGGATAAAGGCCATACTCCGGATATGGCGTGCCTTCCGGATCGTAAGCTGCAGCCATTCGGGCTTTAAGCTCTGGGGTTACAAGATCATGGGAAGAATTCATGCCGAGTGGTTGAAAGATGTTTTTATCCATGTATTCATGAAAAGGGAGCCCGGTAACTTGTTCCACGGCATATCCCGCCAAAGCAAAAGCATAATCGTCATACTGGTAGGCTTCCCCCGGCGTCCGGACGATGGTTGGCATTCGATCCATTAAGAAATCTCGAAGAGAATTCTCTTGATTGAGAAGATCGGGCGAGGCGTCATCGTCTTTTTCATATGGGAAATCGAACCCAGTCATGTGGGTTAGCATATTTTCCAAAGTTAGCAGTTTACCTGTCGAATTTGGTATTGTGATACCTCCGAGATATGATTGGATGTCCTGATCCAGCTTGATCTTCCCTTGGTCTGCAAGCTGCAGCACAGCCGCAGCTGTAAGCGTCTTAGAAATGGAACCGATGCGAAAAACGGTATTGGAATCAACTGGGGTTTTGCTTTCTTTGTTTGCATACCCGTATCCTTTGGATAAAACCACTTGTCCGTCCTGAACGACGACGAACATGGCACCCGGAACATTGAACTTCTTCAGGCTTTTCCCAAAGTAATTGTCCGCGAAGGCCTCCACTTCTTTGGGGTCAACCGGACCGCTTGGAGCAGCAGGAACAGCTGCAGTCTGAATCGCTGTGATTGTTTGCCCCTTAAGAGGTAGCTGTTCCGCACTGACACTATACCCTCCGACCAAAGCAATTAAGTAAGTCACAGCTAGAGACGTGCTTAGCGTTACAGCGAGCACTTTTGAAACTCTTTTTTTACGCATTAGAAAATCCTCCGTCAATGAAATTAGTATAGGCTGGAAGTACCCTCTCAGTGTAATATGATGAATTATTTCCCCACACAGTCTTCCGACTAGTTCATCACCTAGCCTAAGGTCAAGCAAAAAAAGGTCAGACCTCAGCAGCTAACTCCGATGGCTACGGTGTGCCTTTCGATTGTTTCGATTGCGATTGACGATATATGCCTACAAAAAAATAGGCCAGCCAGAAATCGGGGTACGGTTGGTCTATGAATGACCGTCGCGCCCCGTTCATTATATTAATTTCTTTTTCTGACTAATTGCCTGAATATATTTAATAGTAAGCTTCCATAAGACTTTCCCAAACCAAAACATTAACACTCCAATCACAATAGAAATTGGCAAGGAATACATTGGGCTTGGTGTAAATGCTCCCATTTCGATTGTTATTCCCCCAATATCAAATCCCATATGTTGTCCGACAAATTTAAGAATTCCGCCTATCGGCGTAATAACTCCACCAATCATTAAAGCAATGGAAAGAGTACTGATGAACGGCAAGAGTAACATACCACTGACACTTACAAAACTGTTACAAAGAGCAAATATTGCACCAAATTTACGCCAACTAAATTTACTGTTCATTGAAATGGCTTTACCTAAGTATACTTTCGCTAATTCTTTTGGGTTTCCTAACCGTTCGATGATTTGCTCAGTAGATACACCATTATTTTGCAATTCAAGTATTACACTTTTGATTTCTTTTAAAATGTCAATACGCTCGGAATCGGACATCGATTTCAAATAATTTTCAATTTCCATTAGATAATCATTCATAATTTTATCCATAATTTAACTCTCCTTTGATTACTGATATAGCTGTTAATAAATTATCATAATCTTCAAATAAGGGACCAACCCCCTTGTATTGCGCAGAATTTATCCGTATTTTCCACTTTCCATTTTTTCCTACTTGCTAAATTCAGCAAGTAAAATACTTTTAAACGGATTAGGACTGTTATCTCTACCCAAACTGTTCAAACTGACGACCAACGTATGATTGCCTCCAAGTGTACCTCCAGCAATCGTAGAAAACCCTAGAATGCCACCTGTGTGTCCCCATATCGAGACACCGTTTGGAAGCTTAGTTTCAAAGATTCCAAGACCATATCCATCGATTCCTGCTCTTCCTGTAGGAACTGTAGTAAGCATTTGTTTTAGTTGCTGTTTCTTGAGTAATTTGCCACCGAGCAAGGAAGAGAAGAATTTATTTAAGTTATCAGCAGTAGAAATCATATCTCCAGCAGAGCTACCTGCACTTGGATTATAATAAGTAACGTCTTTAATCTCACTTGCTTCGTCTGGTTGGGAATATCCCCGAGCATGCTTGGTACCTGGAATAACACTTGAATTTCCAGGTAGGAATGTATCCGACAATTCAAGCGGTTCAATAATCCGATTTTCAATCTCTTCCGCGTAGCTGTTTCCGGTTACTTTTTCAATAAGAATACCCAGTAATACGTATCCCGTGTTTGAATAAGACCAGCCCTTTCCTGGGACAAAGTCCGGGGGCAGAGAAATCCCCATCTTCACTATTTCATCAGCCGTATACGATTTTTTCGTATCCATAAAATCTGCGCCTTTGAATCTTGAGTATTCAGCGATACCACTTGTATGGTTCAATATCTGCCGGATGGTAATCTGTTTACCATTATATCCGTTTCCTTGAATGACACCAGGCAGCCATTTTTCGATGGAGTCGTCTAGATTTAAGCGGTTCTCTCCAGCTAATTGAAGTACAACCGTTGCGGTGAACGTCTTCGTCACGCTGCCAATGCGAAAGCGAAAATTCTGTTTCCATTGGTTTCTTGGTGCTCAGATTCGCTACCCCAGCGGCATAACCCCACGTTTTTCCACCCTCAGAAGTTTTAAGCAAGTATCCCCGGGAATCCAAGTTGCAATGTATCCCGCATTGCTTGCTTGACGGAATTATGATCTCGTTGAGTGGTTGTTTGTAACGAACTAGATACATTTTGAGTGGGTTCTGCTTTTACAATTGAGCTTGGCGATGTGTATAGCAGGGAACTTCCAGTTATTAAAAGGGCCAGACTTGCAAATGTAATTTGACTACGTATTTTCATAAGGCATTCCTCTTCTCAATTAATATTGTAAGTTTGTAATCATCTTCCTAATTGTTGTTCTACAAAGTTGAGTCGTCTATTTATTCATCAAATTAATTTTAAATATATCGCCCTCATTACCACTAAAAACGATCATCCCACCTTCAGGTAGAACTACCGAATGATTGCTCGTTGCCTTTGAAAAGTTCACAACGATTCCATCTGCGTCATAAACGGCAAATCCTCCACTTACTGGAGTTTCAACGTTCATGACTCGATTGGCTGATTGATCATCAATTTTATACCATACAGCCTGACCACCCGATGGTATGATGCAAAACGAGTCGTTCCCTTCATAAATGGGTCGAATAGCATCTTCACTTATATAGGATTGTCCGTCGATCTTTAAATACTCTTTATGGTTCTCATTATAGAAATTCAAATCGAAAGCATCTCTTCCGTTCAAAGTAGGAATCTCAATTACATTTACTGCTTTATTCTCGTCAACAATTTTAGTGCCGGATGCGTATCCATGGTTGATATCAACGGATATATTTTTGGCCAAAAGCGATTTGCTCAAATACAACATTGAAGTTATCTTTTCATCCAAAGAGTAGTAGTTTTTTTCATTTCTATGTTTCCATATCGTTTTAGTTGACTGATTTAGAGGATCGGAATCTAATTTTTGATATTCGTAGGTTACCGCAACTGTTTGACCTAATCCTGGAGTATCCGTATAAGCGTTAAGTTTTAAATAGGTTGTTCCATTCTTCGGGTGATCAAAGCTTATGGTTGCATTCCCATCGTTGTTTTTAAATTGTCCATTGCCCGTATATACATATTTTTGAGGCGGTATCGATCCAAATCCTAGATCGGGTAAATCAATCTCTCCGTTCTTTATCTCCAGATTTACCGTTTTACCTACGGTACCGTATAATCCAGAGTAAGCAAGCAAATCGGATGGCATGTCCACTTTCAATGGAGGTTCAAATGTTTTTTTAGGTAGGATTTCTTTAATGATGCCTTTGGCTCTTATATATTCTAATAAAATATTAGATGCAAATATACTATTGTAAATACCACTACCTCCCGATGAAAGTACAGCTATAGAAATGTCATGTTCGGGTAGGGTAGTCAAAGCAGCGTGATACATATACGTATCTCCACCTTTGAATAATGCGGTTATTCCGTAATCACTAAATGGTGCTAAACGGACGGCGTATCATTATCATCAAACAAAAAACTATTCCCATAGTGACTACCGTAAATTCCTGAAGAATGATTCATCAACATGCGTGGCGTAATCTCTTTATATCGTTCATCTGCCATTTTAAAGTCCTTAATGTACGTGGTTAGTGGTTGATCAATATCAACTTGATTAGAATCAGCTAGCATCATCGTTGCAGCAGACACATACGTTTTACTTACTGAGCCTATTCCAAACATCGTCTCTTTGGTTATCGGACTCTTGGTCGCTTTATCGTAGACACCAGCGCTATCCGATAAAACAATGGATCCATGATCCATAATTGCATACTGCAATCCACTTGCACCATAATCGGACACGATCTTCGAAGCCAGCTCCTGTGCCTTTTCTTTTACAGTATCATTATTCGTTAGAGCAAAAGCAGGGGTGACTGGTATTGCAAAAAGTATAGTAGTCATTACTACGGAAACCATCTTCTTCATTATTAATCCCTCCTCGTATTCCTTCTAGATGTGACTTACTGAAATCATCATACAAGGAAGAACGCTGTTAGAATGAAAAGCGCCCTGAAACGCAAAAAATAATCCCTAAACAACAGGTTGTCTAAGGATTGTTGGTATATAATGGTATTAGTGCCATATTATTAAATATTTTATGTTTCGTTTCAATGGTCATATGACCACCGTACTTGTCGCAGATTCTAGCTATGTTCGTTAATCCAATACCATGAAATTCCGGGTTTGATTTTTGGCTGTTTAAGTGGGCAACTTCATTCTCCATATGATTCATGATATGAATGAGAAGGGTAGACTCGGTAGAATGTATTTTTATAAGAATGTACCTATCTTCTGCGATCTTCAACTTTTTAGAAGCCTCTATTGCGTTATCTAGCATATTTCCAATGACAACACATAAGTCATAACGGTCAATATGGACTTTTTGTGAACATAAGCTAAGCTTTGTATCTATTCTTATGCCATTGGCTTGTCCAATATTAAGTGTATTTGTGACAAGGGCATCTATAACTAGATTCCCTGTGTTTACCCGTTGATAAGCCCCTTCAACTTTATTTAATGTAGTCTTAATATGTTCCTTTGCTGCTGCTAACTCATTTCGCTCAATACACTCTTCAATATACAAAAACTGTTGATTCGTATCATGAATGATTCTTTTAATGGATTTAAAGCTGTGAACGACTTTTTCGTAATTCGCATCCTGATGGTCCATCTGCTGTTGCAGCTGAGCATTCTCATGCATGAATTGAAATTTATCAATGATATTATCAAAAACATAGAAAATCATAACGTTTAAGAATAGTAATACAATGACGGATATGAAAGAATAGGCGTCCTTATAAGTTAGAATATTCAGTTGGTTTATACTTACGATAGGAATAACCGAAAAAAATATGTAGTAACGATAATGCAAAGAGTAACTTCTACGTTTTGCAAGTAGTCGTATGATCTGAATGATAGCAAACATGATCATGCAACTGAGTAAAATAGCTTTTGTGTAGGTTATTTGATCATGTTCATTTACAGGGTCAAAGCTAAACTCAACTGAATATAGGGTATAAAAAATATAAAGGGATATAAAATTAACGAGAGATATTAAAACACCGTAAAACATAGAAAAAATGATCTTGTCTTTAATTTCTACTTGATAAGATTGTGCAAAACTAAATATCATGAGCAAAGGTAGAATCAAAGATAAAATAGGAGAGATGGGAATAACCAGATACAGGTAATCAAGCAACCCAAATATAATGAAATAAATGAATCGGTTATGTTTTTTAGCTGATTTATCAAACACCGAGTTGAAGAAAAAATTAATTTGAACACCCATCACAAGTACAATGCTAAAGACAATAGGAAAATCATTATGAATCATATCAATCGACCTTCATAATCATAAATTTGGTGTAAGTATCTTTAACCTCATTAATTTTAGAACGACCTATGGGTAATTCCAACCCATTGGACATTAGAACAACTCCGCTAGAAAATTTCTTCACATGAAGCAGATTAATAATAATAGAACGATGGATTTGCAAGAAGTTACAGTCTTTTAAGGCCAAAGCATAATCTGAAATGATGCTTTTGCTTTCATAGGTTTGATTAGTGGTCGTAAAATGTAGTTTGCTTTTTATAGTTAAGCTTTTGGCAGCTTGAATACTAATGAGGTCATCATATTTTAAAACGATTTCTTCATAGGTTAACTTGATAACCATAAACTTTTTATCAAGTGCTTGAAAGTATTGGCATATCTTGATCATTTTCTCCTCCAAGATCGAAGGAGCAATAGGTTTTATCAAATACTGAAATGTCATGACATCAAAACTTTCCACCATATATTCAGGATAGCTTGTCAGAAAAATAATTTGTTCATCTAGGTTATTTAACTCTCTTATTTTTCGGGCTGTTTGAATCCCGTTTATCCCCCCCATTTCAATATCCAAAATTAAAATATGGAATGGAATTTCATAGCGCTCATAATGGGATACCAATTGCTCTCCCGAGCCGAATAATTCAATTTCAAAATCTATATTAGTCTTTATCGACAAAGTAATCAGGATGCTTTTGACAAGCTCTCTTTGTTTTTCCTCATCATCGCAAATAGCCACTCTATACAAAAATGATACACCTCTCATTTTCTATACCTTTATTCTAAAAATCCATATAAACATGATACAACCTTTTGACTTTGTATAGATAGCTTTTGGATGAAATGCAAATTAAAATCCCTCAACACCACATGAACGAATATTTCCTTGACTGCATCTTACCAATTTTCAGAGGTGTTGTGAATGTCTTTTTTATAACATCCATATGGAGTTAAGCTGTAATTCCAAGCTGTTTTAGATCAGGTATTTCCTGAATATAAGGGTGTATTTGGGGGTTTACATTCTGTTGTATCTTTGAAAACATTGTTGACGTTCCCTACCTCAGATGAAGTTCTGAGCGCTGGAGAGGAAAAATTAACAGAGATGATTGCATCTTTATGTGTACGAAGATCCTGTCCGTTTTCATTCCGCAGAATACGAAGAGCTACTAGTCCTTATGGCAAATCGAGAGACCGTTGTTAAGCGGCTTGTAAGCGCAGTTAATCAAATCCACCGCTGGGTCGACATTGTGTTCCCTGAACTTAGACAAGTCTTTAAAATCTTAACTTGCAAAGGTGCATTGGAGACTCTTAGGTTGTTTCCACTCCCCGCCGATCTATCTAAATTAGAACCTAACGATGTGATTGCGGGATGGAAAAAGTCCATGAAACGACACTCAGGTGTGCGAAGGGCTAAGTTGCTCATTGAGCTTGCCAAACAAACCGTTGGTTCTTCCCAGGCAACACAGGCTTACAAACTCCATCTTGAGCATCTTCTTGAGGAGTATGACTTAGCGAACACACAGCTGCGGAGAATCGAAGCTGAAGCCAAAACCGTACTTGAACGAATCCCCTATGCGGCCAAAATCCTAGCCATTATTGGTATAAGTGCGATTGCTTTAGCAGGTGTTTTAGGGGAGTCAGGTGATCTAAGCGGGTTATATCCACGGAAACACACTGCTGCGTCACGCAGGCCTTAATCTGACCGAGGCAAGCTCTGGGAAATGGAAGGGACAGATGACGCTCAGTAAACGAGGACGACCACGCCTGCGGCACTTCCTCTACCTAACCACGATGTGCATGGTCATGAATAACAAAGAATTCTAGGCTCTACATCAACATAATGTCCAGTTTAAAAAGCTTAAAAAAATGAAATCCATCATGAGGTTATGTGGAAAGCTGGCTCGACTTTTAGTAGGTCTGGCACGCAGTGAAGAAGCATACAACCCAAAGAAAGTCTTCGCATTGGCAGCTTAAAAACTATGCATTACTAACGCAAGTTGGCGTATTCGCAGGATGACAAAGAAAGTACAGAGTATCGGGATACGTTACGCAAAAGGGATGAAATCCTGCGAATACACGAGCTTGCGTGAGGAAATTAAATCATATTGAGGGAGCGTAACGTGAATGCTTTTATCTTCTCGGTGTATAGTACGGATAATCCATCTTTTCTTTAACTTGTTGAACCACCTCTTCATTAGTAAGCGATTCTATGAAATATAGACCCAAATCGATGGAAGAAGATACTCCTCCGCCCGTGAAAATGTTACCATCTCTGACGTATCGCTCCTTAACAACTTCTGAGCAATAAGGTGTCAATAATTCGTATGCAGATGGATTTGTTGTTGCTCTTTTCCCATTTAGCATTCCAGCAGCCCCCAGAATTAAAGCTCCCGTACAAACTGACACCTTATATTCTACATTTCGTGCGGTCTGGATCCATGAGATAAAGTCAGTATCATACCTAAGTTGCCTTGTAGGCAACCCACCAGGGATAAAAATCAAATCATAGACTGAAAGGTCTGGGGTAACGTGATTGATTTTTATAGTTAATCCTCTGTCATCGGTGATCTGTTCTTTGTTCGAACAAAAATCCCACGACACATTTTCTTTTGCTTTTAGAATTCCCATCCATGATACAGCTTCATAAAAACCAACAAGATCTAACATAATCATATTGTCGAACAGAATGTAAGCCATCTTCATTACTGAGCACCTGACCTTTCATCATGTGAAATAAAAAAAGTATCTTCAAACATTAGACAAAAAAGTAAAAGCATCACTCCGTATCGGAGCAAATCATAATGACATTGCCGTCCGAATATTTGACTGTAAAGAAAGCCAACTGCTGCCGCCAAGGCGAACTGCATGTTCAACTTAATTCCAGCTCCATTTTTCTTCCAGCACTTCTTTTTCGCCAGCAATGTACACTTGATGGATTAGGAGATTATAGGTTCTATTGTAGTTATCGTTATCATTACGTGTTTTCCCAAAATCGATTTCGTCCACCGCGAAAAATCCCTCGGAGGTTCCGGGCAAGCTGATATACTTGATCAATGCTGTACATTCTGTACTGACTATTATCGATAAAAGCAGGTATAAGGACTCCTTTCTCTTCAAATAACGAATTTGATGAACAGACACGTTCATAAGCTTAGCTAATTCACTATCGAATTTTCGTCTTGATAAGCTTATACTCCTAAAGGAACAGCTTGAATGCCCTAACAATACACCCTAGGTCAAACCTAAGGTCAAGTTATTTGTTCAAGTTTTTTCACTGTTAACGGCATAATTAAACTCAAAACTAATAAAATGCTCTGCTATCTAATCATTCACCCATTAATTTGACCAAAAAAACCTCGTCAATCATGATGGCCGGCGAGGCTACTTATAATATTGCTTACAATTTTTTCTCCATTTCATATTGTTCAATATGGATGAAATTCGTAAAACGTACTCGGTTGAGTTTAAGTAAAAAGTTGTAAATATTTATCTCAAACAAGGTATGGGTTCAAAACCATTGCGAAGGAACTAGGCATCACGCATGCCATATTACAGCGTTGGGTGAGGCATTTTGAGCGAGAAATAACTATAGGGCTGAGGAGAAGCGCGGCGTCACCTCTAAGAGCCCATTGAAAGGAAAACCCCGTACAAAATAACAAAGCGATGAAGTTGAACTACTTCGGCTGTGAGCGGAGAATTCAAATCAATAGTAAACTTGAAACGAAGCATGTGTATTCTGATTTGAATATCGAGCAATGTACTAGCGAGTAGCCATGAATATTAACAGCAGAACAACTACCCGCATAGTTGAAGTCACCGCAATTTATATTTTAGAATTGCTTTTTTATTTTTCTTAATGATTCGATATCCCCGCTTTCGATCGCCTCGATATTCTGATTAATGATTTCAATATCCAAATCCCACCAACTGATTTCCAACAGTTCTTCAATGATCTCCGGCGAATACCGTTTTCGTACTTCCTTAGCTGGATTTCCGCCAACAATTGTGTATGGTTCTACATCTTTTACGACTACAGATTCGGCACCTATTATGGCTCCATCGCCAATTTGTACGCCTGGCATAATGGTTGCACGTCTGCCTATCCAAACGTCATTGCCCACAATCGTATCACCTTTAATCGGCAGTTGTTCTAATGTAGGTGTGTAAACTTCCCAGCCGTTACAGAAAATGTTGAACGGGTAAGTTGAACCATCCATTCTATGGTTACCGCCTCCCATCATAAATCTCGTTTCAGGAGCAATTGAACAAAACTTTCCAATATTCAGTTTCGTTCCTAAGGCTTCATAATGGTATAACACCTGATCTTCAAACGATTCTCCATTTAATGCATCATAGTACGAATAATCCCCAACGATGATGTTGGATTTTGTAATCGTGTTGTTGATGAACTGTACATTTCTATTCCCAGGTATAGGATACTTCTCATTTTTCCAATTTGGATCATATTCTACAACAATGATATTCATTTCTTTGCCTCGCACTATAAAGTAATGTTTTTTTGTTTTCTCGCTCATTCTCATGATTTCAACTGGGTCAATGCTCATAATAATTGTTAAAATCCCCTACCTTTGCCAAGAATATTGAAGATTCCCTTGGTTTTCTTTTTCATAATGATTAATCTATTTTACCAATTCTTCAACAGTTGTATGAACTCCTCCATCCCCTGTATGTTCCCTAGGACTTTCATAGATTCCATATGCTCCTTGTTCATTTTTCAAATATCCACTAGCAATTGAGATCGTAGTTGGATAGCAATCCACAATTGTTGTATGTTTCATATTCAAATAATTTAAATGATCTAGTATTAACAAATAATTTTAATACAAACACTTGACATTAGGTCTGACCTAAGATGTAACGTTGAGGTATTACAAGCTTTAGGAGTGAACTCTATGAAGAGTGAAATTAAGATCAGTGAATTAGCCAATTTGATGAACGTGTCTGTTCATCAAATTCGTTATTTTGAAGAAAAAGGTGTTCTTGGGCCCGCTTACACAGATAACAATCAATATAGAATGTACAGCATTGAGCAAGTCTACCAGCTAGCACATATTCTATTGCTTCGCAAGCTGGGAGTGTCTGTTCAGTCCATAAATGATTGTATGACCTCCTATTCTGTGGATCAATATCGACAGCTTCTTCATCATTCCTTGCGGGAAGTGGATGCTGAGTTGCTTCGGCTCAAAGACCTTCAGCATTTCATCAAAAAAGTTTTACATGAACAGCAAAACTTTAATTCGCAGTCCAACCAGTATCACATAAAGCGGCGAGACACCACCTACTTTGCAAGTTGGATTGAAATGGATTCACACACTAAACTTAATGCCAAACTTTTGGCTGAACAAGCGAAGCGTGTTCCGAACTTGTTCGAATCGGACATTCATTATATTTATGATGGTTCGAGCACAATTACCTTATGCCTAGAAACTCAAGGGCCTGGCGATTTTTCTTTACCTGGAGGCAATTACCTTTCCATGCAGAGCCCAATTCATGAAGATGATGAGCTCGAACAAATGATTGAACAGTTGTACGACTATGCTGCTGCGCAATCATATACCATAGCTGGACCCCTAATCCTTATTGAAAGATCCTATTTATCGTTATTTAGCAAGAACGAGTTGCATTACGAGTTGCAATTCTTGATCGAATCGGCAACAAAATCCGAAAGGGGGAACCATCATGACTGCAGCACCGATAACAATTGAACCTATGCAGGCCAAGTATAATCCACAGGTCGGCCGCTTGCTTGTTCACGGGTTTCGCGGAAAATTTCAAAAGTTGACGAACATGAATGATGACGATCTCGCTCTTTTTTTCGAAAAGATGTTTGAACATTATCCCACCGAACCGGCAAGTCAAAGAATGGCCGCCCTGCAAGATGGAGAGGTTATTGGAACGATATCTATCAAATGGAAGCCCGAATCTGACATAAAGCAAAAGCAAAAGCTTCCTTCGTGGAAGAGCTTCAATAAGTTGGGAAAATGGAACCTGATAAAAATGCTGATCGGGTTATCTTTATTAGATCATAAACCACAGGCTGGAGAATGTTATATTGCAGACATTGTTGTCCATCCGGACCATCGAAGCAAGGGGATTGGAAAGCTATTATTTCAGTGGGCGCAGCATTTTGCGCAAACTGAGCCACACCTAAATGTGCTGAGCTTGCACGTCGTAGGTAGTAACCCACGTGCCAAGCAACTATACGAGCTCCTGTCATTCCAGACTCATTTACAAAAGAATAGCTTAGTGCGGCATCTTTTGTTCAATGAATCGAAATGGGATTATATGGTCTTAAAATTAAAATGATCAGTAAATTTTTTATGAGCTATTTAATGAAAAAGAAAAAGATACATAGTCGGGTGGGGAAAGCGTATGCGTATATTTACTAAAGAAAAAATATCATTAATTGTCATCTTAATTAACTTATTTATTGCCTTTGTAGGGGTAGGCCTTGCTGCCCCAATCATGCCATCCCTTGCAAAAGAAATGCATTTAAGCGGTCAAGTGATGGGGTACATGATTTCTGCCTTTGCATTTGCCATGCTTCTCGTCTCTCCTATTGCCGGGATCTGGGTAGATACGATCGGCAGAAAGAAAATGATTGTACTCGGTCTATTCCTTTTTTCTTTCTCCGAACTATTATTTGCCACTGGTAATCAGGTATGGGTACTGTTTCTTTCTAGAATTTTAGGAGGGATTGGCGATGCCCTCATTATGCCGGCAGTAACTGCTTTTATAGCGGATAGCACTTCATTAGAAGAGAGAGCTAAAGTCATGGGATATCAAGCTGCTGCGATTAGTTTAGGGTTCATCATTGGTCCCGGACTTGGCGGGTTTATAGCCGAATTGGGCATACGCGCTCCATTCTTTTTCGCAGCAGGCTTTGCCCTGGTCACTGCTATCATTTCACTCCTTGTTTTGCAAGAGCCTTTAACTAAGGAGCAACTCGCGAAAAACAGAAAATCGAAAATGAAAGTAAGCTTTTTCTTGGAGATTAAGAAATCATTTCATCTTTTATATTTGGTGCCACTTATCATTGTCTTCGTATTATCTTTCGGACTATCTGCCTATGAAATGATGTTCAGCCTTTTTGTAGATTCGAAATTCGGTTTTACTGCCAAAGATATAGCTACCATTATTACAGTTGGTTCCATCTCGGGTGTGGTAGCTCAATTGTTATTCTTTGATAAGCTGGTAAATAAGTTCGGCGAGAAGAAGCTAATTCATTACATGATTATCGTAGCCGCAATTTTCATTGTTGCTTCTGTGTTTGTTAGTCGTTATTGGAGCATTATGGCAGTTTCCAGCGTCGTATTTTTCGCCTGTGATTTACTTCGTCCTGCCGTAACAACATTACTTTCCAAATTGGCAGGGGAAGAGCAAGGATTTGTTGCTGGGATGAATTCCATGTATACAAGTCTTGGAATTATTATTGGACTGGCATTAGGCGGTATTTTATTTGATGTGAATATTAATTTGCCATATATTTTCGCAGCAGTAGTCCTGTTTGCCGCTTTTGTAATGTCGGTAATGTGGAAAAGTAAAGCAAGAGAATCCATATCAACAGGACTTAATAATTAGTAGAGGGTTGGTTGAAGAAATGCGGACCTCTGTCCGGTTTTTCAAGTGGCTCTATCTCCGATTCTGTATTTTTCACCGAATCGTACAACGTAACCCGCCCATCCGGAAATATCGAAGCCATACTGTCGTAAGTATGATTGATTCCCGCCACAATGTAGCCATGGCTCACCAGCTGCTTGACCTGGAACATGTTCTGGCTCTCGAATCCACGGAACCCGTGTGAAAAAATAATTACCGGATACGCCGCTTCCGCATCGGACAGCGCTGTATGTTCAACCGCATGCGTACGGGCTTGTCCAAGGCTCGTCAAAAACAACTGCGGCAGACCGGACTCCTGCTGAAATGCCTCGGTATACACTTTGGAATCAGGCACATACGGCGCTCGGGTTCCCTTAGCCTCCTTGCTGGCCGGATACCAGATCCGTACTTTCAGTTCCCGCTTGGCCCTGGCTGCCACCAAAGTCGACGTTTCTTTGTGGGTGTTGTCAATCCAGTGATATGCGACCGTGCCAATCCCATACGGGCCTGCCGGTTCATCGAATGTAAACACTGGGAACAACAACGGCGCAGCTACGGTTACCGTCCCGTAGAGAACAGCGGATAATAACGCTGAAATTCTGCGTACGCTTCGCCCTTGAACATCTCCTTGCCCGGCTCGAGTGCGCCGCTGAAAGTCCAACACCAGCGCCGTCCCTCAACCCAGCCCTGTACAACGAGAAGAACCGCCGAGACGGCCAACCCTCCCCACAATAACTGTTGCGGCTTTTGTTGCCTGACAGCCAGCCACAGCAACATAACCACATTAAACGTCACCAGTACAACTTCCATGATTCTCATCTGATGATGACCTCCTCGTGATGATGACTTCCTTGAATACTATACGCCGAACATGCAGTTCGGTAATAAGTTACCACAGCGTAACCTCCAGTAGCAGAGGCTTCAAAGAGGTTATAGCGGTGGAATAATGCGGATACCGGAGAGTCAAAAGTTCTAATGGAAATCGAAGGGGAAATAACCTCATCCTACGAATCAATAATATCCTTAAGGTCGCGCCACCAAGAAAGGAGATTAGAACGCAGATAGAGTTAGAATTAATTTCTAATATTAAAATATCAAAAGGGCAGCCATTCAAATATTGAATGCTGCCTTTTTATATTTTGACGCTAGCCCTTTATTTCATTTGTTATGCTCTCTGCAGTTACAATAATTGATTTCATATACACTAAGAGAAAAACTACTCTTTTCAAGTGACTAATGACACAAAAATGTTCCTACATTAATGACACAAAGTTACCTATATTACTTATTCTTCACTCATGTACTGCCTTTCTTGAAGAGTATTATACAAGAAAGAAGACTGTCGGTAAATTTGGCCGACAGTCCTTCTCTTACAAGCAGTATACCCCTCATCCTATTCGCTGGACAATTCCTTGAGCGATTTGATTTTACCATGGGGATGCTGTTCTTGTTTTCGTGACTTCCAGGCAGCTTCTTTCCTTCTCTTCTGCTGAGCCATAACAGTTATCCTCCTTTGGAAATTGAGATGTTTACCACTTTCTTATACTGTCATTCCTCGGCTCTGTTCATTCATGAATAAATTAATTCGTTGGTTTTTTGGTATAGCTTAAGGTAATCAATGTCCCTCTTTTTCAGTCCAAAATATGCGGGAGGTGCCGTTCACCTCCACCTTTTTGGACTCTTTCGACACTAACACTAATATATTATGAAATTAGAAGAACCGCCTTTCCTTCATGAGAATTGGTTCTTCTTTTCTTAACATTTACTAATCAATTGAGCAAAATCAGGAACTCTATTGAGAAGGATTTCGTACCACTTTTGTCCTTTACTAAAATCAGCAACGTGAACTTGAAATATGTTGATGTTGATTAACAGTAGATATTCATCTAATTGGAAATAGGACCAGGTTCTTGTCCTTTACGGCAAAGGTATCAAGTTCTGGGCGCGGCGGTCATTCATAGACCAACCGCACCCCGTTTTTACTAAAGAGTGTGTCACGCAGCAGAACGCTGATTTTGAAGGAAAAGGTATAAAACCCTTACCCCTCTCAAAACGCTCCCGGAAACCCGCGCTATACAGGGGCTTTTGTCCCCCTATCGCATAACATTGCCCGCTGTTTCCGCTTGCGATCGGCGGCTTGCTGCCACTATACCCGTTTCCGGTATTGGCTTCTCTAACTAGTTCTGTTTCATTATTGTAAGGATGGAATATTCAACCTCTCTTGCATGGAGACAGTCTATTCTGGCTCCCACTATGTTACAATTTGAAATTCAACGTTCCTTGGAACTAAAGGAAGAACTCTTCCTTTAGTAGCACAAATATTTGACATTGTCGGCAATAGGTACAAGTTCTTGTCACTAGCAAAGGACAAGAACTTATACTTTGACGATCCCTTCTTAAGATGGATTATCCCCTTTGCATGTTATTTTCAACGTCTTTTCTTGGTGTTCACCATCCCCATACTCATCAGTAAGACGTTCAAATATTCTAACGGAAGTATGCCGCTGCTTGATCGGTGCATGCTTGTCTTCTGTCACGAATACATATTCTTTTCCTCTTACATGTGTTGTCTTCTCATATATTGTTAAACATTATATAGTGTTTTTTCGATCATCAATTATCTAACTAAGATGGGTAAAAGGACGAACAGGGTAACCGTCCTTTTACCCATGGCAGGTTGCATTTAATGCCGTCCACTATGACAGAGGCTCTTACTTGACGTATTCAGCTATTACAATATTTCAATGTACCCTTCTGTTCCATGCACGCGAATTCGTTGCCCGTTTTTTATCAGATTAGTAGCATTTTCTACCCCAACAACTGCTGGCAAACCATATTCACGCGCGATAACTGCTCCATGGGTCATCAGTCCACCAACTTCGGTGACTAGGCCTTTTATGGATACAAACAACGGTGTCCAGCTAGGGTCAGTAAAGGTAGTGACTAATATATCTCCATCTTCCAGATCAGCATCTTCTATGTTTAAGATGACACGTGCTCGCCCCTCGATAAATCCGGAAGAAACAGCTAGACCTACAATCGCTTCGGTTGGGAGATTTTCTCGTTTGTACTTACCTGCAATGATTTCACCATCAGATGTGATAACACGTGGTGGAGTTAATTTCTCATATAATTTATACTCGTCTTTTCGTTTGCTGATGATCTGGTAATCTAGTTTATTGGTGCGTACGACTTCGAGAAGTTCATCAAAAGTGAGATCATATATATCTTCTTTTTCACGAATAACGCCCGCTTGGACGAGTTGTTCGGCTTCTTTCAATAAAGCCTGCTTATACACGAAGTAGCGATTAACCATGCCGTATTTGGGATATTCCCTAAACCCGCTGAAATTTCGGATGAGGTCGATCATTTGTTTTGTTTCTTTGGCTTTTTGCTCACCATCCGGTAATTGCTTCAATCGATCTAATAACTCTTGTTCTTTTTTCAAAGCTTCCTGTCGCCCTTGCTCAAATTTCCGATTGCTAGCATTAGGCTCAAAGTTTTTGATGTTACTAAGAATCATGGGGACAAGTGTAGTTGGTTGTTCACTCCAACGAGTTTTAGTAATATCGATTTCTCCGCTACATCGCATTCCGTATTTGCCCAGGTAATCATAGATAGCGTCTTGGGTTTCCTGTCCACCATCTAACTTAACAACTTCATCCAAAAAGTTATCATCTTTTACATGTTGTAAATAAACAATTACTTCTGGATAAGGACGAATCACATCTGCGACATTGAGTAGCGCCAGACCCATTTCCGAAGTAATATTGTTTGGTACAGATTGAGAAAGCGTATCTGCTGTGTTTTTTTCACCTAACCACTTGTTCATTTTTTCATTGATCCATGATGAAGCATCCATAGCAGCCATAATCACACCGAGACTTTGTGGGTCAAATAAAATATTCTTTAATTGTTGAATATCTTCTAGAATAAAATCAAATAAATCTAATCCTGATTTCGTTTGGATGTTTTGTTGTAACTCTTCTATCGATGTTTGACTACTCTTAATCAGGTCAGAAACAATTGTCGGATCGTATTCTATTTGTGCTTGAGTACCCGCAGGCGGCATACCTGTATTGCTTTTACTGGGACTCAGTTCTTTTTCACCATCTGGTGACGATTTTATAAAATCTTCCCGCCCTACGATGTTGAGGAGTGCGTCTTTGATGAGCGGGTCGGATTTCCCCAGGGCATCGATTATCATTTCTCTGCTACCAGGCGAAGCAAGCATTTGTGTGACATCAACAAACAACCTTCCGCCAGCTTTACGCATGGGTGCAGGAGTAATTAACAGATAAAAAGACAATCCCAGTGGTTTCATGGGATCCGTCATCATTTGTTGGTGACCGACAGACACATAAACGTGATTCTCTTGATCATTCGCTTCAGGGATCGGGTATACAGTTGTGATTGGCCGACTCTGAACAATATAAAAGGTATCATGGGCCAGACACCATTCGATGTCCTGTGGGCAACCAAAATAAGCTTCGATCTGTCTTCCGATGCGTGCCAGCTGTAAAATTTGTTGTTCAGTAAGTGTTTGAGCCTTTTGTTGCTCGGAATCGAGCTGACGGGTCTCTGTTCCCCCTTCTTTCCGTCCATAGATAGCTAATTTTTTGGTTGCTATCATCTTATCGACGATTTCCTCTTCCTGTACTTTATAACAATCGGCAGATACCAACCCAGAGACCAGCGCTTCTCCAAGTCCAAAACTGGCATCGATGGATAGCAGCTTCCGGTTAGAAGTAATCGGATCAGCGGTAAATAAAATTCCTGAAGCCTGTGGGAAAACCATCCTTTGAACAATAACGGATATATAAACTTGACTGTGGTCAAATCCATTTTTCATTCGGTAGATTACCGCACGATTCGTAAATAGGGAAGCCCAACATTTGCTGATATGTTGCAAGATGGCATCGACGCCGATGATATTTAAATAGGTGTCTTGTTGACCAGCAAAAGAGGCATGTGGTAAATCTTCAGCAGTCGCGCTAGAACGCACTGCATAAGCATGTTCCTCGCCAAACTGGGAGAGATAGTGAGTCACTGCTTTCACAACATCGGAAGGAATTTCTACTTCCCTAAGGATTTGTCGAATCTTCCTGCTGATTTCACCAATTTGATCTCGATCTTCTACTTTTAGCATGGTTAGTCGATCCAACAAAGCATGATACGTTTCGTTTTGTTCAATGGCTTTTTGATACCCCACTGTTGTAACACAAAATCCTTCTGGTACTTGTATTCCTTCAATTTTTGATAATTTCCCTAAATTTAACCCTTTTCCGCCAACGAGCAAAAGCTGCGTTTTTTCCATTTCCTGAAAACCGAGAACCAAAGAACTCATTCAATATCTCTCCTAACCATTAAATTGAGAAAAAAAATTTGACAAGAGTTTACCGGCGTGGTACATTTAAATTGTAAGATGCATTAATTATGTCTGTTTATTTTATGAGAGTCGTGATCCGATTATATCATCGTGTCTGTTTATATGCAATATAAAAGAACCTGAGATAACTTATCAGGTTCTTTTTTGATTTCCGCTAACATTAGTATCATTAAAAACCATGGTTCGAGCCGAACTCCGTCCCTGCATAGTTCCCTATCGGTCCTTTGCAGCCTAAGGAGATCCTGAAATGTTAATACAACCGGAGTATCTTCATCCCAGTTTTCTTTTCTCTCTTCTATCATTAGGATCACTCTCCCCTAATCTTTTGGTTTACCCTATTTCCAATTTTCGAAACAGTGAACAACTATCTCTCAACTTATGGCTGGAAATGCGAGTGATCAACCAGAATATAGTCATTATCCGTCCGGGGCTGTATCAATTTGTCTATGTTTGAAAAAAGCATAAAAATAAAAAAGCCTGAATTATCAGAACTTTACTGAAACTGCTTTTGTATGCACTTTTATGTCATTAGTCAACTTCCGAGCTCATTCTCATCAAAAATTTTTAAAGAAATCAATTTTGCATTAGGGTTACGCCCTTATATCTCCCATCCGGCACTACTACCTTTCCTGCCATAATTCCGCTAACCATTGTTCCGTGTCCATTATCGTTTTAATAGGTATCATTTTTATTAACGAAATCTTTAAATAAAACTAAATTCATTTTACTCCAGAAATTGAAGGATCGTATCATTTACTAATGTTGGGTTTTCCCTTAACATATGAGGTCTATGACCTCCGTTGGGGATAACAAGATATTTAGATCCTTTTACAAGGGAAGCTAATTGTTTGACTCTTTCCTCACCGGCAAATTTGTCATGTTCCCCTGTGATAAACAGCGTTGGACATGTAATGCCACTGAGCTGTTCCTTCGTAAGTTGCGGGTATAGACGCCAATCTTGTGCAGATTGTCTCATGTGCTCTTGCCAATTACCTTTATGTGCTTCCTCGTGTCGTTCAATCATTTGATTGATCGTATCCTGCAATCCTTTTTCAAGAAGCCATTCTGGTTCGAATTCTTCAACACCAGTTGGATCACAAAAACCACTAGTACCAATTGTAGTAAGTGTAACTACTCTTTCAGGATTATTAACAGCGACATACAGACCAACATTCGCACCCAGGCTGTAGCCAATCAATTGGGCTGTTTGGATATCCATCTGATCCATAAATTCTACAATATCATCTGCAATTTGTGGAGTAGACCATTCAAGACTTTCACATCTTGTTCTACCGTGGCCTCTGAAATCTGGAAAATAACAAGTGTATTTTTTTTGAAAATCTAACATTTGACTCGCGAAAGCCAATATACCGCGGGAATAACCACTATGCAAAAAGATAACATTATCCCCAACACCCATTTTTTCGTAAAACATTTCCAAGTCCTTAACCTTTACGTATGGCATTATACTTACCCTCCTTATTAGCCGTCAAATATTAATATCATAGAATATGTATTTCTAAGAAATGCAGAATGGTATCATTTACAAACACCGGGTTTTCTTTACTCATATGAGGTCTATGGCTGCTCCCAGGTACTACAACATAGCGAGAATTCGGAATAAGGGTTGTCACCCGTTTAAGTTCCTCCTCTGGGGCGAACTGGTCATACTGCCCAGCAATGAACAAAGTGGGACAGCTAATGCCTCTTAATTTTGTTCGTTACTTAGCCGAGGGTAAGTTCGCCAATCCTTTACTTTTTGCCTCAAAAACTCTTGCCAATTTCCTTGATGTGCTTCTAGATGTCTATCTTCCATCGATTTAATAAAATCATAGTTATTGTGTTGTAAAAGCCATTCCGGTTCAAACTCTTCCGATCCCATGGAGGCAACAAAGCCACTTTGGCCAATTGAAGTCAATGATGCAACTCTATGGGGTTGATACACAGCACAATAGAGAGCAACTCCTCCTCCCATACCATATCCAATTAAATGGGCTTTTGGGATCTGTAGATGATTCATCAATTCAATAATATCTTCTGCGTGTTGTGGGGTGCTCCATTCGAGGCTGCTGCTCCTAGTTCTTCCGTGTCCTCTGAAATCCGGGAAATAGCATGTATATTTTCTTTGAAAATCGAGTATTTGACTAGAAAATGCTAATATCCCCCGTGAAAATCCACTATGTAAGAACAACACCGGACTACCGAAACCCATCTGTTCATAATATATTTCCAAGTTGTTACACTGAAGATATGGCATCCTCACTCAACTCCTCAATTGTAAATATGTGTTTCTCCAAATTAAAGTAGTAGTTGCCTCTATCTGAAGTAAACTCAAACACACAATAGTCAGGATCATCAACTCCAAGTGAATAATACTTCTCGTCCCCTTCATTCCAAAGCATTCTTCTGCTTTCACTGTCTCGGCAAACTTTCATATCCCCAATAAGCATAAGTCCATTTCTTTCTCCAACAAAATAAAGACACACCTTTTGATTAACCAGAAACTGACTTGTGCGTATTGAAGGAAACTTCTTCAGAGTGAATTATTTCAGCCACTTTATCGGATTTTTATTGTGATTTATTAGTATTCATATTAGCTAGACAAAATAAGTGTGCTCTTGCCGTAGCTGAAAGCCATGAAAACTGAGTCTCTTAATTATATCTTTTTAAGGAAATAACTCTCCTCCTATTTTATGGTACTGGCGTTTATGCAACGATTCTAAAATTAAATATATAGTTAGCCAAAATATAAGTAAGCTATAATTTTACTTAAAATGAAATATAATACATTAAATTGTAGTATAATATAATTATTATATAAGAAGATTGTCGCTTTTCATCAATAAATCACTCGGGGAGAAGCTTATCCATGATTATAAGAGATTTGATAGAACTTAGAAGTAAATTCTCACAAAATGCAAACCAAACATTAGCATTAAATATGAAACGTTATATGCGAGATCAATTTGAGTTTTTTGGTATTCAAGCACCACTAAGAAGAAAATTAACTTCAGAGTTTCTACAAGAGTATGGTTTTCCAAGAGAAGATCAGGTTTTCGAAGTGATAAGCGAATTGTGGGGTATGGAAGAAAGAGAATTTACAGGCGTGGCTCTACAAATCATGGATATGAGAAAGCGTCTATTTCACCATGACGATATTAAACTTATCGAGAAAATTGCGGTCACCAAACCCGGATGGGATACATTAGACCATATATCAGCCAATCATGCCGGTCATTATTTTATGTTATTCCCTGAAAAATTGAGTATAGCAGACGAATGGATACATTCAAATAACATTTGGTTACAGCGTTCTGCCCTACTATTTCAACTCAAATATAAGCACAACACCAACCAAGACAGACTGTTCTCCTATATCAGACTATTGTCAGACTCCCAAGAATTTTTCATTAAAAAGGCTATTGGGTGGAGTTTGCGTCAGTATAGTAAATCGAATAAAGAATCTGTTGTTCAATTTATTGAGAACAACCAGTTATCTAACTTAAGCAAGAGGGAAGCTATGAAATTATGGAAATGACTTAGAGAAATATTTTAAAACGATGTAGCCCGTTTTATTTTCCCCCTATCCAACCCAGAGACAATTCCCCACTGGGTTGGAAACATATGCGTAAACTTCACATAAATCATGATCATTTTTTGTTATGGGCATCCAAGAAGGCTACGATTTGTGCCTTATGATGTTCGTCATGATGAATAAAAATATGTACAAATTTGTGGAAGGTAAAGTCATCGTTATCGATATTAAACTTTGTAATATCATTATATTTTTCTTCTAAAAGTTCAAGCAACTGTAGTCGAGCCTTGACTAAGTCATCCAGAAGTGAGTTAAAGGTCGCATAGGACTGGGCAAATATTGCTGCATCTTCGTTATGTTTTTGAATATCTACGAAGAACAGGCTTGCTCCTTCTACCATATTTGGAACCATTACTTCTAAACTATTTTTATCCCAACTCATAATGTGCGTTAGAATCTCTCTAATCGCCCATTTGCCCGTTGCGATCGGTTTCAGCCAAAGCTCTTTGTCAATCCCCCTCAGTTCCTCTACCCAAGGTAAGAAATCTCTTAACTGATTTAATGTGTTGTTCTGGTATAATGTCTCGTTGTAGTTGATAGTCATTATTAATCCCCCTTAATATTACTTTATTTTCACAATTACCATACTATAAAATACCATTTAAAACAATAAGTACCTATGTTATCGTTTTGTGCTAGTGTCAACCGTTTCCCAAGGGGGTCCCCGATTGTTGAATAATATATTTGGGATTTCCTTTCCTTCTATTAATTCTTTTATACAATAGATTGAAAGTATTCATAAAGACTTTTGCTTTGATTGGCATGCTTAGAAAACAAGTAGATTTTCTCCGTTTCAGAATAGCAAAAAAAACTCATCTGCCATTCATTATTGCAAATGAGTTTTATTCACCTAGCTCTCTATTAAAATATCGCTTGTTTTAATAATGGTAATTTAAATATTTTGCTCGAGGAATTGGTAAATTGCCATCATTTCTCGTTTATTCAACTCACGAATACGATTGAAAATTGGAATATCTGCTACAGCCTCAATATTTGAGCTTTCAGTCAGAACATCACTTACTTTGCCAGTTAGCCAGGTCTGCACATCGATGCCTTCGACAATTTCCTTACGTCCTTCATCATTAATGCCACTTGCGTAGCAACTCACACATGGAATCGTTAATTTATAAACTCCATCATGGAGTCCATCTTCTGAAATGACTTTCTTTCCTTTACAGAATGGACATGGATGACTAGCTTTAATCTTATTAATTAAGGTGACCAGCTTTTTGTAACCAAACGCTTCATAGACATAGGTCAGTTTTTTATATTTGCCATTCGTGAAATACTTATCTATGATGTTTTCTCTGGTTTCGGTGATATTATCAAAATCACAAATCGTAATCCGATTATTCAAGCTAATAGATTCAATACTGCCGCTAATATTGCCCCAGAATGGCAGTGCATTTTGTAATACCATTTCATAGTGCGCAAAGCTCCCTACTTCAAGTTCAAGCATTTTTAGAGCAACTTGTGTTTCCCTAGGTAATAGAGAGACATCCTCCGTCAGAACCATATCACCGCCGACAATGGCTTTCATTTTCTCAAGCACCTGTAATTTGCCAACGGTACTAATCACTTGATCAAGCGGTTGTCCAATGATCTCACGAATATCTGTGTCACCAAACTTTAGCTTTTTACGATGATTAAGTACGGTTCCTTGACAGATTGGACAGGTAATCAATATTTTGGACTGTTTGATATGCTCTTTAATGATCGATTTCGATATCACCATGTAGTTCCCAATGATGTAATTAAAGCCTTCCCAGGTCCTCGATGCCTTGCTTGCTTTATCATAAAATGACTTCTCCCAATACCCATATAGAAAGGTATGCTTTTCTGCTTCCGTCATCTCGTTATAACTTTTGCTTAGATCCTGACCGAGCGCATTCTTAATCTCTTCAAAGATGAATTTTATTTTAGGGAATTGATAGAATTTTAGAATATCCATTGTATCTGGAAGCAATAAGCCATCCCAAAATGGCACATTTTTGTCCTGAATAACAACATCAAAATCAAATTTTTCAATGACCCGACGACCCTTGCAGCATGGACAATGATTGTCTTGATAATAGAAATCGAAGCTACTCGTATCTTTATTGGTTACATGTGCCGACACAATATGGTTGATCAAGCCACCAATTTCATAAAGAAAAGTGTATTGACTATACAAGTGCCGTTCCAGATCAATGGCGATGACGGGCGCAATGGTATCCGATTCGTATTCACCATAAATCAAACGTGCCATGGAGGATAAGCTTTTTAAGATGCCACCCTTATAGACGTTTTCTGCCTTTTTAAAATAGGCAATCTGATCTTCTTTTAAATAGTTAATGCCATTTTGTTGACGTAGTGTTGAAGAAATCTGCAATGGGGCGACATGATCTTCACTGTTTTGTTGACGATAATACTCTTCATGACTGACAACATCGAGATGTTCCACAGGTTCTAGCTGCCTTTTGCCAAAATCAACGATATAATCAGAGTTTTCTAGCATATACGAGTTATGTTCAATCATCATAATGGAGACGGATTCTTCCTGAAGAATAACCCTGATGCTATCAATGAATTGATTTAGAATATTTTGCGATAATCCTTTGGAAGGCTCGTCAAAAATGAAAAGCGTATTTGGATTTCTCGAACCCGCAAATAGCTCAGAAACTAAATGGACACATTGAAATTCACCTGTTGATAAAGACTGTGTTTTTCTTTCCAACGTCAAATAACCAAGTCCAAGCTTGATCAATAAACTTAAGCGTTTATGAGCGATGTCTTCATTCGGCAGTTCATCAATAATATCTTCAATCGAGCGTTGAAAAATATCATCAATCTCTTCACTATATTTTGTGAGCTTTCTTTTGATATCAAGAAAAGTCGCTACGGTAGACCGACTAGTAATCGATTGGTTTCGATCTTGCCCAACAATCACCAGCTTATCTTTGGGGTATCGCTTCACAAAATCTTTGGACATACACTCATTGACCAGTGTAGATTTACCACATCCAGATTCACCTGTAAACGTTACAAGTCTATTACGGGGAATCTGAATTTCGGCCATTTGAATATTACGACAGTAAAGATCATGAAAGTGATAGTATTCCGTAGGCGCTACCTTATTTATTTCTCCAATGATCGGCTCAGGACGAGGCGATTCTTCAACAATTTTCCCGCCGTATTTACCACTACCTGGTCCAAAGAACAATTGCTCGTCCGTTATATCTAATACCGTATCAGAATGATCAATGAGCCAAATTTGATTCTTAAATCCTAGTTGTTTAATCTGTTCTAATATTTTCAAAAGGGTTTGGTGATCCAGACCCACAGAGATTTCATCTATGATGATTACGGTGTTTTCACTGGTTGCCATGAATTCTGCTAAGTAAAGTCGTGTTAACTCTCCACCTGACAAGGTGCCCATAATGCGATTTAATGTTAAATAACCAATATTCATATGGATTATGTTTTTTAGAATGTTTTGTTTACCTTCACTAATTTTCAGAATTTCTGCTAAAGAAAAAATCGTTTCAATGCTCAAGTCGTTGATATCAGAAATGTTCTTCTCTTGATCCAATAATTCCATTTTGTATTGTTCGGTTTCGTGATTATAGCGCTTCCCCTTACACTTTTTACATTCGACATTTTTAGTAGTTCCGCGACCTTTACAATCTGGACACCAGCCTAATTCATTATTAAAGGAAAAAACCTCTGGAGATAGATTATAATGTTCAGCAATCGCAACACGAATCTCTGTGAACACGCCCGTATGTGTGCCAATGGTTGATCGAGGATTGGATGAAATGGATGATCTCCCTAGAAAAAGTACAAGTGGCATTTCTTCCATCTGGATTGCACTGAAATTAGTTTCCATAAGGTTAGGGAATAAATACTGATATTCAGCCTTTGGCAATAAAGAAACGAGACGCTTCTTGGATTCTTCGCCGATGGTTTGACAAAAGGTTGTTTTACCAGATCCGGACAAACCAGCAATCCCTAAGGATTGCTCTACTGGTAGTACTGCATCTAACTTATTAATATTGTTCGCAATTAATCGGTTTATTTTCATAGTGGTATCATCTCATCTCCATTCTCTTCATTTAGTATTGCCATGATTTATTCCATTAAAAAGGGCACTTTCCATGTTCCAGAAAAGCGCCCTATTCTTGAATTTACAGTTCTGCTAATACTTTTTCAAGCTGACTGCCCATATTCGCCCAAGCATATTTAGCACCCTCTATAGCACCTTGGCGGGCTTTGGTCTCTTCACTAAATCCAGATTGACCAAGATGTAGATGAACCTTGCCATCTGACTCCTTGCTCAAAGTCCAAGTAACCGTAGTGCCTTCTCCGGCACTATGCCAAGTATAAGATAATGTATGTGGCTCGTCTACTACGAGAACCTCGCAATCTACAATACCATCCCACCATTCATTTGGCTCTGCACGAAATTGAAATTTATGCCCTACGACCGGTTTAAAGTCATTGCTCCAAATCCATTTCGCAAGTGTATCTGAATCCGTTAAAGCGTTCCATACCTTCTCAATGGAGCTTGTAAATTGATAATCTAAGGATACATCTGGTTTCATTGTTCTTCCTCCAATAATAGTTTTAATTTATCAATTCTTTCTTTCCAGAATCCTTCATAAAAAGATACCCAATCTTGAATTTCTTTCAAAGGAGTGGCATTCAACCGATACCTCGTTTCTCTACCAACCTTTCGAGCAATTACGAGACCAGCATCTTTAAGTATAGTCAAATGCTTAGAAACTGCTGTACGACCCATTTCAAAATGAATCGTTATTTCATGTAGAGGTAATTCATCAACATCAGCCAATATTTGAAGAAGTTTTCGTCTTGTTGGATCCGCAACAGCGTCATAAACATCCCTCACTTGACTATTGTCGTTCAAAACCACCCCCACCTTTTCATAATATTTCCTGTAATGTCACGGAGTATACTTCATGATTACCTGATAGGACACCATTTGGTGTCTAATTGATTATAGGACACCAAATGGTGACATGTCAAGATTCCATATTCCATTATCTGGCCCTTTAATGGAATAAGAAATGAATATTTGTTCCCTTCCGATAGCTTTACTGCATAATTCATACCTGCGTGATTTTTATGATATTTCTTTAATCGGCCTTTAAACTTTCCTTCTTTCTTGGCCAGCTCAATCCCCTCTCAAGTGTATATGTTCTTTTTAGGGGTTATACAGCCTTGTGCAGTACCGTCAGCAAATCACTACTTCGGAAACTGACACACATAGTGGATGGTATGCGAAAAGACAACGGCCGAACGATGGCATACCGATAACCTGTTATTAGGCTCACTCGCTTTCCCATTAATGCTCTCGCGGCAATGGGTACAAGTTCTTGTCCCGAGCAAAGGACAAGAACTTGTACCCATAAAATAAAAAAGCCGCGCCCAGCGCGGATTCCATTAGGAATTGTTCTTGCCCTCTTACAGGAGGAGACTATTAAAAGAGTTTACACAAAAGATTTGACAGACCCCAGTCTTAAGCCGAATTTGATTTTGTTCTCCAATATACACTCTCAATATCTCTTCCTAGTTTGATATTCCTATACATTGAATCCTCTATGACAATCTTTCCACAGAACGGTAAGACAATCTAATTTTTATACAAGCATTAGACATATTACTTATTTTCACTTAAAAATTCGAGAACTTTGTTAAATGCTTCTTGAGCAGCCGGGGTATTCATTATAAATTGAAACTCATGTGCTAACTCGCCAGATACATTTTTATCAAAGAAAAGTCCATCTACAGGCACCCCTTTATTTTGCAAAGCAGAAGCCAATGCCTTTCCTTGATCTTCGAATGACGCAGTATTTCCATCTGTGATAAAAGTTGGCGGATAATCTTTTGTAACATAGTTGAAAATAGAAGCTATCTCTATCTCAGGTGATATTTCAAAGTCTTTATCCCCAAAGTAAGCCCAACCCGCGGCACGCAAAAAGTCTTGCACTTGTTTAGTTGTTTCCATCTTAGCTAACTCAGGCATATTATATGGGCCACAAAATAGCAGCACGCCTTTTATTGTAGAAGGATCAACAATAGCGTCAATCTTGGTTAATTTGGCATACTCAGGAGATGTTTGAATATTAACGAATTGACCAGATATTTGTGCTCCAGCAGAATCTCCTGCAAAATAGACACGATCCAGTTCCAACTCATATTTCTTAGCATTTTCTTTGATATATTCATAAGCTTCACCTAGTTGGAGTACTGGCGTAGGATATTCTCTTTTAGGAGCAAGTGCATAGTTTATATTCACCACTGTATATCCACGAGCAGCTAATTCTACTGCATACCCTGTGATGTCTGATTTATCTCCACCTACAAATCCGCCACCATGTACCCAAAAAATAACAGGTGTTTTTTCTATATGATTTTTTGGATAAATGATGTCTAATCTGCTATCTGGAAATTTAGAATTATAATTGATATCCTTAATGATTTTTGTTTCTTTTAGAGCATTGTCATAGTTATCAGATGGAACAAACACTCCCCCTTCAAATGCTTTTTTAATCAGAAACGCCTTTGGATTTGGTGAAAGATTCCAATAACTGACTCCCGCAAGAGCCAATCCGAAAACGATTAGGAGAGATATAAGAATTCTTTTTTTCCATACTCCTTTAGGTTTTTGTATTGTTATTTGCATTATAAAATGATCTCCATTCTTTATGGGGCTACTACTTTGTATCTCGAACGTCCAAAATTATTACTTGTTACTTTTTATTGAATTTCTAAATAATATATCATCCCATTTGGTTGTTTTTTATCATTTTCGCTTAAACTTTCATGGAAAAATCGTTTATATAGTTTGAAGCCGTATCTTTCATAAAAATTATAAGAACATCCAAGATCTGTCCACAAAAACGCACTACGAAGTTCATTGTAATTACAAAATTCTATATAGCGGTCCATCAATTTTTTTCCATACCCCATGCCGCGAAGTTCTGGACTAACAATAAATAAGTTGATTTCGCTGTCAAATTGTTTATCAGTCGTTTCTCCTAAAGTATCTATTTCATTGTGTTCATTTCTAATGTTCCAGGCTGTTCTACGATTTCCAAAGCCTCCGCATAGTAAATAATACAGAATTCTAAAATTGTTTTTAAATCCTTTGAATCTATATTGCATTTGGCTGAAGAAACCTGCATTTTCTATACTACCAAATAGTATTCCTTTTACGTTATCATGTTCATCAACAATCAAGTCAAGGTGCTCCGAATACATTTCGCAAGATAATACATAAGATTGATATATGATTTCTGGATTTTTGGGTTGATTAAATTCTTTCTCAAATGGCCATGTACTACGTATTAAATTTGCGCAACTCTCTAAATATTTTTTATTATATTTTTTGAATTTCAATTCCATTTTCATCACTCCATGATGTCTTTTGTTATAATATTCAGCATCTTTTCAAATTGTTGTATATCATTTGCAGTACATCTTTTTTCTAATTCTGCTATTACGTTATTCAAATAATTATCATTAAGGCAATAGTAGTCCATAAATTTATCTGTTACTTGAAGATAAAATATACGTCGGTCCTTTTTGTCGTTTACTTTTGCAAGATATCCTTTCTTAATCAACTTGTTAATTCTATAGGTTGCGTTTGGCTGTGATATATTAAGAAACTCTGCAAGCTCGCTATAGGTTGGATTTTTCAAAAAATATACAACTTCGAGACATGACATTTCTACAGTACTTATATCTCCTATGTCTAAAGCTTCGTTTTGAGATGCATTTTTGTAAAAACTCATGGTAAGCTTCATATAAAAATCTTCAATTAGATTATTTAGCATATCTTGTCCCTTTTCTTGACAATTAACTTCAAAAAATTTAATTAAAATATTTTAAGTATAATCTAAACTAACTAATCTTCATTGTCAAATGGTTGTGAATAAACTAAATAAGCTAAGTAAGCTAAGTAAAAAAAAAGACATAGCAAAGAAATGAATATCATATTCTACTACTATGATATTCATTTCTTTGCCTCCTTATAAAAATAATTCCATGCAAAATCGCTTTAACCTTGTCGCAATTTCCCCTCACAAGGTGTACTGAAGAATTGAGGCATGCTTTTAAAAGTCTTAACTCCATTGCGATCAATTTAGGGCATTATACTATCATGTAAAAGTGAAGGGAATGTGTTAATTCTCGCAGGCGATTCCGCTTGTTATCCGAAAACAGAGATCCAAAAATGCATCATTCATCAGATCCGTAACTCCACCCGTTATGTCTCTTACAAGGACCTTATGAAATGTGACGTCCTATCTGAAACCAATCTACAAGGCAGCCACCTATGAAGCTCTCTTGAAGATGCTCTACCTGGTCACCGTAGACGTTACTCGCAAGTGGACAAGTCCTGTACAGAATTGGGGACAAATATTGCTACAACTGTTCTATCCGGAACGGATCGGGCATATTTTACAGACTCTTGAATCTCTACTTTTAAAACGAAACACCTTTACTATCTATCCTATAGAATAGCTGATAACTCTAAACTTTTTATATAATTCTCCATATATCCCTAGTTAGGTTTCCCTTCTTTACTACAGGCATTTCTATCGGCTGTGTGACAGCGGTCTGCTCGACCTCATCAATGAGGCATTGGTCATGGCTGCAAGCCTGCTTGAAGGCCGGGCTGCGGAGCCGACCGCCGGCATCATTGACAGCCAGTCGGTGAAGACAAGCGACAGCGGCGGACCACGCGGCTTTGACGCGGACAAGAAGGTCAAGGGACGCAAGCGCCATATTGTGACGGATACGGTGGGCAACCTGCTGGTGGGGATTGTACATGAGACCAACATTCAGGATCGCGATGGTGCGCCCGGCACCATTGAGAGCGCAAGGCAGAATTTTCCGACGCTGGGTCGTGGAGGGCACCTTCGCATTGCTCAATCGCTACCGTCGGCTGGCAAAGGACTGGGAAGCCGCCTACACTGCGATTTCTCAAGCATATATGTTCTTGTCCTCCGACACTATTGACACAATACGCCCCTCATAAGTGACACAAATCTCCCCCAACCCATATTAATGACTCATATTCAGATATCATTTGTTTTAAATCCTTCATTCGCGATGACGTCATAGAGGCTG
>NZ_LVJH01000027.1 GCF_001637205.1 Paenibacillus glacialis
TTTGGTGACTCCATTTTACACGAATCTTCCATGGGATATTTTCATTTCAAACTGTCGCACTTCATATTACAATCCATCATATAAAATAAAAGTTTTTTGAACGCTAGGTAGAGGGAGACCATTCAATTCTATAAAATCAATCACTTGAATCCTCTCCTACAAAAAGAGACATCCAATAATGAATATCTCTTTGATAATTATTTTACAAATTTTTACTTTATAATAGCATGAATGATCTTGTCGTCGTGGGGGATTACGTCTACTTCATTAGATTTTCAAGCTTTCTTTAACAGTCCTACAGCACGTAATTTCTCTAATTTTACTTCAGGAACGCTTTTAGCAAGCCCACCCTTTTTCACATCAAAACTTTCCCAATCCACAAAGAATATAAAGTCATTGGTCACCAATAAATTCTCTGAATAATCTTGCTGGTTTACTGTATATGCAACTTCTTGCCACAGTTTTTTTCCTTGAATCCACCAGCTACCTCTCATTTCCCAATACATCGTTAGTTTCTGAAGCTTTTCCAGTATTTCCTTATTTCTGAGCCCTACCTGGTAGTTTACCGGATGCTCGCCAGAAGCCCATATCGTATATATATCCTTTTTCTGCTCAATTTGTTCAAGTCTAACTTGTTCAATACCGGGATGAAATACTGGATCATAGATACCATCAAGATCATCATGTAAGTAAATCGCAATAAAACACACATTTTTCCCCTGTACTTTGTTTCTTATATCTCTCACGATGATTTCCATTTCATCAATCAGTTCCGACTTTACTTCAACACGTAATGTATCTGCTTCTTTTTTTGAAATATTAATATAGAGAATACGATGATTTCCATCTAGAACTTTGTAAAGCTCACCATTGTCATTGTACTCCAAGTATGTATAAAGTCTGTTCAAACCTAAAGATTGGGATGGCTCACTGTATTTTGGACAAATCACTTTAACTAAACGTTCTTGCTCATAAATATATTCTTCGTCCGTAAGCCAAGCATCATTTATATCTAGGTTGTGACGTGTAACGAATTCGACACTTCGTATGGGGCGACCATCCTCATATGTTATTTCTTTGATTGAATCAATCCTGCCATTCCGATATAGTCGTGTCAAAATTTGATTATCTGAATACGTTGTGTAGCCAATTCCATTGATGAGTTCATCGCAGTAAGTAACACGTAATTTGCCATCTTTATCAAATCCATAAAATGTATCGGTTTCCTTTTTTAATATTCGTCCTCTTTTTTCATGGTTTCGTTCGAACCAATAAGGAGTCAAATCATAACGTTTATCCGAAACATACTCCGTTCTAACAACGAAATCCTCTGCTTCCTTTTTATATTGTTCATAATTATTCTTAGCATCTAAACAAATCTCCATATAGTGTTCTTTATTAACCAATCTTTCTCTACCTCCTAAGGTATTAAAAAACAAAATATGACTTAGCATCTTAATTATTATCATCTATTAAACGAGATTAGACAATCTGCTTATGACATTTTTAAACAATTAAAAAATAGAGGCCAACTACTTAATGTATTTCCACAAGGAGAAACGACTATCCGGTACCTTAATGACAGGTATCCTTCGCTTCGGAATTATAAGAAAGAGTATCAAGTGAAATTTATACTTTCTTCTATATTTAATAAAAACCTAATTTTTCTACGTATAGTAGAAAAATTAGGTTTTTATTTGGGTCAGTCCATTCCATTTTATAATACTTGTAGAATCCATTCTAATGTTAATGAAAGCGCCAGTAAGGCGAAAATGAATGGAGGTAGCACTTTTTTGAATGCATCCTTAATGATCATGTGAATCCCTGTAGCCCCGAGCATTGTCGATCCGATAATCAGCCCACCTAAAGCTACAAACATTTCATCCCAAAAGCCAATGACTAAGGCAATAGCTCCAAGTACTTCAACCAATCCTGTTACAACCCGAAGACATTGTGGTAAATTAATCTCTTTAAAAATCTCTTCTTGCTGTTTACTACCTAGCAACTTCGTTGTACCTGCTACAAGAAACATAAATACGAAAAAACATTGTATGACAATCATTACGATATTCAATTCAAAACTCTCCTTTGGAATATTAATACATTAACATGTACTCTTACTTCTTTTTAAGAAAAAATGTCATAATAAATATGATAACAGCCAGCAATGAAGTCACAAGAAAAGCATCTTGCATGCCCATAATACTTGCTAATTTCATACCCTCTGATTCTGAGAATGAATTTGATAATTCAGGTAAATAGTTCTTTGTTTGTGTAGACATAATGGTAGTTAATAACGCTGTACCAATTGAACCAGAAACCATACGTGCGGTATTGGCTGCAGCTGCACCATGTCTGCTCAGCGAATGTGACAGTTGATTTAATCCATGTGTCATGACGGTCATCATTATAAATGAGATACCCAACATAAATGAAGAGTACAACACAGATATATACAGTAAGCTAGAATCTAGACTTAATGAAGTATATAACCAAGATGCTACAACAAGAATAGACATTCCTGTAAAAGCTAATGGACGTATGCCATAACGATCTAATATGATGCCAGTAATAGGTGACATGATTCCCATCAAAACTGCACCAGGTAATAACATTAAACCTGTTTGAAATGTAGACTGACCCAATATGTTCTGAATATAGACAGGCGTTAAGAGTTCCACACTATACATAGCAAGTGCGACAAAAGCACCAATGGCTATCGTGATGGAAAACTGCTTATTCTTAAAGACAGATAAGTTAAGCATCGGTTGTTCAGCGACTAACTCTCGCCATATAAATAAGCTTATAAATATTACACCAATAATGATCGTTATGATGACTTGTGTAGCACCCCAACCTAAACTTCCAGCTGTCGAGAATCCATATAATAATGATCCTAATCCGATCGTCGATGTTATAACCCCTAACGTATCAAATTTCGGATTGCTTCTCTCAGTCACATTTCGTAAGAAGAAGTAAGCTAAAATGATGTTTGAAACCCCAATTGGAATAACAATGTAAAATAACACTCTCCAAGAGTAGTTCTGTAAGACCCATCCAGATAAGGTCGGACCAATGGCAGGCGCACATGTCATGGCAATACCAACCATACCCATGGCCTTCCCTCTTTTCTCTGGAGGAAATAAACTGAAAATGACGGTTTGTACTAGTGGCATCATGACTCCAGCAGCAGCGGCTTGAAGTAAGCGACCTATTAACAGAAAGGAAAAACTTGGTGCAGACGCACATACGATGGTACCGATTGTAAATAGCCCTATGGCACTTATAAATAATTGTCTTGTAGAGAATTTCCCTATGAGATAGGCCATAATCGGTATGACTATTCCATTTACCATGATAAATCCTGTACTTAACCACTGGACGGTACTCACTTCTAAATTAAATACCTTACTCAATTCTGGGATAGCAACATTCAATAGGGTTTGATTCAACAAAGCTGAGAAAGAGCCGAGAATTAAAATGGCTAGCATTAAAATTTTCGCCTTACTACTCATATGAAGTGGGTTTGCTTTACTAATAACTGCTTCTATGATCATCATCTCGCTATCTTATATATTTGGAAAAGAAAATAATTCGACTTATTAGAGAATGTGTCCGGACATCTCATAATTTGAATTCAATTGCGTAAACAACTAATAAAAAAGCTTATAATCATGTTTAAAATTATACAAATAAAACATTCTGTTGTGTATGCAACTAATATTACAATATAATCCCTCATGTATCAAGCCCATCATTTCATTTGTTTAAATGCTGCACTATCGCTTACAATGAGAATAGATGAATTAAGAGTGTAACCTCTGAAAGGGGAATACCAATGGACAACATGAAACAACAGTCTGTCGGTCGTTGGATATCATTACTCCATCGATACGGCAATGTTTATATGAATGAGCAGTTGAAAGAATATAATCTAGGCGCAGGTCAATATCAATTCCTCGCAGTGTTATATGATAATGAAGGTTTATCTCAGGATGAAATTGCACAACAATTAAAAATGGACAAGGGCACCGCCGCTAGAGCAATTGCGAAATTAGAGAAAGAAGGATATGTAGAGAGAAAAACATTTAGTGTAGATAAACGAATAAAGAAACTGTATCTAACCGATAAAGCACATGCCTTCAAATCAACCCTAACGTCAATTCTATCTGGATGGTCCAGTATAACAACGAAAGATTTGTCTTCCGAAGAGCATGCATTCGCCATGAAATTGCTAAATAAAATGTCAATAAATGCTGAAAATTATTTGGATAATATGAAATAACACACCGCATTTGCTGTATAAAAAAAACGCTCACTTCCTTTCTCAAAGAAGTGAGCGATTTGGATCAATCATATAAGATCGTTCATACCACTGTGTTGACCATTTGAAATATCAAATATGACAAATTCAGTATTATTTTCGTTTCATGCTACGAATGATCTGTTTAGTATCTTGATCCACTCGGAAAGATTCTGTAATCTTTTGAAGAGATTTATTGTATGTAAAATCGTCGAGGGAATTACTTGTTAAGTAGATCATCGTAGGTTGGGGGAGCTTTATATAACAAATAGATATTGCCCAAGCGACAGCCATTTTCACATAATATCCCTCGTGGTTGATGTTATCTAACGTTTGTAGAACAAGGCTAATGTACTCTTCATCGATATAGTAATTAAGTAACATCACTACACCAAACCGAATTTCATATTCTTTGTCAGAAGCCAAATAAGGTTGTAAGAAGTCCCATACCTGCTTCATGTTCTTTTTAGTAAATTTAAGGCCTATACTAACACTATCGCATACAGACCAGTTATCAATCTTGGGAACAAACGCGGCGACATACAGCAGTATTTCTTTGATATCTGCTTTGACATAACCAATGACCATACCTTGTACCATGATTTCCTCGAAATACTCAGTCTCAGCATGTTCCAGATAGGAACGCCAATCGCCCTTTGCGATACTCTTAGCAACTTTACGAAGCTCTGGTAGCCGTACCCCTAGAATATTATTAGTATTGGGAATAAGTGCAGAACTGAATTTTTGATATTTCTCATCAACTAGCTCTAATAATTGTTCTCTAATCGTTGTTTCCACTTCATGTACCCCTTAGCACTAAATTTCAATTAACCTTATAACTTCATCATTGCAATTACTCCTATATGTCTCCCCTACTCTATTCAAATGAAAGATTCCAAAGGTATATGGAAGCAATTGAACCTAGAGGTGAATATCTAAGACGATATTCTTCGAACTGTTCTTTTGAAATTTCACTAAGACCATACAACTTCATCATTCCACGACGAATAGCAATATCCCCCCAACTGACAATATCACGACGTTCCATCGAGTTAATAAGCATCATTTCAGCCGTCCATTTACCTACACCATGTAAGGTCATCAATTTCTTAATAACCTCGACATCTGATAGACGATGCAGTTCATCCAGGTTAAAGGCACCTTCCGCAATCGTATGGGCGATACGTTGAATACACAGGGCTTTTTTCATCGTCATTCCACAAGCTTGAATACCATCAGCGCTCCGGCTTGCAATATTCTGTGGGGAAATCTCACCGAGTTGTTCCTGCATCCTTGTCCAAATCGTGTGAACTGCCTTCACAGAAATAAGCTGACCTACAATAGCATGAATGAGTGCGGTGAACAAATCAGGAATAATAACACGTTCGACCTTACCCAATCTTGTCATCGCTGCTCCTAGGGTAGGGTCAACACTTTTCAAATATTCTAATTCTTCTATGCCATATTCAAAATATTTAGTTGGGATGCTTTGCAACGAACTTTCCTCCATTACTCTGTTGAAATCCTCACTTACACTATGCGGGGTCATCACTAGTCAGATCAATAAATGTGGCAGATACAATTCCCTTCAGATGTTGAGGATTCAGTTCCATCTGTAGTCCTACTTTTCCAGCACTCACTAACATCTTTTCTAAATCTGCTGCACTCAGATCAATATAAGTCGGAAACAGCTTTTTCATGCCTACCGGAGAGCAACCGCCGCGGATATATCCGGTCCACTGTTGTAATTCTTTCATAGGTAACATTTCGATTTTCTTCTCCCCAGCTGCTTTTGCCGCCTTTTTCAAATCCAATTCTTCAGCTACTGGTATGACAAATACAAACAAATCCTGCTTACTATGCGTTACTAGCGTTTTAAATACTATTTCTGCTGGTTTATTGATTTTCTCTGCCACTGCGGCACCATGAATCTGCCCATCTTCGTTGTCATATTCGTGGATTACATACGTTACTTTATTCTTATCAAGAATTCTCATGGCGTTTGTCTTGCTCATATACACATACCTTCGTTTCTTTTAGAGATTAGGGTTCAAATCCTCTTTGACTAATGAAAATCTGTTCTGCAGGGAAAACCTGTATAAATCGATCATATAACATCTTATACGCTGAAGGTTGGTACCACTCTTCCAAACCTAATTCCTTATACATCGCATCTATTTTTAAATTTCGAGTTCGTTTGCCACCGCTACCGTCTCCCATGAAATAATCATCGATGCATATTCGGTTGACCAGTGGTCTTAATAAATCCGCAAACCCTTCGCTACTCGGTAGCATTGGAGCAATCGTTGCTTGTGTTGGGACACCCGCTTCTTTTAACAATCGAAGTGTTTCTAGTCTACCTTGGATTGGGGGTGCATGAGGTGAGAAATGTTTACGTATATCTTCTCGGTCCGTTTCAATGGTCATACTTACTCTCACTCGTTCTCGAAGAAGTAGTAATAAATCGATATCTCTCCGAACAAGAGGACTCCGCGTTTGAACAAATAGAAATTCAGGGGGATCTTCCACTATAACTTCAAGAAGGGATCGCGTCACCCTCTCTGTTTGCTCAACAGGTTGATAGGGATCCGTACTCGATGACATGAAAATAGAAACGTCACCCTTAGCATTAGCTCTCTTAAGCTCTTTACGAAAAATGTCTGCAGCACCTTGCTTGATATCTACCCATTTCCCCCATTCATCTCCGCGAAATGTGGATACAGGCATTTGACGCACATAACAGTAGGAGCAACCAAATATACACCCTGTATAAGGATTTAAGGAATGACTATACCCTGAAAGAAAGCCTGTGCCTTTATTAAGAAGGGTCTTGGGGTTTTTATAGAGATACTCCGTTGTCATATGTTAACTCACATCCCTATTTGGCATCATGAAAAATAATACCTAAGCTGTATCTTGTTCCTGATGTAATAGTGCTGACTCCATGCCGAAGAATCGTTTTATAGTATCCGCGTGATCCAGCAACAGGACGATTATTCGTCGGAAATATTAGTCCAGCACCCTGTTCTAACGTTATCACATGCCCTCTACTTTGTGCACGTGGGCGCTGTTCCACTAATAGAAATTCTCCACCAGTGTAATTGACCTCTTTTTCATTTAAAGCAAATACGACTTGAAAAGGAAAATACACGTCACCATACAAATCTTGATGCAGGCAGTTATACCCGCCTACTTCATACTTAAGTATTAGAGGTGTAGAGCGATACTGACCTTGATCATGACATTGATCTAGAAATTCCGACAAGACCGTTGGATAGCTGTGATCACGTCCAAGCTGTTCTCGCCAACGATTGGCTGCCTTAGCGAGTTCTGGATAAAAACCAGCACGTAATTGTTCAATTAGGTCAGGCAAGGGTGCTTCGTAGTACTTATATTCACCAAGTCCAAATCGATATCTAGACATATTAATAGTACTGCGGAAATACTTCTCAACTTCGTAGGTGTTCATGATTTCAATACATTGATCAGAATTCAAAATTTTAGGAATATGAGCATATCCTTGCTCATCTAATGTCAGTTGTAATGAATCCCAATCTAGTCCACCCATCTTATCTGAAAGAGAATTAGACATGGTTTGGTGTACTCCCTGTAAGTACCGCATAAGTCCGTTCTAGTTGTAAAAGCTTGGTTTTCATATCCAAACCTCCACGATACCCAGTGAGTGATCCATTCTTACCAATGACTCGATGACAAGGTACGGTGACTAAAACGGGATTCGCACCAATGGCAGTACCGACAGCACGTATAGCAGCTGGCTTATTGATAGCATTCGCGATATCTGAATAGGATTGGGTCTGTCCAAATGGAATTTCACATAGAGCGTTCCACACAGCTAATTGAAATGGCGTTCCATGGAAATCAAAAGGTACGGTGAAGCTTTGACGTTGTCCTTCGAAATATTCGATGAGTTCTTTCGCATAGGTTTGAAGCTTCTCGTCATCCTCGATCATATCACAACCTGAGAACTTCTTTTTTGCCCAATCATCCAACTCTTCAAAAGGTTTGTCTTGCGAGCCTACATAACATAATCCAGTTGCTGTTGCTGCTATATATATACTCCAGTCATCATGAGTCAATCGTGTCCAATACATTGTTTGCTTAGATTTGGTTATCATTTTGCTGCACCTCCATTGTCAACATTATAACCACATTCATGACCATATGTACGTATTTGAGAATGTAAGAGCAAGATAACGAAATTGAACCGATATAACATTGTGTTTAGTTTTCCCAAATATTATCGCTTTTCTAAATTATAAAAAATATAAGAATCTATATTTCTCAGGTGCTCTTCTTCTTCTTCTTCTTGCTCCTGTTTCAGGAATCATTTATCGATATTTTTATTGTTTTATATGGGTAGTGTTTATGTATTATATATTGGGGCGTTTGTGGGATTCTCCCTGGATGTCATTTCCATAATCATAATTCTTGTAGCCCTAGGAAAATCTGTTCTGAAATATGTTAAGAGTAACAACTAGCGTCATATACATATGTTTTATCAACTACACAACCCAAAAGACCATCATTCACTACGATGGTCTTTTGGGTTGTGCCGATAATTTAATGGCGTAGAGCCTGTCATTCTTTTGAAAAATGTTATGAAATAAGACGTATTGTGCATCCCAATAAGATGACCTACATCCGATATCGATTTGTCTGTCTCTACTAAATATTCCTTGGCTTTCTTTATTCTGATCATATGAATATATTCAACGGGTGTAATCTCTTGAATTCGTTTGAACGTACGATGCAAATGGTATGGACTTCCATGACATATTTCTGCAAGACTCTCTAATGTTAGATTATCCATATAATTTCGATCGATATATTCTGTAACTACCGCCACCCATTCATGGTCGGGCAATCGTTGCCCAGTGGGTTTACATCGTTTACATGGACGGAAATTTTCAGTTAATGCGTGATCGGCAGTTTGAAATATTGTGACATTCTCTATTCTAGGAGGTCTGGATTTACAAGATGGGCGACAGAAAATGCCTGTAGTCTTCACAGCGTAAAAAAATTGACCGTCGTAAGAAATATCATTCGAGATGATGGCTAGCCAGTGTTCCTCCGATACCGTTTCCGCATGACTGTAGAACCGATCTTCTTTTTTCACGATTGATCTCACCTCCACTTTCAACATTATAACCATATTAATGACCGAATGTACGCGTTTGGGAATATAAGAGCAAGATAACGAAATTGTCTGTTTCTCTATAACGAGCATATAAAATTAGGCTATTATATAGAGAGTAACAACAATCGTAATATACATATCTACTATATTAGGTATCATTTAGTGTCAATCCACCCTATCGTAAAGGAGAGCGATAACTTGCATTTACTTTTTAAAGAACTGAGCGATAATCATGAGATCACAGTCTATGATACTAACGAATGGTATGGTGAGAAAGGAAATTTCCGAGTACTTCAATTCTCAAATGATGCAACCCAGGGTGCAATGGATTTAAATGATTCAGAGCGCGTTATGTTCGAATATCCTAGAGCCATCATACATCTTATGGAGTTTAATGATCCATCATTCAACGAGGTATTTCTTATCGGTCATGGCATTGGGACGATGGCTAGCTATTTTTCAGAGAAGAATTTTAAGGTAGCAGAACTGGATGAGAAAGTTGTAGAGCTAAGTAAGACATATTTCGGATATAGTAAGGATAATGTGATCATTGGGGATGGACGCTCTATTCTCGAGAGTGAAGAAACGGACGTCTATGATTATATCATCTTGGATGCGTTCACCGATAAAGGTACTCCTAGGCAATTAGTTTCTAAGGACTTTTTTCAAATAACAGGAGACAAACTTCGTTCCGATGGCTCTGTCATATTGAATTTAATGGGGAGAGTCGATAATGATACACTCATTAATGCTATCCACTCTACGCTTAGAGAATCGTATAACTATTCCAAAGTCTTTTCCCTACCTTCAGAAGGTGTGACTGACATTCAAAATATCATTATTATGGGTAGTTACAAGCCCATTAATTATCAAGCGCGCAATATGGCAGGTTTCAATGAAATGACACTTGAAGAAGGCTATATTATTTGGGACAAGTAAGGATTATTTAGTAGATTGTGGGTCAGAATCTGTAGAGGTAATATCATCATAAAATGAATTTAAGCTTAAGGAGGCTATGAACCTTGTTGACTCAGCTTGTGTTCCACTTCGTAGGTATATCCATATGAAAGATGATCATATTTCGGCTACTGTACAAGCGATCAGCTATATGAAAGCTCATCTAGATGAAGATATTACATCTGAGCAGTTGGCTGTCCACGTTAGTTATAGCCCTTATCATTTTACTAGAATATTTAAAAGCGTTACGGGTATTTCCCCCCGTCATTATCTCTCGGCCTTACGGATCGAATCTGGCAAATTGGAGTTACTTAAAGCCCCCTCACTACTTGTAAAGGTCTTAATGGCTATTGGATTTAGAAGTGTAGGAACATTTAACACACGATTCAAGGAAAATGTCGGTGTGACACCAAAGAAATTTCGTAATCTTTCTGATGCATTATCTGCCTATATGAATCAATATGAGAATCAAGAATTATTGCTGAATGCAACTGACCTTAACTCTACTCAGAAGATTTGCTGCCACATCGAGGCTCCTGATTCTTTTCGTGGAATGATTTTCGTAGGTTTATTTCCGCGACCTATTCCCGATCAGCGACCTATTGCGGGTACCGCAATGAATCGAAAGAATCGTACGTGTACTTTTACAAATGTCCCAGAAGGAACGTATTATACTCTAGTTGCGGGGATTCCATGGAGTATCAATCCTAAAAATTATTTTGTACTTGATGATTCCTTGCGGGGGATATTCCCTTCGGCTATTCATGTGACGGACAATACAGATATCAATATGACGATCCGATTAAGATCTCCATTACCTTTTGATCCACCGATTGTTGTTAACCTTCCACTTCTATTATTCGAACAGCACAAAAAAGTGAAGTAAAACAGCAAAGTAGAAGAATTTCCCACCTCTTACTCCTTGTATAATTTGACTTATATACAACAAATAGGAGGAATAGTACATGCACAAAATATGTGTCATTTCGATTTATGTATCTAATATGGAACTTGCCAAACAATTTTATTGTGAGAAATTGGGATTTGAAGTAGCGCAGGATTTCGATGACACATTAGTAGAATTAGTACATGACGGTATTCCAGTTATTCTGTGTCAGGTTGCGTTATCCGCTCAATCAAACTATCCAAATCAATCTCAAGTCGTTCTAGGCCTACAGACAGATAATCTGGTGCAATCCATTACTGAAATGACGGAAAAAGGAATTGAAGTTATTTATGACACGCCTCAACCATGTCCTCCGGGATACTACAGTGCTTTTAAAGATCCATTTGGCAATGTCATTGAATTATTACAATTCAACTAGACACCGGATTTTCTGGAGTCTGAATCCCAAAATATTCGATCAGAAGAAGAATTAGCAATGTAGAATAATTTTTCACTTCCTTCCCCCTTTATAATGATAAAAGCTATGGACAAGGCTATTGGGGGATTAAAAAGTGCAAAGAACACGTCTCATTCCGATTTTCGTCTATAATATGAAACTGGCAAAACAGTTTTATTGTGAAAAGTTAGGGTTGGAAGTATCGCGGAGTACGGAATCCATTGTCAGCCCAAGGAATAAAAATGATCTATGACACGCCTCAACCTTGCCTCCCGGGATACTACAGCGCTTTTAAAGACCCTTTTGGCAATGTCATTGAAATATTAGAGTTCAGCTAGAAACGAAATGATAATACGTAGATTTTAAATGAACCTAAAGAAGAAGAGGGTGTCCCAAAAGCCATTGAGAAATGGCTAGGGCACCCTTTTTCTGTTGAAGTAAAAAGATGGTGTGAGCGGACGCTCCGAGAACGGATCGATCCTACAATCGCTGTGGTCCCCAAATTTCTGAATTGAAACCGGTAGCGGTTGAAATTCGGAGACCAAGGCGACCGCTAACGCTTTTTCGAAATCGTTTCGTCCTCTACGCTACTTCGAGCATGAATTGTCAATTTTATTAACACATAACAACACAAAGAAATCTCTCTTTTTGGTAAAATGGAAGTACTACCAACCATTCAAAAGGAGCGATTTCTATGTACATTCAATATTCCATGGACCAACTTTTCCTGCCAATGAATTTAGAAGAAGACATTCCACCCAATCACCTTGTTCGTCTTGTGAATACCGCTGTAAATAAGCTGGATGACAACGCCCGGACAATCGCTTTCGTTCTCAGCGATGAAAGACGTGCTTGAATGTGTGTTTACTGCCGTCCTTCAGTTTCTCATCGAAGAGAAGTACGTCACATTGGAACATTACTTTCTGGACGGTACCAAGATCGAAGCCAATGCGAATCGGTACACATTTGTCTGGGGAAAAGCTGTCATCAAGCATAAAGCCAAGCTTCAAGAGAAAGTACAAACCCCGCTTGCAACGATTGAAGTAGCACAAAAACAAGAAGATCAAGAATTTATCGGCAACGGGAAAAGAAGAAACCGGCAAGCAAGTCTCATTATAAAAAGTATTGTTCAGATGAGTGCGTCAATAAAATGAGCTCGGATACCGCTAAACTAAGTGCTCAAAATGGAGTCTTCGTTAACAACAGTGATTTCCAAGTAAACGCACTCAAATTAATGGCCCAGTCTTCAAATCAAAAGGCATCTGTGCCTCAAGCCTGCCTCAATGCTTAATTTGCTCTGCCTGTTCCTCCAAGATTGATACACGGCAGCTCGATATTTAACTGACTAGCTATGATTTGAACAGATTCGTCTTCCATACTGCCGATGGTTGAGCGTAATATTTCATGACGCTAAATAACAGCTTCAATGGCCATTCTAAGTTTATCCGTATCCAAGTCTCCTTTAATTCGGATGCTGTCTGCAATGTTATATACATGCCCACCTGGTTCAAGTTCATCAAGGAACCATACATAAGAAAGCAGTGTTTTTGACTGCGGTGGCCTAGGTTGTCTAGAAGACTCACGCATGTTTTCATCAGATAATGCCTGATCGATGAATCCGACCGTTTGAACCATTGTCTTCGCCTCGAATCATTGTCGGAGTACTAGCCGCCTCCAAACATGTCAGGGCAGTTAAAGCCGTAGCCGCTTAGACCTTGCGCAAGTCCGCTCGGAATCAAATTGGCAAGACCCTTGGAAGCACAGATGTAGTTTTATCTCATTGATCGCCCTTCTCACTTTCACAAAAGGACGGGGCTAGCCGATTATTCTATACTTTTTAACGATTCAATCATATTGATTCGGGATACCTTTCTCCGAAGCAGCAAGTTAGAGAGAGTGGTAAGCAAAAATGCAAGAATGACTGCTACCAGCATAACAAACATATTTATTTGATCTGGGATTTGCTGATGGGTACTCGACAGCGCCTCTATAATAATGGAATACATATACCCGCTGATCGGCAGTGCTATAATGACCGCAAAAGAGGTGAGTATCAAGTTCTCAAAGAAGATAAGCCGATTTATTTTGCTTTTTTGATAACCCAATACCTTAAGAGTAGCCAGCTCGCGATTCCTTTCATAAATATTGATGGAGGATATCGTGTAGATGGCGCCAAACGAAAGAATGACGGCACTAATGATAAACATGATGAAGATGAAACTATTTTGCTTCAGAATATATTGTGCGGATTCTTTTAAATCATCTTTGTCCGCGATTGTATCTACCTGATTGTCTTGTTCGAAGAACTGTCGGACGTTAGTAAGGTCTGCGGCGTTACTGGCTTTCACTAGAATCGAGGTTGGGTTGTAGTCGATGCCAAAGCTCTTGAGATACGCAATTGTGCAATAGAACGACGGATTCGAATATTGATTGGATATTTGCGTAACCTTCATATCGACCGTTTTATTCTCAAACGACGGATCGGTGAATTGCATTCGGATCGTATCCCCTATCGCAACCTTATAGTGATCCGCATACGATTTGGGTACCAGCACGCCGCTGTCCATAAGCGTCATCGGATTGTCGTTCTCGTCGATAAATTGAATAAGAGCGTTGTCCTTCTCCGTAACGGTCAACGTGGCGTTCTCATGATCATCACCTTTGACGAATTCCACGGGAAAGGCCGATAGATAATAGCTGCCCTCAATCCCGGTGGGTAGCTGAACCTTCTCTAACTCTGCTCCCCTTGAATATTCGACCTTCAGATCATAGGTATTTACCTCTTCGATCTGGTCAGCCACCCTTTGCAAGGACGTTTGAGTTCCGAAAGCAGTGATCAATAACACCGTGCTCACCACAACGCCAACGGAGCTCGCTAACGCCTTTTGCTTATTAAGAAAGATGTTTCTCAAAATGAGTTTGTAGCTATAGGAAATGCGTCTCCAGATTCCCGGAAACCGTTCAATGAGTAGCTTCTTCATCTTCTTCGGAGGTTTAGGCCTCATCGCCTGCGCTGCGCGTTCTCGCAGAATACCTATGCCGCTCAAGTAACAAGCCAGCATGCCGAATGCGCTCGAGAACAGGATAGGCATAATGACCGAGAAGGAGGATAGGGAGAAGCTAATGCTCGGCAGCGAGTAGGATCTAGCATTCGACGTCTCAATCATTGGAATGAATATGATTGCCGCAACGATGCAACCAAGAATGGAACCTATGATGCCGACAAGCACCGGGAACCCCATGTAATGGAGCATGATGCTGCTGTTCTTCACTCCTAACGCCTTCATAATTCCTACTTGGTTCCTTTGCGAATCGATGATCCGAGACATAGTGAGGAAGAGAATGATCGCTTCGATTATAAAGAGAACCAACGGAATAACCCTGCTCATCAATTTATTGTTATAGACTGTTTGTTGGAGCTGCGAATAACTGAATGTTCGATCTTTGCTTATTTGGCTTACATAGGAAAGTTTTTGGGATTGCGCTTCAACGTTTTGGCCTAATCGGTCTATATCGTACCCTTCTTCCGCATCGATCAAAACTTCATTATAGTAAAGGCTACCGGCGATTCGAGGAACTCCCGCTTCAGCCACATATGCGAATCCAGACGTTTTATGGTCCTGGGTTTCGTTCTTTTTGGCATATTCCACATTCTCGCCCAAGCCGCTAACATTGAATGCCACATTATCGTCATTGACACTTAACTTTATTTGATCACCGACTTCGTACTGATGTTCCCTGGCGTAATGGGAATCCAGCAAGATTTGATCCTTGCCAGACGGGAGACTGCCCTGGATCATCGTAGGCGTATTAATGATATTGTTGTCGGGGATCGAATGGATCTTTAAGATCGCTTTTGTATCGTCAAAAGATAGCGTCGCATCGAAGGTGTACCGTCCTTCAACCTTGTTTATCCCTTCAATTTCACCCAACTCCGACGTGTCCTGCTTGGAAATTTGGTCATAGTAGACGTTCAAGTCACTTAAATTATGTTCTTGAAAGTAGTCCTTCGTATATGCGCTAAGATTATCGCTTAACGTAACTAACCCCGTGTAGAAAAAAGCGCCTATGGTGATAACCAACACAAAGGCAAGAAATTGGCCGATCGATTGCTTGATATCCCTTAACAATTTTTTGAATAATTTCATCACCACTCAATCCCTTCAACGCTTTGTTTGTGCTCATTGACCGTTACGCTTTCGATTTTTCCGCTTTTCACCCGAATGATTTTATCCGCCATCGGCGCAATCGCGGAGTTATGCGTGACTAATACAACACACTTTTTCGTTTCCCTGTTCAAATCCTGAAGAAGCTTCAAGACGGACTTACCAGTCATATAATCCAACGCGCCGGTGGGCTCATCGCAGAGTAATAGCGAAGGGTTTTTAGCAACGGCGCGAGCTATGGCGACTCGCTGCTGTTCTCCTCCGGAGAGCTGAGACGGGAAGTTTTTCATCCGGTTCTTTAACCCGACTTTATTTAATATCTCTTTAGCATCCAGATGGTTTTCACATACTTCAGTGGCGAATTCAACGTTTTCTAAAGCATTCAAATTAGGGATTAAATTATAGAATTGAAAGACAAAGCCTACCTTCTCGGCGCGATATCCCGTAAGCTTCTTCTCGTTGAAGCTAGTAATATCCTTATCGCCAACAGTCACTTTACCCGAGGTAGCCGTATCCATGCCACCAAGTATATTCAGAATCGTGCTTTTACCGGCGCCGCTTGCACCCAGAACAACGACGAATTCGCCCTCGTTGATGGAAAAGTCAACGCCGTTCAGCGCCTTGATCGGCACTTCGCCTATTTTGTATTCTTTCGTTACGTTTTTGAATTCGATTAATGTTTTCATAAATTCTATCTCCCCGTTATCTATTTGTCACACTTCTGGAGTGCTCCCTTTGGCCAAGTATATTCACAAGTATGTCAGTATGTCACTCATGTAGCATACTGTAATTCAATCGAAATGAATTGTCAATAACTGGTTTGTATGTAAAAACATCACCCCACTCTCTTCGAGCAGTTAATTATTGACAAATGTTTGCATATAAGTTATGGTTTTCTGCTAGATGGATAACAAACTACGATGCTGAGTGGTGAGGTAATGAACGTCACTTTCGATGAAAAGCAGCCAATTTTTCAACAAGTAGCGGATATAATTGAGGACGATATCCTGAACGAAACTTACCGAGAGGACGAGCAGATTCTTTCCGTGGCTCAGTTTTCTCAGCTGTTTCAAATCAATCCTGCGACTGTAGTGAAGGGGATCGGCCTGCTCGTAAATGAAGGTATTTTGTATAAAAAAAGAGGGCTTGGCATGTATGTCTCGTCTGATGCCAAACCAAAGATTCAGAATCAGCGAAGAGATCGTTTCTACAAGGAATTGCTGTCCAATCTGCTTTGTGAAGCCGACAAACTCGAGCTGACAACCGAAGATATCATGAACATGATTAAACAATTAAAGAAGGAATGAATTTATTGTGAGCATCGTACTGAGTTGCGACAAATTAAACAAAAAATACGGTCGAACCTACGCATTACGGGATCTGGATATGCGACTGGAGGAAAACGTTATTTACGGCTTGCTCGGGCGAAACGGCGCTGGCAAAACGTCCTTGCTTAACATAATAGCAGGCGGAATCTTTGCGAACGACGGCACCATTGAGGTAAGAGGAAAAAAGCTGGGCAAAGGAGCATTTCCGGAAGATTGCTGTTTCGTACGGGAGAACAACAAACTATTCGGAGGAGCGCGATTGATCGAGGTTTTGCAGTTCGCTGCGAATTTCCATCCTAATTGGGACTGGACGTTTGCTCATAAGCTGCTTCAAACGTTTCAGCTCGATCCAAACAAAAAAATCAAACAACTCTCAAAAGGTACGGAATCGCTCGTAGGAAATATCATCGGTCTGGCCAGCCGGGCGACGTTGACATTATTCGACGAACCGGTGCTTGGACTTGATGTCTTGATGCGGGAAAGGTTTTACAAGGAACTGTTGGAGGATTACGCCAATCACCCCCGTACGATTTTACTTTCTACGCATTTGATTGACGAAATCGCCCCAATCGCAGAGCGAGTTTATATCATTGATGAGGGGACACTCCTGCTTCATGACGAGATGAATCGAATACGCATGTCAGCTTATTTGATTCGTGGAAATTCGGATGCCGTGGCTTCGTTTACAGAAGGGAAGCGAGTATTACATACGGAATCCTACGGCCACGGGAAGCTTGCCGCCATTTTCGAAAAGTTGAACGATGGAGACAGGCTGCAGGCGCGCAAACTAGACATTACTATTGAAAATTTGACGCTTCAAAAGTTTTTCTCGTATTTGATCGAAGGAGGTCACTAAATTGGGTTCATTGGCCGTTCATTTAAAGGCGACCTATTTGCAATTGAAGATTTACATCTGGATGGTCATTATTTTCATCCTCCTTGGCAGGTTGGTGGAATTCATTGTTGGTCTCTTTACAGACAGCAGCCAAAACACAGTACTTTCGGATGGAAACCTGCTGCTTCTCATTTTGCTCATTATCGCAATCGTACTTCCGCTTAGTTATTACAAACGCATCGTACATTTAGGTGCAAGCCGAAAACAATATTTTTGGGGGCTTCACTTCGTTTATGCCGTGTGGGCAGTGGCCATCGCTTTATTCAATTCTTTATGGCCTATGCTTGAAGTGAATGTGCTCCACAAGAACACCGTTAATCTTATTGAAACATTTCATTGGAATGAATTTGGCGTGGCAGGTTCTTTTCTCTACCAAACCATTTTTTATTTGATGGCGATGGCGCTCCTAAGCATGCTGATCTCCGGTTACTACCACCTTGTCGGTTGGCTGCTGTGGGCGCTGTTCATTGTGGCGATTCCGACCGGAACGGCGATTCCTTCGCTACGCGTTCATGTTGTTTCTTTTTTCGAAGCATTGTTATTCAACGGCTCACTGCTCGCGGGCGTCGGATTTAATCTCGTACTTTTCTTCGTTTTCATGGCCGGCGGTTGGTTTTTTACCAGGGGAAGAACACACTAAATATACTCAAATTTAAGAGTGGCTTCCTTTAAGTGTATTTTCTTCTAAGAGACGAGCATACGTTTTCGTGGTGTATTGAAACCCTTAGTCGGAATATAGAAGCGCTTCTGGTGCATCCAACTCCTTTACCGTGTCTAATACCAGTTGTAAATCATTGCGGTTGGATAGTTTCCAAGCTAGAACCTCATTATTAAAGAGATCCAAAATCATGCCCAATTCGTACATAAGTAATATCCGTTACAAGTTTGGTTCTAGCTCTCGACGCAGTAAATTCACGATTAAGGATATTAGGAAAGATAACAGACACTTTACGACCAAAAAAAGGCCGTAGTCGATGAATGGCTAAGATATGATCCTTTAGTTGGGAATCCTTTTCCCTACGTGCTTTACGCGAGTCAATGTTTGCTTTCCACTTATTGAACCCTGCCCTCGATACTTCAGCGATTTCGCATAACATGACAATAGAATAGTTATGTTTCATTTTTTCGATGGTCCTGTACTTGGTTTGCTTATCCAACTTTCCTCCCCGTGTAGATTCGGATTGAGCTTTTTTAGATATTCCACCTGTGCTTTTAGGTGCATATTTTCCTCTTCGATACTACTAAAATGTTTCTTACTCCAACGGCCGCGAAAGTCTTCAAATGTTTCACCTGCTTGAGACTTACGTACCCAGTTCACAATTTGTGCATCACTTTTAATGCCATATCGTTCCTTGATTTGAGCGATAGATTGTTCCTCCTTAACTCTCAACCGTACTACTTCTTTCTTTATTTCTTCAAAGTACTTTATAAACTTCTGTCCTTTTGTAGCCATAAAAAAAACCCTCCGGTCAACAGATTAGGTCCATAATATCATGAACTCTTTTTTCACTGTCTACCTAAGGGGATAATACCAAACACCCATCGGGATCTTAGTCTTTTTTTCTAATACATCAGAACATTATTCTTTGATAACACCACACGCAATTCGATCCCCAGAATTACCTGATGGGTCCGTTACATAATCGTCGGCCTTCTCATGAATCACAAGGGCTGATCCACCGACCTTCAACAAAGAGTTAGGCTCATCTTTTTTAAGTGTGACCGTTTTACTTTCCAAATCAGCCATTACCGTTCCATCGGCTTTGACTTCAATATTCAGCAGATCGCCAGCATGGAACCCTTTAGGATTGTTAAATCCATGTTGCTTCATGTCTGGATTCAAATGCGCTCCTGCAGTTTTAAAGTCAGGTGGCTCACATTTTCCCATTTCATGAAAATGAATCCCATGCGCACCTGGTGTAAGATTCTTTGCTTCAATATGTAACTGAACTCCGTCAGCTTTTTGAGTTATTACAGCAGTACCTATCTCTGTTCCCTTTGTGTCAATCATTGTGGTCTTTACCTGTATCTCTTTCGAATCAGCGAATACTTGTGGGATCACAAAAGCAGCCACTAATAATAGCAGACTAAGCATTCCAAGTCTGACCAATACAATATTTTTCTTCATTACGTTATTCATCCTCCTTTATCTGGTTGGGTTTTCCTTATTAGGATTACCTTATTCCAGTAAAAGAAAACGTGCATCCTCACACAATAAATTCAAGTTAGACATTCACTTCCCAATTTCTTTTGAAAAAAACAGAAAAGTCGTCTCTATGATAAAGTATGTGACTCTGTTAATTAGGAAATGAATAGATCCATATCTTAACATTTCAAAAAATACTACCTAAAGAGGTGATATTTAAGAGTGCAAGAATATATGGAGATGATTGGAAGGACAATTCTGGCTTTTATAGCCTTATTGTTAATTTCAAGAATTTTAGGAAAACAAACCATTTCAAATATGACTTTTCATGATTTCGCAACTGGAATTATGATGGGGGCGATCGCAGCAAATATGGCTTTTAATAGACAATTTCATACTTTGTATTTTCTCATGTGTTTGGTTATCTTAACTCTCATTTCCTATGTTTCATCTGCGGTAGCTCTGAAGTTTCAGAGAACAAGACATTGGCTAGCAGGGGCACCGACAGTAGTTATTGATAAAGGAAATATTCTTGAAGGGAACATGCGAAAACTACATTACACGATGGACTCCCTTAACCAATCTTTAAGAGAAAAGGAAGTATTTAATCTAGATGAGGTAGACTATGCCATTTTAGAGACGAATGGACAGCTATCCGTAAAGAAGAAAGAGCCATTTCTGACCGTAACTAAACAAGATTTACATATTACATCTGGTCATTCTATCCTCCCGATTGAATTAATAATGGATGGACAAATCATGCATAAAAATTTAAAGGAGAATAATATATCAGAGGAATGGCTGATGCAACAAATAATAAATAAAGATAAAGCAATTCATGACATTTTCTATGCCGTAAAATCAACCACTGGGAATGTTATATTTGATTATTATCAAGACAAGTTGAGTAATCCCATCGATAAAGAATAAAAAGTAATTCCTCAATTATGGAGAAATCACATCAGGCTTAGAATTAATACTTTGATAAAATGAATTTTGTTTCGTCGACCTCGAGTAAATATTTGTTATTTACTCTTTACCACCTATCATGTACCTCATGGGAATTGGTTCTTTAATCCAGATCTCGTATTGGAGAGAATCCATGCCACGGATACACTTGAAGGTACCTTTCTCTTTTTTAATATCATCGTTATATTTTTGACAGTTTGGAATGTTTCAGCAGATCGTGATTAGGTTATCTTGATCCACCAAAAAAGTTTCATTTCTAGAGAAAAGATAATAACTTCCTCCATAAATGCCATTGCTGAGTCATATAAAGAATAATATCTTGGCTTAAGGATGTCATCCACTTAGTATAAAATGTTAACTTATGAGTTCAAAAAAATGGATAGAGCCGTCAGAAAACATCTGACTCTCTATCCATTTACTTAATATAACAAGTTCATCTCTAATTAAGTTCCACTTCCATGTCCCTGCTCGAATCATAATAGCTGTAACTTCCCGGATTAAGCTCCAACTTTCCGTCCATAGCAACGTTTTTGTAACGATCCAGATTTACTCTCGTTGATACCATTCCCTTAAACATGCTTTCCGGATACACTCTTTCGCCGTTAATACGCATCAAGGTTTGACCTACGCTCTTGAACCCTGGAGAGAGTCTGACTCTGATTCCACGATCAAGTCTTTACCGTCTGTATAGTAAGTAAAATGGACATTATAATCCTCCACTGTTAGCTGAGTTGACTGCTTCTTCTCAACCGGTTGGCTCAACGTGATCCAGTTCTTGGACGGATCGTATTTTCTAACAAAAGCATCTTTCAAGATAAGCTTGATCGGAACTTGAGACCAGTCTTTGTACCATTCCGGTGACTGGAACAGGTACATATGTTGATAATTTTTCGGGTCAACGCCCTTTAAGTAGTAATCACCTTTAATCTCTTTGTCACCTACAACTAGCCGTACCGTGTTATAACTGACTTCTCCTTCTTTAGGAAATTCCAGTGATTCGTCTTTTGGTATATTAACATCAATTTCCAGTGGCGTAATAACGAGTTTTTCCAACGGGATTCCGGTCTTTTGTTGGAACTCAGCGCTCGTTTGCAGTTTACGTGAATAGATCGCTTCGCTTGCCTTTTTACCATCTACTTTAAAATCAAAATTCCAATTTGTATAATATCTTCGCCTTTTTGGTAAACTACAGCATGTTGTACAAACTAAAGGAGGTGTCTACATGAGCAACTCAAGAAACAATCAACCTTCTAAAGCAGAAGTGCAAACAACAAAATTAAACAAATTACCTCTTGCGGGTAAATTTGACACGGAATTCTCTGCAGAAGAAGCAGCTGAGGTGTTTGAAGAACATCCGTCCGCTGAGAACAGATCACAGAATCAAGAATAACGAAAGAACATCCATAACACATATCCTACGATCATTGAACTGGTATACCAATCTTTGATCACCTTAAGGATAAATTGAACAATAATAGACCTTTTGGCTTCTCAGAAGGTCTATTATTTATTTTATTATTGAAAACGATCTTATATCTTCTGTTATATCAAGTGTTGTCATTCCATCAGATAATATAAATGCTATCTTCATAAACCTAACACCTGCCTTTGTATATTCTATAAAAAACAAAAAAGCACTTGATCATAGATCAAATACTTTGCCCAGGTATACGGATTTTTATCTATGTACTCCCTTATAGTTTTTGATGTTTACGCCAGTCACACATAGTATTTCGTTATATATACTTACACATGGTAATTCCAATATTTTCAATACATTCTTCATGCTGATGTCACAGAATTCGAACTGAATACTGATGCATTGCGCCTGGAAGCCCTTTGAATGTCAGAATACCATCGCTAATTAAAGTCCACATCCTGTACTCAATAAATTGGTCCCCGACAAGCTGCTGTAAATTTTCGAATACTTTGGCCACAACACTACCTGCCTTGACGAACCCATCACTGTTCTCTTCCTCTTTAAGTTTAGTAATCGCGCTTAAGATGATATTATCCAGTTCATCCTCTTCCCGGCCCTTGATCTCTCCGTCCTGCCATAAGCGCAACATATGCCCCTGACTCGAAATCTCTAACCATTCCGATTCATAGCACCGCCTCCGGTCAGCGTCCAAAGGCATAACACCATTGCATCTTTTGACAATCTCTTTATAAATATCTTGTTCAATTAAACCCTGCGCATAGGGCGTCAATTCCTCTTTCGTGTACGTCGGGATTTCCATGGAGACTTCCGATACATTCACAACGCTGACAGGCTGCTTCCGTTCCTTCAAAAGATACAATGCAAAACGTAAGCCAGTCTGATCATGGGAATTGTCACCGCACCAAATGGTAACAGACTTATGTTCAGGAATACTCGCTATCGTTTCTATCATGCTCCCTATTTGTTGCTCTTGGTTAATAAAGCGATCGAATTTATAAACAGTAAACCGTTCCATTAGCCAATGCATCCTGCGCTGCTGTCCTTCCGCCTTATCTAAATGCATAATGGGTCCGATGGAAAACAGGTCGTTAAACGCCAGAACTTTATTCTCTTCGCGTCTACCTAGTTCGCTAAGGGTTACTTTCAAGGAACCTGCATCGGACAGACCGAACACAAGATGGACAGTACTCTGAAGTTCTTCAACTTCTACGCGGCGTTTGCGTGCTTCTTCTAGATGGTCGTCCCACAACTTCATTATTCCGTCTGCAAGCATCCTCTCCTCCCCTTTTTCTTGGGAGGCAGTAAGTGCCGTCATATTCAAAACATCATTAAGAACCGCCCTTATTTCCCATTCCTGAAACTCTCTCAGTTGCTTTAGGAATTTATCCAATATTCCTCCTCCTTCTGTAAGAAAATTTAAAATTAATTTATTCAACTCTCCTGCATGAGTTAGGCCTTATGAATTATATTATTATCAACCATAAATATAGGCCCAAGAGTGTGATAAACAACGTTGGAATAGTCAATATTATTCCAGTCTTAAAGTACACTCCCCATGGGATCTTTATCCCTTTGGTTGATAGAACATGGAGCCACAACAGCGTGGCCAGCGAACCAATTGGAGTAATCTTCGGACCTAGATCAGATCCAATGATATTCGCATAGATCAAAGCTTCCTTGATAACGCCAGTCGTATTCGTAGCATCTATGGCCAGTGCATCAATCAACACCGTTGGCATGTTGTTCATGATAGATGAAATAAACGCAGCTATAAAGCCCATAGACATCGTGGCTATGAATAGCCCTTGATCGGCGGCCCCCTGAATCACACTACCCAACAGATCAGTAAGTCCAGCATTGCGTAGCCCATACACCACGACATACATCCCGATGGAGAAGAACACAATCGCCCATGGAGCTCCTTTAATTACTTCTTTCGTTGGTACGAACGGACTTCTTCTCGCCATCAATAAGAATAGGATCGCAATAACTCCAGCTACAACCGATACAGGAATATTCAATAAACTACTTGCGAAATATCCGACTAAGAGTACGGCGAGAACGATCCATGATAGCTTGAACATCTTCTTGTCTTTGATAGCATCAGCTGGATTTCGTAGCTGGGTTGCATCGAACTTTCTCGGAATGCTTTTTCTAAAGAAGAAGTAAAGCACCAAGATGCTAGCTACCAACGAGAAGAGTGTCGGTACGATCATGCGACCTGCGTATTCCATAAATGTTATGCCAAAGAAATCTGCTGAAACAATATTAACTAAATTACTAACTACTAGTGGCAATGAGGTTGTATCCGCGATAAATCCACTTGCAATTATGAAAGGGAATACTTTTTTCTCATCAAAATTCAGTGCTCTAACCATCGCAAGTACAATCGGAGTCAATATTAAGGCTGCACCATCATTTGCGAAGAATGCAGCAACGATCGCTCCAAGTATGGTGACATATATGAACATCCGAATCCCATTACCTCGAGCAGCTCGTGCCATATGTAATGCAGCCCATTCGAAGAATCCGATTTTGTCCAAAATCAATGAAATCAGAATAATCGCGATAAAAGCTAAAGTAGCATTCCATACAATTAGGGTTACATCCAGAACATCACTGAAACTTACTACACCTGCGAGTAATGCCAATATAGCTCCGCCACATGCAGACCATCCAATCGATAAATTTCTAGGCTGCCAGATGACAAAAACTAATGTTATTACAAATATAATGATTGCTAATATTACAGAACTCACTACCCAAACCTCCATTATTGTGTGAATCATTTAAGTTAATTTCACTACTTTACTTTACTCACATACGACGTTAATCTGTGTTTTGTTCAATTGAGATAATATTGTCTTTGAATCAGGCATTTGATCAAGAACAGCTTGAATGTAGGCTTTGTCTTCAATATGAAGTGAATAGAACACCCATTGTCCTCGTTTATTCTCTTTCACTATACCCTGTGCCTTCAATTTCTTTAGATGCTGGCTAATCGCAGGTTGTGAAATATCAAAGATTTCAACGAACTCACAGACACACCATTCACGTTCTTTCAAAAGTGACAGCATAGCGAGACGTGTTTTGTCGCCTAGAAGCTTCAAGTTGTCTGCAATATTAGATAGTTCCTCCACAACCTCTCCTCCTTCAACTTCAACTTCAACTTCATATATAAGCATATGCTTATATACTATCTCTACAACTGTATTTGTACAAGAACTAAATAATTACTTGCAAAGTGCAAATACACACGGTAAACTGAGTCCTGAGGTGATACCAAATGGAAAATACACGAGAGTTATTTCAGATCATGACCCGTCGGTTTGGGTTACTTAACAAAAATTGTTGTAGTGTCGGTGGTTGTGATATCTCACTCACCCAGAGTCATTTGTTATATGAAATCGATGTTCAGCACAACCCTTCCATGCAGCAGATCGCAGAAACACTAGGAACGGATATTACAACTTTTAGTCGGCAAATACAATCCCTCATTAAGATGAATTTAGTAAGAAAAATGCCAGATCCCACAGACCGAAGAGTCTTTACCCTCTCTCTAACAACGGAAGGAAAAATGATTGCTACCATGATCGATCAACAAATGAACGATTATCTGGAAGAAGTCTTTTCCTTCATGACAGAATTTGAGAAAGAATCCGTACTACGTTCGGTTCAAATATTGAATGAAGCTATGGGGAAATCAAGTCGATGTTGTGCACCTGTTAAAGGGTGATCCCCTTTATTATATATTTGCATTATACAACTATTAAATCTCGAGTAAATAGCACAGTTGCTTTCTATTTAACCATTACAAGGAGTGTTTATTTATGAGTAAATTAACCAATGATCAAATCCGCCAGAATGTTAGAAGTCGATATCAACAAATCGCAGTCAATGAAGTACCAGTACATTCTTCAAGCAGTTCAGCTGAGAGTTGTTGCGACATACCCACAGATTTCAAAGCCATTTCATCGCAATTAGGATATTCCAATGATGAATTGTCTGCTGTTCCTGAAGGTGCAAATATGGGCTTGGGTTGCGGTAATCCACAAGCGATTGCTTCATTGAGCGATGGTGAAATCGTTCTGGATCTTGGTAGCGGTGGTGGTTTTGATTGCTTCCTAGCTTCACGCCAAGTTGGGGTTACCGGTCGAGTGATCGGTGTAGATATGACACCCGAAATGGTTAGTAAAGCTCGGGCCAATGCCATTAAAGGTGAATTTCATAATACGGAATTTCGTCTTGGAGAGATTGAACACCTGCCTGCCGCAGACAATACGGTGAACGTCATTATTTCGAACTGTGTCATTAATCTCTCTCCGGATAAACAACAGGTATTTAATGAAGCCTATCGTGTACTTAAGCAAGGTGGTCGTCTTGCCATTTCCGACATCGTCACGACTACGGAACTTCCACCCGCAATTAAAAATGATATGAATGATTTGTACTCCGGATGCATCTCCGGTGCTTCATCCATTATTGAACTTACAGCGATGCTTCAGCAAAGCGGATTTTCTGATATTTCAATCGAGCCTAAAGATGAGTCTAGATCCTTTATTAAAGACTGGGTGCCCGGTGCTAATGTCGATAATTACATCACATCGGCTGTAATTAAAGCTGTTAAATAATAAAAAGGAGTGTCCCTAGTCATTTCAATAATGACATTGGGGACACCCTTTTTCAGATTTGTTACCCCTCTAGATCCACATCTAACCTGATGATTTCAGATCGACTAGCAAGCCGAATTGGGGGTCCCCAAGTGCCAAATCCTGATGAAACGACGACATGCATACTATGTTTAAGCATATAACCCCAGTCTAACTCGAACAGTCGACGAGTAACCCAATGATTTGGTGCAAATTGCCCACGATGCGTATGTCCACACAATAGAATATCCGCTCCCGCTTCAGCAGCTTGTTGAAAACCATAAGGCTGATGATCCATGACAATGATCGGCTTCGATTTATCCGAAGGCTCAAGAAGCTTTTCTATGCTAACGCGCCCTTCCGGATCCATGCTTTCTGCCGATTTGTCCTTCCGACCTGCAACAATAATATCAGCATTCTCTATAGAAACTGTTTCATCGCGTAGTACACGGATACCAATTAAACTCATCTCTTTGATATATTGTTCGATGTTTCCACCATAATACTCATGGTTTCCTAATACGGCATATACGCCATAAGTTGCATGTAGTTGTTTCAGACTTTCCGACATCGAATTCCGCATAAATGGCTCAATAGAGTCATCGATAATATCCCCCGGTAAAAGAATAAGGTCAGGTTTCATTTGATTTATCCCTTTGATGAGACGCTTTAGATGGCGATTCCCTACAATATTGCCTAAGTGGATATCTGATGCTACGGCGATAGTTAGCTTCCGGTTAACACTAGCTTTTTTAGAGATCGGTACATGATAGGTCCGAAGGATCGGACTCCAAGCGTTATACGATCCCCAGATGAAGAGAATAATTAACAATATAGTCGTCGTCCAACCGACAACAGGAATATAAAAGGATTCTGAGTACCCTACTCTTTGTAACAACCATGCTGAGATATCTGCGAACGGCAATAAAATAATCATAAATTCCATAAGGGCTAAATAATATGAGCCTATTACTTTGAGTAAGCGACCTACGGGGTTATGTTTACCCCATCGACCTATCAGATAAGAGAATACCAGAATGGTGAAAACGATAGAGAACCATACCGGTGACATTGATGTAGTATAATGTGCCTTGAATACGTAGATATTCCAGCCAATATAAGTATTTAAACCTAAGAAGATGATTACAATCAAAACAACATTCAGAATCATTCGTGGTACTCGTTTCATAGGTGATTACATTCTCCTTTTATGATAATCTTAGTCCTTATCTCCCATGGTAAATAATATAGATTAAAGCTAGTCTATTCAACTATATACATGATACACTCGAGATCGATAGGGAAATTGTCAGACACTTCATGGTGTGATATGCTAGCTGCTTACATAACAGATTGAATTAGGGAGGGTTATCGTTGAATACATTATTGCTACTCGGAAGTATATTGATGTTCCTTGCTGTTGCATTAGGAGCTTTTGGAGCCCATGCATTAAAGATGAAATTAACCCCAGATATGATGAAGGTATACGAAACAGGAATACAATATCACATCGCTCACGCCCTTGGACTATTGATACTCGGTCTACTGGCAAATAGTTCTTCCAACGCTTCTCTTATCGTGATGGCAGGATGGTTCCTTTTCGCTGGGATTATCTTATTCTCAGGTAGCTTGTATGCTTTAAGTCTAAGCGGAATTCGTAAGCTAGGTGCTATCACTCCATTAGGTGGCGTGGCATTTTTGATTGGCTGGGTCATGGTTATCATTACTTTAATCTAACAATAAGAAAATCCTCGCATAAAGTTCTTTGTAAGTAATATGAAGAATATGGAAATGGACAGGGTCATCAGCTGTTTTCTGGTGACCTTGTCCATTTTTCTCATGATTACCCATTACATTATGAATTGATAATTATTCGGTTAGCATATTAAATACATTAAACCAGCAATAGCAAACGAACCGACTCCCACTAAAGCTGACCATGTCGCAACTTTGTTCTTTATTTTACGGCCTTCCTTAGGCTCTGAATAAAAATTACGTCTTTGTTGGTTACCCGTCGTCCACGCTCCAATGCAAAGACCTGAAACAAAAATGAGAACAATACCAAGGTAGATAAAAAATTTCATATTGATCCGCCTTCCTAAGATATTGTTTGCGCCGAATTCCCATTTTCCTGAAGTGCTCTTGTAATTCGGTAACGTTCACTCATTGAACTGCCTCCAATATTGTTCTCAACAAAGGCTCTCGATCATGCCAACAGCCTTTCTCGGAATTTTGTAGAACCGCAGATAGTTGTAACCCTCATGATTATATCATTTCTCAGTTTTCGTCTCTATGTTCACACATTACCACCTAAAAGTAACATTTTCACGATTTATCGAATATACCATGCGGGGTTTTCTACGTTAAACTTCCACCTATGTGAATAGATTTTTTGGCTTCTAAAGACTTTAATACGGCGTCCTTTATCTTTATAACCTGAATTGCGGATGTAATATCGAGAAGCCCACTTTTTTTCTTCATTTCCAAACAATCGCTAATATGATGTATGACTTGTTCATAATCATCCTTCATTTGAGGATTTAATACTTCCTTGCTTCCATCACTATAATAAATCACAAATTCTTCTTTTGTGTTCACCCCATATTCAGCATCAAACTTGATAGAACCTTGTTCACAAATAACCTCAAATCCTATATAAAATGGAGAATTCTTTGGCAAATTTGTGTAACTCTCAACAACTGCGAATTTATTATTATAATTTAACGTTGTGATTGCGATTGATTGGTCCCCCAAGTCTATGCCATTAGAAAGGACATTTTCAGGCATTCCCAGAATCTCAATCAAGAAATCAAAATTATGGATGTGGAAATCGGAAACATTTTTTTGCAATCCCAGGTCGCCCCAATTTGGAGCCGTTCTATTATACGAACGAAAAGATTTTACCTCCCCAAATTCAAGGTTTTTGATTTTGTTTATCGTTATATGATGCGGAGTCGAAAATTTATAAAACAAATCCACAAATACATTTCTTTGATATTCTTCTGAAATATTTAGAATTTCTTCACCCTCATCTATTTGATAAGATAGTGGTGTTTCACAAAAAACATGCTTATGATGCTTTAAAGCTTCAATTGCCCATTTCGTATGTAGAGAGGTAGGTAAGCAAATATCGACTAAGTCGATCTCCTCATTTTTTAATATTTCATATATATCTGTGGTAGTTTCTATGTTAAGTGTCTTATTTATTTCTCTTAATTTATTTTCATCCCTACCATATATTAAAACCACCTCAAAACCTGTCATTTTTTTATATAATTCTGCATGCTGTCTTCCAAACCCCGTTCCCAATATTCCTACTTTAACCACACAAAAACCTCCATTTTTTTGAGTTCTGACAATCAACTTTAAAATTACATTTGAACACTTTCCTGAATCATATTATTATTGGCCCTCTAAATTCATTGACTCGCCTCCTTAACATATCTCTATGATATACTTCTATTGTTGACACCATATTGGCAACAATAGCGGAGGTGCTTTTATGAGATTACATAGACTGATTGGTATATTGTTGTTAATCGAATCAAGAGGGAAAATAAAAGCGAAAGAACTCGCCGACGCTTTAGAAACCTCAACTCGCTCCATTTATAGAGATATCGATGCTCTGGCCGAAGCAGGAATCCCGATTGCCACTACTTCAGGTTCAAACGGCGGCGTCTACCTCATGGAAGGATATGCAGTAAATCCTAAACAACTGCATATCGACGATGTTATCAATTTATACTTAACGGGTATTGGAATATATTCAGATGGAAAAACGGAATCCGGTTTAAAGCTGAAAAATACATTGCTGAAATTGGAGCAAACATTACCACAGTCCTATCAAACTGACATTCAAAAAGTAAAAGCCCGGTTTTATTTTGACGATACGCCATGGTGGACAGAACGTGAGATAATTCCATCCCTAGAAATATTGAGAGTAGCGGTATTACGTTCTCAGAAAATAAGAATTGTATACAGTAAGGTGAATGGGGATTCCTCGTCCCGAACGTTACATTCATACGGACTTGTAGTTAAAAAGACTGAGTGGTACCTTGTAGCATTCTGTGAAGAAGCAAAGGAAATTCGTACATTTAAATGCCAGAGAATTATAAAAGCAGAACTACAGGAGGAGATATTTGAGTCCCCGCAATATTTCTCAATAGAGGACCACTGGAAAAAACAAGAAACTAATTTCAAACAGTCTCGCAAAAATATTGAACATTATCTAGTAAAACTCAAAGTAACTAAGACCAATAAGAATTTTCTGCATAAATTAGAAATCCTTCATACGCAACAGTATTCCGATCATCGTCTAATTACGGCTGAAATGTATAGCTACGAAGCTGCATGCCAGATTGTACTCGAAATCATTGATCATGTGGAAATATTAGAACCTGAACAGCTTAGGCAATATATTAAAGTAAGACTGCTGAAACTACTTGATATTTATGCTTAATCACATTCCAAACATTCAACTATCATCGGATCTCAAGAACTTGATCTCATTCTCTCGTATTGTAAATGTAAAAGACCCGCTTTCGCGGATCTTTTTTAAGACGTGTTATTATTAGGTTAATTTTGTGACATATTAATCAATACACAGAACTTAAGATGCAACATCCCTTTTCTTAAAAATAAACCAAGATAATAGATTAAATACTATGAAATAAATAATTAGTACGGTAATCGAAAATGGTAGAGTCATTCCTTCTATCATTGGTTTATCGTTCAAATATTGGGTTAAATCAGTATTGGTAAATAAAAGATACTTAGCCCAGCTATAGCGAGATAATAATCCAGCGATGGTAGCTCCTACAAACATGACTCCTAAAGATAAGCTAATTGCAAGCGAGCTACTGCGAAATACTGTTGACAGCATAAAGGCCAACGTGACCATCATAATTAATTCGACGCACATATAACCATAAGTACTTAGAACATGGCCGACAATGTTAGCCTCATGAACAATATGATCCTGACCCACAAAGATGTAAGGTATGTCTATATTCTCGAACCCCTCCATAAACCCCCATAAGAGAAATGAAGAACTAAATAAAACGCCTAATAACATAACAGAAAAAGCAAAAACTGAAATATACTTGGATAGTAATACTTTCGAACGACTAGCTGGTCGTATCAATAGTAGCTTAATGGTTCCTCCGCCAAATTCTCCAGCAACACTATCAGCAGCTATGATTACTGTAAATATAGTAACAATGATGATTAAATTGGCTGCATTCAAAACTCCGCCCCATATGGAATGTTCAGTAGGCGGTATGTTATTCGTAATCCGGTATTCAGCTAGCAGTTGACGATCCGCCAAATCAGATTTTATCTCATCAGGAAGTTTATTATCTGCCATACTATTTTTTAAATGGACAATTTCCTGTTGTGTCTCAGCTTGCCAATTACCATCTTGTAATGATGGGGTATAATTGTGAATGAGGATAAGAACCGTACTGGTTAAAGCAATTAGTATCCCAATTAACATCCAAGTACGAAGACGACGGTAAATTTTCATATTTTCATTTCGAAGCAGATTAAACAATTTGATCACTCCCCGTCATTTCCAAGAATTTATCTTCTAGTGATTGTGTCATTGGTTTAATACTATATACCTTGATTCCATTTTGAACCATGAGAACAACCACTTCCGCAATTTGCTCACGTCCCACAGTTAACTCAAGATGTGTTTCTATTGTAGTTGCACCGAATGCAGGTATTGTTTGTAAGATCTCTAATGCCCGCTCAAGTTGATCCACTTCAATAGCGACTTTGTTCTGTTCCCCATCATTGAAATAATCATTGATTAAGCGTATATCTATCAACTTACCATTCTGAATAATAGCGACACGGTCACACATCAGCTCCATTTCAGATAAAAGGTGACTGGATACTACCACTGAAATACCTTCCTCTCGGGTCAGCTTATGTAGATAATCACGTAACTCACGAATTCCCGCAGGATCTAATCCATTGGTTGGCTCATCGAGAATTAACAACGCAGGTTTATGTAAAAGTGCTTGGGCTACACCCAATCTTTGGCGCATGCCTAACGAATACGTTTTGACTTTATCATGAATCCGATTCTCCAATGCAACCAAAGTAATTACTTCTTTGATCCGCTCCTTCGTTACGTTTGGCGACATTCTCGCAAAATGAACTAAATTCTGATATCCTGTCAAATATTTATACATTTCTGGATTTTCAACAATGGCACCTACTTTAGCTATAGCGTCTTCAAAGTTATTAGTAATGCTGTGACCATCAATGAGTATTTCTCCCTTACTGATTTTCATTAACCCGACCATCATTCGAATGGTTGTAGTTTTCCCAGCACCATTGGGTCCAAGAAAACCAAATACCTCACCCTTCGGAACTTCAAAACTCAGTTGATCGATAATGGTTTTTCTTCCAATTTTTTTAGTGACGTTTCGAATTTGAACAATAGGTGTTGTCATTATTAGCTCCTTTTAAGCTTCAGATTTACTATAGCTTAGCATACTTGATAATTACTAGGAAACAGAATGGACTAAAGGTTGGCTTATTTATTGTCCAAGGTCTAGTTCCTTCCTAGACTAAAGACGAGTTAAAAAAAAGAACACCATTCGTTAATAACAACGATTGGTGTTCATCCAAACACAGTATGATATAAAAAACATTAGATGTCCACTCCACTGTTCATTCTCTAGAATTTGATTTTCATCCAGTGTTATTTGTGAACTTCAGAAAAAATCCCCATCTTGGTTTATTCGGGAAATCATTGAATTAAGCTATAGTGTTCTGTTAATTCATTATACCTTTTCTTCCTCTCTCGCTTGATTTGGAAATTTTTAATTTTATCATGATCGATAAGAAAGCAAGCAGTGAAAACATAATTCCGATCCAGATGAGTTGATGTATTCCCGAGTGAGAAATAAACCAACCACCGATAGAAGTCCCTATAGTAATTCCAAGATTGGAGAATGAAATAAACAAGCTGTTACCGAATTCGGGAGCTTCTCTCGCCTCAGTCGTTAACCATGCTTGACTGACAATGAGTCCGCCGGAATGCACTGCCCCCCAAATGATTATGATAATAATCATCGGAATGAAATAAGAACCTAGATAATAAACGAATAGGTAAGTTACCGCATATAGTAGTGGAAACATGATGACGGTCTTTGTAATACTTTTATGCAAAAGGCCCCCAAATAAAAAATTCCCAAAAATCATGATTATACCAAAGGCCATCAACATGATACTAATCCATGACCCGTTCATATGTGTCACTTGTCCAAGATATTCAGCAAAGTAGCTGTACACAGAAAACATAGCTGCAAAGATAAAAATAACTGTCACAACATTTAACCATAATAGGGGTTTGCGTAATATACCAAGTTGCTTGCCGTAAGACATTTTTTCTTTAACAGGCATGGAAGGAAGCCAAGCTAGTATCCCTACAAAGGCAATTATACTTACAACAGCTCCAAACAGGAAAGCGACTTCTAACGAAATTTTATCCGCGAGATAAGAAGTCAAAGGTACACCAAAAGCAAATCCGACCGTTATTCCGGCGAAAACCTTTGTAACTGCTTTAGTGCTCTTTTCCGGAGGGACAAGTTGGGCTGCGGTCACAAGAGCAACCGAAAAAAAGACGGGATGAAAAATAGCAGGGATAATACGGAAAATAAGCATCACTTCAAACATGGTCGTATAGGCATAAACAATATTTGAAATCGCAAAAATAAGTACAGCGGTTAATAGAATAACTTTACGATTAATACCAGAAGCGAGTAATGTCAGGAATGGACCTGAAATGGCAACGACTAAAGCAAATATACTTACAAGCCATCCAGCCTGTGAACTCGATATATTAAATTTTTGAGTTACCTGGGGTAGAACACCTATAATACCCATTTCAGTAGTAATAATGCCGAATACGCCTAAAGCTAGAATAATGATAAGCAAAGGGTTAACCTTTTTCATTTTAAATGTAAGCCTCCGTTGATATTGATATTTACATATACAGAATTATAGATATATAAAAATAAAAAAAAGACCTCCTTTCTGTCTATAGTTTCTTTTTAATGTACTCGGAAAATTCCTGTATTGTCGTTTCGTTCCGACGATAGTACGTCCATTTCCCAATTCGCTCAGATTCCAACAAACCAGCTTTTTGCATAGTCAACAAATAACTCGAGATTACAGACTGAGCAAGTCCCGCTTTAGCCTGAATATCTCCCACGCATACACCAATTCGAAAATTGAGGCCTTGTTGAAAATAAGCCTTTTCATCAAAGAATTCCTCTGGATTCTTTAACCATAGCATAATTTGACTACGAGTCTCGTTAGACAAAGCTTTATAAATCAATAAAGGTTCCATGTATATCATTATATCTACTTTTATAGATTTGTAAATACAAATGCAACACACAAAAATTACCATGTCACAATGTGATAGTGTATGGCACTATCTGTCGTACAGAAGCTTATGACATAAGCCTGAACGAAAAAAAGATGGGTAACACAAAGCGTTGTTAACTCTTTGCGTTACTCATCAATTTATCAAACACGTGACCATACATCTTTGGCGTAACGACCTTCTTTTTGCAGTTGATTTAACCACTCTTTTGAGTCATGTTCATTCTTTTCTTGATCGATTTGATACGCTTCTTCTAAGGTTTTCTCTACATCCGGAGCCATTTTACTACCATCCCCGCATACGTACAACACGCCTCCCCCGTTCAATATATCAATCATTTCAGTTGAATCCTGCTTCAGCAAGTGTTGCACATACGTCTTGGATGTTCCTTCCTTGCGTGAAAAGGCGGTATGAAGCGTGACCACCCCTTCTTTCTCAAATTGTTCAAGTTCCTCACGGTAGATAAAATCGGTATCGTTCCTACAGCCAAAATAAAGATGCGCTTCGCCTAAGGTTTCTCCTTCTTCCATCAATGATCTACGCGTCTGAAGGAAACCACGGAATGGAGCTACCCCAGTTCCCGGACCCACCATAATGATTGGTGTTAGCGGATCTTCAGGAAGTCCAAATCCAGAATCCGGTGTACGTACGAACATAATAATATCTTCCCCTGGCTGTCGTTCGGCCAAGTAATTAGACGCAACTCCACTGTATTCACCTAGACCACTCCAAGCAGGACCAATTACAACACCCACAGTGACAGAAGCCCGATCAGGACGAACCCTTGGTGAACTAGATATGGAATAGTATCTCGGTTTAAGTGGTGGCAACAGTTCCAAGAATCGCTCAAATGGCATTTCGCACGCTTCGTATTTTTCAAGAAGATCAATCATGGTGATACGTTTCATTAAAATATCTTCCTTATAGGCCCCTTCTTCTAACAAAACCTCCAACTCACGTTTATGAGGAGGACAACTTGTGTAAGAGGCAAGCTCTCGCAATTGCGCTCTGGACGCGGGTTCCTGCACCTCAACACTATGACTGAGTAGCTCATATAGACTAACAGGACGATCCAACGGAAGATGTGCCGCGCTGCGTCCGCTTGCTGATAAGATCAGTTGATCACTCCGACTCAATCCGAACCGTTGAAGGATTCGATTGACATTCACACTACTATTACTTGGTAATACACCAAGGTGATCCCCTTCTGTATAAGTAACGCCTTCCGGCAGTATTACCTCGATATGACGTGTTCGCCGGTCGCTGTCTGATGATTGGAGCTCACGATTTTCCACTAAGGTAGCGTGAACAGCATCGTAGGTTTGGGCGAGAGGAGCACCTGCTATTCCACTGACGAATTGAACATTAAGGGAATTTCGTTCGTTCTCCACCTTGTGGTCGAATTTCAGATTAAATGCGTTCATCAGATCTGACCACATGCGTTCTCGCCATTCTTCCAGATTTAACTCGAAGTCTCCACTAGCATCACCCTCTCCCCGTTCAGAGAACCTTGTGGCTCCTTTAAGAGAAAGCTGTTCATCTATGAATCTTGGCACATCCTGATACGTACTAGCCCAAGTACGGTCTCCACACCCGAATACGGCATAATTTACACCTTGAAATGTACCATCATCTACCTCTTCCAACCATTGTACGAATTCACGTGCATTGCTAGCAGGTTTACCATTATAGGAAGCGGCGATAATCAATACGGCACCTTCCGTAGGTAAATGACCTATGCGGGAATTAAGGGAATCTACCTCACATTTCACACCATATAATCGTACGATATCTGCTAACTCACGTGCGATGCTTTCGGCTGTACCTAAATTTGATCCATACAACACAAGTAGTGGTTGATCATTAACGCCAATGATTGAAGCAGCCTGTGGTTGATCTTTTTCCGAATACGATCTAGAGACATCTGCCTTAGCCGACATATTGTTAATAGAAGATTCTACCTTAATATGCTCACGCGGGCGAACCTGAATTTCAAAATTATCTGGCTTCAGCGTCAACGTTTCCTTTACTTTGAGCTGATAGTTCGAATGATCTATGATTTCAAAATGCTTGAGAACTAAGCCAAGCACTAATATGGCTTCGTGTAAGGCGAACTGTTGTCCGATACATGCCCGTTGACCGTTACCGAACGGTTTGTAAGCATTAATCGGCACCTTACTCTGATCCTCAAATCGCTCTGGACGGAAATCTTCCACATCTTCCCCCCAAGCACTTGTATCACGATGAAGTTTGGGGATTAGTACATTAACACTCTCTCCCTTCTTCAAAGGATATTTACCTCCAAGCAGTGTATCCTCCTTCGCATAGAGAGAGAATGCTGGAGCCGTTGGCCATAAGCGTAATGATTCACTCAGAATCATTCGTATGTATTTCAGATCAAGAACCTGTTTATACGTAGGCGTTGAATCTGAAAGAACACTGTCTACCTCTGCATAAGCTTTTTGCAACTTATCTGGATTCTTTAAAAGATAGTAAATGGCGAAAGAAAGCAAACCACTCGTCGTCTCATGACCGGCAATCAAGAACGTAATCATTTGATACCGAATATTCTCGTCATCTAATCCTTCACCTGTCTCAGGATCTTTACTCGTTAACATTCGAGATAGGAGATCTTCTGTTTCTTCCTCACCGCTCGATTTACGTTCAGCAATTATTTTATCAACTAAGGAAAATAATGCATCTTTATCCTTTTTGAACTGCCGTTTCGTCATGATCTTCAGTTTATCCTGAATCTCAAATCGTGTAAGTTGAGCCATCGCCTCATCAAGTGCTCGCACCATACTTACGATAAATGGATGAGGTTCATCACGATAAAAGCTATTAAATCGATAATTGAATCCGCATAAACCGATTGTATCTAGTGTAAGACGGGTCATATCTTCTGGGACATTTACTTTCTCATCGGGGTTTAAGCGCATCCATTTCTGAACAAGTTGTACAGCTATATCCACCATCATACCGTGGTACCCTTGCATGGCTCTTTGACTGAAGCTTGGGATCAGAATATTATGAGCCTTTTGCCAATTTGGTTCAACCGTCTCGCTTGTGAACAACCCGTCTCCCGTGAAAGCTTGGACTTTCTGTAGTGGCGCCCATACCCGTTTATCAAACCTAGATTCATCACACACCTCAGCCACTAATTCCTCGCTTGAAATGTAGACGTTGCTCTTTCCTCCAGGTAACACGTTTCTAAATATAGGTCCGAACTCATATGAAAGTTTCGTCAGCGACTGAATTGGCTCATCAATGTTTAGTAGCGGAAGATTACCCAGCGGACCATATGTTTTCGGTTGGGGTATTTGAGGTTCCTTATCATTCTCCATATTGTCGTCCTCCCATCATATTTAAACCCTTTTTCAAGGATGTCGATAGCATAGGATTAACCTATATGAAACAGACTATACAACCTTCTAACGACGAAGAAATGCCACCCAGCAATTCTCGTTGGATGGCATTTCTTCTAAAGTCGTATTAGTTTATAAATGGACTTACTTATTTAGTTGCATCTTTTTGAACTATACGTGCTGGCCTAACGACCGTATTATCACGTTTCATCGGTTTTACACTATTGATCGGATTATCCAAGTCTATTCTTTCAGGTGTGACAACTTCTGCAGATTTTTTATTCTTATCCGTAGCGTTTCTTTTAATACGATCAGGTCCACCATTATGTTTACCTTTGTTCCATACCGTTCCTTTACTCATCATAACACTCCTTCTCTAATTCATTATACAAGCTCATTCCACCAAGGAGTCATTTCATATACACATAGTCCATCGTGCTCTCCAATGATCTTCATGTCCTGTGTTTCTTCAGGCGAATAGCGATTCACCTTGTGTGTTGTTTCAACGTGGTATGTTTTTTGCGACAAGTTCGATACAAACACATAACAGCCCTCGTAGCTTTGAGCATCCACTATCAGCAAGTTTGCTGGGATCCCAGTTACAACCATAACTGCATTTTGGGCCAGTTCTTCGCTCAAGATGATATTCCCCTTTTATGCCTATTTATATTTAACATCTTAAATTAATATCTTCAGACGCACTATCAGAATTCTATACGAATATGTCATTACAAACAAGGTTTTTATCAGATAACTAACAATTTCATTTCATAACCGTTGCAAATTCCAGATATTCAAGTATACTCTTGGGAAAGTATTACAGGAGGTGGAATAACATGCAGAGCCATTTTATCGAAAGAAATGAAGGTTTTAAAACTCACTATTTAGAATGGAAACCCCCTGGGACGAGTGATAAACTCCCTGTGATATGCATACATGGAAACCTCTCAAATGCTAGGATGTATACTTGGATCGGTGAGGAACTGGTCTCCGTTAAGAATGAGAGTCCAAGACATGTAATTGCGATAGACATTAGAGGTTGCGGCGAGAGTGGTATGCCTGAACAAGGATTTACACTACAACATATGGCATCTGATATTAATGCTGTAATGAGTCATTTGGGGATTACCGAGGCTCATTTCATTGCTTATTCAAGAGGTGTAGCTTATGCTCTACAATATGCTTTGCAACATCCTGAGCGTATTCAAGGACTTATAATTGGCGATTTCCCAACTCATTATACGAAGATACAGGAAGACTGGGCACATCGAATGGTCAATTCCTACAAAGAGTATGATTCTTGGGATCATTTATATGGCACCTTAGCCTTAACCGAACATTTAAGCAGAGAAGAATTTGATGATCAGAAAGACATCTATTATGTTGAAAAAGAGGGCTTAATCCACAAAAATTATTCAAAGGAGTTTCCTATTCTACTTCAACTTGAATCTGATGATGTTGACCTTTCATCTGCTTTAGACAGTATAAACGGCAATCTGCTAATTCTGAAAGGAAATGAACCAGGTTCTCTTTTAAGCGAAGAACAAATAACGGTATACCAACAATACAACCCCGATGTAGTGCGAGTTCAGCATGCAGGACATGATGTTTTTGAACCAAGACAACAAGTAAAAGATGCATTTTTTGATTTTTTTAAAGATATCATTTAATCGTAATTCATACCACACAACGAAAAGGAATGGATAGCGTGATCAGACTCATCTGACTCTCTATCCATTCTATTAATGTTGACTTAAATTTCATCAGATTAATTATTTTCCAGAAACGCTGTGGATATTCAATGCCCCCCATATTCCCTTGAAAATCTCACTATCTATTTTAAAATATACGTCTGCATTTCCATAACTAATGTACCCATCTTTAAGGACCACAACACTTACTTTAGAACCATCCTTCAATTGAAGAATCATTTGTCTGTAGTTCTCATCGTTTCTGAAGTCACCAAGTTTCTCTTCAACACTTGCACGTGAATACGGAATGGCATGATTTAGTGTTTCAGCAAAGCTTTTTAACAAATCCACTTGTATGGGAAAGAACCGCTCTACACCATAGTCCCAATCACTATGAATTCGGTATTGTGCGCTTTGAATATTCCCAGTTATATTTAGTTTGCCGAACACATCTTCACCAGAATGAATGGTTATTCCATTGAGGCACTCATAGTACTCCGAATAGACTTCACCATCAATTTCAGAATACGACATAATTCTAAAACTCTTATCGTATCCTTTCACGGAATACACATCTATTTCTCCGATAGTTGAAGCGAATTGAACGGCATATTTATCTTGCTTACTCCACTCATCAATTCCCCCTCTTGTCGTCCCAAGTTTCTCACCCAACATGTTTTTGGCGAATTTAGGATCTATTTCTGTTGCTGTTTGCGTATAAATCTTTCCGTTATATACGATTAGCCCCACCATATCTACTTTCTCATTCCCACTAACTTCAGGTAATTTAATTACCGGAATTTGAAGACCAGGATTCTTGACAACTATGGGTGTATTCATTGGGTTTTGATCTCTTTCAAAGTAATCCATGTACACACCATAGCCACCAAACACGATAACCACGCTAGCTGCAAGCGTGATCGCCTTTGACCAGTAACGTTTATTTTTTGGGATTTCTAATTTTGCTTTCTGAACCCCCATCTTACTTCTTTCATGAAGTTCATTAGGAATAACTATTTTATCGATTTCAAGTTTTATCTTATTGCTCATAATAACCGTCTCCTTTCCATTCTTTTCGGAGTTTTTTCAAAGCACGATATAAAAGCGTTTTTGCAGTTCCCAATGGAATATTAAGGGTCTCTGCAACTTCTTTTATAGTTAAGTCATGGTAAAACCTCAGAATAACGACGCTTTTCTCATCCTCATCTAACAGTTCAACCAGTTCTTGAACCGTCACTTCTAAATCGATATCTTCTTGCACATCTTCAGTAATTTGTTCCATCATGACAGCTTTCATCTGTACAACATTTTTTCTTTTCCGAAGTAAGTCGATAGAACAGCTTATCGCAATTTTGATTAGCCACGTTTTAAAGTACTTCGCCTCTTTTAAATTTTTGACTGATTTGAATGACCGATATGCTGTTTCTTGAACCACGTCGAGCGCATCACTTTGATTTTTGACATATACAAATGCTGTTCTGTAGATATCACTTTCATATACCTGAAATAGTTCTAAGAATGCTTTGTCATCTCCACTTCGAGCTTTATCAATTAATCGTATAATCTTACCCGCCTCCTTCTTGTATTTTCACTGTATATCCATTAGACGTTCGAGGTTATGTATTTGGCTTTCTCACTTCAGGAAAATATTGTTTTATTCATTCTCTACTATTGACCACATTTTACCTTTAAACCTATACTGAATTTAATTCAAATCGAAAGTGAGTGATTCTCATGCAAATGCTTAAATCCGTACTACACATTAATAAGGTGCGAAAGGGATAAATCATAAAGATCCTTTTCCGTAGTAAAATAATTTAATTCACGGAGGAAACAATATATGTCTTTTAGTTATTATGGTGAACTTTGTACAGAGGTCTATGATCTCACTAAGGAAATCGGTCATTCATTCGATGGTGATATAGAATATTACCGAGACCGTCTCAAAGATTGTAAAGGACGAATTCTTGAAGCCATGGTCGGGTCAGGACGTGTCATCATTCCGCTTCTCGAATCAGGTCTTATAGTAGATGGAATTGACTATTCACCCGAAATGTTGGATTCATGCCGTAAGCGTTGTGAAGAAAGAGGATTAGTGGCAGATTTGTATGAGTCCAATATCCAAGGACTTTCTTTACCTCATAAATATGAAGCGATCATTATTCCAGCTGGCTCATTCTTGTTAATCGAAAAGCGTGATGAATCACTTCAAGCCTTGAAGCGCCTATTCGACCATCTTCAGCCAGGCGGACGTCTTATACTTGATATTTTCCTAACAGACAATAACTTTATGTGTGGTCAGTATATCGATACATCGACCTTCAACTTACCAAATGGTGATATCATCACCTTGGAAAACAAGCTTGTAGAAGCAGATTTATTCAATCAACATAAAGTTTCCTATTTAAAATATGAAAAGTGGCGTGACGGCTCCCTTATACAGACCGAGTTGCAACGATTTGCACTACGGTGGTATGGTATCGAAGAATTTAAGCTCATATTAGAAAACATCGGCTTCTCGGACGTCGTTGTATGTGCTGATTTCGACTATGGTAAATCTCCATCCAATGGACAACAGAAATTCGTATATGAAGCGGTACGAAAGTAAACAAAGAATAATCGAACCATCATCGATGTCAAAGTTTACTTACATGTATGATCTTAGATGACTCCTTAATCAAGGGGTCATTTTTTATTCAACTAATTAATATTGGTTTTAAAACAAATAAAAAAAGATGAGTAAGCCAAAGAGTCCTCACCCTTTGTCTTACTCATCCATTATGTTCAATCTATTATTCCGCCGGTGGTGTGAATGAACGAGAAGCGAATTCTGCATCTAAGCTGTAGAATGCGTTGCTGTCTTTCTCAATACGTTTAAGCTTCTGAATGATGTTATCGAATAGAGACTCTTCTTCAACCTGTTCATCAATGAACCATTTCAAGAAGTAAATCGTAGCATGTTCACGTTCGTCCGTAGCTAAATCAGCCAAGGCATAGAATTTCTTAGTATTCTGTTTCTCATGTGAATAACCATGTTCGAACACATCAAGCATTGAAGCATACTCGTTCTTCGGTTCCGGCAAAGCTTCCAGCGTCGCACGCTGTCTACGGTCGTTGAGGAACTTGTATATTTTCATTGCATGAAAACGTTCTTCTTCAGCCTGAACTGTGAAGAAATTCGCAAATCCATCAAGACTTTCACCCGAGCAATATGCAGCCATAGCTAAGTAGACATGAGCAGAATAAAATTCAAAATTCATCTGTGTATTTAGAGCTTTTGCTAATCCATCATTCATTGAACAAGTCACCTCAGCTTCTTATAATTTGTGATCATGGAAAAAAGTAATCTCCATCATGTGTTTGTATCATTATAAACATATGATGTAAGGAAAAGATCACCATGTCTTGTCCATCGTAACATGGTACCTATTTCATCGGCAAGTCTTCATTCTTGGTCAAGGGATAAGTCGAGCCCAATTAGTATGAACCACTTTCAAAAAAACATTCAATCCCTAAATAAGAATCTTGGTTAATGATTGTTCTACTCATATCCTCTAAATACTGCAGTTGTTGTTCATTTAAGTTAGCTTTATCTAAAAACTGAGTGTGGTAAACAAATGAATATAGATGCCTATAATTAATAAAAAAATCTACTTCTTTTACTATTTTATTAACATCCGAGTTCTCAACTGAATATCCTTCCATAAATAACTTGAAGAAAATGTTCGCAAACCTTTTTCGCTTGTCCATGTCTTTAACCGTTTGAGAAGCATGATAAATAGCGATGGCAATATCATATGCGTAGAAATTGTATTCACTATCTCCGAAATCAATCACTGTCAATTCCCCTGTATCGTATAAGAAATTATGATGATGTAAATCCCCATGTATTACTCCGTATGTATCATTGTTTGGGTTCATTGATTTAATAACTTCAAGGCAATTCTCCCATTTCTCTCTAATAACAGGATCAAACTGGCTCATATCCATCTGATAAATCTTATGCTCATACCACTCAGGTCGCTTGTATTTACCTTTAGATAACTTCGATAAGAAATGCATATTCCCCATCGCTCTACCCCATTGATTAAATAATTCCTCATTCCAGATTTCACTATGTATATCAACATGATTTCCTTTTACTTTCTCGTATGCTATGAAAAAAAGATTGTCGTTCAACCGATGGATATACGATTCTTCCTTAATAAATATAGGAATAGCTACGTTGATCCCATGCTCATAAAGATATCGAGTCCAATCAATTTCAGATGCGATCTGTTCTTCATGATCAACTTCACTGTTGAATATCTTAACTACAATCGGTTTTTCAGCGCGGATTTCGTAAACATTATTGAAATATCCACCGAGCAAATGTATATCCTGCGATGGATCTCCGATGACATTAAGGATTTGATTTAATATAGATCTTTCAACCATTCATGATCTCCCCCTACATCTACCTTTTATGATTATTTCAGCGAACAATCTTCTACCTTTTACGATTAGCCTCCAAAAAAAGTTGCCATCCTTCTCAAGAATGCCTTTGCAGCTTGACTTAAATATTTATCATTACGATAAAACATCTCCAACTTCCTCGTAGGTGAATGACTGATTGGAATTGCACAAATTCCGATGGATTGGAAACTTTCAATCAGTTGACTAGGTTGAATAGTAGCTCCTATGCCTTCTTTTACGAGTTGAAAGAGTGATGCAACGGATCCAGTCTCCATACAAGTATCGATAGAAATTTCCTGATCTTCACACCACATATCAATTAAATCACGACCATAGTAGCCCTTAGGATACATAACCAAAGGTAGATTCACCAAGTCCGCAGGCACAACAACCTCTTTATCTGCTAAATCATGTTCTTCATTAACATAAAGACTATACGACTCTGTATAGAAAGGTATCCGATGTAATCGATGATCAGGTTGAATCTCTAACCCAACACCAATATCAACTTCATTATCTAGCACATTATTTAAAATATCCATGGATGGTATCACTTGAACTTTCGTATTTGGAAATTCCTTGTGGAAGTCTACGAGTAAAGAGGTTAATCGATAATCAAGGTCGGATGGTAGGACTGCTACCCGTAAATAACCGGAATTCAGATTTGTAAGATCAGCTATGGCATTCGTAGCATTTTCTAATTGTTGAATAACTTGTAAAGCGTGATGCTGAAGGAGCTCACCCGCTTCAGTCTTAAACGTCTTTTTTCCTATACGATCGAACAGAGGTACGCCTAACTCATCTTCTAATACACGAATTTGTTGACTTAGCGTAGGCTGCGAAATCCGCAGTTTAAATGCCGCTTCAGAAAAATGTAGTTCGCTACATAATACAAGAAAATACTGCAGTTGCCTGATTTCCATACGACATCCTCCTTCAACTATAGCCTTAAACTATAGTTCTAATAGAAATAGTAGTATTGATCTATCATAAATGCAAGTCTACAATGAAATCTATGATAAAGGAAGAAGGTGCTTCATATGCGTGTTGTTTACCTCGTTATGATTATATGTTTAGTTTCATTGAATTTAAGGCCCTCCATTACTTCTGTGGGTCCCTTACTCGATATTATCCAGACCAGTTTAGGAATGAGCGGGCTGACTGCTAGTTTAATAACCACCCTACCAGTATTATGTATGGGCCTATTCGCTATTGCATCCATCAAGTTAAATAACCGTTTAGGAATCGAGAAATCTCTACTGTTAGCTATGTCCTTAATATTTACGGCGACTTTACTCCGTATGTCCGTCAATGATAGCATTTTATTGCTAAGTACAGCTTTTGTATCTGGTATGGGTATAGGCATTGCTGGCCCCTTAATTTCAGGGTTTATTAAAAAGTACTTTCCCGAAAAACCAGGATTCACAGGTATTTATTCCGTATTCATGGTCATTGGTGCGGCGATTGCATCTAGCTTTTCTATACCTTTATTCCACAGCCTGAATGATTCTTGGCAACAGTCATTAAGTTTCTGGAGCATATTAGCAATCCCAGCTTCTTTACTTCTACTCCCACTTTTAAAAAGTAGTAAACCTAATAACAATCCCATATCCATTTCGTCCTTATTTATAAAAAATAAACGTGTGAATCTACTCATGTTATTTTTCGGGTGTATGGCAGCTATTTTTTATTCTATAACAGCTTGGTTAGCTCCCATCGTGCAATCAACAGGCTTAAGCCAAGCTCAATCTGGCAATATCCTCACCTTGTTTACAGTGATTCAAATTCCGATCAGTTTAACAATGCCGATGATTGTTAGTAAAACAGGTAATCGAAAAATGTGGTTACTACTCTGTAGTCTATCTGAAGTCATAGGCATAATATTGCTAATGCTACACTTCTACCCATGGGTAGCTACAGTATTTCTAGGTATAGGTGCTGGTGGTCTATTCCCATTAGCCATACTCATGCCTATACAAGAAGCTAGGAATACAACCGAAGCCATATCATGGACTGCGATGGTACAATTCGGAGGTTATCTGTTAGGATCTCTTGGTCCTGCATTTATTGGGCTAACAGTAGATCTATTTGGCAATTTCGTTCCAGCATTGATTGTATTAGTGATCATTATATGTATCATGACTTTTGCAATCTTAAAAATAGGGAACACAACAGAACACATAGAACAAGCTACTAAGTAAAATAGCTGATGATGTATGAACTAGAGACTCTGAATTAGATTCTATGGAAGCTTAGAAAACTTTCAGCAAATCATTGGCTCGTAGAGAAGTCATGGAACTTTTCGGGAATCTTCCATTTTATATTTGAATAAATCCGGTCAGCTAATAGAAGAGAATCTTTTGTTTCGTTGAGCGATTTATGAATAACTGCTGATGATTATACTGGAATCCTCGATTCCACCTTGAAAAAAGGGTGTGGGGCCTCTCTTTTTTAACCAACGTTTGTCCATTTCCTTTCATTATCATTCACATACTATAAATCATAACCGAAAGGTTAACTTTAATAGATTGGAGTGTGGACGATGAGCCAGACGGTTTCTTACCTCAATATTCGCAATAGCACGAACTCAACCGTTTATCTAGTTTACGCCTACGAGAATAGACTATGTAAACCGGTCAACTACGAAAAACGAGGCTGGTTCCGTATTAGTCCTGGACAAACGATACGACTTTTTCCAGGGTATGTAAATGCATACTTTTATTACTACGCCTACAATTTGGCTGGGATTGTATGGGGTGGGCAGTACTTTACCCAAGTGTCTAATCAGGAATTCCGCTGGTGCTGGGATTTAGGAACAACGAATAGTAGAAGGGTTGGAATGAGACAATTTTTTCATAGTCCGGACTCTATTCTCAATCTGATCTCTAGCAGCAGCCAAAGAAAATTGAAAATGGGCAATATGCGCATGGAATTGCCTTCAAAACGTAATGCTGACAAAAAGGTTTGGCGTGGAGTTCCTATGTCCATGTCGGCAAGACGGCTTAAAGGCAGATCAGCTATGACGAATCGTTCATCTTTGCCATTAAAATCAAGAGGGAAATAACACAAAAACGGACATCGGCAAAGTAAGTATTATCCATCTAAGAAGGAGTGATGACAATGGGTCTTTATTTCCGTAACCTTTCCAACTCAACCGCATATGTTGCCTACGCCTACTACGATCCCACCTGTACCGACGGAGACACAAAATGGACTAAACTTGGTTGGTTCCGTTTGGCCCCTGGGCAGAAAGGGCAGGTTTGGAGCGGATACGCGGGTGGACGCACTTTCTATTACTACGCCTATAATTCATCTAGCGAGTGGTCGGGAGAGTATCCTACCCAAGTCCCTGAAAATAAGTTCACGTGGTGCTGGGACACTGGCTGCAATGTCTGCACTACTGTAAAGTTTAAGAAGATTAATGTGAGCTGGTACAGACTGGACCAGACAATCAGCTTGACTTCAAGTGTCGGACAAAGAAAATCTACTTCGGGTGATAACATCATGGTATTGCCTACAAAAGTAAAGTCTAGACTGCGTAAAATCCCTATGAAATCTGCTGGAAAGCTGCCAAAAGGAAAACCTATATTGCTTAACCGCACGTCATTGCCTAAAAAAAGAAATTCTAGATAAGTTAATCCAGGTTAGCCAAGTTAAATTCGTACAAAACGAAAAAGCCATTCGGATGCTTTCCGAAGTGGCTTTCTTGTATTGATACTTGGGATGTTCACCGGGATAACTTCGTTGCGAGCGCGTTCCCAATATGCCTATACTGTTTCCTAATATTAACCATATTATTCTCTACGGTGAAATCTAAGGATTCTTCTGGAATCACATCCAATAACTCCATTAACTTATGAATCACAAATAGACCAACCTAATCTAAAACATGTTTACAATGGGCTTACCAGAACACCATCCTGCAAATAAAGTACACGATCACACCATTCCAGCATTCGTTCATCATGCGTTACCATGACGGCCGCTTTCCCTTCTCTCTTCACTTCGTCAGCCAACATTTGCACAACTTCCTTACCACGTTTGAAATCAAGGCTTGCTGTGGGCTCATCTGCGAATAGAATAGCAGGATTGTTCATCCATGCTCTCGCAATCGCAACACGCTGCTTCTCACCACCAGATAATTTCTCAGGATAATGATTACGGCGTTCCCATATGCCTAGACGTTTCAATAAATATGCTGAGCGTTTCTTGGCTTCACTTGAACTTAGTTTTGCGATTCCAGCAACAAATAATAGCTGTTCTTCCACTTTTAAATAAGGAAGTAACTGAGCATTTTGAAACATAAAACCTATTTTGTGCAACCGGAATTCTGTCAGTTCGGCCTTATTTAAATCTGCAATCGATTCTCCATCGATAAGTATTTCCCCACTTGATGGACTCAGAAGCGCTCCCGCTGTTGAAAGAAATGTACTCTTACCAGAACCCGATGGTCCTAGAATAGCAACGAATTCTCCTTCATTTACCGTAAAATCTAATTTATTTAACACAGACAGCGTTGAATCACCGTCTCCGAAGGTTTTAGTCACTTGAGTCATTACTAATTTAGCTGTTGTCATGCTCCAACCCTCCCAATCGCTTCTAACGCATCAACTTTGGCTACTTTCAATACAGATATAAGTGATCCAATTAACGACATACCTACAAACAATGAACTGGTTAATATCAGGGTAGGTGTGCTCAATTGGAACGGCATCGACTCTGGAAGAACCATTGTCATTCCGCCTATCATCAATAGACTTATTACAAGACTTGTGACAGATAAAATCAACACTTGTCCAAGGACACTCCACGCTAAGTAAGACGTCTTCGTTCCCATTGCTTTTAAGATCCCGAACTGACTTGTCTTCTGAATTGTTATGACGTAGAAGAAGACAGCTAGAACTACTGCAGAAATTACGAATAAGAAAGCAATCATCATAAGTAACGAACCCTGTTCCTCGGAGTATCCAGGAATACTAGCAATGGCTTCTTTCTGTGTAATGACATCCACGCCAGTCAGCCCTTCTTGTAAGCTTGTCGCTTGGTCGGCTGTTGCATGAACGGCAATGACATTAAATGATGTTAGACGTACAGTTTCACCCTTAACGCCATCGCCTTGCATCATTTCCAACCAATCCTGTTGATTCATATACACGACGGGCGTATGACTGTAGGAATTGTCTTCTACAAAGCCAGCAACTTTCAAAGTCATTCCAGTCTGCTGATCGCTTATAACACTTCCAATCTTGATTCCCGACTCTTCCAGCTTCCGATCAACAATGACACTACCTAACGTATCATTTGTAATCGCATCTCCTGCTACAACCTTAGGTGCAATTGGACCTGTCATATCAACTGCAAAGAAAGTTACATCAGCCTTCATATCAAGATCTGTGGCTGTGATTGTACTCATCTGAATATTTAGTGGTGTTGCATTGTCATTTCCAACAATGGATCGAACATCTTTCAGATTCGATTCATTCAGCTGCGAACGTCTGAATTTATGTTCAGCATCTCCCTGAACAACATAATAATTCGTTGATTGATTCTCAATCGCTGATATGTTGGCATAAGCTAATCCCTTAGCCAAGCCTGTTACGAACAACACAAGAAAAGAAACCAACAACATAATAACCATAATAAGCGCGTATCTAGCTTTTGAATGGCGTAGTTCTCTTAATGATAGAAACATGTAATCACTCCTTCTAAACTCTCTATAGGTTCATTTTAGAAGGCGAAAATGAACGGAGTATGAATAACAAATTACAAATAAGGCGACTAGTATTTATGTATTTTTAGGAAACGCGACGCAACGAAGATACATATATAGCCCTGACATTAGACCGAATAAACATCCACTCATTAGAAATCTCGTTATATCTAGCAGTGTGTCTTGAAATGAATGGACAAATAGGTATATCAACGACATGGCGCCACATATAGCCACAGTATCTAGAATAATGAAAGGGATCATTCTGATGAATACACCCTTTCCGATGTTTAATGCTCTGAGGTTCCAAGCAGAGGATATGATCTCCATCGAAAGAATTCCTGTTGCTGCGCCAATAAAACCTAATCCATGAATTCCTATGAGGAAGTATTGGACAAGTGTAGAACAACAAATCCCTACGCACAGACCCCAAAAAGGTATCTTTTTAACATCCTGTGACCATAATATGCTGGTCGATATTTCGCGAAATCCGACGATCAGAGGAATCAATGACAAGCATTTTATCGAAAGATAGGCATCTTCGGTATTGAATATGAATAATGAAAGTTCTTTAGCATAAACAAACAAAAATGTTCCTGAGATTAATCCCCATAACCATCCTATTGTAAAAGAAAGTCTTGATAGACGATGGAATTCATCATGATTCCCTTTCTGCCAGTATGCTGCGATTCGGATGGTTGTTGTATGGCTCAGAGCTCCTGTCACAAGAGTAGGTGTATAGGCAATAACAGTCGCCATACCACTTATAATACCGAACATAGATACAGCTTCCGAAGAAGTATATCCAGCCGAAATTAATCTACTAGGGATAAGTATAGCATCAATGAATTCAGATGCTGGAATAAGTAAACGCGTGAAAGAGATAATAACGGATGTCCTTAGAAACCAGACAAACGGCAAAGTAGGCGATTCATTCGGAGAGTGAACTAACTTTTTCTTGTCGATGGATATGAAAGTGGCTAACATAGCAAAAGAGATAAAAGCTCCTATAAAAGTTGCATAAATCCCTCCTCCTACCGCCCTGTCTATTCCCATTGGCATTAAATGATAGACTAGCAACAACATGCAAAGAATCCGACATCCTTGTTCAAACACTTCCGAAGCTGCAATAATACTGAATTTCTCCAAGCCTTGCAAATAACCTCTCAATAATCCTAATAATGGGGCTGCCAATATAGCTGGAGCGAGGCTACGAAGAGCATATTCCAATTTGGAATTCCCTAAAAGTTCGGCTATTTGAGTAGAATTCCAAAAAACTGTCAAGCTGATAATACTGCCTGACAGCACAATATAAAAAGATGTTATTTTGAGAAAGTGCCAACCGAAAACTGATTTTTTTGCCGTTATAATAGCCAAGGCCGTGGGTAATCCCCCTGAAATCATAACTAAAAATCCATAAAAGGAGTAGGCTATTGAATACAATCCGATGCCTTCGGCACCCACAAGTCTTGTTAAGATTACACGACCGATCAGACCAAACAGTTTGACAATAATCATCGCACCGACCCTGATGGTAGATTGCTTCAATAAGTGGGACTGTTTCATAATTCCTCCCAGCATAACCATCCATATCATTTATCTCTATTTTATGATATTGAACAACCATTATGCTGACAAGCCCACAATTTATTTAATCTTTGATGTGGATCAGTATATATTTCGTATTCTGATCCCAACCTAAATCGAATGGGACGCGATAACGATCTGCCGTGTGTGAATTTACAATAGGGTATCCGTATGCATCATAACCAACAACAATTGAAAAATGATCGACATCGTTTCCTTGTATTATATATCCAATAAGGTCACCCGCTTGGATATGTGATAGAGCTCCATCAGGATACTTTGGAGTTGGAGAAATAATATGCTCAAAATCTCCTAAAGAAACAGATTCTCCGTAACCACTACGTAGGATGAAATTACTAAAGGAGTCTGTTCTAATCCATCTCTCCGAGCCTCCAGACCTTTTATCGTAACGCCAAATATTAGTCAAAGGTAATCCGCCAGCTTCCTTATCTCCCATAACTTGAGAAGCGAAATTCGTACAATCTCCACCCTTGCTAGTGTAATCCCTATATTTATTATTGTAACGATGGTTGTTGCCAGCTCCCCAAGCAACCCCCGCATATTTATTAGCATAACTAATGGCACGTGAACGGTTATATTTATTACTTTTGGATACTTCTCGAGGAGATTTAATGGATGGAGCCATTCCATTGGGAGTCTTTGCAATTTTATTAGGATTCTCATCGAGAGGATCCAAGTACCATTCTTTGTATATCATCCATTTCCCATTGACCCTATGAAGTGTAATAAAGTGCCTAGTTCCCACTCCAAAGGATTGTGTTGGAACAATCTTATTGGGGTAATCATAACTAATTTGAAGTGATTGAATCAGCGAGATAATAGCTTTGTCCGCTTTTTTTGTAACACGTACCAAACGAATGTCACTTTTGGCATCAACCAGTGTTATTGATCGTTTTTTAGCCCATTCGTTGAGATAGTTTACCCTGTTCTTCTCATGTTGATAGGCATATCTACTTACTTGTTGCTTTGTTAAGTAATGTGCGTCTAACTCATGTATATTCTGATTAATCATTACTTCGACTCTAAGGTGAAATATATGATTTAGTACCGCTTCAATTTCTAATTCTTCCTTTGGGTTCTCATCATTAGCATTAGCATTTCCCATTAGATTGAAGAATAAAGCTGAACAGATCAATATCAAGACTAATATAGCTTTTCTAAAAATGCTCATCTTTCACCATCCAGCTTCGCAAAAACGATAAGTCTTTTTTGATGTTCTTTTTTCTTCCGGCTGTATGTTCCAGTACAAGTAATGAGATTCAGTCTTATTTCATCTGTCTCCCCAAAGATTCTTTCTATGGGAGCTTCTGAGGTAATAAATGATTCAACGGACTCGACCCTATAAGTTAACTGACGATCCAAGTTATCCCGAACAATAATAATATCTCTGGGTTTCAACTTTTTTAAATCGAACAAAACTGCAGGACCTGTATAACTGTCAACATGCCCATCCATAATCAAGTTTCCCTTTGCACCTGCTAGAACACCCGGATGTAATATACCAACGAGATCCGTGGATTGTGGAACGTCCATTTGACCGTTAGCAAGAACACCCACTGGTTTTATCTTGGAGAATACATGGATGGATGGAATAATAAGTTGCGTTGGCATAAAAGGTTTTAATGGTGGAGCCAGTGGTCTATGTGGTTTTATTATTTCAGGAGCGTCTGATAATTTTTTATCGTAACTTCGTTTCCCTTGATTTGTCTCTAACTGAATAGAATTAGGATTAGGATCACAATTCACTGTAAAAATTGCGAATGTTAGAAGAACATATATCCATCGCCATGTTTTCATAATTTAAGAATAGAAAGAGGGGGGAACCCTCCTTCGTCCTCCCTATTCTGTTTGCTCGCTTGCGCCGCCATACCCTGACTTCGGCATTTTTGTTGCTTTAGTCTTCATGCTTTTTAATTTAATATTCTTTTTGTGAAGACTCTTTTTATGAAGTTTTTTTTCATGAATTTTTTCTTTTGCTTTTTCTTTGTGAATCATTTTGGAATGGATCTTTTCCTCATGCACTTTTTTCTCATTCACCGGAGCTGCACTTACTGCGGAAACACTGGAAAGCAACAAACAGGCAGACATAATAGCAACTGAGATCTTTTTCAATGGTAACCCTCCTAGTGTTTGTTTTCTTCCCCAAGAAGTATAATCTCCAATTGAAAAAACCATTATGCTGGGAATAATTACAGATATGGAACTGAAACCTTAAAAGTCGTTCCTTCTCCAATTATACTTGAGACTTCAATGGTTCCTTTATGCGAATGTATAATTTTCTGAGCAATCGAAAGCCCTAGACCGGTACTATGGGTTTCTCGAGTTCGTGCCCGATCTACTTTATAGAATCGATCAAATATCATCGGTAGGTCTTCAGCATGAATACCTTCACCCGTATCAGATACCGTTATCACACAATTTCCACTGTCAATATTCGCTGAAATTGTAATGGTCCCACCTTCGGGTGTATGTTTGATAGCATTGGATATTAGATTCATCCACACCTGATATAACAAGTCTGCATCACCCTGAATAGAAACATCTGGTAGTCTCAACCGAAGTGCCAATTGCTTATCTGTTAATTTCCACTCCATGATTTGAACAACTTGACGTAATTGAGAGCGCAAGTCGAACGATTTCACCTGTAATGATTTGTGGTCATAATCCAAAGAAGATAAGGTGAGTAATTGCTTGCTAAGTAAGGATAGACGGCGACACTCTTCTTCAATAATAGAGAGGTAATGCTCTTGTTGATCTTCAGGTAGCGATGAATCCTTAAGGGTATTAGCGAACCCCTGTATAGAGGTCAGAGGAGATTCGATTTCATGAGAAACGTTAGCGACAAATTCTTGTCTAGCTCGATTGGTCCGTTCAAGCTCTTGACTCATTGTCATGAAGTGAGAAGCTAGTTGACCAATTTCATCCCGCCTCGAAGTATTCAGTTTAATATCATAGCTTCCTTTAACAATCTTCTTGGTTGCCCCTGTTAGTCGAGTAATCGGTCTAACAATGTGGAGTGCTGTGATCAATACGAAGCCTAAACAGAACAATAGGGTGACTCCAATGAGCATTGCAATAAATATACGTAGTTCACCAAATTGCACTTCCACATCGGGACGCATAAACAAGGCATACCGTTCCCCATTCATATCAAGTGGGACACCTATGCTATTTCGTAATTGATTGTCAAAGAAACCTGTAATAAATGCCTCGTTCGGAAAATCTCCAACACCATGGTATATCTGTCCATCTAATACTTTTTGGAATTCTCCTTCTATTAACTCCACTTTACTAAAGGGTCTTCCGAAGAATCTTTCGTCTCCTTTACCATTACTTAAGTATATTTTGTATCCCAAAGAAGCTACGCTTTGTAAATACGCTTCAATCGACTCCGGATGTGATTCGTTAAATCCCTTCAGTTGAAGAGCCATTTGAGTCAATTTTGCATCATTTAATGGCTTAAGCTTGGTGTGATAATGCACATTAGATACTAGAAATCCCAGAACACTACTTACGAGAATAACGGAACAAAAAATGAGGCACATTCTTACATACAATGACTTCATGAGGTGATTACCTCTACCTTATACCCAATTCCTCGAACCGTTCGAATGATAAAGTCTTCCTGGTAATCTAGGAATCGCTCACGTAAACGCTTGATGTGAACATCTACCGTTCGTTCGTCTCCTTCATAGTCTGCTCCCCATACGAGCTCAATCAATTCACTACGAGAGAATAATCGACCCGGATATTGCGCTAACTGTGACAATAACTCAAATTCTTTCACCGGTAACAGTAGCACTTGTTGTCCATCCGTTATCTCATAATTCTTACGATCAATCATGAGCCGATTCAACCGAATCTTATCATCTGACGCTATGGAATAACGGCGAAATAACGCTGTAATACGGAATAATAATTCCTCTGGTTCGAAAGGTTTCGTTACATAATCATCCGTACCTCGCAAATACCCTTGTTCCTTGTCACTTAACTGTTGACGTGCCGTGAGTAATATAATTGGAATATCATAGGTTTCACGAATGTATTGACACAGTTCGAGACCATCTATATTCGGCATCATGACATCTACAATAGCTAGATCAACCGTTGATTCTTTTAACTGATCTATTGCATCTTCTCCGTCCATTGCCTCAATCACACCATAACCATGACTGGTTAGAACATGTTTCAATAACATCCGAATATTCGGGTCATCGTCTGCGACCAATAGCTTTCTCATAATTCACTCTCCTTGTTACTCCACATCGAAATTGAAATACTGCTTTGGAAAAGGTTCATTCATTAATGAATAATGCCACCATTCCTTGCTATAAGGCTTGAATCCATACTTCACCATAGCGTTCTTAAGTAAATTACGATTAGCTGTCTGTTGTTTGCTAATAAGCTTCGTGCCGTGATAAGAGATATCTCCAAAGAAATCAAATGGACCTCCCATATCCACTGCTTTACCCGTTGATTTGTGAACAAGAGACAGGTCAACTGTGCTGCCTCTTGTATGTCCTGATTTACTGGAAATAAACCCCATATTGAACAAGTTACGTTTATTGAGCAACGGATAGAATTCTTTCTTCATCTTGGTATCCTTTGCATCCTTTGACCATCTTACGAAATCATTGACCCCTTTTTGCGGACGATAAGCATCATATATTAGTAGAAGATACCCTTTCTTCTCCAACTCATCGCTAACTTTCTTTAGTGCTGTAGCTCCCTTTAGCGACATGATCGCTAGAGGTGCCTTGTACCCATCAATTCTTTTCCCTACAAAATTATATTCTCCGTAATACCTTATGTCATAGTGTGCAGAAGGAATGATGTCATCTAAATAGACAAATCCCTTAGGTAACGCGTTTTTCTTCTCGACCTTTAGTTCAGGTACGACCAGTGATTGAGCACTTACGGGTTGTCCACAAATTAATGATGTAAGGAATACGCTAACCAACAATGCACTTAAAGTCATTTTCAATTCCCATCCAAAGGGTTTCATCTATACGTTCTCCTCACTTATTCCCAAGATAGGATCGAAGGTAAGCATCTTGGTCGCTATTTTATCTATGAAGAATCGATCATGACTTACCGTAATGACAGCGCCAGGGAAATGAATAAGTGCCTGCTCCATGACTTGAATGCTTGTTAGATCAAGGTGATTAGTAGGTTCATCCAATATAATGACCGTAGCTCCTGAGAGGAGACATTTGGCTAGCGCCACTCGGGCTTGCTGCCCACCTGATAGACTACCGATGACTTTGCTTAGATCTATTTCCGAGAATTGAAGCATCGTTAGGAATTTGTTTACTTTTTTCCGAGTCGCATTTAAACCAAGTCCCGAGATGTTTACTGCATGGCTAACGGTATCTTTACGGTCAAGCTCGTCCCACATCCGATTGAAGTAGGCGTAGCTTACACCCTTCTCCCAAATCACTTCTCCAGATTCTGGTGTCTCTTGACCCGTAAGAACCTTAATAAGTGTCGACTTCCCGCTTCCATTAGGACCCACTATGGCCAAACGATCTTCCTTCTGAATGTCAAAGCTGATGTTCTCGAATATAGAGCGTCCGTCATATGTCTGTCCGATTCCTTTCACTTCACACAACTTGTCTGGGAACCGTAAATTTTCATAAATGTCTGTGATAAGTACGTTCACAGGATGAGGATCAACGCGCTTCTTCATATCAGTAAGTTTACGTGAGAGTCGGTCTTTGGAAGTCTTTTTCTGCGAACGACTATCGATAGCCTCAGATTCCATAATGAGAAGTTCTTCCTCCCATTCGAATTGGCGATCCAATACTTTCTTACGCATCTTCTTCTTCCGTATGTAATCCGTATAATTACCGTCGTATTCTTGAAAATGATAATTCTCGATTTCAATCGTTCGCGTAACTACTCTATCGATAAATTGTCGATCATGCGACACCAAGATCATCGCCCCATTGAAGCGGTGTAACCACTGCTCTAGCCACACAATACCTTCTATATCCAGAAAGTTCGTCGGTTCATCAAGCAATACGACATCCGGCATCTCAATTAGCATTTTAGCTAGTGCAGCACGGTTTCTCCAACCTCCAGATAACTCATCAACGGGTTGATTGCGCGATCTTTCATTGAAACCCAACTTCGTTAGAACAGTATCAATCTCGACAGATACATTCCAACCGTCCAAATGCTCCATTTGTTCAAAAAGCTCTGCTTGGCGTTCTAATAGTCGATCCATTTGAGCGTCATCTGTTACTATACCTAGGTTTTCTCCTATTTCCGATAGTTCCCGTTCTATAAGTGCAACCTGCTCGAAGCATAATTCTAACTCCTGCTGAACAGACAACCCTCCATTTAATTCAGAGAATTGAGAGAAGTAACTGATCTTCACTTGAGGATCCAATTCCACTTTGCCAGCAGTAGGCTCCTCTTTACCCATAATCAGCTTAAATACCGTCGATTTCCCAGCACCATTTCGCCCAATTAGTCCTATACGTTCACCTTTGCTTACGCGAAAATATATATCCCGAAAAATCAGTGTATCTTCATATTTCTTAGTTACATTCTCCAAACGAATAACGCTCATGTCAGTTTACCCCTCTAGTCTCTCTATTATATTTAAAATAATGTTGTTGGATATCAGAGTGAACACTTCATCCGCTCAAGCGTGATTATATCACTATATCGCTAACCATACATACTCCATTGATATAAGACAGACTGTTCATTGGCTTGAAGCGACGATTTAACTCTCGCTTATACTCGCTTCACGCTCATACAATATAAATACGACCAAGTGAAGTAGATTCACTTGGCCGTAGACGTTTTTACTTGTATATATAGTTTAGGCTGCGTTTCTTTATTATTCCGTTACGATATCGTAGATAAGTACAAGTGGTTCCGCATGGTCACCAATGCGAATATTTTCATAAATTTTCGTTATGACATCATTCACATTTTCTCGGTTTGAATGAATCGTTAGAAGGGATTCTCCCGCTTTTACAGGATCACCAACTTTTTTGTTCAGCATAATACCTACGGCTAAATCGATTTCCGATTCTTTTGTTGCTCTGCCAGCACCTAACAACATCGCAGCGATACCAATCTCATCCGCTACAATTTCAGCTACTACGCCGTTCACTTTAGCAGGAACTTCAATTAGATATTTCGCTTGTGGCAATTTCTCCGGATGGTCTACTACAGACGCATCTCCACCTTGGTTGGTGATAAATTCTTTGAATTTATCTAATGCTTTACCATTTAGCATAACTTCTTTCAACATTTCTTCGGCTTCTTCAAGTGAACTTGCTTTATTCGCTAGAAACACCATTTGACGCCCCAAAGCTAGGCACAGTTCTTCCAAGTCTTTAGGACCTTTCCCTTGCAAAGTATCAATCGCTTCTTTCACTTCAAGCGCGTTACCAATGGCTAACCCAAGAGGTTGACTCATATCTGAAATAACGGCCATCGTCTTGCGACCTACATTATTACCAATACTAACCATCGCATGAGCAAGTTCTTTAGCATCATCTACAGTCTTCATAAATGCACCTGCTCCTGTTTTCACATCCAGAACAATGGCATCCGCTCCAGCAGCAATTTTCTTACTCATAATGGAGCTAGCAATAAGTGCAATCGAATCGACCGTCGCAGTTACATCACGTAGCGCATACAACTTCTTATCCGCAGGTGTAAGATTTCCAGACTGACCGATGACAGCGATCTTATCCTTATTCACCAAGTTTATGAATTCCTCTTTAGTAATCTCCACATGGAACCCTTCAATAGCTTCCAATTTATCGATCGTACCACCTGTATGACCCAACCCACGTCCTGACATCTTCGCAACCGGAATATCCAGTGCAGCAACAAGAGGAGCAAGAACTAAAGTAGTTGTATCGCCTACTCCGCCTGTGGAGTGCTTATCTACCTTCACGCCTTCAATGGCGGACAAGTCAATCGTATCCCCTGAATTCACGATTGCCATTGTCAAATCAGCCCGTTCACGCTCCGTCATATCCTGGAAAAATATTGCCATCGCCAAAGCACTAACTTGATAATCTGGAATTTCATCGTTCGTATAACCTTCAATAATGAAATTAATTTCCTCTGTCGTTAGTTCTTTACCGTCACGTTTTTTTGCAATAAGATCAACCATTCTCATCATATATTCTCCTCGCAGTTCGTTATTTATTGTACTATCTAATGACTTATTTCAAATCTAATAAAAAGCTCTTACCATGCTGTGGCATCGTAACTTCGAAATTTTCGGCAATTGTTGCGCCAATATCAGCAAAAGTTTCCCGTATAGATAGTGCCTGACCGCCTTGTTTAAATCGTGGAGAATACACCAAGAGTGGAACATATTCACGAGTATGGTCCGTTCCACGATAGGTCGGATCATTCCCATGATCTGCTGTGAGGATTAGAAGGTCATCCTCAGTCATTTTGGCGAATACTTCTGGTAAGCGGGTATCATAATCCTCTAAAGCTTGACCATACCCTTTGGGATCACGACGATGTCCATATAATGCATCAAAATCAACTAGATTTAAGAAGCTAAATCCATGGAACGATTCATCGAAAGTCGCAATAAATTTATCCATACCATCTGAATTAGAATCCGTACGCACGACCTGGGTTACTCCTTCACCGTCAAATATATCTGAAATTTTCCCTAGGGCAATGACATCATGACCTGCATCTTTCAATGCATTCATGATCGTGGGATTGAACGGTTTCAAGGCATAGTCATGACGGTTGGAAGTTCGTTTGAACTCTCCTATTTCACCAATAAAGGGTCTCGCGATAATTCTGCCTAACATGTACGGATCTTCTAATGTTATCTTTCTGCAAAATTCACAAATCTCATATAATTCCTTCAGTGGCACGATGTCTTCGTGTGCTGCGATTTGCAGCACTGAATCGGCAGAAGTATAGACAATTAAAGCGCCTGTCTTGACATGCTCTTCACCGAGTTCTTCAATAATCTCCGTTCCGCTCGCAGGCTTGTTTCCAATAACTTTGCGGCCAGTTTTCTCTTCAATTTGAGAAATAAGCTCAACAGGGAAGCCATTCTCAAAGACACGAAATGGCGTATCAATTCTTAAACCCATCATTTCCCAGTGTCCAGTCATTGTATCCTTACCACTAGAAACTTCTTGCATCTTTGTGTAATACGCGAGTGGTTGCTCGGCAATTGGAATCCCTTTGATCTCCTCAATATTAGATAACCCAAGTTTAGCCATATTCGGCATGTTCAGCCCTCCACATTCACGGGCAATATGTCCTAAAGTATCAACATCAAAATCATCAAATTGAGCTGCATCAGGTGCTGCTCCGATTCCTACCGAGTCCAAAACAATCAAGTGAATCCGTTTAAATGCTGTCATCATTGATTCCTTCCTTTCTTAACTGAGTCTCTGTTATCCTATTTAATAAATATCCCAGCAACCGTTGCAGAAAGAATGCTAACTAAGGTTGCTCCATATAGTAATTTCAGACCAAAACGTGCTACAACATTCCCTTGCTTCTCACTTAGACCTTTTACTGCACCGGCGATAATACCGATGGACGAGAAATTTGCGAACGAAACAAGGAATACAGATATAATCCCAACTGTGCGTGAGGATAGATCGGTGTACTTACCAAGCTCAAGCATGGCAACGAACTCATTGGAGACCATTTTTGTAGCCATAATACTCCCCGCATCAACTGTTTCTTTCCATGGAACACCCATGATGAAAGCGAATGGCGCAAAAATGTAACCGAGTAATTGTTGAAACGATACTCCGAAGATGCCACTAAAGAGCCCGTTAATCAGTGCGATTAAAGCCACAAAACCAATTAACATCGCGGCTACTACAATAGCGACTTTGAAGCCGTCCATGATATATTCCCCAAGCATTTCAAAAAACGATTGTTTTTCTTCTGCCTGCATCTCTATAATATCCTCATCTTTCTCGACGGTATAAGGATTTAGGATAGAACTAATAATAAATCCACCAAACAAGTTAAGAACAAGCGCCGTTACTACATATTTGGCATCTATTATTGCCATATATGATCCTACAATGGACATGGATACTGTAGACATTGCGGAGGCGCATAATGTATAGAGCCGATGTTTTGGTAGCATACCTATCTGTTTTTTAACAGAAATGAATACCTCGGATTGTCCCAAAACAGCGGAAGCAACCGCATTATACGATTCCAACTTACCCATACCATTCACCTTGCTTAGAACAAGACCAATATATTTAATAATGAAGGGTAAAACTTTGATGTACTGCAAAATTCCAATGAGGGCTGAAATAAACACAATCGGCAATAACACCGATATAAAGAACGAGAATTGCCCTTCGTTAAGAACCCCACCAAATACAAAGTCAACACCAACTGCTGCATACTCCAACAATTTCTCAAATACACTTGAAACACCTTTAATTAAGTAAGCTCCCACAACTGTATTTAATAACACAGCCGCTAAAATGAACTGTAAGATAATCATGACAATCAATGGTCGATAGCGGATATCCCTTTTATTGTTGCTTCCGATGTACGAAAGCCCAAAAACAATAAGTATGCCAAGTATAACAAGTAAGTATCTCATGTTGTGTATTTCTCCTAGTAAATAATTGAGTTATATTACATTAAAATGGTGTGAAGCGCTTACATATTTGACCAAAAAAACCAAATTATTTATTCATATCCTTAGATTGGAATGCTCCCGGCAAAAGCTGTGCCATGGTCCATTCTTCTGTATTTCCATGCAGATTCGTTAAATAAATCTTGGTATTCTCATCACAAAACTCCGCCAATACTTGCCGGCAGGCACCACAAGGTGAAACGGGACCTTCTGTATCTGCTACCACAGCAATGGCTTCAATAATATGTTCTCCTTCTGAGACTGCTTTAAAAATAGCTGTACGTTCTGCACAATTAGTTAGTCCAAAAGAAGCATTCTCAATATTACATCCTGTATAAATCCGCTTGCTTCCTGTTAATACAGCAGCTCCAACTGCAAAATGGGAATATGGGATATGGGCATGCTTTCGTGCCTCTATTGCTTCTTTAATCAACTGTTCCTTCATTGTTATTCCCCCTGTAAGGCTGCTCCATGATGGAGCAGCACAGATATACAAATATAATTAGTACGACGACGATGATTGCTCGCCTTCCATTATTTTCACGCCTGAACTAGCACCGATTCTGGATGCACCTGCCGCAATCAATTTTTCCATATCTTCAAGGTTGCGAACTCCTCCGGAAGCTTTAACTCCGATATTTTCACCTACAGTTTTGCGCATCAGAGCCACATCCTCAACCGTTGCTCCTCCAGTCGAGAATCCCGTCGATGTTTTAACAAATTCAGCCCCAGCTTTAACCGATAGTTCACAAGCCAATTTCTTTTCTTCATCCGTCAAGAGACAAGCTTCAATAATTACTTTTACAAGCGCTTTGTCAGTTGCGGCATCAACGACCCCTTTAATATCTTGTACAACATAATCATAATCTCCGTCTTTCAAAGCAGCGATGTTAATAACTACATCAACCTCATCCGCTCCACACTCAATGGCATTGCTTGCTTCAAAAGCTTTGGTTGCACTAGTATTCGCTCCAAGTGGAAATCCTATCACCGTACACACATTCACTTTGCTATTCGCCAACTGTTCAGCAGCATAAGCTACCCATGTTGGATTCACACATACGGATGCAAATTCATATTTTTTAGCTTCTTCTGTTAATTTTGTAATTTCATTCTTTGTTGCGTCTGCACGTAAAAGCGTATGATCGATCATTCCTGATAAGTTAATCATTTCGTCATCACCCTTCTTTTATACGAATCCTTAAGTACATGTTTACAATACCACCATGTTGAACATTTGTAAACACCTTATTGAAATTATGTTCAATAGAGTTTTTTTCTTGATCCCTTTATCATTTGGTTATCTTATTACTTACCCAAATATATAACAAGCCTTCAACACCAGTAAAAATTGGCATTAAAAGCTCATTTCCATCCTATACTTAATAAAATCATTGCTCTGATTTATCTTAACAACGTTTGAGCAGTGAATTGATCCGTAATTAATATGTTCGCATACTTACCTGCAAGCGCAGCTTGAATAGCTTCAATTTTGCGTTGCCCTCCTGCAATAAGAATAGATTTTTCTTTTTTTCTAAGTTCAGAAAGATCAATTCCTACCGTACGATTATTGATTGCCTCACTACATATTTCCCCTTCAGTATTGAAGAACCGCGAGCAAATATCTCCCGCCCCCGTACGTCCGAGCAATTCCTTCTCTTGTTCATTGAAATAACCTAGTCGGAATAGAAGCGCATTCTCCTGTACAGTCCCAACCGTAAAAGCAGCAATATTCGCTTGTCTACCTAATTCAATGATCCGCCCAATGTGTCGGTCTTCCTCTACCATTCGTTTTACTTCGATACTATCGAAAATAACAGGTAAAGGTAAATAACGTGCAATCGTCTGGAATGCCTCTGCGAATAAATTCACGATTTCAGCAGCGTACGTATTCACTTGAGAATGACTTACTCCGCCCTTTAATTGGACCACTTCTACGCCTTTCAGTGGTTTCGATTGTAAATGAAGAGCTACAGAATGCATGGTTGTTCCCCACGTAACTCCGATAATATCTCCATCTTGTACGATCTCATGAATAAATTCAGCTGCTTTTTTGCTGATATGTTTTTTGATTTCTTCATATTCATTGAGTGGTGAATAACATAACTGAACCGTATCTAATTGGTAGCGATTCTTCAGTTCACTCGCTAATATATCCAAGTCTTCTCGGGGGTCAATAATATCAATTCTCACATATCCTTTTTCTTTCGCATGCTGTAGTAATCTAGAAACTGTCGGCCGGGATACACCCAATAAGCTCGCAATCTGTTGCTGACTATAATCAGACTGGTAATATAGTCTTGCCGCTTCAATACTTAAGCGTTGCTTCTCACTATCCATTGTTATCCAACTCACTTATTTTATTTGTCCCACTATGTATCCTCTAATTATACATAGTTCCGCTTGGTTTTATATATGAATTAACGGTGGAAAATCCAAAAGCTATCGCACACGTTTATTTTAGCTCTTTAAAAGAATCAATAAATACTCTTGGGTCTGCTCTCACCGTGTAAGGGTATACGCCTTGCTTGGTGTGTAGATATAGGAAACCTCCTTCGCCGCCGATATTTCTATACGACATGTCAAATACATCCTCTATGGGAAACTCTTGATATTGAGTCATTACTTTATCTTCATACAAATACATATCGCGATCATTTACTACCGTCATTTGTTCGGTACTGGTAACTTTTCTATGAATTTTGTAATACGATTGTTTAGCGATCCAATTCATTGTGGCTCCCTTCATGATGTCCTAAATTACTATTGTTAATATCTATTATACCTAGAAAATGTTCATGAGTTAAATCAAAGATAAATTCGACTATTGACATCCATGATATAACCGTTTTATTTCAAGTGACTGCCGTCGCACAAAAATGAGAGTCCATTCGGACTCTCATTACGTTATTACAAGAGCACACCAGCAAGAATGAATACTTGCTTGCTCAGAAAATCAGTTTACTATCTCTTTTACTTGTTCGGAGTATACTCCATTTTTGACCGTTTGAAAGATATACCAGTATTGCTTATTAGAACTCACAGTAGTGTTATCCCACAAGACGGTGGTTCCTTTTGTCAATTGTTTCTTGAATACCTCAACCAAATTGGTTCTGTTAAGTTTAATAACCCGAACATAATCATAATCAGTCGTGGGATTCGTCCACTCGAGAGTTACTGGGTTAGTACTGGTAATATGAAGGTTGGTGACTGGGTCCGGCGCGGCCGCCGAGGCGATCGGAATAATCGAAAACATCAGAATGAAGCATAAAACCAGGATACGGAAAACCGAGTGTTGCGGCCTACTTTTCAATAACAACATCTTTATTCCTCCTTTGATATAGAAAATATATAATTATTTTGCGATTAACGAGTGCTCCTCCTTTCATTCTGTTGTCAGTTTTCGATTGTATATCTATAACTATATTAACATATATTGTTAATAAAAAGATCGATATTCTATTAAATTTTAAATTAATTTAGTTTATTCCTTTATCATTCATTGATAAATGGTATGTTATAACGAACGATTGTTTAATCCAAAAGAACCAGTTCATCACACAATTCTGTGTTTAGGCTGGTTCTTTTTGTATATGAGATGAAATGCTAATTCGGTCTCTTATTTCACGACATTAATCGTAATAGTGTTACCTGAAGTTGCTCCCGCAGCATTAATCAATTCGCTCCGATATTCATACTTGCCTGGCGCTCTGCCTGACAATGCTGTCACTGCACTTTGCGCACTTGACGCTGTCTCCACGAGATTCTTAGTATCGATTAATACGCCATTCTCATATAGTCGATATTCCGAACCGTTCGTTCCCCACCACATGTTCATCGTAACATTATAATTCCCGTCTCCATCCCAATTATCGTGAGACAACACAGATTGTGCAGGAGTAGCTGCGGATATCGTTACAATGAGTTCATTGCTTGTCGTTGTGCCGAATGCATTCGTTAATTCAGCAGTATACTTATAAGTCCCATTGGTTCTTCCCGTTATTTCAGTCTTTACGCTTTGGGCAGAAGGCGAAGCATCTGTTAAGTTCTGTGTGTTAATGAGTACACCATTCTCATATAGTTTGAACTCACTACCGTTATTGCCCCACCATAAATCCATTGTTACCGTGTAATTACCATTCTTAAATCCATTAACATTTCCACTCGTATCGGATAATACGGGTTTACCTGGTAACCCCGTTGCTAGAGGATTACTAACTTTGAAGTTAATACTTCTCTCAGATTGATTGCCAGCTAGATCGAGCACGATATATTGAATGGTATGAACACCTAGACCAAGGTCTGCAGCTTTCACTACATCACCACTATTGATTTCTTTACCATCTAATAATAACTTTTGTGTTGATAGGCCAGACAACGAATCCGTACTTACAAGCTCATACTTCAGAACATCCTCTAGTTTTACATCAGTTACCTCTTTACCGTTTTGAGTGACAGTTACTGAAGGTGCTGTCTTGTCCAATTTCACTTGCAAAGACTGCACCGCTTCAATTAGACCAGTAGCTGTCGAGGAATAATACTGAATCGTATGAATTCCATCTGTTTGGAAGTTAATTGGCCCCGTATAAGATACTTCTGATCCACCATTTATAGTATATTTCGTCGAAATGATATCCGTTTGACTCCCCTTTGCCGCCAATGTAAGTGTTACATCGTTGTTGTACCAACCATTCAGATTAGGTACGGAGGAGAATGAAGCCGTTGTAACGGGTACGATCGGTACAACAGAACTAGCGAAGTCGCTGCTACCTCTAGGTTTTAATTGATATACACCTTTGAAGATTGCTGATACCCCTGTCACATCAACAACTTGTCCTTCTTTATAAGAAAAGTCTGCTAAATTCAAGCCAGTTCGTACGTCTACTCTTACATGAGTGCTTACAGATCCGTTAACTGCATCGAATTCAAAAGAACCCGTAGGCGTTGCACCGATGATATTGCGAATCGTAACATCACGAAGTTGTACGAGTTGTCCTTGGTTCGCATCATTCGCACTTGCTACTTGCGGAACTGGAAGAGAAGTTGTTCCTGTCTTAACAATAGCAATGGGATCAATCAGTTCAAGTTCTGTGTTATAGAGTGCAAGTGGCGCTGTTATTTTCACAGTATCGCCTTGATGAAATCCGCTTAGTTGTTGAAAAACATAGATGCCTGCTGTTTCATCTTGAAGATAAAATGCCTGACCCCCAAAGGAACCTGGTTCAGTCGTAACAACACCTTCGACTGTCACGGTTGTTCCCAGAGCTTTATTACGAGCTTCAGCAAGCGTAATTTTGCTCGGAATTGGATTTCCTTCAGCCGGTAGTTCCTCAGCAGGAACATTGGCTAACTGGACCGATGAAGTGAGGAGATTGTTACCATTTTGTCTCAGTCTGAGATTAGCCGCACCCAGTGTCCCAGGCTTAATTCTAACCGTAAGGTCTTTATAGGCACGTCCATTTGCATTCGATGTTAAGCTATAAGTCGAACTATAAGCAAAAGCGGATGGCCAAGTACCGTCTTCATTTTGAACCTTAGCCACTTGTGTCCCACCACTTGTCAGGTAAATACCAGTACTGAATCCTGTCACGGTAGTATTCGCTGCTAGGTTGTCGACGACTACGCGTATTTTGAAATCCTGGGCGTTAGGAAGTTGAGCTTGATGTACAAAGCTGTAAGTCACAGCAGCACTAGGTGTTGAACTTCCATAAGATCCAGGTTTAAACGTCGAACTATCCCACCATTTGTAGCCAGCAGCAGGTGCTGACCATGGTTCTGATTGAGGTTCTGTTGAAGTCTCTGGCGTTTCAATAGGTAACAACACGGTCTTCTGATCAAGCTGTAAGTTGCTTACCTGATTTAGATTTGTATAACTTTCTTTCTTGGATAACCAGTTAACGATATTAACCAATAACACACCATCATTTTGTTCTTTAAAACCGTCATAAGTTGTTTTTTTCGTGCCTGTTTCTTCACGTAGGTATTTAGGTGTTGCATCTTCAACTGGTGAGGAATCTCCAATAAATGCAGCTTTCCCCGCCCCCACTTTGGATACAGCCGCATATGGACCTTCGGCGACTCCGCCACCATTATATACCCCTTGATCAACAGCATTTGGCCAAGCTTGATTTGTATTAGGAAGATACACAATTCCTTTGGCCATGGTTGGGTCCATTATCGCAAGTGTTGATCCAGCGTGCATGGCAACTGTCGATACACCTGACGTAATTCCAAAGGCTTGGTTAGGTGCTACGATATTATTCGCTGTAATATCACCTAACGCATTATAGCGAAAACGAACACCGAACTTCGACCCAAGCCAGTCAGAACTTACAACACCCTGCATAGCTGCAGAATTACGTTCGTCTGTGCTCATTCCTTTGGCAGGATCGACCCATGCACCACGACGATAACCATTCATCGCCTCTGATCCGTCCCATCGATTCTTGTTACGATCTGCATTATAGTGATCTCCTATGAAGAAGATACTGTTACCGCCTTGCACATATTGTTCCATAGCAATTTGTTCACTTTGTTTAAAGGGAATATTAGCTTCTGCAATGACGAACACATCATAGTCTTTCAAATCATTGTAGGTAATTGGGGTTGTTTTACGAAGTTCTTTCACATCGTAACCATTGTTCGCTAGTGCATTTCCGAAATCTGAAAAGGCTCCATCAATGACCCAGTCGGCCGCCCCAGCTGTCTGTCCATGCGTGTTGTCGAATAGAACCTTCTTACCTGCATTTTCATTGACAACTTTAGCTTGGATGTAAGGTGCCGCGTCAGTTGGTCCCTCTGCGAATACTGATGGATTACCACTATTCAACCCTACTTGAAACGATAACGCCAAAGACACTGCAATTGCTGACTTCACAAATCCGGCTTGGAATCTAGTAAACTTTCTCATCATATTCCTCCCATGATTAAAGACTAGTAATTCAACTTCAGTCTATCATGGAAACACTTCTAAAAGTGTTCATATTTGTTAAAATAATGTAATAATTTTGCGAACAATCAATTATATCATCTGTAATTTAGTATCTATATCGCCAACTAATTTATTCGAATTTAACGAAATTATCATATTCTATTAACAATATTAATATATTCTTTTAATACCGCATTCAATCATTAAAGGAGGAATAAATCATGATTAATGATATCCATAAAACCTTGTGGATGACGATATTTCTACGTTGTCCTGATCAAGATAAACAAAAATGTATTGCTGAAGTTGTACAATCTAATGATATAAAAATAATGGATAGCATTCGCTTTCACCTAAGTATGAGGAATCAGCTCCATTTACTTAGGAGTGAACCTAGCTGAATATCCTTTGTACGAATCTACCTTTTATTCACCCATTCACTCCATCAACTCATTTCAAATAGACACATACCAGAGTGATCTGGCATGTGTCTATTTGTGTATATATCTTCCTTAGAAAGGTTAGACTGTTCAGCATTACCTACCAATATGGGCCCATTCTCAATATTGTCCGCTAAATCTTTAAAAGGTAATTGGTTGTGCTGTGCCGCTCTGTTGCCTGAAACGCATTATTATATGGACGGAATCGTTTAATGGCTTCTTCAGATGTGTTCGCAAGATATAGACTACTTGCACCTGATTGCACCTGAGTCAACAATGGCGTTCTTGGGATCATGACCGTAATAAGACAAACGCTCACGGTAATGATCCATCAATGCTCTTGTTCTGATTCTTTTTCGATCTCTTTCTCTTGAAGATATATTTCGAATCCAGAAGGATTTACTATTTTTCTTAGAAGATGCATCGTTCCATCCCCTTTTTCTGAATCGAAAGCCTTAATACGCTCATAACCTTTCCGTTCATACATGGGAAGAAGCCACGGATGTTTCTCTGCTGTCGCAAGTGTGACTGCTGATGCTCCAAGCTTATCTCGAATAATGGTCTCCTCTACCCATGTGAGTAGTTTGCTGCCAATACCTGTCGCTTGGGCAGCAGGATCTACTGCAAACCACATGATGAATGGTAAATCGGTGATGAACTTAATCTCATTTCCCTTATTTAGAGTTACTGTGGCCTTAATCTCTCCGTCAACCTCAAGGACATAACACTCATTCTTAAGTATATTGTTTTCGATCAAATCATGGTCAGCATGTGCAGCAGGCCATTTGAGGTCTAGTTCACGAATGGTAACGTAAGCCTCATAAGTTACATAAACAAGTCTTTCAATATCCTCAACCGTTGCCAGTCTGTATATTTCACTCATATATTTCAACTCATTCCATTTAGATTTATTGAATTTTCATTAAATTTGTATAATTCGCATCGAATTAATCAGAATTTAATTAAACTCACTTTAACATCTTCTATTACAACATACTAATTGATTATATCTATCTCTATATACATAAATCAAATATGAATGAATGTTCTAATTAACAGTTAATTGGAAATAAATCATTTTTCATAGTAGATTATCAACACCACTTCAGGTTATGATTACCTTTTAAGATCATGATAAAGAAGGTGAACCGAATCTTACATAAACTCTCTACACCTTTGCTCGAATTATTAAATGGACAGAACCTGCCTGACAAACAGCATGAAGCTATCCTACTTCTATCTATGGACGAGAATCAGTTTCCCCATGTTGCTATGATTAGTGTCGGTGAAATTGTTGCTATCGATGAAACCGAACTTCGACTTAGCTTATGGCGAAATACTGTAACCACAACGAATCTTAGTCGAACCGGTCAAGCCACATTCGTTGTAATTTTTGAAGGTGTTGCTTATTATGTCAAGATTTCAGTACAAGAAATGTTTATCTCAGATGCTAGACATGATCGACAATGCTTTGTGGCCAAAGTAGTGTCGTTCCGTGCAGATGTTGCTAAATATGCGGATATTGTATCAGGCGTACGTATTAATCTCAAAGAACCTGAACCAGTACTTCAGCGATGGGAAGAAACTGTAGCAGATCTACTTAGATAATTATTGTTCAAACCATTCGAAACATGTTACGGGAATGGATAATCGCCGTTTGGCAAAATAAAAAGAGGAGTTGTTGAAATGCCTTATTCTATTTTGTATTTTATCATTATCTTTATTGCCTTAATTGGTGGGGTTGGCACGTTTGTCATTGGAACTTCAAAAGAAAACAATAAAAGAAATCCTGAATATACTCGAAGAACAAAACGTAATTTAGGTAAACTCTCCTTATTTTATATTGTCGCATTTATTGCTGGGGTTGGGGGTTTAGTGATATATCTTTCTGTTAGAATATAGCGATTTAAAGTTTACCAAAAATGATTTGAAATACATAATTGATTAGTCATAGTTAATGCAAAAGAGACAGCGAAATACGCTGTCTTTTTCTTTTGACTTTGAATCATCATTTGTGTAACATTTCTAAAAACCATCTATGCCTTGATTTCCTAAGTCCTCAACAACAATTCTTGCGAGTTCTTTTGCACCCTCACGTGTAGGATGTAATCCATCAGCTAGAAAAAGAGCGCTTGTTGCCTCTGGTCCTATGGATGTGTAATACGCTGAACTGAGAATGTTTAAGTCAACGAGATGTGTACCTTCCTCACGTGCCAAGTCTAGAATGGTTCCACGATAAAACTTATTTTCTGATGAGTGAATTCCATATTCGTTAAAGTCTGATGCTAATCCTTGCGGGGTGGCTAGAATAACTGTTGCACCCGTTGCTTTCACTTTTTGAATCATATCACGCATATTGAACTTAAATTCTTCTTCGGTAATCGTGCTCTTGGGATGCGTATCATTAATTCCTAATTGCAGGATGAAATAATCCCCAGGTTTAATATAGTTAGCGATAGCTTCTAATTGACCATCATTTCGGAATCCCCTTGAAGCCTGTCCAGCCGTAGCCATGTTTCTCAGCTGAAATGTATCCTTTTTTATATATCGGAATAACATTTGTCCCCACCCACCACGCTCACTGGTCATTAATGGATAAAAATTACATACTGTTGAATCTCCACCAATATAGACTGTTCTATTCGTAACTGGTTCTTCTGACAATTGTTTAATCTCCAAAGAACTTAATGTGTAGGCGGTTCCTGCCTCACCTGCTGTGACAAGTAGGTTTAATTGACCATCTGTAATCGGAATCTGAAATTTATCTGTTGGGTTGTTCCCCGTCATATTCATAATTTGATAAACCTCTTCCGCAGCTACACTTGCTTTTACCGTATCTCCTAAAGTTACAGTTACCTCATACAGTCCATTGGGAAGATCAATGTTAAAAGTATTCGTGCTCTTTGTACCCGAAGTTATAAATTGAACTGCATCACGGTTGACGCCTATTCCCGAGCTTTTCACATTCTTCATTTTATCTGGTGTGTTAAATCCGTATCCTTTAATCTTTGTATATCCCTCAGCTGCGCTTACACCTATGTAACCTGGTACAACACTTTCGTTCCCGAAGTCAAACTTATACGAACTTGCTTCTGCATCTACCTGCTTAACGTTTACTGGTCCAAGTAATGTCGTTGTCAATAATATCGTACTCAAGAGTGTTATTAATCTGCCGGTCTTCACTATTAGTCCCCCTTATGAATGACGAATCTTGTCGTTAATATGATGATTTTAGTAAATATTTCATATGTTCTAAAGAATATCACAATAAAACGTAATTTAAAACATCACTGACATAAGTTGCCCAATTAGGATGATTAGGATGATTCAATCCTCTTTTAATGTTGCTTTTTCTTTCAGAACGGGTTAGGAGATGTACCTCTTTAAACGAATAGATAGATCAAAATGTTGCATTTTGTAATGTGACTAGAGAGCGTTCCATTTTCTGTTGTGAATTTTTCATATGATGTATTTTTATTATGTTTGACCCCTTCTTTTAGAAAATCTTTCTTCTCTAAATCAAAAAACCTGACGAATGCGGTATCGTCAGGTTCATTGTTATGCCCTATCTCTAAATGAGCGTAGGAGCATAAATTGTGAATTATAAAACACAAAATTTAATCCTAGTTCTTAGGTGCTTTTACCCAGTCGGCAGCAAATTTCTCCATGCCTTGATCAGTTAATGGGTGTTTCGTAAGTTGCTCAATGACACTATAAGGAACGGTTGCAATGTGGGCACCTGCCATAGCTACACGAGTTACGTGATCCGGATGACGAACTGATGCGGCAATGATTTGTGCATCTAGGTTGTGTATTCGGAACAATTCTGCAATTTTAGATACCAACAACACGCCGTCTTCAGAAATATCATCCAACCGACCTAAGAAAGGCGATACATATGTAGCACCGGCACGAGCAGCAAGAAGTGCTTGATTCACAGTGAACACTAAGGTGACATTGGTTTTAACTCCTTTTTGATTTAGATAACGACAAGTCTCAAGACCAGCAATATTCATAGGAACTTTGATCGTAATATTCTTGTCTCCACCATTAATCTTAACGAGTTCATTTGCCTCAGCAATCATTTCTTCAGCCGTGATAGCATCCGGTGTTACTTCAGCAGATACAGATTCAACCTCAGGAACTAATTTCAAGATTTCTTCAATGCGATCCTCAAACTTCACACCTTCTTTTGCTACTAAAGACGGATTAGTTGTAACACCAGAAAGAACTCCGATCTTATACGCCTTTTTGATATCCTCTACATTTGCCGAATCGATAAAGAATTTCATGAACAATTACCTCCTGGTTTTTATAAAAATTATGGATCATAACCCCACACCAACCCTATTCATTTTCCGCTCCATCAAGAATTGATTTTAGGGTTAATCACTATTAAATTATAATAGTAATGATATTTTTTTCCAATGCATTTACTCTGATCATTCCGAATATAGCTTTAACTTTCTCATATCAATTTATGCTTCAGCATTGTCATAACATATGAGCCCTTTCCATCAACCTCCCTCTCTACCTTCAACGCTATGATTTCCACTAAATTTCTGATTTCCGCACAAAAAAAGACCCGCATAAGTTACATGCGAGCCTTTTGAATTTCCATTACATTTATTTCTGGTGTTGAACAATGACACGTTTGATAAAGAAAGCGATAATAAAACCAACAATACCAATAGTCATTGCGAAGAGGAATGCCCCTTGTACACCTTGCGTAAATGCTGCAAGCATATGCGATGGATCCTCAGGATTCGTGATACCACTCATATAACTCTTCTGCCCCGCTGCCATAATACTAACAGCAAGTGCTGTACCGATCGCACCAGCTACCTGTTGCAACGTATTCATGATCGCCGTACCATCAGGGTAAAGTTCTCGAGGAAGTTGATTAATCCCATTCGTCTGAGCTGGCATGAACACCATCGAAACCCCGATCATTAATGTGCTGTGTAGCACGATAATGAATGCGATGGTAGAAGTTGCTGAGATGCTTGAGAAGAACCAAAGTGTAACACTAACAATGGCAAGACCCGGAATCACAAGCCACTTCGGTCCATATTTATCGAATAACCGTCCCATAATGGGTGACATAATTCCATTAATAATACCACCCGGAAGAAGAATTAGACCGGCTTTGAATGCAGTATAACCTTGACCTCGTATCAAATACATCGGAAGGATCAACATGGATGATAAGATAACCATCATACAAAGGAATACCATAAGAACTCCCATAGAGAACATTGGAAATTTAAATGCACGTAGATTTATCATTGGTTGTTTCATATACTTTTGTCGAATTCCGAATAGCGCTAGAGAAACGACGCCAATAATGATGGAAATAATAACCTTAGGGCTACTCCATCCTGCAGCTTCACCCGCACTACTAAAACCAAATACGATTCCACCGAAACCAGCAGATGACAAAAGAATAGATAATGCATCAATTTTTGGCTTAGTAATCTTAGTTACATTTTGCATAAATAGAATTCCACACACCAAAGAGATAATAAGGAATGGCAAAGCCAACCAGAAGATCCAATGCCAACTTAAATTCTCAATAAGAAGTCCTGCGATCGTTGGCCCAATGGCTGGTGCAACCATAATAACTAGACCAATCATTCCCATTGCAGCGCCACGTTTCTCTGCTGGAAAAATAATCAATATCGTATTAAACATAAGTGGCAGTAACAATCCCGTTCCTACCGCTTGAACTACTCTTGCCGTAAGCAACATCTCAAAAGATGGAGCTAATGCTGCTATTAATGTACCTAATATGGAGAAAGCAAGCGATGTGACGAACAGCTGTCTTGTTGTAAACCACTGTAATAGCATTCCTGAGACTGGAACTAGCATACCTAGTGTTAATAGATATCCTGTCGTTAACCATTGTGCCGTTGCTGGTGTAATGCTAAGCAGCTGCATTAAGTCACTAAGCGCGACATTTAATGCTGTTTCACTGAACATCCCGATAAATCCACTTAATAATAATGCAATAAGTATTGGTAATGCCTTGATTTTCTTTGGGTCTATTTGTGTTGTTTCTTGTTGCATGGTTGCTTCCAAACAGTCCATCCTCCTAATATTCTCTATCTCTATTTAGTTTATTAAATATGCTACGTACTTCGATGCGCTCATGAGCGTTTGCTCATTTCGATTGGTAAGGGTAAGTATAAGTGCTCCTTCAAGAAGGGATAATACCATGGAAGCCACCTCGACGGATTTGACTTCTACCATTCCCTCCTTTTGAAGATTTAAGGCTATAAGATCTTGCCAGTCTTTAAATACAGCTTGTGAATCTGTTCTCAGGTTCATGCTTATACATGATGTTTCTACAGCTGCCCAAAAGCTAAACGGCATAAATCCTTCGAACTGAGACTCAACAGCCTCTTCACCCACACTCTGAATGAATGCTTGTATCGCTTCTACTGCATTACTCGCATTTGCAAAGCATTGATTTAACTTTTCTAATACCACTACTCGTGTATGCTCAATACATTCCGAAGCAAGTCCCTCTTTCCCTTCAGGGAAATAATAATAAAGTGATCCTTTGGGACAATCGCTTTCCTTGATAATCTGATTCAATCCAGTAGCATGATAACCCTGTGTGAAAAAAAGCCTTGAAGCAGTGTCCACAATCATTTCACGTGAATTTGACTTCTTTGTCACCGTTCTACTCCTCTCATTATAACAATTGGTCTATATAATATAATCATGGTTTGAACGCTAGAGTCAATCCATTTTTATTTAAAATTAAAGATTTTGAACATGTAATGATTTCCATGAAAAATTTCATACCATATGAAATAAGAATCCCAAGAGATTAAAAATGACTTGTAGATAGGTCACTTTCCCCAAATTGTCCTTCCTACAAATACTACCTGCTATCCAAGAGGCTACGAATTGATAATTCTCTGGGCTAAGACTCAGCGTGAGGACAATGGTCGCAGCACTGATCGCAGCAGCCATCGGATAGAAGGAAATAATTGTTTCATTAGCTGTATTGACACAAAATAAGGTGTTTGTTATAGTTCTAACTGATAATGATTCCCATTATCAATAATTATACATATCTTCTAGGAGGTTCATCATGTTAAAGAAACAATCATTATTTTTCGTTGCAACACTAATAGTAATACTATCCATGTTGATAACGGCATGTGGAGGGAAGAACAATGCAACGAGTAATGCTCCTAAGGAAGAAAAGGTTACCCCATCTGAATCAGTGACGGAGGCACCTGCTGCTTTAAGAACCTATGAGACCGCTAAGGGAAAAGTTGAAATACCTGTCAAACCTCAACGGATCGTCACGGATTATTATGCTGGTGAGTTGCTCTCTGTGGGTGCTAATGTTGTTGGTGTTGAACCTACAGCTTTTGATAACCCTTTTTTAACCGATTTACTTAAAGACGCGAAAGATGTGGGTACACCCGTTAATCCTGAGAAAGTATTGGAACTACAACCCGATCTAATTGTAGTTATGTATGATGAGAACTATGAGGCGTTATCCAAAATTGCGCCAACGATACACATTCCATATGGTACTACTTCTAACATTACTGAAACTGTTAAATTCTTCGGTGACATCGTAGGTGATTCAGAAAAAGCTGAGCAATTCATTGCTAATTTTGAGCAGAAAGCTAAAGAAGGTCGTGACAAACTTGAAGGTGTCATTGATAAGAATGCTACATTCGGCATCTATGAACTGACCGATAAAGACGAACTCTGGATCTTTGGAGACAATGCTGGACGTGCAGGTCAAGTATTGTATAATGCACTACAGTTAAACAAACCACATAAAGACAGTAATGGCGAACAAACCTTACAACTCTCCATGGAATTACTCCCAGAATATGCAGCAGATTATATGTTTCTGACAACATATGACCCTGAGAAAAAAGGTGATGCATTAAAAAAATTACAGTCTTCACCTGTGTGGAAGAACTTAGATTCCATAAAGAATAATACATTATTCTACAACGACTTTGATACATTCTACCGTTATGATCCGATTGCTATCGTTGGACAAATTGATCTTATCGTAGATATGTTAATTGAACGAAGTAAAGAGAATAAATAACAATTTATGATAAGTTATTAAACAACCCACCCGCCTCAAGGACTATCCAAGAGGTGGGTGGGTTGTTTAATTAATATTTCGCAGTCTCGATTATAGACATTGCTTACGATTACACTTTAGCTTTCAAATGATAACATTTGCTTACAAAATCACCATGAAGATACGGGATATGTAGTCCACCTTGCATCTGTTTGTCTCCCCCGTATGTCGTTCTGAAGGATACGAAGACCCCTTATTATTCTCGAAAATGTTCAAGAAAATAAAAGGAACCTCGCCTAAGGCGTATGGAAATACGACGTAGATGGTGACTACGTGTTTATTTCAGTCCCCGGTACACGGCTGTTCTAAGCTCATTCTTATATTCCTCAAGTGTTGGCATATCCGTGTTCATCGCTTGTTGAATTGCGAGCTCAATATCATAAGGAACTCTCACAAACTGAATATTAAAGGGAGCCGGATCTATGCTATGCATTTCACCTTCCATGATGACATAGGAGGCCAATGTCATATCCAATGGATTCCCTACACTTCCTACATTTATTAATGTCTTCCCCCTAAGATGCTGCATGTAAGCATTATGAATATCCCCATAGGCTACGACATCCGCTGATACAGCTTGCTCGCAACGATCAGAACTTTCAAATAAGGATTCTCGGCGTTCTTGCTCGTCCCATGGTTGAATTCGTTCGTATAAACTTCTCGGTGAGGCATGGAAGAGCCTTATGAATTTACCACTCATGACAAATTCGATAGCAAACGGAAGTTCGCGTAAGAATTGAAGACGTTCTTCACCCAATGCAGCTTGATGCCAACGTACGACAGCTAATTCACTTTCTGATGCAATGAACTCATCCCAATTCCCACTAACGGTATGTTCACAGTGAGCTCTCACGGTATCTACAACGAGGGCAGAACTGGGACCTTTACCAATTAAATCTCCCAGACAATAAATGCTAGTAATGCCTCGTTGCCCAATATCTTTCAGCACAGCTTCTAAAGCTGGCATATTTCCATGTATATCAGAAATGATTGCAATACGCTCCATGTGTTTATCTCCGTTCTTCTTTTTCAAGCCTACAAATCTATTGAAATAAAGCGACTAACGGATCTCTTACATTTTGCGCTAACATGCTATGCAATTGACCTCTATGATGATATACATGTGCTACTATCTCCAATAACCACTCATATCTACTATAAGATACTCCCCAATAGGATGTCTTGATTTCATGCAATTCTTCTTGCGTGTATCCAGCATACACTTGATATAAATACTGGTAGTTCGCACTCAAATCTCTACGAATTTCCGACAACGTGATCGGTTCGTTACGCTTGTAAAATTCACTCATCTCATCAATCGTAGCTTCACAAGATATCACGTAATCTGCTCTACATATGACTGCAATATGAATAAGTACTTCCATCATAGATCTCTTATTCGTGATCGGGCATTTCGATAGTTCTTCTTCCGTAAATTGTTCACTCATGTGAATGAGAGACTGAATCGCGATGTTGAGTTGATTAAATATAGGCGTTATGATCATCTCTTCATTCATGGTTGGTATTCCCCTTTATTTCTTATCTAGCATCTGGAGCGTTTCAACAACGGTAACGGTGAACCTTTCCAATTGTGGGTCATCTAATATTCGGAAATACAAACTTCGTAACAAACACTTCATATTTATATATTGAATATCATCTTCCGAATGGCTTCCGATCTTCTTCCTTTTACCCAAGCTTTGAATCCAACTCGTAATTTCATGATCTTCCAGTAACTCTCGATTAAATACACTTATGATTGCACTAACATTTCGTTCATCTTCTTTATGAATATATACATAGTTATTCACAAGAAACTTGGGTTGAATGGCATTTAAAATATCAATCAAGTCTTCTTTTTCTAGAAAAGGAGATCGCGCAATCGCTTCAAATCCATCAGATACGTGCGCAATGGAATGAGCCCAACCCTTTTCTTCCACATATCCTCTAAAGTCTTGCTCAAGATCAATGTATTTAATCAGTTTATTCTTAATCAACATGATATCTTCTTTGGATAAAAAAGGTCGTTCTCTATCCTTCCCCATGACCAGTGGAATGATAAGTACGGAGAAAGTACGAGTGAAGACAGAATCACTCTCTTTCTCCCCAATCCCATAGAATAAGTGTTGTTCATCTAAACAAATATGTAACAGTTCTCTTACTTGTTCATCCGTAAATTCACCACGATCGACCCACTCTGCAAACGTCGAATAGATCAGATTATCACGCAATTCAGAATCAACATCACCGATATACTTCATCATTTCCAATCCGATCTCGAATGCATTCAAAGACACCGGTACTTTATATTCATCTTTCTCGATTTGAATCAATTTTTCTTTTAATTGTGTGTTGCTACTAGTCATCGTTATCCCCCTGTAAATAATATTGTAGGATGTTATATCCAATATTTCAATAATTTGTTTCCTATTAAAAGAATACTATAAACCCAATTATCCAAACAGTAAAAATAAGGGAACAACAGAAAAAACCGTCCTCATTAGAGGACGATCATCCATATCTTTACTAAGATTCATAACGTACATTTACAAATAGAGTTTGCAAGTCCGTATGAGTTAGATTGTTAGTGTAGCGAGTTTAGAAATTGAAATTATCAGGATCTGGACCTGTACGGAGATTCTCATTCAAGGCGTTGATCTGCTCCATATCCTCTGCTGACAATTCAAAGTTGAATACATCTGCATTCTCAATGATACGGTGTTCTGTAGTAGACTTAGGTATCGTGACAACGCCATTCTGGAGATCCCAACGCAAGATGACTTGAGCAACCGATTTGCCAAGTTTGTTCGCTAACTCTTGTAGTGTGGAATTGTCCAATAATTTACCTTGCATTAGTGGTGACCATGCTTCTAATTGAATGCCTTGTTCCTTACAGAATGTGTGTAATTCCAGTTGAGCTAAACGAGGATGATACTCGATTTGATTGACCATCGGCTTGATCTCCGCATCTGGCAAAAGATCCTGTAGGTGATGTACATGAAAGTTACTTACGCCAATGGCACGTACACGTCCATCTTTATATAGTTGCTCTAGCGCTCTCCAAGTGTCTTTGTATTTCCCATTCACTGGCCAATGCACAAGATATAGATCTAATTTCTCTAATCCTAAATTCGTCATCGTAGTCTCAAAAGCAGCCAATGTAGATTCATATCCTTGATCAGAATTCCATACCTTGGAGGTAATAAATAGATCATCACGTGATAGTCCCGATTCTTCCAAGGCTTCACGTACCGCTTGACCTACGCCTTCTTCATTTTTGTATACAGCCGCTGTATCAATACTGCGATAGCCATTCTTAATCGCTGTTTTCACAGCTTGAATAACTTCATCACCATCTTGTGCTTTGTATACTCCTAATCCGAACCATGGCATCTTCACTCCGTTGTGAAGTGTCGTTGTAGCTTGTAAGTTATTTGGCATGTGAGTGAACCTCCTAAAAGTTTTGTAGCGTTACTTGGAATTATACTTCGTCAAAACTACTTCGTAAGCATTACAAAGTTTTGTAGCGATACTACAGTTAATGCTTCGTCAAAACTACTTCGGAAGCGTTAACTAGCATTTGTAGTCCTCTTTATATTACACTTAATATAAAGAATATACCCAAAGTTTACTAGTATTTATATTTATCATAATAACGTTAAAAGGCGGTGTCAAATCATGACCTCTATCATTTCGAAACAGTGGTTACTTGCTAGGTTATATGAAACAGATCTTGTCATTGTAGATTGCCGATTTGTGATGGGACAACCCGAAGCTGGACGTATTGCTTATGAGGAAGAACATATTCCCGGTGCAATTTATCTCGATCTAGAGACAGACCTCTCTAGTCCAATTGAAGAACATGGTGGTAGACATCCCCTACCTGATATGGAAAGCTTCAGAAAAACCCTTGAACGTGCAGGAATTAATAACGAATCACGAATTGTAGCTTATGATGATCAAGGTGGTGCCATGGCTTCTCGCCTCTGGTGGCTTCTTAAATATATTGGTCATTCCGAGACATATATCATGAATGAAGGATTCACGGATTGGAAACAAGCAGGTTATCCTCTGACCAATAAGCAACCTATTCGAATACCTCAGTCCTTCACTTCACACATTCAACATGACATGGTTGTTACTATGGAAGAAGTGAGAACGTCTACACTTGACCACACTTCTCTTATTATCGATTCCAGAGAAACTAATCGATACTTAGGGTTGGAAGAGCCTATCGATCTTGTTGCAGGTCATATTCCAAGTGCTATTAATAGATTCTGGAAAGAACTTAAGAATGAACACGGTGCTTGGAAGTCACCGGATGAACTACAAGCACATTTCAAGGATATCCCGAAAGATCAAGAAATCATCGTCTATTGCGGCTCTGGTGTTACTGCCTGTCCCAATATCCTCGGACTCGTAGAGTCTGGATTTACGAAAGTAAAATTGTATGCGGGAAGCTGGAGCGATTGGATTAGCTATGAGGAGAATCCGGTCGCGACGGGAGAAGAGGAGAAGGCGTAAGCAGTTATACAGGTTGTGACAAGGAGTACGTCGTCGCTCATGTGATGATGTACTCCTTTGCTTTGTGTCCAGGAGTATCGAGGGCAACACGAAGTCAACGAATGGGGGTGAACGTACTTACAAAACGGTAATGTTGATTTTGGGGAGTTTTGTATTCTACATTCTGGTCCCCCAACTTTTGAAAGTTGAAAGACACTGCGATTTTGCTCATGTCGGACGACCACCATCGTTATGCTGGAGCTGTATGTTGCTCTACAGCGCCTCACTTGCATGCGATTCCACTTGATTCACAACCTCACGCGCGAGAAACAGCGGGATCATCCCTTAAGTGGTCCTTAAATCGGGAGAGTCGACAAGGGTCTAATTCACTTCTTGCTTCCCGATCGATTATTTCACTTGCAGCCAGACGCGCAATCAGCGGCGCCAGCGTAATCGCAGAATGCATCACCGTAAGATAAAGTCCCTTTATATGATCATGGAAGCCCACGATCGGATAGCCGTCTTCAGGCATTGGTCTCATCCCGACCTTGATGCTTTCCAGTTTCAATTGCTTCCCGCCCTTCAGACTGCGCCGCAACGTCTCGAACGCTCGCTTGCCGACCGCCTCTGGCCCGTTTTCCTCCGACTCGTCGATATAATCTTCCGCAGCCAGCAACGTATGATCCGTCAGTTGACGCGCTTCAAATTGCGCATTTGAGATTAATGTGCGTATCAGCCTATTCGCAGTTTTCATTCGAATCAGAATGGAAGGCGACGGCGTTACCGGCACGGGATAACCTAACGGGTCGCAAAGTTCGGGTACGCCCGTGCCTGCGGCCAATACCACGACATCCGACTCCAAAAAACCCTTGGAAGTATGGACGCCGACCAGGCAGGAATCTTCTTGCTGCAGCTGTGTAACGTTAGTACCGAACTGAACCTTTGCTCCGTACTCCCGCGCTTTGCTCAACAACAGCTCCGTTAACCCTATCGGATCCACCGCACCTTCTTCACTGGCAAACATCGCTTCATCCGGATATTCCTCCAGATTCGGTTCCAATGCCTCAAGCTGCTCCCGGTTTAATTTTTGAAAGCGGAGTTGCTCCCTTAGGGTCGGATTGCCCCAAGTCAACGCTCCGTGCCAATGAATTTGCAGTTCGGACAACTCTTGCTGAATCGCATGATATTCTTCACAAGCCGCATCGTACAAATGCCAGTATTCAGGAGCCACCCTATGCGTCGTATGTATCCAGGCAAAAGATTTTTCCGTGACTTCACGCGCCGCGGCGGGGTGTCGTTCAATAACGGTTACATCTTGATTTCGTTTGGCCAGCTGATAGGCCATAGACGCCCCGATAATCCCTGCGCCAATAATCACGATTTTTTGTTTTCTCAATAATTACTCCCCCTTTGTCACCCTATTGTAACATAGGCGTCATGATAATCCGACGTCATAACATACGAGGGTAGCTGGAGCGACTGGATTAGTTATGAGGGGAATCCGGTGGCTACTGGGGAAGAATAGGGCCGCGAGGGATTTGGATAAGTAGTTTTGTGGACTGGACTGGGTGATGAGTAAGCTGCCTAGTTTAGTCCTTTTTAGGTTCTTTTGCAAACAATCTGCAAACAAGAACTCGAAGAAAATAGTTGCATAGTACCCAGAAGTATCCACCTTATAGCAACCGAAATAAGCTGGTGTTGAATGCTTAGAGTTTTAAGATTGAAATACTGAGGAAGTAATATTGATTCACGTTTCAATAGTCACTATCATTTGTCCCAATTGCATTTAATAGAATTTATTGGTAGATTGAATCCAAGGAAAAAATTGGTTATTAGATTTCGAAGAGTATCTGAACTCTGAATAAGAAATGGTGCAATCCTCTATATCTAACTATTTGAGATACATCAGACGCTTTTTAGATATCGCCGATTCCATTACTTCTAATATTAATGCTCATCAGTTCTTCGAAACCTCAAACATTGAAGCTTACTATAAATATAAATCAGGCAGTATAGCCGCGTCTGATTCTATTAAAACGGGTAGGTGACAGTCCGTGGTGAGTTGGGGAAGTCAAATAGACGCTGCTGTTTGGAAGTATGTGGTTTTGTTTGTTCTCGCTGCGCTCCCTTGGCTCGATGTATTTCTTGTCGTACCTCTAGGCATTTCGTGGGGTTTATCTCCGATTGGAGTAGGCATCATCGGATTCGCCGGCAACCTGTTAACTGTTAACTGTTATCGTGTTATGCATTTTCTCTCGGCAGGTTTCAGCCTGGCGGGAAAAACGCAGGATGGCCAAGGCAAAGGAGACTTTGGGAACGATATGGCCTCCCGTGTTGGCTCTTCTAGCCCCCCTCGCCGCGGGCACTGACATAGCCGCTGCAATAGCGCTTGGCTCGGTTTTTTGCCAAAACGCGTCCTCGGCTGGATGGCGGTCAGCCTTGCGTTTTGGAGCACGGTGATAGCGGTAGGTGCGGTATATGGTTTTGCTTATATGAAGTGGATTTGAACCTGATGGGTGACAGATCAGCGCAAATATTGTTCTAAGCGTATTTCTATAGAGGGGAGATCAAATTCCTATGAATATAGCCGTCAAGTTGATGCATAAATTCAAAGACCGCGATAACCAGAATAAGCTGAAAGTCTATCAGGACAAAGCGGAGCTCATTAGGAAACGGAATTTGGAAGCATGGGACGATCAACAGCTTCAAGCGGAATCCCTCCGGCTGAAAAAGGAAGCAAAATCGGGTACGCCTTTGGACGAGCTGCTTGTCGATGCATATGCGTTAGTCTGCGAGGCAGCGAAGAGAAAGCTCGGATTACAGCCTTACGATGTCCAGATCATGGCTGCCATCGCTTTGCACGAGAGATTTTTGATCGAGCAGCATACAGGCGAAGGAAAAACGCTCTCTGCTGTTATGCCTGCTTATCTAAATGCGCTAACCGGCGAAGGCGTTCATGTCCTGACTTTTAACGATTATTTGGCAAATCGAGATGCGGAGTGGATGGGCCCGATCTATCGTTTCCTCGGGCTAACGGTAAACTCGGTTCAAGCGGGCATGAGCTTGTCCGAGAAACGGGAAGCGTACGACGCGGATATAACCTATGTTACGGCCAAAGAGGCGGGATTTGATTATTTGCGCGACACGATCGCATTAAACGAAGCCGATACCGTGCATCGTCCTTTCCACTACGTCATCGTCGACGAAGCGGATTCTTTGCTTCTTGACGAAGCGCGGGTGCCGCTAGTCATCGCCGGCGAACCGGGCTCTTTCGGCAACGACGGAAACGAGGGCATTCGTTTCGCAGAAGTGGCTCACCAGCTCTCGCAAGTAGAGTATTACGACTTCGACGAGTTCATGCGGAACGTTTATTTAAATGAAGCTGGCTCTGCGAAAGCGGAATCGCTACTGGGATGCGGCAATTTGTACGAAAGCCATAATAGTCATTTGTTAATGTCGTTAAATTGCGCGCTGCATGCGGAATTGTTATTGAAAAACGACGTCGATTACATCGTACGGGATGGTAATATCGAGCTGATCGACGAATATACCGGCCGTGTGGCGGAGAACAGGCATTTGCCGGAAGGGCTACAAGCCGCGCTTGCGGCCAAAGAAGGGCTACTGTCGAAAGCCGGCGGGAAAATTCTCGGGACGATCACCCTTCAACACTTCATTAGCCTGTATCCGAGGATTTGCGGAATGACGGCTACCGCGCACGCCTCCGCAATGGAATTCGAAGATATTTATGTGCTTCAGGTCGTGCGAATCCCGCCGAACCGGCCAAACATACGAATAGACTATCCGCACCGGATTTATACCCATAAAGAAGCCAAACTTAAGGCGCTTGTACAAGAGATTTCGTCCGTCCATGCGACGGGACGTCCAATTCTCATTGGTACGTCAAGCGTAGAGGAGTCTGACATACTGGCGGAGGCGCTAGCGGTTGCTGACGTACCTTGCCATGTTCTGAATGCGAAAAACGACGCAAAAGAAGCCGAGATCATCGCCAAAGCGGGAGAAATCGGCGCCGTGACGGTGTCTACGAATATGGCGGGACGCGGCGTCGACATTCGGCTCGGCGGCGGCAACCCCACGCAAACAGAAGTTGTCGCCAAGCTGGGCGGGTTGTACGTGATTGGTACACATGTGAACGAAAGCATGCGGATCGACGACCAACTGCGTGGGCGTTCTGGTCGCCAAGGCGACCCGGGGGCTTCCGCATTTTTCGTAAGCTTGGAGGACGAGTTGATGCTTCGGTTCGGCATCAATAAAGTGATTCGCGCTCCTAGGCAGGATGAGGCTCTCGAAGAGTCGGTGTTCCGCAGCAAAATCACGCATATTCAGCGCGTTATTATGGGCCAAAACTTCGATATCTGCCAGGAACTGAACTGTTATTCGGATATGGTGGAAGATCAGAGGCGAATTCTATACGAGGAGCGGCTTGGAATTTTGAAAGGCGAGAAACTGATGAGCCCTTCGGAGCAGCGGGTCCGGCTTTTTTATATCGACGAGTTCTGGGCTGACCATCTGGCATACGTTTCTTACCTTCGCGAAGGCATCCACTTGGAGAGCCTTGCTAGCCGCAATCCGATCGACGAATTTCATGTGCAAATCACCCAAGCATACGAACAAATTCCGGCTAAAATAAATAGTGAGTCGGCGATTATGCTTGTAAGGCTCGGAGGTTCGAATGATCCGGCGAAGTGGGAAAAGTTCGGTCTGAAGAGCCCTACTTCCACTCGGACTTATATTATCAACGATCAATACATGCAGAATAAGCGTAGCTCATGGACCCCAGTGACCGTTATGGCTTATTGGCTTCGCAAGATTTTGGGGCGGTATTCAATCTGATATACAACTGGTTGAATAGGTATTGATAATTTATCCGCAATAACCGACCCAACCCGGTTGATATCCCTAATCCTCAAGCTCATCCAGCTTCGCTTCCAGTTCAGCCAGCTTGCGATTCGCTTGATCCAATATTTCCTGAAGCTCTGCGGCTTCCGCTCGTTTTATTTCTTTTTTGATGTCCTTAATCTGCTGTTCCAAATAGAGAATATCGGCTTCATTTCCTGAGTTGTTCCAGATCTGTGAATAAGTCATAGCCAGCCTCCTTTTTTCTAATTAAGAAAAGCCTTCCACAAAGTTCAATTGAACTTCAGGAGAGCTTCTTTTTTTCTCTACACATGGATTTCAAGTCCACAATTCAAGCAAAATCCGGTTTCCACTTATCCAGATTAATCGATGCTACTCTTGGAGTCTAGCTAATCAACAACAAAAACCAAACTACATGAGCATCCCCCCAGTCATGCCGCATGTCATGCGAAGTGATTTTATTATCAATCGCACTGGGCAGATTACTCTTCCTATATTCAACTTGGAGTTGATTTTTAATCAATTAAGCGGTTGTTTTGCATTGGGATACTCTACTCTATATTCCAATCAGAAAGAGCGCTCTTTACTTTAATTTAGAGGTGAAGCCATTGAACGTTATCATTGGAAATAAAATCAGGTTGTTGCGAAAGAAAAAAGGGAATCTGAAAGTGCTGTGAATGCTTTAAATCAAATTCCTAAATTTTATTCAACCAAGCTGTCTGAGCTTCCGTTGGTTACTTCTGGGAGTGTTGAATACGAGGCTGCGGAAAAGCAAAAGTGGATTTCCTTTGAAATTCTTTTGCAGATGATGTGGAAGCTTGCAGAATGTTATATAGCAGACGATAAAACACCGAGAGCTGCACTAATGGCACCGGGATGTGATCTCAGATAGACATCACTTATCTCATTGTTTACTTTTTGAGGTTCTATGATGGTTCAAAATCAACATGGAGTCAACAAAGAGCGCATGAAAATGGATACAATGGGGTTCAGACAACCATACTCTCGCATGTCCAAGTAACAGGTAGCTTACTTGCTGGGTGACTTGATCGAATGGGAAGATAACCCTATTCTCACTGGATATGAATGAATGATCGAGTAGCCCCATGAATATAATCATGGGGCTACTCGTATAGGTCTCCTTCACAATAATCACCTTTGGGGTTTAGATCGATGTCCTTGTTCTGATGTATTTAACTCACTGTGCCGCTGACTGCTTTATACTTTTATAACGCTCTTTGCCCCTAGATAATAGCACTCAGAAAAACACAAGTCCCCTGATGCGGTACAGAAACTGAAGAAGAGCAAATTCTTTAGTCAACAATCGATTTATTTCACTCGGAATGTGCGGCTTCCGTATTTTCGAACGAGAATAAGCGAAATGAGTAAGTACACAATCGTAAGAATAACCACAATGGCAGTAAAAATATCTGCTGGAGCTCGTACGATAATGCTAATACCGCTTGCGGATGATACAAGCATGTTTATAATAAAATACAGCGGATTCTTCACATTCAATTCTGTAGCATATGGTTGAAAGATATAATACATAAATAGATGATGAATGGAAAAAAATACGGACAACGAGAGTATGCACACCCACATCATGAGTAGCTCAGTGCTTCCCCCCCCTCCGTTCGCAACTAACGTAATGGTTGTTAATGCCGTAGCCAGAGTTGTTGCAATCCTTAGATTGAGGACCGTTATTTTAATTAGTCGAATCCGAAAATGCTCGAAAGATGCAACTCGATAGAAGCTATACCGCAACAAACTGAGATCACAGTTATAGAACATAGCTCTGCACATCTTTTCTCCCACGGACAAGAAATACATAGCCATAACTAGGAAGGGAAATACAACTCCCAGATCCGGTCTTATGAATTCGGCCCTCTGTGATAGTATCATCACGACTGCAACTCCCACGACACCAAATGCACCTGTAATAGCCATCCTCTTGTATACTGGGTCGTTAATAAGACTCCTATGTCTAGAGAAGAACAGAACGTTCAGATAGCCGTAGCCTTCCTTTGTTCCGATATTTTCCTGATGCTTCCCATTCAAGGCATAGTCGCTTTCTTTCGATTTCACACTCGTTTTTTGCGCCTCCGACATCATACGCCCAAGATCCAGCAGGGGATCGTCCCTTTTAGTTGCGGCATCGACAGCCCCACTGTAATTGGAATAACGGGCAAGTCGAACAGCTGCGAAGATACCTCCAACCACGAGAACAAGATAGATAGGCAGGCTCAGCAGAATCGTTGAGGTTACCGGTATCCGATCGAACAGTAGCGGTATATAAGCGGCAGCATAACCAATCCCGATGACGATCCAGACAATCACGTTATTTTTTATCAAGACCATGCCCGTTTTGTCAAAGAGCTTAAGATGCATATACTCCGTTAGAATCCTCCACAAGGTAACAGACGCCACCAACAAGATAGTCTCTGTGATGGAGGCTCCTAGCATTGAGGCGAATAGAAGCATCGCAGGCAATAAATAGACCATGAACGTAACATAACGGTAACCAAGAGTAGCCTTCATATATCTTGTAGGAGACTGTCTCATTAGCTTCACAGCTACGTACTTTTCCCGTTTCGGCTCCAATATGGTGGCGCTACTGACACCTGCGACCACAAAGCTGATTAGAAAATAAATATGTACAAAATGCTGAAGCTGATCTTCCGCAGAGAGCTCTTTACCTAACCCGACTACAGGCAAGTAGATAAGCAGACCTACATATGCTAGCCTAATTACAAATCCCCATAGTAAACTTATAAGAAATACGATAACGGAAACGGCCTTTTTCAAGTTTAAATTGGAGTAAATACTATCCGTTACATGCTTGCCAATCAACGGTAGCTTCTGGATGTAATAAATGAAAAGATTCGCTGCAATGGATGTCCGAATGGCAAGAAGCGTATTAAGAGTTCTCAGCATGGCCCTCATCCTTCAGCAAGTTAATAATGTTTTGTTCAAATTCCACGCTATGCAACAGCTCTGTCGGTACAGCAGCCAACCGTCCGTTGTTCAACACGACCAACTCATCGCATAGATCGGAGGCCAATTGCAGTATGTGCGTAGAGAACACCAGAATATGATTCTGTTTCATCTCCCGCAACATCTCCTTCATCTCTAGCGCTACGATGATGTCAAAAGAGGTAAGCGGCTCATCGAGTAAAATCACGAGCGGTTTCGTAATGAGGAACAATAGCATCTGTAGCTTGTTCTTCATCCCGTGTGAGTAACCCTTAATGAGCCGGTGCCTATCCTCCTCTGACATACTCATCATATCAAAATAATCGTCGATGCTTTGATCCATTCGCAGCTTATCACGGTTAATATCCATAAAAAACTTTACGAATTCATAGCCAGTCAGGAACTCAGGCAGAATCGGCAGTGAATAGACATACCCAATATCCTGCTCGCTCAACTCCCGAACATGTCCATTCTCCTCCAATAGCGCTTTCCCTCCGTCCATGGCCATCTCTCCGCTCAAGCAGTTGAACAACGTCGTTTTGCCTGCGCCGTTCCGGCCCAGCAGACCGTAAATCTTTCCTTTCTCAAAGGTATATCCAGCTCCCTTGAGTACCTTTTTTCCGTCAAATTCTTTAACAATATCTTCTATGATCAGACGCAATTACAAATCCCCCCATTCGACTAAAAATGCCATTTGATTTTTACTTCTATACGTAATAGGAGACAGCATAGTTTCATTAACACATAGACTGAACAACGGAAATAGAGAGGTAGAATTGCCAAATGGACTGTGGATACACAGAAAGATGGATGCCCTCCTTTTCTAGAAAAGGGGCAATGCATTCAGAAGCCTAAAGCCTCTACGGATCGCAACCTTCTTCCACCATTGGTTTTTTATATCTTTCAATCGGGATTGGACAATACCAGAAGGTATTCAAGAAAAAAGTCGAAGATCATCCAAGAAGATACACCGTCCCTGCTCGAGGCAGTGATAGTTACTATGAACAATATAAAAAGAGAACGGCTGTAGAACGTGTGAATGCTTATTTGAAGGTAAAGCGAATAAATTAACTGCGTAGCTCTTAATTTTAAAAATGCTGGCGTAAATATTCTGTTAATCTGATTTAGTGAGAAAACGATTTATGAAATTGATTCCATTAAAAGAAGAATAAAGATGGAATTGAAGCAATAGAAATAATTGGTGTCGTTTATTATTGGTAAAAAATGGTATTGAATAGCGTCATCACATTAGTCTGAAATCCATTTAACACTTACCAAGATGGATATGCCAGCATTTAAATGCTAGCTATGCATAAATTTAATTTATTTTAGGAGGATTTGATGAGAAAATTTAAGAAGTCGCTTCAAATTTTGACTCTAATGGTGGTAACAGCAGTTGTAGTAGCTGTCTCGCCATCTGGGGTACTAGCCCAAACTTCAGAGGCAGCCATCACACAGCAAAGTAATCTTGTTGTTCAGCGAAATTTTGAAGTAAAAGCCCTTGGAGATATATGGGCGGAAGGCGCGCGAGAGCGTAGAGCGATAGATGCTCGAAAAATATATCAGCCAACAGGTTTATATGCACAACCCAATGAACAAATTACGATTGAAGTTTCAGGTAACAAACCAATTACAGCCGTTATTGGGGTACATCGTCATGATAAAGAATGGGCACTTTTTTATCCATTACAACCAGGCATAAACACAATTTCCTCACCAAATGGCGGTTTGTTGTCATTTGATAACAGCAACAATGAAGGTAGTATTAATGTAAATGTAGTGAGTGGGGGGAGTCCTGTTCCATTCTTTGTATTAGGCAAGAATACAAATGCGGATTGGCAGGCAATGATGAATGCTTATCCTAATGCACCTTCTGTTGTTCTTCAATCAGAAAGAGCTCTCTTTGTCTTCTATTATGCTTCTGCTAAAGATCATATCTTGAATCAAGACCCAATTGCTGTTTTACAGACTTATGATACGTTTATTACAGCACAGGATCAAATATCTGGACTATCTAATTCTGATTCTGATCCTAGGCATCGGTTAGATAGGCATTTGATTGGCTTTGTTGAATCAGAAAAAACCATACCAGGAGCGTATGCATATGCAGGTTGGGATGGGGCAATTATGCCTAAAGAAACTGGAGCAAGTGCCGATGCTTTAGACCTTACAAGAATGGGTTGGGGGCAGTATCATGAGGCAGGTCATTTGAGACAACAAGGACCTTGGACTTGGGGTGAGATGGGTGAGGTGACAGTAAATCTATATTCTCTAGCTGCTAAGAAGGTTCTTAAACCTACTGAGCCTGCAAGGTCACAAGGCGAGTACTTAGCCGCATTCTCATTTGTAGATCAGCCAACCAAGAATTTTTCAGACTCTAATTCAAAATTAGAAATGTTGTGGCAACTTAATCTTGCTTTTGGGGATAACTTCTACCCAGAGTTACATCGATTATATCGTGAGATGGCAAATGCTGATCTGCCAACTACAGATGATCAGAAAAAACAGGCATTTATTCTAAACACTTCAAAAGTAGCTCACTATGACTTGACGCCATTCTTTGATAAATGGGGTTTGTCTGCAACAAATGAAACACGAAACAAGATTAATTCATTGAATTTACCTCTTCTAACTGCACCAATTTGGTTTGGTTCAGATTATAACATCATTAAACCGACTGATGGAATGGATAAGGTAAAAGGTATCATTGGGGTAACAACAAATAGCCAAGAGACTTCAAGTGAGCCCGCAGTAAATGCATTTGATGGAAATACAAATAGTATCTGGCACAGTGCATGGAATAAACAAAATCAGTTCCCTTACAATATTACAGCAAAGTACGCAAATCCATCTACATTCTCCAAACTAACCTATCTACCACGACAAACTGGTGGAGAAAATGGTATTATTACAAATTATAGAATCCTAACTAGTCTTGATGGGGCAACATTCAATGAGATTAAAACAGGCACTTGGGCAAAGGACAGCATAGAAAAGACAGTAACTTTCACACCTACTCTTGCTAGATATGTTCGACTTGAAGTACCTCAAGGTGGTGGAACAAATGGTTTTGCCTCTGCAAGTGAGATTAAAATCTTTGAAACCGATTCAATAACACCACAACCTGTTACAACGTATCTCAGCGATATTGATTGGTTTTCTGCCACAACAGGTTGGGGAACAATCCAAAAAGATCGTAGTGTTTATGGAAGTACACTTAAGTTAAATGACAAGACCTATACAAAAGGTTTGGGCACACATGCTAACAGTGAAATTGTCTACAAACTGGATGGGAAGTACACATCCTTTGCCGCGCTAGTTGGGGTAGATGGTGAGGTAGGTTTTGTAGGTTCTGTGGAGTTCCAAGTTGAAGTAGACAATCAAGTTGTATTCTCTAGTGGTATAATGCATAACAATACAGAGCCAAAAGAGGTAAACGTTAATCTTTCTGGAAAGAATGAGCTAAAACTTATTGTAACAGATGGTGAAGATGGTATAAATAGTGACCATGCCGATTGGGTAAATGCTCGTCTTATCAAATAGTATTGTAAGGCTAAAGCACGTCAAAAAGAGAGGGGTCATTCCCTCTCTTTAGTTTTAGGGTTGATTGACAATATGTAACTTTAATAGTAAGCGTCAAATAGCCCACCCCTTGTTATCAAGATGAGGGCTATTTTGCTTTTAATCGGCCTTAAATACCCTACAAGTTAGTGGTAGCGAAGATGACCATGGCAGCAGTTTGTCTAGCGCTTCTGGATCTTGGGGATCGAGAAGCTGCGGGAGCTGCTCGAATATTTGAACGGGTTCAGTTGGTTTTCTTTCGCCGTCTCGATCACGCTATATAGTCAAAGGCAGCCACTCTCGCAAAGCAAACTACCTGGATAACGCATCATCGAATCCTTCTTTTCGCATCTCAAAACAGAGAAGTACAAAGGTATGACCGCAGAATCCCTTATGCTTTTCTCTTTTATTTAGTATCGTTTGCCTTCCCGGGGCTTGCAACATAAATGAAGGGGTACTCGCCTTTGCTTATCTTCAACTTCCATTCCTGAATTATGTCCTGCTTGGTCCGGGGTTGCTCATTCACCCTGGCTCCTGTCGTCACCTTCCCCATACGAGTCCACTCCTTTATTGCATATTTACCTTAGCGCCTGTTATTTTGAGGTTGCCATCCATCTCTAACAAACTTGTCTTACATTTTAGCCCGATAGCATCTTTAGCTGTAATCTGCACGGTGTTGCCGGCATTCAGAATTAAATTTCCATCTGCCTTAACCCGGATATCTTTGTTGCTCCGCAGTTCAATCCCATGGTCATCCAGCAGTCGGATCACCACTTCATCATCGTTACCGGTGATTAGAATTTCATTTTTGTCAAATATAACTGCCTTGCGGTGCTTCGTCATAAATAGTTTGACTGACGGGTCTTTGATAAGATCGCCGTCTTTAGATCTCTTGCGTATCGAATGGGTGACAATTGCATCCTTTTCCTGATTACTCGGGAAATAAATATCTACAAAATCAAACAGCTCAGGCATAAAATACCATCCTGTATTCCCTTCAGAGGTATAAAATGTAGCGTAGGGGAAGGCGCATGTCTCCGGAACGGCAGGTTTGACCTTATCCATTTCATAAAAGAAGACCTTTACATGATCCTCTTCAATGCCAATCACCTTAGATTTCAGGGTCATTCCGCGTATGTCTTCGTTCAGAATCAGCTCCTGCTTCATGCCATCCTCGGTCGTCAGCACATATTCATGCCATAGGGAACCGTGGCGGATTACAGTCACCGACTGCATCACCCGCAGCGTCCTGTCCCTAAATTTCGTTTCATCTCCTATGTTAAGCAGATGGAGTAGTTAAATTGCTTCAGCTCAGCCTTCTGATTACCGTCCGGCAGGCCAAAGTAAAACTGCGGCTTGTTGCTGAGCGGATCAGGGATCAAGCCCGACCCGAAACGGGATACCATACGCTTAAGGAATGCCCAATCTGTCTCATCAAATTGCAGCGTAAACCCCTGCAACATTTCCTCTTTAAATGAATGTGCGCAGTTGGCTTGAGGATAATCCTTCATTACTTGCTCCAATAATGCCTTATACTTCATTTTTTTATTTTGAAAGGAACGCCTACACGGCTTCTCATCCATCTGACTAGTATAAGAAACTGCCTCTACGACCAAATACGATACATTAGCCACCATTTTAATCCGAATTTGTGTAACAAGACCTTTGAATAATAACGTCCTCTTGTGATCATCATTTTCGTAGGACACCATCATCCCTATTCCGTCATCTAAATTTTCCACATATTTTTCCGTCTGAGAGCCTGTTAGCACACCTGTCATATAAACCTTCACATGCTCATTTATCTTCTGTTTCAGCATAATCTTAGGATTTTGAAGCGAGAGGTCGGTACCGTCGAAATAGACAATTGGATATCCCCTTGTTATGACTCCCTTATCAGTTAGTGTACGGTTGCCCGTTGTTTACTTACGTATTGAATCACATCATAAAGCGTCCGGTTGTGCCCTTTTCCGTTGATCTGCTCATCCAGTTCGGGCCGTGTAATGAAGCTATGGTCTGGTTGCTGAAAATAAATACCTGCTACGGGAAATGGAACTTCACCCTCGGGGCCGCTCCCTGCAAAGTACTTGCCAATGATCGCAATGTCAGTGTATCCATCCTGATTCATATCCTTGAAAGATACTCCCTTCACTGCCTCCAACATCCCTCTGTTATTCCCATTAAATTCAGGGAACACATATAAAATAGTATCTTCGCTATCCAATAGAAAAAAATTCGCCTGATTTAGCCCATGGGTATTACTTGTAGCGGATACAAACTTTACTTTTCCCCATCCTTTCAGGTTGGTGGTAAAGGATTGATTATTGTCTATGGCGTATTCATTGTTGTCTATTTTTTGCTGATCTGCCCCATCAACATTAGATAATTTCAATGCTTGCCGTATCTCAACACCTTTTCCAGAAAATTGAACGGTTACACTTTCATCCATATCACTTGTAATTACAAATCCATTCGTATCCTCTGAGATCTCTAAATTCATTTCTATATGCGGCTGGTTTTCTACATTTAGTGTATTATCATAAATACTCAGGTTCCAAAAATCATTAGTGCTGATTGTGTTAGTGAAAATATCTTTGCTCTCAGTCCATTTCTGATTGTCCAACTCCCACGACGAAACAAATACCGGCTTAGGTGAATACAAAGAAACGTACCCTCCTAATAAAAGCTCTATCTTATCTTTATTAGTACGGATCACAAAATCTGTAACCATCTCTGCACCTTCATTCATAACTAATTGGGCACGTACATGATGCTCATCATTCCACCACTGAATAATTGTATATTTATCTTCTATCGTACCCTTTAGATAAAGAGGCGCCTGAAAATTAACAACTCTGATATTAAATTTTTTGTCTTCAAGTACTACCGCTTTAGTAGATGAAAATACTGTAGCATCAAACTTGTTACTAAGTTCACTATCCTTTATTTTTATACTTTCCTGCATGTTCATTAGAGCAACTAGCCCCGATGTAAACTGATTCAGATTGCTTTGTCTTATATCAATCTTTAAATCTTCATTTTTACTGTTACTTAGTCTATCTTTCAATTGTTCCAATTCACGTTGATAGGAACCGCTTTTGACCGACTCGTTAGTATGGGACGAACCTATATCCGGTTTTGATTGAAAGTTAGTACATCCGTTCAATGTAATACACAACAGTAACAGTAGTAAAACATGTAAGGTTCTCATTTAATCCATATCCCCATTTAATCATTTACGGACTTTCCACTTTTTTTATATTTTCAATTTTCCATTTGCCTGATTTTTTTTCCAGAATGAACGTTAGTTCTTTTTTTACATCATCGTCTTCCGTCATGTCTGATCCGTCCTGAACCAAGAATGTTTTCTGTTGACCTTGGTTAGCAACCTCAGAGATGTTTAATTCCAACCCGCCGTAATCCATGGAGGAAAAATTAAACACATCTTCAAAATGTTCGAAATCATAAGTTTGGCTTACTACCGTATCAGTAAATAAATCAACCTCTTGTATGTGAAATTCAAATCTATTCATTAAATACATATCTTCCAGATAATTTTGAATCACTGCCGTTGGATCAGCCGGATATATAAATTCCTTAGGGTCTTCTAGATATAATAACTCAGATTGTTCAGGCCCTGTTCCATCATATTTCTGGTAGAACATTACTGTATGCTTTTGAGTATCTCGAAAATAATAATAACTTACGGTTTCAAAAATACCATCTTCATTAATATCTTCTAACTTCCTGGTTCCACTCCCCGTAGCGTCAGGATAATTATAATTAATAACTTCTATCTGATTATGTTGTAGTTCATATATTACAAACCCTTCGGCACCATACATTTCTCCATAAGCATAGACAACGATAAATTTACGCGATGTCTGGTCTAAACTCATAATCTTCATATCCGTATTAATGTGTGCTGTTACAATTGGATCCTTTAACTTTCCAATCGTACTAAATTCCCCCTCTTTATTACCTATCACATTTATTTGTTGAAATTCGTCCGGTTTGTCTCCAAAGGCGATAATGTATTCTGCATTTCCATCTCCATCAACGTCTTCTTTAATTACTTTATGCTGGTCCATATCAGGCGGTCGAGTTTGTTCTATAAACTGGTTTAATTTGTTAGCTTCGTCCAAAGTGTCTTGACTTACTTCTTTCACAGTTTGGCCGCTGTTATCCATCTGAGAATTGGATGTAGATACTGATGTGTTGCTACTAGTAGTAGTTTTTGTATCTAATTCTGTATGCGGGTTACATCCTGAAATGAACAGTATCGCGATACAGCCAATGATCATCATACAATTTTTTCTGAAAATCATATTTCCCCCTCTTTCGTAGAAAATGTATTTCACCTAGATGATGGATGTGAGGGCTCGGGCGAAGCAGTGGATGGCATATTTTTAAATACAGGTATTCTAAAAATCATAGGGGCATCTACCATTGTAGTTCCCTTAGAAAATAAATCTGATTTATTATATGCGTCCATAATATTCGTAGCACATGAAAAAAATCTGCCTGATCTAGACCATTTGTGTTCCTTACGGCGGATACAAACTTTACTTTCCCCATCCTTTCAGGTTGGTGGTAAAGGATTGCTCGTTATCGATGAAGTACTGATCCGTATCCACTTTTTACTCTTCTGAATCATCAATGTAGTCGGCGCTTTTTTGCTGCTCTACAGATTTCTCCATGTTATATTCAATAAATATATTTTCAACTTTTTCCGTTTTATCATCCATCCTAAATTGTAAATGTAATCCACCTACTGAGTATCTCAAAATCTCGCCCTTCATACTGGAAGGTCGCCCGTATGCTTGTATTATTTTCTCTCGATTATCACCTACTTTTATTCCTCTTTTGGTTTGGAATCGGTCAGACTCAGACTCTAAGCTAACTCCCACCAGATAACTGTCACCATCCATAATCTCCTCATCTTTTACTTCTCTCTCGGAAAAAATAATGAATCTTATTTCAGGGTCAATATAGTTCGGATATGATAGATTCCATCGTCTAAACTCGCCATTTCCACTGACGAATCCATTATTGTTCGCTTCGTACCCTTCACCATACCCTAATCTACTGATTAATTCTTTGGGGTCTGTGTCTTTACGAATTAGCATAGATTTATAGGAAATTGTGAAGTCATCTTCCTGTAACTGCTTTTGTTCACTTTGCTCTAATATATTCACCTTTTTATCCAGATTATCCTGATTGTTCATCTTAGGGAGAGATGAGTTGAATCCATCTGTCTGTTTTCTCTCAGAATCAGTCGCTTGTAAGTATGATTGCTCATTATTATTCTCAGTTAGATTATGGCAAGCTGTTAATTCAAAAATGGATATCGCTAACCATATAAGAGTTATATAACTGATTTTCAACAATGTTCCCCCTCTTTGTAGTTTTTAACATTCATTAAAATTTCCCAATAATTGTCCATTCCCCATTTTTATCCGCCTTATAATCTTCTGCGTTTTGACTTGCCTTAAATGAAGTCGCTTTAAGTTTTATGCCTTCGGACTGGGTAATTTCTTGAGCTGTACTTTTGTTAATACCAGATAAATATTGCTCATACTCGTCAGATAATCCGTTACTAAGTTTATCATAAATATTTTTCACACTCGTGTGCCACGAACCATCGCCAGCGTAAATTCCTAATTCAACTATTTTCTTGTTCATTCTGACAATGGGTGTGTGCCAATTGCAATATTGAAATACATTTCCTTTACCACTAATTCCAGTTAGACTCGTACTTTTTGCCACCACTTCTCTAAAATCTTTTCCGTAATAAATATAGCCAAGAATTTTACCAAATATTAGACTATTAGCTTTCATTAAGTCTTTAGCATAATCTGTCTCAACGCCATGTTGTCCATCCGCCGCCCTATTGGTACTACTTGTGTTAAAACTGCCTGTACCCTCATGAATAATGATGGCCAATAAGAACCGGGGATCTATTTGAATTTGATAGGCTTTTTCTATCGTTCTAGTCCCCTCCCATAACGAGTTCACCTTTTCTTGAGTCCATTTAACTTTCTTGAATCTTCCTAATCTATCTCTTAAATATTGTTCCACTTCAGACGTACCATTTAACTTTAATTCAATAGTAGGTATCCATCTTCCGTTTGAAGAGTTATTATTCTGGTTAGCAGGCTTAGGTGACGCCTCTGAAGGAACAGGCTTTTCTTGCGGTACTTGTGGACTTTGATATTTCCCAATAATCGCTTGCGCTTCCTTGCTGTACTTATCCATGGCAGCCTTAACTGCTTTAGGGTCTTTGCTTAGATCCTTGCCATCGACGATGCCATGATCATGAGCCGCGTACCACTTTGCAGTCAGATCACTTAGCTTGTCGGCATCTGCCTTAGATGTCTTGGAAATCGTATGGATCAGGGCGACTTTATCACGAACGGCTTTACCTGCTTCTTCCGCCGCTTTCATTTGCTTGATATTTCCGCTCGCATTTCCTTCCATCCAGCGGATGGTTTGCATCTGCATCTGTTCCTGTGCCCATTTAGGCATCGTCGCCATTTCACGCAGCTTGCTTCGAAGTCCTTCTGCCAGCTTTTGTGCTTTGCGCATCCCTACCTCGTCACCGTTCGCTTTGGCTATATTCCAGGCTTCTTTGTACTTACGCATCCATTTCTGTGCCCAATCGGGGTAATTCAGCTTCTGCTTCTTTTGCTCTGTTACCAGATCAAATGCTTGTGCCTTTCTACGTGCATTAGCTGCTGTCAGCGCTTTTAACATAGGCGTTGCGCCAAAGGTCGGCTCTTTCCACTTCATACATATGCTCCTTTTACATATATGCTAGAATACTCGTAACTCTGATATGCAAGTATCCCGATACTTTGTTCCACGTTCTACTTCGAGAATTGTTATTTTCATAGATGAGGATTGGATGGGCTTTTCAAAATTATTTTTCAGGAAATAGCTGTCTAGAGTCAGGCTTTGGCCGTCCGAAAATTCAAGTTTCATTTTTTTGATTTTATTATTTTGCTTATATAATTTATTCGATTTAACTAGGCCATTTAGTAATTCAATGCCATTCAATCTTTGAACTGAACCAAAATCAATCATAATCGATTCTCCGATTCCGTCTCCAGCCACACCTTCACTCCAAGCTGTATTTGGATTACCATCAACGAGATTAGCTGCATCATAAGTATTTCCTGCTTGTGCAGAAAGCGTCGAGGAAGCACTAATTTTCCTAACAGACACGCTCTTCTTAAATTTCATTAGATCAGTCGTTGTCTGTAACCACTGTACCGGTTGTAAGGAATACCCGATCCTATTCATCACTCCAGAATATTTTATTTCATCATTGTTTTTTAGATTTCGTTGCCAGATCTCACCTGTAACATCCTTGAAGCTTATGTTTTGACCATCTTGCGTCGAAATGGGTAGTGTGGTTTCATTGGGAGACATCTTTTCAAATAACGCTGTTTGTTCAGTGATCACGTTCAATACATGAAGTTGCTCTTGCTCACCGAAGGTATACAGTAACCGATCATCTTCAAGCCACTGCCTCACTGTAAAATCATTTGACCCCATAGCTAATTTTTTTTCTATTTTATTATTTAATAGGTTGAATATAATCAGTTTCTGGTGAGCTCCTCCTAAAGCTATCTTCGTTCCATCTGGCGAGAGCATATGCCCATATGATTTTTGGTCATCCAGATCCGCTTTAGTTATATCTAATTTTTTTTTGATCTGATTTTTTATATTATATTGGTATAAACCGTCATCATTTTCAAAGACATATGTACTCAAATCGGATGACATAAAAAAATATTTGTTGTTAGGTATATTAAATTCATATTTTTTTTTGCTTGTAGATAATTCGAACACTTTAATAACATCATGATTTAAATCGTGTGATTCCCGAATTAATGCAATACGGCTTCCATCTGGCGTAATGCCTCCGACATCCAGTTCATACCATGGGTAATCTCCATGTTCTTTCTCGTGGAGTGACTTTATAATATCGTCCAGTCGTACATACCTGTTTCCGCTAGGTTCATCCATGTCTACCAACTGATCCAGACTCTCACTGTCATTTTCACCCAACATCCACATCCAGTTTCTCACTTTTATGTCATCACTATGTTTTACAGGTTCGAGCGGTCTGTTTTCTCCGACTATTATTGGATCATGGAGTACCTCTTTAGTTTCAGATTCAGAACAGGCCGACAAGATGAACAGTAAGAACAAAAATAATAAGAGTCTGTTTAAACACAATACTTTCCTTTTAATTATTTTTCTCATAATCATTACTCCTCAGATATGTAGCAATCTTTTCTATGAAAACCGCTATCTATATATAGATCGTAGGTAATTGGGTTCTATTGTGAAGAAGGCTTTTCCACCTCAAAGGTCATGTCATGATGACTTTATGCATGTACTCTTCCATGTGATTACCAGACAAGACACTCGTCAAAAAACTTTCACATGCTCGTTCATTTTCTGCACAATTTTAACTTTCGGATTTCGAAGAGATAGAACAAACCCGTTATATTTAATGATTGGATATCCCATGTTCCTGCTTCTTTCATTGGCTAGTTTACGTTTATCCGTTGTTTACTTACGTATTGAATGACATTATTAAGTGTACGGTTATGTTCTGTTTGATTTATTTCTTTATCCAGTTCAGGCAGCGTAGTATACTTATTGTCTTTTTTCTGAAAATAAACACCGGCCACAGGACGAGTTTCTACTCCGTTTTTATTGACTCCCGTAATATAATCCGCAATGATCACAATATCCGTTCGTCCATCTTGGTTCAAATCCTTAAATGCTACAGCCTTAACCTTATCAATCATTCTACCTGTATTACCATAAAATTCAGGGAACTGATATAAAACTTTGTTCTCATAGTCTTCCTTTCCGTTCTCTGTCAAAAAAAATTGAGCTTGTATGAAACTGTGATTTTCTTCATTTTTCAAAGTAGACACAAATCTTACGTTCTTCCATCCCGCTAGAGAAGTATCAAAAGACTGTTTCTCTTGAATACTATACTGTTCCATATTAAGAGCTATCTGACCATCCTCTTCTAATAAATTAACATAAGGTTGTTCTTTGATAGACTTTTCCATATTATATTCGATGAAAATGTTATCTATTTTTCTGGTTGAAGTATCCCAGTGAATACATAAGTGAAGTCCATTTTTGGAATAGGTCAAACGTCCATTGGTAACACTATCTGGCTGCCCATAAATTTGTAGCGTCTCTTCAAGCGTATCACCTATTTTGAGTCCTCTTCTGGTCGTTATTTTGGGAGATTCGATACTGGCGGCTACCAGATAACTCTCTCCATCTACCAGATCTTCGCCCTCAAGTTCAATTTTAGACAAAACTACAAATCGAATCTCTGGCTTTCCATATCCTGGATAGGACAAGTTCCATCGTCTAAACTCGCCATTTCCACTGATGAATCCATTATTGCTCGATTCGAACCCTTCACCATATCCCCACATGGCAATAAGATCTTTAATATTGGTACTTTTAGTGAACTGCTCGGAACGATATGAGATTGTGAAATCATCTTCCTGAAGCGGCTTTGGTTTAAGGGAAACCGCACTATTATTCTGATCAGATTCTTTGCTCTGGGTGTTACTTTGTGGAACATAAGATGCCTCTTTCAATCGATCCATATGATCTGAATCCTTACATGCGGTTAATGCTAATATTGTTACAAACAACAGTGATATAAGATAATATAATTTCAACCTCTTCATTTTTATCTCCATTTCTAACTACAATTTAGCGCTCCACCGTAATTGTCCATTCCCTGTTCGGATCACCAATACTATCTTGAGCATTTTGAAGCGCTCCAAAGGTAATCGCAGGGAGCTTTATACCTTCAGATTTAGCTATATTTTGAGTACAACTCTTATTAATACTTGTTAAATAAAGATCGTAGTTACTTGCTTGGTGATCACTCAATTTATTGTATATACCTTTCACGCTGTCTCCCCATCCCCCATGACCAGCATAAGGACCAGTATCTACTCAGAGTTTAGAGAAGCTGTAGTTAAAAATAATCACTTAGGGGGTATTAATCGAAAAGGGAATGTGTTCTGATCATTAAACAGTTCTTCCAACCTACCTAAGTATACTTTGGTTAGTCCTTCTATATCATTTTTCCGGAAATCTTCCAAAGATTCTTCCCTATTCATAAATCCACCTTTTTTCCTAATATATAGCTTTCCTAGTATATAATAAATATTGATTACTTCAATGATAAGATAAGACTATTTCCATGTTTTTTTATTCACATTTACGAAAGTTTCATATTTCATCCCGAGGCCACTTCAACGGTTAGACTGATTTCGAACACCTATAAAATTAGTTATCAGTAGATCAGTAAATCCCTGCTCCTTTGCTCTATCTGTGACTCCACCCTGCTGGTAGATATGCAAGAAGTGCAGTAGCTTTCCAAACGACTTTCTCGCAAGAGTGCCGCTAAAACAGAACCGACGAAGGCAGATGCCAACTTCACAGGGATTGTAGCGCATTTTAAAAGAACTGATGCAGATTCTACGAGGAATGATATAGATACTGAAGTACCTATAGTGCTGTCGGAGGGAATAAAGAAAGTTAATCCGCTTACTAGGCTTTCAATGCTGCTCTGTTTCTGATCGACTCCAGAGAGCCCTCGTTACGCTGAACTGGAAGAACCAATTGACACTAAAGCAGATCACATTCCAGGTGCGGTCAATAAGTTCTGGAAGGACGTGCCGGACGAAATGGGCGTTGGGAAAATGAAGAGCAGCTTAGGGTTGGTACGGCCCTCTTTGGACTTCCGTTCAGAAGTCCAAAGAAACATGCATGAAAGCTTACTAATGCTTACCGTACACCGCTACGCCTAAGAAGGGCAAAGTTCAAGCATACTTTTGTCAAAAATATTTGAATCACTGAAGTGAGAGAGGAGTGTTGGTTTTAGCATGGGGAATAAAATCATTCGAGTACTCGTTTTCATTTTAGCGTTTGCAATAGCGGGATATGTCATTGTTCAGTATGGCGTATTAAGTGCTCGTAATGCCGGACTCGTTTCTTTCAAATTGCAAAAGCCGGATTTTCACCTAACGCCTTGGGTGTATGTGCTGTATGTTCATATATTAACTGCGTTGTTAGCCCTTGTCATTGGACCGTTTCAGATTTTTCTGAAGCAATCAAAGACTAGGGTACATATGCATAGGCGACTAGGTTATGTTTATATTATTTCTGTTACTGTGAGTGGGATTGTGAGCCTATATTTATCGCTTTTTGCGACTGGTGGTTGGATCTCTGGACTTGGCTTTGTCGGATTAGGTGTACTGTGGGTAGCAACCACTTGGATTGCCTTACGCAAAATTATTACCAAAAACGTTCAAGCTCATAAAGCATGGATGCTTCGCAGCTACGCGCTTACTTTTGCAGCGGTTATGCTTCGAATTTGGTTGGGTCCGCTTGTACTGATCTTTAGCGATTTCGAGGCGGGTTATCGTGTTGTAGCTTGGCTTTGCTGGGTTCCTAACCTGCTTGTTATCGAAGCAGTGATTCGTACGAGAGTATATAAGAATAGGCCTCCTGCGTCTTCAATATAAGTTATCGTAAAACTCCACCTTTTTCTCGTGTACTTTTAAAAGAGACGGCGTTTGCGCTTATTCTCTGTATAGACATAAAGAAAACTGGGAAGCACCTTGTTACAGATGTCCCCCAGTCCCTACTTTACATATAATCTTCTTATTACTTAAACTCATTCGCGGAGGTGTCCTCGAAACCTTCACCCCAATATTTTCAATTTCTGCCCACTTCAATTTCATCATGCGAAGGCGTTTGCTATTCATAAATAAGCAAGAGCGATTCCCGAAAAACTAGGCGACCTCTCATCGGTAGAATACCGAGAAGTGATTGCCGCTTAACAAACTCTTTTTATTACTGTCTACTTAACGGGGCTATACCATCCTCTTTTATTGTTTTCTCATTTAATTTATTTATTAACAGGAATTTTATTAAAAACTTGCTCAAGCAGCACTGCTACTTCTGCTCTTGAAGCATGATCAGTTGGATTCAGCTTACTGCCGTCTCCTTTTACAATTCCTTCTGTAATTAGAGCAAGCACCGCGTCTTTCGCATAACTCTTCACCTTATCGGAATCTGCAAAACCATTTAATGAGGGCGCTTCGCCAACTTTCAGCTTAATACCAGACTTGGTCAATGCCTTGTGCAGCATAACCATCAAGTCCTGTCTAGTCATCGGCGCTTCGGGATCAAACTTATCTCCCCCAAGGCCTTGCACGATTCCTTGTGCCTTCAAGCTTGAGATCGCTTCATAGTAATAGCTGCTTTGCGGAACATCAGAGAAACGGACTGTTGCGTCCGACTTCAGACCGAACATTTTCATAAGCAGGAGCGCAAAATCGCCACGCTTCATCGCCGCACTCGGAGCAAATACATGTTCTGAGGTACCTAAAATAATCCCTTTGGAATTCAAAAAATCGATCGATTTTTGGGCCCACTTGTGGTTTTGCAAGTCAACAAACGTACTCACTGACTTACCGTCACCATTTTCAGCTTTATCAGGGCTGGGGGTTCCTCCCTTGCCTCCAACATTGTCCTTATCCGTGGTTGTGCCGCTACCCGTGCTTCCAGCACCGCTGCCGTTACCGTTACTGCTGCTATTTCCATTATTGTTATTATTACTGCTGGATCCGCCGCTGTTATTATTTCCATTTCCACTGTCTGGCTTGTTGCTTCCTTCGTCCGGCTTGCTACCTGTGTCGATAGCAGTCTTCACCGATACTTTCACTTGTTTCGAACCCTCTTCCAGCGCTTCAAAAGCCAATGTGCTTCCATCCGCCTTTACAATATAAGCGTTCACTATCTCATAGTCTTGAACCAGTCTTTCTCTTACTTTCTGAGCAACTGTAGCCGCATCGTCATTCGCCACTACAGGTACGGAAATCTGCTTATCGATGATTCCATCAGACACGTGTACGACAAGATCGCCATCCGCACTCGCACCGTTCTTTACTTGAACGCTGAATTTAGACTTTTCGCCGACCATGCCCCATCTTCCTTCGACTTTAGTCTCCAGATCACCCCATGTTAGCCCTTCAACAGCCGAACCTTGTCCATTCTCTAGCACATAACCAAACACATCTGTGCTACTCCCTGTTCCTTGTTTCTGCTTAATAATAATACCAGCTGGAGACGTAGAGGTGATAACCTCATAATTCCTTCCCTCAGAGTGATGCAACAATGCAGCTTTCAACACGTTGGATACTTCGGCTAGTACGTCCTCATTTTTCCAACCCACATATAGTTTGGTATTCAACGACAGACTGCGCCCTAAATAGTCAATAGTCCTTACTTCCTCACCGTTGATATACATTTGCAATACCATAAGAGCCGTCCCAGGACCATTGATCGGTTGACCATTCGACCCTGCAACATCTCCCGACAAAGGTAAGAAGTATTCACTCAGCACCTCAGTCGTATTGCGACCTTCCTTATCCATCGACACATCGCTCATCGTAGCGCCCACATTTTTCTTGGGTTCGATCTTCGCATCAACCTGGACGTTTACTTTTGCTTGGACGTTGTTGCCCTTTACACCAAGAGGAAGATTGATTAACGTTCCCGTTGCCGTCAATGTTTGTGCCTTTGCATTTCCTTTCTCATAGCCGATGTTATGTAATCCCCATTGAGCATCAACGCTGATCGTGCTTCCATCAGATAAGGCCACACTCACTTGCTTTGGCAAGTGTAGTGCTTCTGTGGTTGCATTCGTGCCGTTAACGATTCCGATAATATCCACCACATGATTCAGCGACTCCACGTAACGCATCTCGCTAATCGTGACATTCGCCGTTACCTTCTGGCTCTGCGCCGCAACCCCGGCAGGCAAATGCACCAGCGTGCCTATTACTTTCAATGCTTGCTGCTGTTCATTGGTTGGGTCATAAGTCGATCCCGCCAAATCCCACGTCACATCCACTTTTTCCTTGCGGTCGTTACTTAGTGTCACGTCTGCCTGCTTAGGCAGATAGAAAGCAAGAGCTGTCTTGCTAATGCCATTGGGCACTTGAAGCACCTGTACAGTTTCAATATCTGTAACTTGAATCGCAGCAGCGACCGTAACCGTCGCTTCCGCTGTTACTCCACTTGGATTCGTTAATCCGGCTGGAATATCTTGTACCCGACCGGTCACTTTGAAGGTTTGCGCTTCCGATTTGCTTGAATCATAGGCGCTGTGCTCCACATCCCACTCAATCGGCACTTGAACCTTCTGATTGTCGCTTAATGTAGCCTCTACTTGTTCGGGTAGGCCTAATGCTTTTTCTGCTTTTTTCGTACCGCTGGGTACGTCGTTGATTTCCACAGGCTGAAGACTCGTAATTGTACGCGCCTTTCTGAAGGAGACTTTCACCTTGGCCTCCAACTTCATGCTGCTGTTATCAATCCCAACCGGCAAACCGTAACGGTCTCCCAATCGCCCCGTGAACTCGACCGTATTCGCGCTTTGATCGTGCATATCATAATCGCCCTGGCTCCAAGTAACCCCAACCGTAGTCGTTGTATCATCATCCAAGACCACACCGACACTATCCGGCAATCCAAGGCTATAGTAGTTTGTACCGTTCTCTACATCAAGCATATCAGCTAGCGGGTCAACACTCTTAATCTGCTTCGCGACAGAAATTGTAATTTTAGCCGTTGCCTTTACATCTTGCGGGTTATTTATTCCGTCTGGGAGTTCAGAGCCCCATGGATTTTCCCTTAGTGTTCCCACTGCCGTAAACGTTTGTTCCTTAATATCTTCGGGATTATAATCATTAAAATCCCAACGGACATATAGCTCTGTTTCACTGCCGCCGTTTAATTGGACCATGACCCGACTTGGCAGCTCAAAATTCGACGCCTTCGTCCGGTACGGATACGTTGAATCTGGAATAGCTTGTACCGATACGATGTCATTCGCGGTAGAATAGGATTCCTGACTTACGCTTGCCGCATTTATCTTAGACTCCGAGTTCTCCACTGGCCCCTCAATAATCGAATTTCCTTGAAGTTGTTCGCTCTGTACCTCCTGGGCTAATCCATCCGCAGACACCACAGTCGGTAACACCAAAGATGTCAATAAACTCGTAGAAACCATAACATTAAAGATTGCCTTTTTCTGTATCATATTGTTTGCTCCCCTGCTTTTTATCAACTATTCATATTTTCGATAATGATTATCATTATCAATTATGTCAGATCAAATTATTAATTAAATTTTAATGATTGTCAATCTTTTTTAAAAAATTCAGCCTTATACATCAAGAGTATTGGAGCAATCACGCGAATCAGTTCACGAAGGATCTGTTAGTCATAGTAAGGTCGGAAGAAGATTTCGATTTCTGCGCAAATGAGGGCACTCGTTTAAACCATCGGTCCAGACTAAGCGTGAATGTACGCGAGCCGCAGAGTAATAACCCAAAAGAACATGTATAAAGAATAAGACTGATCAGATTCATATTACCTGACAGAATGAAATTGACATGCATAAATAAGCAAATGAGAATGCTTGGTAACGTGAACAAACCAACGATTAGTAGAATGCCAACCACGATCTGAACGCAGGGAATGACATAATTAAAATAATCAACATAAGGGAGACATACATGCTTGATAAAGTCTTTGTAGAATAAAGAGACATTGGGTTTCGTTAAGGCTACTTCCAGATAGTTTGTCAGAAAAACACTAGGCTGCTCGAACCACCCTTTTTCAGTTATTTTGGTAACCCCGGCCAACACCCAGCCTACCCCGAAGGAAACTCGCATAAGTACAACAAAAAATAAGAAAACATGATGCTTTAAAACATGAGAAAAATTCATCCAGTAAAACTCCTTGTCAGTTATAATTGAGAACGATTATTATTATCAATTGTTTGGAGGGTGTTGTCAATACAAATTACAACTTCTTTCCTTGAGCCGCTTCTTCACTAATGATTCTGCATAGGTCCTGATTCTATAATCAACCATATAAATCCTTCGTCAGAATGGGAATATACCCACAATAACTATGAAAAAGGACACTCCTAAGAGTGCCTTCTGGTTATCACTGGAATCTCGACTCCTCTATTCTAAGCATTAAACTTTCGATAATTCATGACTTTACGATACATCGTTTTATCCCCGAGCTTGTTAAAAATATATGGACCTGGGCTTGGATTCACTTCGATAATTCATGACTTCATCTTGAGATCGAGCTCAAAAATCCAGGTGTTTGACAAGCAGTCAACCGCAACGCAGGACTAGGTTTTAGTGAACCTATCGTTTAACCGCCAAGCAATAGTTCACATTATCGAATGCCTTTATTTTGTATGAAGGTTGACTGTCATTGTAGGTTTTAAACAGCTCTTCGGTAATTTCCGCTGGAGTCAAATGCTGATAGATAAGCAGGTTGACCTCTTCCAACATCTCCTCTAGCTCCGAATAGGAATAACTTGCCTGCATAGGCTCCCCCGCCCTTGCAGCCATCATTACCTGTTTCTGCGCCCGTTCACCTGCCTGCGAGGTGAACGTCTGCTCATCGGGATAATCAAAGACGATGCTGCTACCGCTTGGTACCAATGAAGCAATGGCAGACAACAAATGCTTAAACACATCCTTAGACAAATAATAGCTGATTCCCAACAAGCTACTAAAGCTGATTAGACTCGGGTCAAAAGCTGGGCAGGCAAGGACGCTACTCTGCCAATCTGGTTCACGAAAGTCGGCTGAAATGTAGTGTATGTTTGACGGCACGTCCAATTGTAGAGCCGATACACGTCTGCGCTTGTCGGCTGCTGTAGCAGGATGATCGATTTCAAAGATTTGCAAATTGGTTGCCCACTTCGGCTGGCGGTAAGCGAAGGTGTCGTAACCTGCCGCAAAAATGAGATATTGTCTGGCGCTTAGCGTCGCGGCAACCTCAAGTGTCTGTTCGGCAAATGCGGCCCTGCCAAGTGGAGATGGAGACAGTTGATGATCAACGATTTCACGTAGCGCTTGCTCCTGTGAACCAACAAACTCTGGCTGGAAGAAAGCAATTGCCTGTGACATATTGCTGGAGATATTCTTGAATTCCTCATCTGTTATTAGTTGTCTGGCGAGTTGATCATCAAAAATTTTGATCTGATTTTGCTGGGCGTGATACGCTCTTGAGAACGCACTGACGAGAGCTGTTAAACTTTTATTTTCCATTATCCATCACCTCATATCTGTTGTAACATGGAGGTACGGAACGAAACAATACTTGATTTTTATGTTAATTTATGGTATAATAATAGGTAAATTTATAAAAAGATTCACATTTTCGCCACATTTAGCGGCTTTTTTTATGCCTGCAATATTCAAAGCAGCTCCATTCAATAAAGAGTCTATAATTTCTGGGTATACATGTTTACAGACATTTTGATCCGAACCGTGCGCACGATATTATGCTCTCCTATACTTCTTATAGTCCCCTTACTATTCCACAAATCAAAGGTCAGCAGCCTCCTCTTTCGAGTGGCCACTGCCCTTTTTACGTTTAATAGGATGTACCCCCTCCTCTCCTTTCATTATTCTTATACAGAAATGAAATCAACAGAAAATCAACCTATGAATTCAGCTAATTATCTTTGGAAAAAGCTGATAATACATTCATGATTAGCGTGTTGGAAATCCGTTTTCTTGATTATTATTACTTAACAAGATCATGCCTTAACAATTTTATGAATATTCCTTTACAGGAATATTCCGTATGTGGTATATTCAAAACAACAAAAGGAAATACAAAAAAGGAGGCATTTCGTAGTCGATAAAGCGATGTTCGTCTCGAGAGAAAGACGGATTAAATAAACAAATAAAACGAATGGATGTTTTTCTTATGAATGCTACCGTTATGAGCGCCTTAGCTGAGCCTAACCGCCTGCAGATTGTTGAACTATTGCGCGAGAGTCCTCTAACCGTTGGGGAGATCGCCGAAAGACTCGGGCTACGTCAGCCTCAAGCGTCCAAGCATTTACGCGTCCTTAGTGAGGCAGGTATTGTTGAGGTACAGGCGGTTGCTAACCGACGTATTTACAAGTTGCGTCCGAATCCGTTTAAGGAATTAGACGCTTGGCTGGAATCGTACCGGCGTATGTGGGAAGAGCGTTACGATCGACTGGATGAATATTTACTTGAGATGCAAAGCAAGGAATCAGGAAAGCACGATTAGAAATAGGCCGTGAACGGCTCGACAATATAATCAAATATGAGGAGGATGTATATCATGACTAACCCTAATCTAATTAACCAATTAGTATCCAAAGTGGAAGGCAACATACTTGTATTGGAGCGAGTGTTCCAAGCACCACGAGAGCTTGTATTCAAAGCTTTTTCGGAGGCAGAACATCTCAAACATTGGTGGGGACCGAAAGGCTGGACCATTCCCGTATGCAACATCGATTTCCGTCCAGGCGGTTCATGGCATTATTGCATGAAGTGCGATGATAAGAACCAGGGCGATTTCTATGGTATGGAGTCTTGGGGCAAAGCGCTTTATCGGGAAATTTCAGAGCCGAAGCAAATCCTCTATACGGATTACTTCTCGGATGCGGAAGGCAATCTTGCAGACAATTTGCCTGAAACGCTGGTCACACTCGATTTCATCGAGCTGGATGGTAAGACAAAGCTAGTTAACACCGGGAAATACGCATCACCTGAGGCGTTGCAAACGGTGCTAGATATGGGGATGATTCAAGGTATGACTGAAACCTTGGATAACCTAGTTATTCATCTAGAGAATATACAGAAGAATAACTAAAGAATACTCGAACCCATGGTATGGTTATTTAAATTACATATGGGACACAGTATCTTGCTTATATGCTGTGTCTCAACGGTAATCATATCAATGTCAATCAGTTATTACCGAATAACCATGCTGCCACCACTGATCAACAAGTTGTGTGCAGCATGGTTATTTGACGATTGTACTTATCTAAATATGAAGCCAATCCTCTCTCCTTTTTTTAGCTTTCTTATACAGGGATTCGAGTATTGGTCAATGTTAGTTTTTTTAACGAACGATAGTTAAATTATTGACATGCTAGTCCCCTCTGTTTATAATATTTTCCAGAAGGTAGGTAGATTAAAGGAGTCGTTACATATGAAGAAAAAGGAGCTCACTACTAATCAATTAATAGAAGCAGCATTTGACCTTTTCGCTGAGCATGGTCTAGAACGAACAAGTTTAGGAATGATCGCTAGCAAGGTTGGTATAACAAAGCCTTCAATCTACTATCATTTCTCTAGCAAGGAAGAGTTGATCAGCCGGACTTTTGACCATATTTTCAAAGATCATCATTACGACAAGTACTTTCAAACGGATTCCATAACGAAAGAGAATTTTATAGAAACCTTGTACCAACGTGGCTTAGTTATGCTTCCTGATGGGAACAAAGAACATTTTGCAGTGTTGAGGGTTTTAGGTGAATTTATGATGCTTGCAGAGCGTGAGGAGATTTACAGAGAAAGATTGACTAATATGCATCAGGAATTTTTGAATGGATTCCGTGACTTGTTACTTAAGGGAGTATCATATGGCGTTGTTTCATCTCAAACTACGGATAACAAGGCTTATATGCTCGCCTTAGTCATTGATAATATATCCCGTTGCATGATGATGAAATTTGATATGAACTATCAGGATGTTTGGAAGGAAACAGTCAATAGCGTTCTCATAGAAGAGGCCAGAGCAGAATTTCAGAAATGATATATTAGGAGGAACACATCGGATGAAATATTTTGTTATTACGGGTACATCCAGAGGTATTGGAGAAGCGTTGGCCTATCAATTATTAGCTGAGAATCATCATATATTTTGTATATCAAGGACTGACAATGAATGTCTGATTGAACGCGCTAGAGAAAAGAATGTCAGATTGAGTTACTACCCATTCGATCTTAATCATGTAGGTGAAATTGATAGACTATTCAACGAGATATTCAGCACGATCAAACGTGAAGCAGATATTACAGCTATCTACTTAATAAACAATGCGGGAATGTTAACTCCTATCGCGCCAATTGAACAATGTTCATCTGCAAGTCTCACCGAAAATGTAAATGTTAATTTAATTGCTCCGATGATAATAACGTCGAATTTCATCAAGCATACGCAGGAATTAAACATAGACAAGCGAATTATGAATATATCTTCTGGTTCTGCCCGCTATCTTCTTCCATCTCAAAGCTGTTACAGCACATCGAAAGCAGGTTTGGATTCTTTCTCGAAGAGTGTGAGCTTAGAGCAGTCGAATCAGTTGTATCCTACCAAGGTAATTTCCGTATATCCTGGAATGATAGACACACAATTGCAAACTGAGATTCGTTCGACAAACAAAGAACTTTTTCCCTACGTGGATCAATTTATACAGGTAGCACAAGAAGGAAAGTTACAAACACCCGAATATACGGCAGAGAAATTAATTGACATCCTTTTTAGTGAATATTTTGGCAACACGGTTGTTGTTGAAGATTTATGAGACCAGGCCTCTTTGTTTTACTCTTAGGTAACTTCTAGTCAGTAACTGAGCAAACGAATCCTCTCATTTTAACCAACTCCCCCCCAAAGACCAGTGCACTAATAAGGTATACCCTAAATACAGCTAATGTTCATCTTCCCTAAATCAGAAATCAAAACAGAGCCATCTCTCACCTGACGAACTGCATCACTCATATCACTCTTCACTCAAAATCTTAAGAATTCCATTACATTGCTACGGTAACTAAATATTATGCATTTAGGCAGAAATATGTAGTATCGTTCATAAAATAGCTTAATTATTTCCATTATTTACTTATTTATATACTTTAAGTATAATATATAGTACAGAGATTTCCTGACACAAGTTCCTAATCTTTTTGTAAGAAAGGAGGTGTAAGGATGAAAAAAACGGTATCTTCTCTCTGTATCATGCTTGTCATTATTTTAAGTTTTACAACAACAGCGTTTGCTGCGTTCAGCGAATCTAGCCCGAGTAGAACGCTAACAAGCGGCACAATCAAGTTTGGTTATGGCGTTATTGTCAACACAGGTAAGTATCGCGATGATTTAACAATCAAACTTTATCGAGGAGATCAGCTGATTAGCACGAAAACAATAACATTGAATTCTCAAGAATGGATCTACCCAGGGTCAGTAACAACACCCTTGATAACACTAGCAACGGACCAACCAGCTGGTGATTATAGAACCGTTATATCAAGTTCAGGAAGTTGGCATTTCCTGGCGAGCCTAACTAATTAATGCTACTATGACATTCACTTTCAGACAATAAAATCAACCCCGTGCGATGGCACGAGGTTGATTTTATTTGTCTACACTCTATTCCTCCATAGCAGAACTGCAACTCTATCATTAGAAAATTAAGCACCTAACACAGCCTCGGGTAGCTCACGCTCATAGTTCTTATACACGATATACCTTTGCAATCCTCTGCTACTTTGCAAAGCTTGCCTTGCTAGTTCAATCGCTTCGGGACGGTTCCCGGTTTGCAATTCAATCTCAGATAGCAGGCTGTTTTTCATCCATGGCTTTGACACTTTAGCCGTAGTTGCTCGAGCAAGTTCCAGGTTACCTTCCTCAATATAGACATATGTTTCATAATAATAACGGAATTGGACCGATTGAATAAGTGAAACTTCGTTCTTAACGGTGGTTATATTTTTTCGATACGTACCGTAAATTGCCTTGTACAAAGCTTGTTTTTGCGGGTGCTTATATTTGACCAGCAAACGGTCGATCAGAATCCTAACCTCTTCATCCTGTTTATTCGCAATGGCATAAAAAAGGTACAATGCTGGATTTTTTCGCTGTCTAATTAAAAACTTCTCCAGTCGTACCAAATTAGTCTCTTGTAATACCATATGAATATACGGAAGCATTATAGATAAGATTGCAATGAGTATAGCAACACTAACAATGTAAACTGTAGATATATTCCGCATTGATAAGATCATACTGACGATAAATATGAATAGGTAGACAATGACATTACGGACCAACGAATTTATAATGTTTCACTCCTATTAGGTGGCGCTACTTGCGCATCCTGTAATTTTAATCTCTTACATTTTCACACTTTGCGACAACTAAATTCCTCGATTTTCATATAATCCAAGTGTTGTCTGCCCCAACCACACATACTATCCAAAACAGAGGTTAGCGTTCTCCCATGCTCCGAAATACTGTATTCAACCCTAAGGGGTATCTCTTGAAAGATTACACGGACAATAAGTTCATCCTCCTCAAGCTCCCGCAGTTGCTTGGCTAGTGTTCCTTGTGAGACATCCGGAATAAGGCGTCTTAGTTCTCCAAAACGTTGAGTTCCATTTATTAGTAAAATAAACAAAATGAGCGGCTTCCATTTCCCACCGATCATTTGAAGCGTTGTTAGTACCCCTTTCAATCTAGGCTCCTTCAAATCCATATTCATCGTTTCACCCTCTCGTTACCATCATACATATTGCTCTCTCCTATTGCACACTGGTTCTAATAATACCTAATTCTAGTATATGAGTACGAAAATTCGTACCTAGTACGAACAAAGTGCGTACTTTGCAGGAATCGATTTTTCACTAATAATAAAGAAGCTAAATATAAATTTTACTATATAAAGGAGATCATTCATGATGTCTACTATTTCATTAAAGAATCAAAGAATTGTAATCATCGGAGGAAGTTCTGGGATTGGATTAGCTACTGCCAAACAGGCGCTCGAACAAGGGGCACATGTCATTATAGCTGGTCGATCGAAAGATAAATTGGACTCAGCGAAACATACTCTTGGATTCGACTCCGTGGAAACTTATCCTTTGGATAATCAGGACGAAGTGCAGTTGAAGGCCTTTTTCGAGAAAATCGGAAAGTTTGACCATTTATTTACGCCAGGCGCCTCCTATGTCAGAGGTCCAATTACGTCAAGCTTAGAGATTGCTCATAGTTGCTTTAATGCTAAATTCTGGCCACAATACAACGCTGTAAAATTCGCAGCCCCTTTTATCAACCCTAACGGTTCGATTGTGCTAATGTCAGGTGCCTTTAGTCAACGCCCACTTGCGGATGGAGCCTCATATGCTGCTTGCAATGGTGCGATTGAAAGTCTGGGTAAAGCTTTAGCCGTGGAACTTAATCCCATTCGGGTGAATGTAATCTCTCCAGGCACCATACATACCTCATTTAATTGGGAAGATGCAGACCAAGAGACTAGAGATAAAGCTTACGAAGGATATACCAAAATCAATATTCTTGGCAGAGTCGGTCAAGCAGATGAAGCAGCACATACTACAATATATTTGATGACCAATAGATACACAACAGGAAGTACCCTATTCCCGGATGGTGGCTATATCTTGCGTTGATCGTTAGTAAGAATCACACAATTTTATTGTTAACTGATAATATTAGTCGGAATTTAAATACAGAGTAAAGTGAGGGCGACCTCCTTTGCTTTGTGTTACTTTTTTATGAAAATTATGATTATTTCGTATGTATATCAATGATGTGTAAGCTTACGAATCCACTCTCAAGCGCCGAAGGCGATCACTCTATTCTGAATCTTTGGTGTCGTTATCGTACAACAGTTGAGCAATTCGGGCAACGCATACGCTTCAAGGGCAGCCTTTGCAGCTTCCATATAGCCCTTATAGGTTGGTGTACTACCGCCAACCACGATTACATCTGGATTATACAAGTGTAGTAAGTTAGTCAACGCATAGCCGAAGTACTGCCCTGCTTTCCTTACAAGATCAGCGACTTGCTCATCAGCTGCTTCGAGGCGCTCGCGTAGTGCAGCATCATCCAACCCTGTTTGATTCATAAGCGCAACCACTGGCAATCGTGTCGAGCAGAACTGGATTCCCATCCACGGTAAGGATCATGTAACCCATCTCCCCGCTCCACCCTTTCACACCAAGCAGTAATTCACCTGAGGCTACAACGCCTGCCGCGATAAATGCGTCCGCCATGATGACGACAACAGTTTGTTTCATTGTCTGTGTAATGAGCAGCTTCGGCCATCGTCGCCGCCTTAACATCATTGATAAATGCTACCGGAATGTTTGCTGACGTTGCGAACATATCCGCTGTAACACCGTTTAGCGCCGGCAAGACATGGCTCAACTCTACTTTATCGCTGCCGACGACTAGCCCTGGCATACCCATGCCGATGCCACTTGGAGTAAATTCCAACTTGGCTACAAAGGCCTCAACCTCATGTTGGAGATGCGGCAACGTACAATCTTTGCCCGTAGGTACCGTATGCTCCAAATGACCGCTAGTTGTCTCCGCCATCATATACATCTGAGCACCATCAATTTCAATGCCTACATATGAATTCATATCATTCGTCTCTCCTATTGGTCATAATTGTGATAAGCCGCACAATTGCAAATGATAGAGTTGCAGTCATCCTATTCCAGTCACATGCCCACATTATATAAATTTTGAAAGATAACCACTTTGTGGTTGATTCTTCCACAATGTCGATTGAAATTACAGATTATAAATGAGGAGTTATGTAGATGAGAGCTCAAATAACCGTGATTACGATTTTAACTAATGATGTTGCCCGATTGACTCGTTTTTACCGTGATACACTTGGATTTCACACAATAGTAGATACTGAAGAATATGTTGAGTTTGAGAATAGTGGCGTTCGTTTCTCCATTTGCTCTAAATCTTTAATGGCGATTAACACGGATGGTCAGTACTCTTTTAAAGAAGAACATAGAGGTCAAGCTTTTGAGCTTTGTTTCCCATGCGATTCGCCAGAAGATGTTATACAGACCTACAGTGATATAATCACAAAAGGAGCCACGCCTATTAAAGAACCCACGGTAATGCCTTGGGGGCAAACAACGGCTTTCTTTGCGGACCCTGAAGGTAATATTCATTCCACTTATGCGGACTAACTCATTCATGTCATAAAATATGGTAAAATATCCTTGAATTCATATTTATTATGTTTGTTCCAAGGGGGCCTATCCATGAGGTTTGGTAATACGATCATTGCATGCATTCTACTGTTAAGTGCACTTACGACCAGCTGCACCAATACGGATCAACCCGTGACAATAAGTGATGTGAAGGTCAGTGAGTCCGTTCGTGCTGAGGTTATCTCCCACTCTCCAAACGTTCAAAAGGTTACTTTTTACAGCGAGTCACTGGAAAGAGATATGAAATTTAATATTTACCTTCCAAAAGGTTACAAGGATAATAAGCAATACCCCGTACTTTACATGTTTCATGGATATGGTGCAAATGAAAACTCATGGATACCAGAATTAGGACTAGATAAAAATGCGGATGAAATGCTAAGTGAAGACAAGATTAATCCGCTTATCATCGTTGCCCCTCAAATTGATAACAGCTACGGGTTCAATTCTATTTCGGAAGGAAATTATAGTGATTATATTGTCAAAGATCTAATCCAATACGTTGATAGTCATTTCAATACTGATACCACTAGAGAGAGCCGATATATCGGCGGATTATCAATGGGTGGATGGGTTGCACTCTTTAACGCATTCCAACATCCCGAGTTATTTAGTAAAGTGGGGGGCCACAGCCCAGCTTTATTTATGGATGACTGGGGCAATGCAGCGGGACTGCAAGATCGGCTCTACCCTTCTGAAGTCCTTCGACAGCAAAGAGATCCTTTGTTCCTCGTAGAGACTCAGAATCTGAAAGGATTGTCTATTTATCTCGATTCTGGAGATGAGGATGGCTATAAATTTTATGAAGGTGCTGAGGTACTGTACAACAAGTTACAGAGCAGGAACGTGACCTCGGAATATCATCTTTCTTCAGGTGGTCATGATCATGAGTACTGGAGTAGGCACGCGAGTGACTACTTACTTTTTTACTCAGGAAAATAAATAGAGTCCACTATCACACTCAATATTCACAACTCACATAAGAATCGTACATACAAATAATCGGTGCTCCAACATGTTCTTATCTCACTAGCCTCTTTTGGAGGAAGACCTGTTACAGTTTCGCTTAATTCCAACACGTCGCAGCTATTCCAATCAAGTTCCATGCAGAATGTACTTGTTTACAACGATACACGTGATCTCCTTGGTCGATACCAGATTGCAATTTATCACCTCAATTTCACCTATCTTATTACAGCAATCTCAAGAATAGCAGGATGCTTACACAGTACTTCGTCCACCTCTGAGCAATATACATTTGAACCGTCCACGATGATCATATCTTTCTTCCTATCCACGAGATACAAATAACCGTCATGATCAAATCTCCCTAAATCTCCAGTATGCAGCCAACCATTTCGAAGAACTTTATTTGTCTCTTCGGTGTTATTCCTGCGATTTCAGAGGTCTGTAATCATAAAAACCCGGCAGCTCTTTTTGAGAGTTTACCGGGTTTAAGCTCTCTTTACCAGAAGGAAAGAAACTCATTTGATTATTTAAAAGTAATCGATTTTAGTATTTTATCCGTTTCAGCTTTACTCGCATCGTCTACAGAGGTAAGGATAATATTGAAAGCATAACCATCGATGATGGTGCTGTAGTAGTCCTGTGTAAGAACTATTTCTCCTGCATTAATCGTGGTCTGCATTGTATGCATATCTTTACCACCAATTTTGGCAGTTGTAATGTCTTTGAACTCATACGGGATCTCTGTCTCAGTCATCAGTTTCTTCGAAGATTCAAGATAATCTTCACCCGACTTGACGCCTTGCAGCAAGCTTACTTTCTCACTAATGATTAAAATGGAAGGTCCTGCCTCTGTTCCGCCGAATGGAAATTTAGAAGCCATCAGCAGGTTAAGCGTTTTTGCTTGACCCAATTCCATTTGGGCCTTCTTTTTCTCGTCATCACCAGTCACAACTTCTTTACCAGCTTCCATCAGGTTATTCATTCCAACCGCATCTTCAAACTTCCACTCTTTTGGAAAGGATAGCGATACACCAAAATAATCGTTGGTGTAAGAACCACTTTCAGTTGTCCCTAAGCTCACTTCTTTATCCTTGCCCCCACATGCTGTAACCAACACCAAAACCAACATCATAACAAACGACAATAATCCAATCTTTTTCTTAGACATAAGACCCTCCTGATTTGTTGTTTCTCTCTTTTTACAGACCAGAAAAGTTTATCACATATCCCTGATATTCCCACCTATACAAAACTATAGGTAGTAATTTATAAATATGAAAGACGACTGGCTATCGAAACGGCTTCAGTACTAGACTGAACACCCAATTTATCGAAGATAATTTTCTTATGGTGATTAACTGTGCATTCTTTTATTTGAAGCTTAATCGCAATCGCCTTAACTGTCACTCCCTGTGAAATCAGCTTTAGAACTTTTTGCTGGCGTTCTGTAAATTTCACCGGGAACTGCTCTGCATGTTGGGTGGTGAGCTGGTCTTGGTAACTGCTCAGCATATGTGCTGGTATTAACTTGGCTATGGCCACTAGTTCACTTTTCATATCCGCATTAATCGTGGACACATCAAGATAACCTACATTATTTCTACCTATGGTCAATGGTGTAGAGAAGCAATGCCAGCTCTTAAAAAAAGGACTTTCATGCTCTTCAGGTGGCAAATAGATCTGATCGTCAAGCCTAATTGCTTCTGAAATCGCATTAACGCCACAACTCTCTTCTGTAAAATACATTCCTAAACGGATGGGTGACTGAATCACCGTGTCTGCTAGATTCTCGCTGTAGTCCATCGCTAACAGAACACCCTCGGCATCAGTAAGTAAGAAGAGAAATGTACCTGAAAGATGTTCTTTAATATTAGAAATGCAATGTTGAAAGACCATAATTAAGAGTTTGTTTTTCGTACATGCATATTCAAATTGTTGCTTGGATAGAAATGATCCTGTTAAGAAAACACTCTCTCTTGGATGGCCTCCCTCCGAATGCTGACGTAAAGTATTTATCGTTCCGGGCATTACATTTCTGCCTCCTTACTGCATGGATACTTCTGGAGAACAAAAGAATCTCCTTCCCTATATATCGGCAAACAAGGAAAAAAGTTGAATGTGCTTTAAACCTACCAGCGTAGAGTGTAGTAAGATACTATAGAACTTTAAATTGCACCAGCTTACTTACGGGTTCCAATCTTAATCAGAACAGCAAATTGAGTAACGAGACGAGATATATCGGGTGACGGGATATACATTTAGAGGAATTGACTACGTTAAGAGAATAAAGAGATCGTCACAGGTGGAATAAAACAATAAAGAGGCCGCATCTTACGCGACCTCTCCTCTTTGCCATTAGAATACTTGTGTCTATATTCTTCTGAAATACTCCCTGGAGCTTGGCAAATGATTACGTAACTCCTCAACTCTTAAGCATCTTCCCACTTCTGTTTAAAGAACAACTGATAAAGCTTAACAACTACGATTTTGACAATCATATATACGGGAATAATGACAATCACACCTATGATTCCAAACGCGTCACCACCAACCAAGACCAATATGATCGTCGTAAGTGGATGAATATCTAGCTGTTTGCCAAAAATATAAGGTGAAATAATATTATCCTGAATTTGTTGTGAAACTAGGATGATCACTAACGACCAAATTGCAACGGAAGGTGATTCGATCAATCCGATAATTACAATCGGTATCGCAGACAGAATTGCTCCAATGAAAGGGATAAAGTTCATAATAACAGCGATCACAGTCAGTAATAACGTATAAGGCAGACCTATTATAAGGAATCCTATAAACATAAGGACACCAAGTGCAAGATTCACTACCACTCTACCCACGATGAATCCGCTAAGAGCACTATCAATATCATGAACGACCTTAGTACCTTCTTCACGGAAACGCTTAGGCATGAAGCTAACAATTTTCTGACCGAACTTGTCTCCCTCTTTCAACATGTAGAACAAAAGGATTGGGAATGTCAGCATAATAACCGCAAAATTCGAGAAGAAAGAAAACATACCCGCTACGTAATTGGACAATAATGAGAATCCCTTATTCAAATATTCGGTCAATTGAGTTAGAGGACTCACATCTTCTGGAAGGATTTTCGATAGAAATCCTGTCTGTTCTAGGTCTTGTAACTGCTTGCCCAACGCATTCAACAGATTTGGTGCATTATTCACTAAATTGAAAAATTGAGTCCTTAGGGATGGAAATACTCCAATAATAAATACGGAAAATAGGACAGCAATAACTAAATAAATGATTAAAATAACCAACGATCTGTTTAATTTAGGGCGCTCCATCCAGTTCACCAGCGGCCGTAAAAGGTAGTAGAAAAAAGAGGCTAACATTAATGGCACCATAATAATACTCAACAACGACAGGAGCGGCTTAAATACAAAACTAACAAGTGATCCTAAATAAATAATAATAAATACTAATATTACAGCGATACCAATCTTGATGAATCGGTTTAATGACGTCAATATGTTTCCCCCAAGTTATATGAATTCTTCTTAAATGAATGCTGAACAATGTCCCATCTTCTCCATACGTACTGAGCTCTATTGTCCCCCATTTTTATCTGTATTTCTTTCAATCTTCTCATTTGAAAATATAACTAAAATCCAAGTATACACTTGGAAGTTTTAAATTACCTTAAAGTAAGCTTAAGATTGAATTAATATTTACTAACAATCGTGAATAAGCAACACTAAATACAGAATTACCGATTGAATATAACGAGATTTGCTTTTTGAGAACAAGAAGCTTTAAGCTTTAATATAACAATATTATATATTAAGGAGTAAATAAAATGACGAAACAACAACTTAATGACGATAACGGATATATTCTCATCTCAAAAGAAGTGGTCGCCAAGATCACAGGAAAAGTTATACAAGACACTCCTGGCATAGTAGCCATGTTCGTAGGAAAAAAATCTGTCAACAGCAAATTTTTCTATAAAGCTGTGAATATCAACATCAGTGAAGTGAATGATGTGGAGATTGGTTTGCGTGTGATTACCAAATATGGATTCTCACTTCCTGAAATATCCCACTTGCTTCAAGCGAATGTGAAGAAGACCCTAGAAAATTTGACTGGACTTCTTGTAGTCAACGTAAAAGTCGATTTCGCAGGAATTGTCTAAAACATTAAAGTTCAAAAAGATTCCAATCTAACATAATAATAAAAAAGTATAGGCTAAGGTCGACAACCTTAGCCTATACTTTTGAAGATATATCACATACATAAGTAAGATTTCTTGATATTCAGATTTAGGATTCAGCCATCTGACTTCTTTTTGCCTTCATCGATAAGACGAAACATAACATTAGAACGATAGCAGCTGACAGATAAGGATAATTAATATCCACATCGAATAAAAAGCCTGCAACGATAGGTCCAATGATATTCCCAAGACTTGTGTAAGCCGAGTTCAAACCTGCTACATATCCTTGCTGTTCTGGTGCCACCTTTGACATCTGAGTACTAATTGCCGGACGTAATACGTCCATAGCTAAGAATACAATAAACGTAACCACAACAATCAACCAATATTTGTGTACAAAAAGAGTTAGAAATACGAATACACTTGATATGATCAAACTATAAGAGATGACCTTTCTCTCACCAAATTTATTCAATATCCATCCAAATACCGTAGCTTGCACAACAGCACCCGCTATAGATCCAAACGTAATAATATAGGCAATATCTTTCGCTGTGAAGCCAAATTTATGATCGACGAATAGCCCAAATACAGTCTCATAGTTAGCCAACCCGAAAGAAGCAACAAACACAATGATCAAACTTAAAAAATAAGGTTCTCGATATGAACTCATTAATTGTGCAGGTAAACTCTGTTTGACAACATTCTTCGCGACTCTACGCCTCTCAGCTGTTAATGATTCGGGTAGAATCAATGCGGTAATGATGGCCGCTCCCCCCCCAGCTATTGCTGCAGCGTAGAATGGTACACGAATACCGTACTCTGCTAGAATCCCTCCGATTCCTGGACCGATGATGAATCCTGTTGTGATCGCTGCAGTAATGAACCCCATACCTTTAGCACGCTCTTCATCCGAGGTAACATCTGCTGCATAAGCCATAACTGCTGGGAAAATGAATGCTGCTCCAACTCCTCCAAGGAATCTAGCTGCAAACAACAGATAAGTCGAACTTGCAGAACCAAATAGCCACTCTGACAGTGCAAAAACAATCATGCCTACAACAATAATCTTTTTGCGTCCCAATGAATCAGACAACCTACCAGCTACAGGTGAAAATATAAGTTGTGTTAATGAAAATGCTGCTACTAGCATACCAACAGTACTTCCACTAATATGGAGTTCTCTCATATAAGTAGGCATTATAGGTACTACGAGACCGATACCTGTAAAGACCAGAAAAATATTAAACATCAGGAGTAAAAGTGCGCCCCTATTTCTTAATAATAATGTCATTGAAATAATCCCCCGAATTTTGCATTCTTTGCTGTAATTATGTGGAAATATTTATACTGAACGTTCATTCTGTGAATGCATGAAGCTTGTTGAATCTATCATCCTATTAGAATCAGTTAGGCTCTTTTGCGATCCCGTGCAGGAACACTTTAACCACTAAATGATACAATACGAGTGCTTCCTTCTGATTTAATTTTCGAGACATTTGACTGAGACCGTCGTTAAGCTTTCAAATACAACGGAAAGACACTCCGCATTATTGTCTTTGAATTCTCCCTTATCAATGCCTTGTTGTATCAATTGTTGATAGAATTTAAGGTGTCCTGTTAGCATCTTGGTTATTCGTTCTTCAACATCGTTAGCCTACTCCTCGTTATGCCCATAATATCTTCAATGGAAGTTGCCTTATATCCTTTCTGAATCAAACAGGCTTCTTGCAGCGTCCGCAACTCTTTTTTTGGTGTCTTCGCTTTGGATCTGCTTCTTGTTCACATGCTTCCACTCCGATTCGTCAATGAACTTAAACATTTGGTTTCCGATCATTACTGAACGTTCATTCAGTATGTTAACACGAACAGAAGATTCTTTCAATAAAAAAATGTATCCTCGTAAACTGTGACGAAACCTAGCAAATAAAGGTGATTCATCTTGGAACACGAATAATACATATACATTGATTCTGATTCCACCAAATTATAGTACCAACTACAAAGGAGACTTACGATGAATACATATTATTCACAGCTCGCAAGATTACTAGAAGAAAGAACTCCTATTGATAAAGAAGGTTATTTCGTATTATGTGAAGAAAATAAAGCAAAATATAGTTTAACGAAGCCTTTTGATATTGAAAGCATAACGGCAGAACATTTTGTTGATGCATTAGTAGAAGGATGTAAGGTTGCTATTGAATCCTTTGCTAGTGGTTCTGATAACAAAGAAATATACGTTTTTAATTTATACGCAGATGAACATAATTGTTTTTATATATACATCAACACTCTTGACAGTTTTAAGAAGACACTGGAAAGTTATCCAAAACAGAGAAATCCCTATGAAATAAACACATTGAAATATAATCAAGGTGACTTTGGTTTTCAATTGTGGCAAGAGCATATGGGGGTGCATGGTCAAATTGTAGAGTCTTTTGAAAATTTAGCTGAATTGGTATCACATTCAGATCAAGAGTCATTCAGTGATGATGACGTGCCAATTATTGCATTTGAGGCAGGTATTATTAAATCAGGATTTCAACTACTAGCTATAAAGGCTGTCCTTCGATTGATTTCTGACAATGCGTTTGAATCTTTGAACACAACAGAGAACTTTATTGCGTTTGCAGCTACTGGAGATGATTATATCGACTATAGTATCGTTATGCGAAAATCGATAAGCTCTGAATTGTTTTATGAAATTTTCCCAGATATTCGAGAGAAGGATATCCAATTCAACGAAGAAATGAAAAAAAACCAACATTTATCAGTCAATGAATACTTAGCTTATTGGTCCGATGCTATGAATAGTAATTATAGACTTAAAACACCCTTTTCTTTTCTCAAATCAGAAATTGAAGTATTCAAACAAATGGAACATTTCGGTGATGCGTTAGCACAAGAATGTTTAGAGCGAATAAAGAAAATCCTTGATGTAGAAGATCTAGAACGTAAAGATTATGATCACATTTATTTTTATGTTGAAGCATTACATTTTTCCGGTAAACTTACGGAGGAACAACTCAAAGATTGTTCTATTATTGCTGATCGTATGATCACAAGAAGTCTTGACGATGACGACGGTTTAAAAGAGACCTCTCAAGAATTGATGTTTTTTGTGAATCAGTGATCCCTCAGATGATTATTAATTTCCCCCTTCTCTTCTGTAGAAGCATTGGAACTGTTAAATAACCGAACTAAACTGGAACATATCATTAAAAGCCACAGCAGCTCCCTCCTATAGGGAGATTACTGTGGCTTTCTATCATAAACTACTTGCTTACAATCTTTTCGATTACAGAATAATTCATTATGCCCCTGTACGGATATTGATTTCAGATGAATTTGTCATCTCTTTCCACTCAACTTTTTAAACGCTGTCCGATCCCATGGGTACCATATTACGTGAAATTACATGTGAACTACAATGGCAGCAATCAGACGATATTGCCAAAGTAGAAAACCGCAGAATAAAGAAACCCATAGATTCCCTAACACAGCCGATCCAATTAGCATAGGAGTTGCCTTATATCCTTTTTTTATTACTCCTGGAAGATGCGCTATACCAAACAGGACGCCAGTCATGACGATTGCAATCCAGAATGATGCCGATCTTGAAGGCGTTAACAATGAGATCAACCACATAACAAACCATGAATCGTTCCCCTTAGGCTTCACATTCCACTCAACTTTCCTATGTATGATATCTCTCCTTTCACATTATGTAATATCCATTTTTTACTAATAAAAAAATTATTCTATACCTAATTGACAGTTATTTATTCCCATTGTTATAATAAACACTATTCATAGTAACTTAGTTGGTATAATAAATATCAATTAAGAGATGATTATAATTTTCTTTAAGGAGAGTATCTTCCCATGGCTGCTATTCAAACTTTCAAAGCGTCTGCGCATTTACAAGATGGAGTTCAAGTAAGAACCACTTCGAGAAATTTCGAACTAATTATTGATGAACCGAAGAGTTTGGGTGGAACAGATACCGGAATGAATCCAGTCGAGGTTCTCCTTGCATCACTGGGCGCATGCCAGTCGATCGTTGCCAGAGTGTATGCACCCAAGTTTGGGGTGAAACTTGATGATTTCCGTGTAGATGTTGAAGGAGATCTTGATCTTGATGGATTCTTTAACAAATCCGAAGTCCGTCCAGGTTACTCTGATATCCGATATACTTTCACTATCAAAACCGATTCTCCAAAAGAGAAGGTTGAGGAATTCGTACAATTCTTAGAAAGTAAATGTCCTGTTGGGGATACCATTGCGAATCCGGTTAACGTCAAGTTAGATCGTATCATTATTGAGAATTAAACCATTCGCAAACCATTTTGAGACCGCATCCCTTGCGGTTTTTTTGTTGTCCTTTCTCACTTATCTTACTTGTGCTTTTGCCCTTTTAATCAGTCTTTATTAATTCGAGCTCTGCAATTTTAAGGATCTCATTAACAATCACGTCAGGTTGGTAGCTGTGAATGTAGTGGGAAGTGTTGGGTACAATGATTTGCTTACCGAATACGGACCAATTAGGAAGTACCGCTTGGCTGTCCATCCATGCTTTATCATCGCTCAGTTTACCGAAATAATCTGCGGTTAAGACAGTAATCGGGATATCGAGTGGCTTCTTACCGGCGAGTACAATCTCAGCATTTTTTCGGCTTTGGCGGATTTCATCGGTTGTATCTTTGTTTCCCGTCTTTAGTAGCGTAGCTATTCGATTAATCTCTCTCAGTTCCTCCGATAAAAGTTTCTCTCCGTTGCTCTGGTCCGAACCCCATTCTGCGAATCCATCGATATGGTACAGCGCACGCAGAGCACCAGTTTTTCTTAGTATCTGATAAATGGTAGGAATGGCCGTTAACACCGCGCTAGATTTGTAGTACTCTGGACTCCCGCCATCCATTAGAATTATTCCCTTCACTTCTTCCGGGAACCTTTGTGCATAACGAATCGTTTCCAGTGAGCCGAGTGAATGACCCACGAAGATATATGGTGGTTTCTGACCTGAGACGCGGAGCAACTCATGAACCTCATCTGTAATCGTGTCGACGCCCCTCTTCATACCTGTTGTATCGCTGTAACCGTAGCCGAATCGGTCATACACAGCAATTTTCACATGCTGTTTAAGCCCCTCATACAAGGGGGAGAAATCCGCGTATGGATTCACCGTTCCCCAGCCCGAAGCGAATACAATTGTCGTGTCCCCTTTACCTTCTGCGTACAGATGCATCTTATGACCCGTCACATCATATAACTTACCGACAGGTTTATAAGACTTTGCGTCCTGCTTCGAACCATACTATTGATACACTATTCCTCCTCCCGCTAGTAAAATAATGATAAAAAGTACATAAAGTATAATTTTGCGAATTCTTCTCCATATGTTCTACTTCTCCTACGATCTTTCTATATGTAGTGTCATAGCGTTAGATTTATTACAAATTTGATTTTTGGTTGTTATCTGAAATTTCATTAGAGTTACAGCCTACAATCATGAAGCACTTAAAGAGAAGTACAACAGTGACAAACACGCGGTAAATCTTCATCCAATCAGTAAAATAAGGTTAATAGTAACATATATATGTTAGAAATATTCGTTAGAATGGAACACCTGTCTCTTTTTTGACATACAAAAACCCCCTCCAAGTTCACTCATTTCCCTCATGGAATTCATGAGTTTCTTGAATGTTAACCTGAAGGGGGATAATACCATTAATCCTGTGGTTTTTTTCCAATGTTTATTCTACGGAGTGCTCATCATTATTAATACACAACTTCTCGACTAGTCCTCTTCACCACTTAATCGGTTGAGAAATTGTTGGGCACGTTTACTTTTAGGATGCTTAAGAACATCATCCGGAGTTCCTTCTTCTAGAATATGACCATATTCCATCAATATCATGGTATCCGCCACATCAGCCGCAAACTTCATCTCATGCGTAACAATAACCATGGTCATGCCTTCAGTAGCCAACTGCTTTATGACCTTCAGTACCTCCCCTACTAATTCGGGATCAAGTGCCGACGTTGGCTCATCGAATAGAAGTACCTCTGGCTCCACAGCCATCGCCCTAGCAATTGCTACTCGTTGCTGTTGTCCACCGGACAGCTGATGTGGATAGGACGCTGCTTTATCAACGAGTCCCACCTTTTCCAGAAGTACCAATGCACGTTTGCGTGCATCCTCTTTCGATCGCTTCTGTACCGTGATCTGACCTTCCATCACATTACCTAACACCGTCATATGCGGAAATAGATTGTAAGACTGAAAGACCATACCTGTTTTTTTACGGAAGGACACAACGTTATGTTGTGAGATTGTCTTGGAATCTGTAAAGCTCAATTTCATTCCACCAAGCTCAATGCTTCCACGATCAGGTACTTCAAGTAGGTTGAAGCAACGTAATAACGTGGTTTTACCGGAACCTGATGGTCCAATAATAACAAGTACTTTGCCATGCTCAAGCTTTACATTAATCCCCCTTAATACCTCTAGTGCACCAAAAGACTTATGTAAATCAAGTATCTCAATCAAGCGTATTCCCCCATTCAACCCGCAGAATATCTAGCAAGTCGCCTCTCTAGGTAGTTTTGCAAAGCAGACAGAATAGAGCAGAATAGTAGATAGATGACACCAACTTCGCAAAATAGTAGAAGTGGTTCGTATGTTGTCGCTACAATCTGTTGTGAAGTTCGGAACATCTCCATATATGTGATGCTTGCAGCAAGCGACGTATCCTTAACCAAACCGATGAATGTATTCGCTAGAGGTGGAACCGATACTCGAGTGGCTTGCGGTAATATAACCCTACGAAGTGCCTGACTACGAGTCATACCGACCGAGAATGATGCTTCCCACTGTCCTTTGGGGATGGATACAATAGCTGCACGCACGATTTCTGAAGAATATGCCCCAACACTAAGCGAGAATCCAATGATAGCTGCCGTTAACGGCTCCAATGTAATTCCGATGGCAGGCAATCCATAAAAAATGATAAATAACTGCACTAGAAGCGGTGTCCCTCGAATGACCCATACATAGAACCGGAAGATCAACTTTGGGATCCTCCAGGAGGAAATACGGACAATAGCGGTCAGCACAGCCAATATTAATCCTATTGCAAATGAAATCAAAGATAGAGGGATGGTAAATGCCACCCCGGCTTTAAGCAGGGGTAGCAATGAATCCATTAATATTTGTATTTTACGTTCATCCATTGATCAGACATCCTTTTTGGACTTTTTATCAATCGCGCAGCTATATTATTTGGAAACGTCCTCTCCAAAATATTTCTTTGAAATTTGTAAATACGTTCCGTCATTCTTCATTTCGGTTAGCGTTTTATTGACCGCTGCGACCAGCTCATCATTGCCTTTCAGGAATAACGCTGCGCTGTAAGACCCGCCCGCAATTTCATCTACCTGTTTGATCTTCACATCCGATTTCTTTTTCTTCAAGTCCAGAAAAGACAAGCTGTCATTGATGGTTGCATCAATACGTCCCGAGATCAACAGGTCAATGGCCTGGTTAAATCCATCCACAGCCACGATTTCCGCACCATTCTCACGGGCAATCGCGGAGAGGTTACTTGTCAGGGATTGACCCGCCTTTTTCCCTTTTAGATCAGCAAAAGACTTAATATCATCATTGTCTGAACTTACAATTAGTGCAGCCCTTGAAACAATATACGGTTCGGAGAAGTCATATTTGGCTTTACGATCGTCCGTAATGGATACCTCGTTAAAAATAACATCAAATCGTTTAGCATCCATGCCTGCAACGAGCCCGTCCCACTGCGTTTCAGTAAACTCAGGTGTAACTCCCAAACGCTTCGTTATTTCCTCAGCAATTTCAACATCAAAACCCGTTAACTTCCCATTCGCATCATGATATGTGAAGGGAGCGTAAGTGCCTTCTGTACCGATACGAAGCTTACCGCTTGCTTTCACGACAGCCAAACTGCTTTGCCCCTCTGTACCTGACGGTTTTTGATTGGTATTATTTCCACAAGCCGCTATCATTACCATGCTCAGAACAAGAAGAACCATCTTACACCATTTTTTCATCTTTATTATCCCTCGCTTAAATTTCTCTGGTTAATCCATCCTTAGATCCTTTGTACTGATCCAAAATCCCTTTGGCCATATCACATATTCTGTTAATCGCTTCCTGAGGTCTAATTATTGTTGCATCCTGATGAAGCGTGAACAAATAATCTGTCATATGATTTAACTCAGACTCAGGGACATCTATTTCTACGTACCCGCTTCCATCTTCATTTTGACAAATATGTTTGTCTAGAAATTCATTATCCCGGCATTTCATTACACCTTGTGGAGTCAATTCAACATGATACTGAATCATCGATCCGAAAGAGTCGTGTCCTTGATTGCTTAACCAATCATTTAATGTCGGCAGATGTAACTTGTCCGTGTTCGAATGATGAAATTCCAAGTCTTCGATTCGATCTACACGTAAAGTAACGATTTTATCTTTAAATACATCAGATGCTACGACGTACCACAACCCTTTTGATGTGTACACACCAATGGGAATTACCTTTTTCACTGAATGTTGATTTTTCGATTGATAACCTATGATTATAGTGTCCTTATTTCGTGAATGTATAAATATTTCTTTCAAAAAAGGATTGTCGTAATCTCTGTTAGGTGACAGAAATACGATGTATTCTTTCAGATCATTGATTTCGCTTCTGAACTTTGCTTCTGTCTGATTCAGCAATTTGTTCAAGACAGCATTGTAATCAGCATGGAAAGGTAAGCCTTTTATATTCTCAATGGATTGATATGCAAAAAAGATACTAAAGACTTCATCATGCGTAAATGATATGGGTGGCAATAATTTATTAGGCATAACTCTGTAACCACCACCCCTGCCTGCTTCTGAGGTAATTGGAAGACCCAGTTCAGATAACTCCGCAATATATCTTTGAACCGTTCTTTCTGAGATGTTAAATTGTATGGCGATGTCCTTTGCATTAAATACTTTTGCTTGATTGATGTATAGCCAAACGGCATTTAATTGCTGAAATTTATTCATTTTGTCCTCCATATTAAACGTCAAATTTTGTCGTGATTATATCTTAGTATGACCTTAATACAATAACAAGGAGTGATCATTATGAATCAAGAACAAACAATGAGTGTTTATATTGCGGTGAGCTTAGATGGCTATATTGCAACACAAGAGGGAAATGTGGATTGGTTACATCACATTGAAGGGGATGGAGATAACGGTTACGATCATTATTATTCTGGAACCGATGCGGTGATCATGGGTAGGAACACATATGAGACGATTTTAAGCTTTGATGTTCCTTTTCCCTACAGTGGAAAGGACTGTTATGTATATACCAATACACGTTATGGAGCAGATGAGAATGTAACCTTCATTAATGGTACGATCGAAGAATTAATATCCTCTCTTGCAACGCTATCTTATACAAAATGTTGGATTACTGGAGGGGGTCAACTGATTTCTGAGCTCATCAATAAAAAATATATTACTGAATTTATGGTAACTATTGCACCCGTTATATTAGGAAGTGGTATCCCACTATTGACTGGAATTAAGGATTTCCAATCATTGAATCTAGTCAATACAACGCGATATGGACAGTTCGTGGAACTACATTATGACTTTAAATAGAGATGAATAAAGGAAAATGAACCACAAAGACGAATTAAATACGATGTAACAATTCTATCTAAAAGGTATGGTGAACAATAGATGACATACAAATTCGGTAAATGCTCGGTGCAGTTGAAATAATCTGATAACAGATTGTGCCGAGCTATGGAGAACTGGTTATCAGTCAGCTGCACCTCATCACATGGATTAACTACACAAATGTGAGATGGGGGTTTACGAATGGATATCAATCAATTAAAACAATTTTGGCAATCTGAAGAGCAAATGACTTTCAAGGGCTGGGATTTCTCATATATCGCACACCGCACTTCAACACAAGAATTACCTTGGAATTATCAAACCATCGTTACATCCTATATCGATCGATCCATTACCATGTTAGACATGGGTACAGGTGGTGGAGAGTTTCTTGTATCACTTCATCCACCAGCAGGCACAACATTTGCCACGGAATCATACCCACCAAATGTTGAGTTATGTATGAATACACTACCGGATCATGGTATTGAGGTTCGACAAGTCTTTGATGATGAGAAATTACCATTTGAAGATTCTTTCTTTGATCTCATCATAAACAGGCATACGTCATTCTCCTCCTAAGGAAGTATTCAGGATTCTAAAACCAGGTGGAGTCTTTGTCACCCAACAAGTTGGGGGACATAATAACAAGGAGCTTTCTAAATTCTTGTTGGGTAGTGATACGTTCACCATTCACGCTGAGTTCAATCTTGAAGAAACCAAGGCTGCTATAAGCAATGCTGGGTTCTCAATTACTGATGCGCGAGAATGTTTCCTGTCTCGGCAATTTATGGACATTGGTGCGCTAGTATATTACGCGACAATCATTGAGTGGGAATTCCCTCAGTTCTCAGTAGAAAGATGTTTCAACCAACTATGCTTACTACAAGAAAAACTTGAACAAGATGGGTTTGTTCACAGTACAGAACATCGATTCCTGATCATGGCTATCAAATAGGATCGATTCAAAGTATCAATAAGCGGACTATTATGATCCATTAAAAAAGAACCAGTCAAAACACGAAATAACGTGTTAGACGGGTTCTTTTATGACGATATCGCTATCGTTATCAGCTAGCTTAATAGTTCATGCAACACAGCTCACTTCTTATTCTCATTTCCTTTATTTCATGGCTTACTATTTAAATAAACAAAAGAGGAACTTCGCTTAAGCAAGCTCCCCTTTTGTCTTATGTTAGCTAACAGAAGAACGAATTTATTTCGTGTGTACAATTTCTTTCAGAATAAACGCTTCAACGACCTTCGCCACGCCATCTTCCATATTCGTATCTGTTACGTAGTTCGCGATTTCTTTAATATCATCGGGTGCATTTCCCATAGCCACACCAAGTCCAGCAAATTTAATCATCGCAAGGTCATTGTAACTATCTCCTATAGCGATAACCTCTGCTTGCTGAATGTCTAATTTCTGAATGAGATGATGTAAGCTTGTTCCTTTGTCTACACCCGCTTCTGTAAACTCTAAGAAAAATGGTTTCGAACGTACGACATTCAATTTCCCCTCGAGTTGTAGCTGCATTTTCTTTTCCAAGTGAACTAATCCCTCTGGGGCCCCTACCATTAATACCTTTACAACTGGCTCTTGGATTGCCTTTACGAAATCTACTTCTTCTATAATTGGCATTCCCGTAATTTGAGCTTCAATATCGGTATATTCATTATTCGCTGGGGTTACGATATCATCCCCAACATAGGTGTGAATCCCCACTTCTTCTTCTTTACTAATATGATATAGCTCATGTACAGTTTCTGCTGTTAGCGTGCTACTGAATATGAGTTCGTTGGTTGTACAGTTTCTAATTTGAGCTCCGTTAAAAGATAGAATAAAACTTCCGTATTTCTCAAGCTCTAATTCCTTAGCAATATGCGTCATAGCAAATGTCGGACGACCTGAAGCGAGAACTACTTTAACTCCAGCCTCTTGTGCATCCATCAATGCTTTCTTCGTGCGTGGTGATATTGTATGATCATCGCAGAGTAGCGTATCGTCCAAATCAAGTACGATCATTTTATAGTTCATTATTCTTTCGTCCCTTCGTATACATCTAGTATGAGTGCAAAGTGCTACATATTAGGAACCCTCTTCAAATGTCCCTAATATCAATCTTTCTACTCTTTCCGGAAACTCTTATTTAAAGGTCATCGTGTTTAAATACCTTGATGCTCAGCACTGTCCTTATAATATCATTAATTGGCTTCTTAAGTCTTAGAATTGGGAAGATTAGGTGCATTAATATTTCTGTGCAAAGAAAATTGCAAACTCATTATATTTGTATACGGATTCTGCCTCTACAAACCCCGCCTCACGCAACCACTTGAGCTGATTCTCAACAGTGGCATTATGATCTAACTTTCTTCGTTCGATAGCGGAAGCAACAACTTCATTAGACAGTCCACTCTGACGAATCGTATGCTCCCATTGCCCTTTATAACGATTATCGAAATAAGCAGATGTGCCGGCTGCCTGATCAGCATTAACGAAGATACCTCCATCGGTTACAATATTATGTACGGTGTGAAATAGCGCTCTTTTATCTTGATGAGATAAATGATGGATGGCTAGTGATGAAATGACAGCATCATACTGTTTTCCCTCGAAAAGATAGGTCGCCAAATTTCCTGAAATATACTGAACGCTAGAATCCTCACCAAACCTGATACGAGCCCCTTGTAACATCTCTTCACTTAGATCAAATAGTGTCAGTTGTGCTTCAGGGTACTTCTTCCGAACATAAGAGGAGAACAGCCCTGTTCCAGCACCTAAATCCAATATTCGTGGAGATATCTTATCTACATTAACCCAAGCCGTAGCCGTGCTATAGAAATCATCAAAACAAGGAATTAATTGACGACGTTGAAGGTCATAACTCTGTGCTACAGCATCAAATTGTTCTTTTAATAAGTCGCTCATCCTACATACCACCTTTCTTTTTTCGAAAAAAGATTCACCTCGTATTTTCATTTTATATTACAGTTGATATTGATAAATTGGAAATATATAGATATTATCTTCTTTATAGGCTACACCTATAATAATTCTATGAATTATATAGCTTCTTTCTATTGATTCTCTCACGACTGAAATGCTAACTTGAAGATATTACAAATGACTAGGGTGATCCTTATATTGAAAAAGACAACAATGAAAGATATTGCTAGTAGGGCCAACGTTTCTGTTGCTACTGTTAGTTATGTACTGAACAATGTTGATAATCAGACGATTCCGGAAACAACACGTTCGCAAATTTTGCGTTTAGCAGCAGAGCTTCATTACATTCCCAGTCTTACAGCTCGATCACTCCAATCAACCTCATCATTGGATTCATGTTTTCATTTTGTACTTTGTTAATTAACATCCTCCTTTAAGCTGGAAGTCTCAGAAGAACTCCAAGGAAGCGTATTTGGCGTATTAGGTTCAATTATGCTGATATTTTCAGTTCAAATGCAGTCATGTTCTCGATAGGTGGTTTGCTTCTTTTATTCGAATATTTGCAATTGCAAGATTAACAGCAATCAGGAAATATAACTAAACTCAGACTACTATTGTTAAAATTCATTTTTTAACATGCACAAAAAGGCTGCACCCACCGCAGCCTTTTTCTTTAGAGCTTCACGACTCAATACTTACTTTTCACCCTAAATCATTCATTGCTCTCGTAAGAGTATCCAGGGAATCGAACAACAGGCCACTTTTCTTTCCGTAAAGAATTCATGACCTCAGATCCAACGTTCAGATTATCACGTACTAACTGAATTTCACACTCCTATCGTACCGATTGGTTATCAAAGACATACCAACTGGAATATATGAAGGTCGATATAGGGTTATGTCTTTCGATAATTCAGTATAACTCCTTTCAATGCCGTTTACTTCTTACCCTCCCATTCAGCGTAGAATCGATCTAAATAATCTTGCATGAATTGATGGCGTCCCATCGCTAATGTTTTACCATAGTTCGTATTCATGAGATCTTTGAGTTTCAGAAGTTTCTCGTAGAAATGATTGATAGCGGTATCCTCACCATTTCGATATTCTTCTTCAGACATGTCCATACGCGGATCTATAGAAGGATCATGGAACTTTCGCCCCTTCGCGCCGGAAAATGCAAAGACTCTCGCAATCCCCATAGCCCCGATCGCATCTAGACGATCGGCGTCTTGAACGACCTTACCTTCAAGTGTTGCCATTGGAGGTTTGCCTCCACCCTTGTAAGACATCGTCGATATAATCTGCATAACATGCTCGCTAGCATCCCTAGGAACCTCATTTTGTTCCAACCAAGAGTTCACTCTAGCTAAACCCACTTCTTCACTAATGTTTAACTTCGGATCAGCGATATCATGGAGTAGCGCAGCAAGCTCACACACAAATAGATCTGCACCCTCTTCTATTGCAATCGTCTTCGCTGACTGCGTAACACGATAAATATGATACCAGTCATGTCCACTGCTCTCGTTCTCTAGTTCATTTCGAACAAATTCCGTTGCTTTTTGTATAATCAATGTTTGCAATATAGTCTCCATATTAAGCTCCTTTAGGATAGATAGATAAATAACCGACAACCCTCATTATGAGGATTACCGGATACTACTATTTCGTATTTTTCGGATCGAGAGCATCACGAAGGTCGTCACCCACAAAGTTAATGGACAATACGCTCAATATAATCATGACACCTAGCGGTCTCAAGCCCCATTTCAACCTACTTTTCGCTAACAATAAACAAAGATATTAATATATCATAAAATACCTACATTAACCATTCCACCCTTATCCCCACCCCCATAAAAGGTTTCCTTATGGCACGAACTCACTTTTCAAGAAGTTACTCTTTTCATAAAAATACTGATTAATTTCACTGCTTCAGTGAACAATGGTATTATAGAGGTTGCAAAGATTAATTTCCAAGTGAGGGCTATAATGGAGAAATCAAGAGTGGCATGGTTAATTGATTTAACCAAACAACTATTTAAAAAAATAAAAGCTGACGATGTTCAAGCCATCAGTGCTCAATTAACCTATTATCTACTACTTTCCTTCTTCCCATTTCTAATCTTTGTTATGACACTGGTTGGTTATGCCAATATTTCTATGGAAGATAATCTTGATTTCATAAGAGAAATCATCCCAGTACAAGCTGTAACCATTATTGAAGAAATTATAAAAGAAGTATCTGAGGGAAGAAGTCAGGCGTTACTTTCTTTCGGGATGTTAGCCACATTATGGGCAACATCTAGGTGTATCAATGCCATTATCAAAGGTCTGAATAAGGCTTATGATATTGAAGAAGATCGAAAGCGATGGAAGCTAAGAATCTTTTCCCTTCTAGCAACTTTTATCATTGGAATTGTCGTGCTACTAAGCATATTGTTACTTGTATTCGGTGGTTGGGTTGGAGATCAACTATCCGTTTTATTTCAATTCTCTGATGGACTTCACCAATTGTGGAACTTCCTTCAATATGTCATTCCATTACTTGTCATGATTGTTGTTTTTACACTGCTTTATTTGCTTGGTCCAAATCGGAGAATTTCATTTAAAGAAGCGCTTCCTGGAGCGATATTTACAACCATCGGTTGGATCCTAACATCGATTATATTCTCAGTTTATGTTAACCAATTTGGAAATTTCACCAAAACCTATGGTAGTCTAGGTGGTGTGATGATCATCCTAATCTGGTTGTATATTAGTTCTATTATTATTCTGGTCGGTGGAGAAATTAATGCTGCCCTAGCTTACCGAAAAAAAAGATCTTATTTGAAGTTCATGAAATAGACAATCACCCCTTAAAAGTTTTCTGTAGAGTACAACTCGGAGCTATTTTTTATGCTACTATGATGTAATAACTGTAGACTTCACAAGTAAAGGAAGTTATGACATGAAATTAAGAATCTTCAGGAAATTAAAGTATGATAGTTTGCGATTATTGCGCATCAAGAAGTCAGACCACTTAATTTCTATTGGTTTTATTGCAGGATTTTTTCATTGTTGGTTTCCTACCTTTGGAATCGGAATTTTACTCTCCATAGGTCTTGCTCGCTTACTACGTGGTAACATTGTTGCTGCTGTTATTTCAGGTTCACTAGGAACACTAATGTGGCCGGGTCTGTTTTTTTTGAATTATAAAATAGGTCTCGTGCTCATAAGCTTGTTTTACTTCACTTCCATTCAAGGTACACCAGAAATCGCTATGACCGGTATTAGTTTTGGCCATTTGGGTATGAATTTCTTAGTAGGTTCCATTGTAAATAGTATTGTATTTTCTATTATAGGGTATTTCCTTCTTCGTTTTGTATTAATGAAATATCGCCTTCCATTACTCAAGAGGCTTAAGCGTACTTGATTCTAATATTAATTTTGAAATAAGCAAAGAAGGCATCCTTCACATATAGATTGAACTATATTTGCGCTCACACGTTCAATGATATCAAACAAGATCATGAATGTGGAGGTTCGTCTTTAGTTCATTCTATCTAGCAAAATCAATTTGCTAATGAAAGATGCCTCCTTTTAATTTGAAGCATCATCTATTCTATTGATTACTAAACGCTTTACCTTTTTTGATCGTTTTCGTCACATACATATTAACCGTAGAGCTAATAACATACTCGGGTGGAGTCTGCCCTTTCTTCTCCCGATGCCCCTGAATATGAACATCGCTCTTCTCCCAATTCTTCCATGCCTCTTCTGACTCCCATCGAATGATTACAACAACTTCCTCATTCTCTTTACTTCGTTTGTTCAGCAGTACACTAATATCTATGAGTCCTTCCATACCTTCTACAGGGCTTTCTTGACTGAAACGTTCAACAACTTGTTCTGCGTTACCTTTTTCTACGACTATCGTTCTTGTTTGAATAAGCACTTGTAATCCTCCTAGAGTATATTATTTCCAATCCTTTGTGTAATTAAGATATCTCCATTGTATTTGATAATGATTATCATAGTCAATTATTAAGTGAACAAGGTGCAGGATGCAACATTCTTAACAGCGCCTTCGTCAAATAAGGTAATAAATGCCACACAAATCACTTAGGGGGAACACAATATGAAAATACAGAAGACATTGACGACGCTAACGATTGCATCTATCCTTTCTCTTTCACTTGGAGGACTGATGTATGCAGCTGACAACACGTTCACAGATTTAGGATCGATTCCTGGAACAGACAAAATCATCGCCCTTCATGAGCAAGGTTTCATTAAAGGAGTCACTGAAACCGAATTTCGTCCAGAGGCCATATTGACGAATGCTCAAGCTATACAGTTCATCACGAAAGGACTTCAACTCAATCTTAGAACGATGAAATTCATCAAAGCGCCGCTGGCAAGCGACAACTTCACACATGTGAAGAATGATGCTTGGTTCGCTGAAGCATTCATTAATGCCTTCTATAATAACATTGATATTCCCATGGATATCGAACCATCCAAATCGATGACAAAGGAACAGTTCACGTATCATCTTGTTAAGGGTGTTGAAAAAGTAGGTAATTTACCTATGATTAATCTTGTACCTGTAACCATTACGGATGAGGAAGAGATTACAGCTATGTATCAAGGTGCTATTCAGCGCTCACTTAAGTGGAACATCAATACACTTACAACTGGTGCGAAATTCAATCCTAAAAGCGAAATCACTAGGTCAGAAGCAGCTGTTATGATATTCAATGCCCTAGAATACTTGAAATCTCAAACAGTAAAGATACAATAAATCACTATACATTCTTATAATCCACGCTGATCAGATTCAACGAACTTCTAATCAAAGAAACCACCGTCTCTCTGCTTTACAAAGAGCTCGGTGGTTATTTGAATTTATGACATTAAGCCCAATTTCCGTTGCGGAATACAGCTTCGACCGTTCCATCCGTAAGTTCACCGTCAATCTCAAGTTTGTCTGAGCCAATCATGAAATCGACATGCGTTAAGCTAACATTGCCACCTTTGGATAAAAGTTCATCTTTGCTAAGATTTGTGCCACCTTCGATATTCACCGGATATGCACTGCCAAGTGCAAAGTGACACGATGCATTCTCATCAATACCTGTATTATAAAAAATCCGGTTCAATCTTGAAATGGGAGAATCATGAGGTACTAGTGCCATTTCACCAAGATAAGATGCCCCTTCATCAGTATCCAGTAGTGATGTTAAATGTTCGCGGCCCAATTTCGCATCATACTCGACGACTTTACCTTCTTTAAATGTCAAAGTCATTCCTTCAACCAACCGCCCATTTAAATTCAATGGAAGTGTACTGGTTACCTTGCCATTCACTCCTGTGCGTAGCGGCATCGTATATATTTCCTCTGTTGGCATATTCGCTACAAAATACACACCATCTTGATTCTCGTCTCCGCCGCCAAGCCACAGATGTCCTTCTGGCATTTCAACATGTAGATCAGTACCAGGCGCGCGGTAATGCAAGCTCTTATAACGCTTGGCATTCATTCGCTCTTGGGTTACCTTTAATTGCTTAATGTGTTCACGCCACGCTTCTACGGGGTCTTGTGTGCCGCCCGCTTCAACACGGTTCATCAGGAATACCGCTTTCCACATCGCTTGCACACGATCTTCTTCCGGAAGGTCAGCAAAGACTTTATTAGCCCATGCGCGTGTCGGAGCCTTAATTAATGACCAACTGAATTTATTCGTGCGTACATAAGTAGAATATTTCTCACGCGCTACAGCAGCGGCTTTGACAGCTCTCGATACCTTGTAGGAATCAATCCCATTGAATAATTCCGGATTAGGAACCTTTATATGTAGAATGGCTCCACCGCCTTCAGCGAGTTGCTCCATCATATTAGCTTGCCACTTCGGATAATAATTGAATGAATCGTCATTCGCCTTCTCATACCGAATACGCGTGACCCCTTCATCCTCCCACTCTACCTGTACATATTTGGCTCCAGCCTCATACGCTTTAGACACAATTAGACGTGTCAGATCAACGGTTTCGAGTGGCGATTGAACGACTAGAACTTGTCCAGGTTGGATATTCACCCCGACCTTCACGACTAGTTCAGCGTATTTATCCAACATAATATCGAACTCTTTCATAATCCTTTTCCCCCATATCAAGATAGTGACTTCGTTTTATAATCCGTTGTTTATGTCTTCTAGAACCAGAGTAATCGGGCAATGATCGCTTCCGATTACTTCGTGATCAATTCCTGCATCAATCAGGACAGTATTCAATCTGGATGAGACAAGGAAATAATCAATTCTCCATCCGATGTTCCGCTCTCTCACCTTGGCCATATAAGACCACCAGCTATAGGCTTCTTCACGCTCAGGGTAGAAATGTCTGAACGTATCAATAAACCCAGCATCCAATAAAGTAGTCATTTTCCCCCGTTCTTCAGGCGTGAACCCAGAGTTGTTACGGTTAGATTTCGGATTCTTCAGATCAATTTCTTGATGAGCAACATTCAGATCACCACAAATGATGACAGGCTTATGTGCGTCCAGTTGTTGAAGATAGTTACGGAACCGATCTTCCCATTCCAATCTATAATCTAACCGCGCTAAATCACGCTTTGCATTAGGTGTATATACATTCACAAGGTAGAAAGTATCAAATTCCAACGTGATGATGCGACCTTCAGCCTCTTCGTCCTCTTCCATCCCATATCGTACAGAACGTGGCTTTATTCTTGTGAAAATTGCAGTGCCCGAATAACCCTTTTTGATTGCATAATTCCAATACTGAGTATACTCCTCACCCAGATCAAGAATAATTTGTCCTGTCTGCAATTTCGTCTCCTGAACGCACACTATATCTGCTCCAGATGCTTCGAAATAATCATTAAACCCTTTCGTTACACACGCTCTTAACCCATTTACATTCCATGATACCAACTTCATTGTCGTCTATTCTCCTTGCCGATTCATTTCTATTCCCAGTGTATCACAAATCCATTCTTTCAGATGAGGAGGATCCAGCTCTATCAGAAGAGATAGGAGCAGATTCGATCCCACTTGTTTATCGTTATCTTTCTTGTTGATTACATAGAAATTGGATTTCGAGGGAATCCTAGAGGGACAGAAAGATAAAGCGATAAGAATGAGGTGATCCATGGATGAGCATTTCAATAGGAAAAATCAGTATTGTACAGACCATTATGATTCTGATGTTAAGTAACGGACTGATGACACACGTCATCATCAATCCTATGCTCCTCGATGCTTCAGGTAGAGATTCTTGGATTTCCGTCGTGGTGTCCTTTTTTATTTTCATACCTTGGTTCGTCTTACTCGTAATGTTCATGAGAAAGTCAGGACAACAGAAGCTGCTCCCGTGGCTTATTTCACGAACTAATCCAATCATCGCTTGGATACTCATCATTCCGATCTGTATACAACTTTATTTAATTGGTGGAACAACCGTATTTCATACAACAACATGGACTTTTACCAACTTTCTACCCTCTACGCCAAAGCTGGTATTAGTAGTGGTCTTAGTTCTTGTGTGCTTTTACTGTGCTAAGGCAGGTATTACATCCATTGCTATAGGTTCTGGGATACTCCTTCCCTTTGTCGTTCTCCTTGGTATTTTTGTGAGTATAACGAATACGCCTCAGAAAGATTACGCACGATTGACGCCCATGTTAGAACATGGATGGGGACCTGTATTCAACGGCTTAGTGTATATTGGGGGAGGTGTTACGGAGTTACTTATTATTGTAGTCCTACAACACCATTTGAAATCCAAGATACGTATGTGGCAACTCCTTTTAATTGGAGCTATCTTAACTTTTATTTCATTAGGACCGATTATTGGAGCCATCACTGAATTCGGTCCAGTAGAGGCATCCAAACAGTATCAATCCCCATATGAACAATGGCGTCTTCTGAGACTCGGAGAGTATATTGAACATGTCGACTTTTTATCTGTGTTTCAATGGTTAGCAGGGGCAACGATTCGAATAAGTCTTGTACAGTATCTACTTGCGGATTTACTACCCTTTAAGAATCAAGTCACGAGGACTCGATTTCTTCTTCTCATTGCGACAAGTTATATTCTGTTGTCTTTGTTACCTATTAGTCAAAATGATTTCTATCTTTGGGCGTACGAACTATATGTTCCTGCGACCTTATGTATAAGCGTATTACTCTCTTTATTTTTACTGTATATTTCGATATTCACTAAACCGACAAAGGAGGGTTCCACTTGAACAATCATTCGGTCGAAGAAACAGAAGTACACTGGACTCCTCAAACACTGAAAGACATGTTCAAGCAATCAGACGATATACACATTTTCGTTCATCAATACGATGAGTCTCCATCTTCAACGGTCGTCCTAATATATAGTGATGGAACGATAGACACTAGCCTAATCAGCCGTACCGTACTGCCTGAACTTCACGCATTGTATCGGGAGAATGAAGAATTCGTTCTTCATAAAGGGTTAATGTTTGGATCTTTACAACTTGAACCTCTTCAGAACAAGGCTTCTGAAGAGACCCTCTATGAGGTCATATTTGAGGGTTCTCTTGTGATTTTTTTTCCACAACTCAATACATTCTTAACCCTGAACATCAGTCAGATTCCCGGTAGAATGCCCGAAGAATCAAGCACGGAAATTTCTATTAAAGGTCCTAAGGATGGTTTTGTAGAGAGTATTGTTGTTAATGTTGCGCTCATTCGAAAACGAGTTCGTAGTAAGTCACTTTGTTATGAGAAACTCATTCTAGGTAAAAGAACCAAAACTAAGGTAGGTTTACTCTATTTTCAAGATATCATTTCGCCTAAGATTCTGACGGAAATTAAGCGAAGATTAGATAAGATTGATGTGGATGGTATCTCGGGTGTCGGTCATCTAGAGGAGATCCTATCCGATTCAAAGTACTCTCTTTTTCCATTACTTGATTTCACGGGTCGTCCGGACTTCGCGGTTAATTGTTTACTGAATGGAAGATTTGTCATCATTATTGATGGGAGTCCGATGGTACTGATTGGACCAGGAACATTCACTTTACTTTTGAAATCACCCGAGGATCTACATTTTAATTTTTATTATATCTCATTTGTTCGACTCATTCGTGCGTTAAGTTTCTTGTTATCTATAATACTTCCAGGATTATGGGTAGCATTAACTGCATATCACCCGGATCAGATTCCCTTCTATTTAATGGCGACTATTTCTAGTACAAGGTTTGGACTTCCATTCTCATCATCCGTGGAAATGTTCTTACTAATTATTCTCCTTGAGATCTTTCGTGAAGCTGGGGTCCGATTACCAAGTTCAATTGGACAGACCTTAACTGTCATTGGTGGGCTAATCATAGGAGATGCTTCTATTCGTGCAGGTCTTGTATCTCCCTCCGTCGTCGTTGTTGGAGCTGTTACCGCTGTATGTGGGGTGACATTGGTTAATCAGACCATGAGTTCAGTTCTTAGTCTTGTGAGACTTGGATTATTTATAATGTCTTCTGTTCTGGGGATGTATGGTCTGATATTGGGAGTGATACTTCTCGTTATTTATATGTCAAGGTTGCAAACATTTGGAATCCCTTATTTATCCCCCCTTTCACCTCCAATTTTTAAAGATATACCCAGAACTATATTACGTTTTCCTTGGGTTAAAATGATCAACAGACCACAAAATTTAAATACTAAAGACTCTGATCATCAAGGGGAAGATCCAACATGATACCACTAAGAAGGCTCTTCGGCATTGTTATTTCCCTGGCACTATTATCAGGTTGCTGGGATGCTAAAGAGATTCAGAACATAGCTTATGTCACTGCACTGGGTTTTGACTATGTTGACGGAAAGTATAAAGCTTATGCACAGGTTCTCAATTTCTCCAATATAGCGAAGAACGAGGCGACGGAAATAGGGAAACTTGTGCCTGCGTGGATTGGACAAGGGGAAGGTAAGACGGTTACTGAATCCATGAGTTCGCTCTATTCCACCTCGCAACAAAGGGTGTTATGGGGCCACGTCAGAACCATTATCTATAGCGAAAATTTGTTGAAGCAAGCTAAAATCCAAAATATCTATTCTGCAGTCAATCGCTATCGAGAAATAAGGTATAACATTCTAATGTATGGTACGAAAGAGCCTATAACTAAAATATTTGCACAGAAATCCTTGCTAAATTTCTCTCCGATCGAGTCCATTTTGAGCACACCGGAACAAGTTTACTCCCAGTTATCTCTTATTAAACCCGTCTATGGGTATAAAGTTATTGCGGATTCAAACGAAGGTGGTGGGTCTTGTATGCTGCCATCCCTTGCAATTGACAATAAAACGTGGCTAGAAGATGAGCAGAAGAAGCCGATGCTCAAAATGAATGGGGCATATATGTTAAATAATCACAAATTAGCAGGATGGATGTCAGTTGAAGATCTGAAGGGTTCTCGCTGGCTGGACCGAGATCTAGAACGAACACTCACAAATGTTCCAGATAGAGGTGATCCCGTAGCAACTGTGGTATTAATCAATCCCCACAATGCCATAACTCCGATAATTGTAGACGGAAAAGTACACTATGACGTTAAAATTACTGTACAAGCATATCTGGATGAATTGATTGAATCTATATCTGAGCCCAATTTAGAAAAGGAAACAGCTAAAGTTCTCGTCTCACAAATCCGAAATACATTTAATAAAGGTCTGACTATTAAAAGTGACGTGTTGAATTTGGAGGACTCCCTTTATCGATCCAATCCTCACAAATGGCATAAATTACATCAAGAGAAAGAAGATGCATTCCTGTTAACAAAAGATTCTCTGCATGATGTCGAAGTTAAAGTCCATTTCATCCATGGTGGTAAATATAAATCGAAGATGTAACAGTCACACTCACTCTAACTTGGGTGAATGTTACATCTTTTTTCGTTTTATTTTAACCGAAGATATATTTATTCCATACGGAACCTTCAATAGATTGCTCTTCGATACACCGATCAGTTGAGAAGTATAAATACCTGTGTATCCAGAGAACAAGTAACTTACCAAACACGCGATAAACATATATATAGCACCCTCAGATCCAAACAACTCGATCCCCATCAAAAAGCAGGCTATTGGCGTATTGGTTGCACCGCAAAAAACAGCAATGAATCCTAATGCAGCAAGAAAAGGTGCATACAGTTGAAGCATTCCTGCTAGTGAATTCCCTAGAGTAGCACCTATCGCAAATAAGGGGGTTACTTCCCCACCTTGGAATCCTGCGCCTAACGTTACTGATGTGAAGAGAAGTTTTCCAAGAAAAGCGAATGGATGAACGTTGTCCTCGAAAGACTGCGATATAAGTGGCATTCCTAATCCTAAGTAATCCCGTGATCCAATCAGATATACCATGAGGATAATGATTACGCCCCCAATAGCACTTTTTAGCATGGGGTTAGGCATGATGGAAGCGAAGTTCTTTTTGAGAAAATGGGTTAACTCACTGAAGATCATGCTTACTAACCCAAAACACACAGCAGCAACCAATACTTTCAATAATACGATCAACGTTAGTGAAGGAATTTCACCCATATCGTACTGAATGTGCGTAACTCCCCATAGATCCATAGCTACCATATTTCCTACAAAACTCGCGACAAAGCATGGAATTAACGCATCATATCGCATCATTCCTAAGGCTATTACCTCAATGGCGAAGATAGCTCCAGCTATCGGAGTTCCAAATACAGATCCGAACCCGCCACTAATGCCACACATCAATAGGATTTGCCGATCTATAGGTCCTACCTTTATCCATTTACCGAACTGTTCCGCTAGGCTTCCACCCATCTGAACCGCTGTTCCTTCTCGCCCCGCCGATCCTCCCAATAAATGTGTCACTAATGTACCAAATAGGACAAGGGGTGCCATACGTAAAGGGACATGCTCATATGCCCGCTCTTGGATTTGCTCAATAATCAGATTGTTTCCTTTAGTACTATTCATGCCATATTTATAATAAAGGTAACTTACAAATGCTCCACCTAATGGTAATAAGAACAACACCCATGGATTTACTAATCGAATATGGGTAACATATTCAAGACTTTTCAGAAATAATGCAGATGCTGTACCTGACAATAACCCGACTACGGCACCAAAGAAAATCCATTTCAGAAAAGATTGTAATATTAAAACATGGATAAATTGACTCGAGATGTTCAACCCTATTTTCCGTATCCTATTCATTCTCGTAAGACCTACCCTCTCACGTCCATTAAGATCTATTCACGAAATTCTAGATCATAAAGAAAAGCTTGTCAATGAAATATAGTAGCTAAAAAGTTGATTTTTGTATCTGTAATCATTATGATGATAGATAGGAACAACAAAGGGGGATTTAGTGATGACAATGAAAGTGGAATTCTGGTCAGATATTGTATGTCCATGGTGTTATATAGGAAAACGAAGATTTGAGAAGGCATTATCTCAATTCGAACATGGTAAAGAGGTTGAAGTGATCTGGCGTAGTTTCGAACTTGATCCTTCTACACCACGCGAAAGTGGGGATCTTGTCGCTGCCCTATCTAAGAAGATGGGTAGATCGGCTGATGAAGTGAAACAAATGATGGCACAAATCACTAATTTAGCAGCACAAGACGGACTTGAGTATCGATTCGATCTCACCAAAAACGAAAATACATTTGATGCTCATCGACTCATCCATTTTGCATCCGATCAGGGGCTTGTGGAAAAAATTAATGAACATCTCTACCGCGCGTATTTTACAGAAGGAGTGACTGTTAGTGATAACGAAGCGCTCGTTCAAGTTGCTGTAAAGGCTGGTCTTGATGAGAATGCAACTCGAGAAATGCTAGCAAGTGACAAATATTCTGAAGATGTTCGTTCCGATGAGAGTCGCGCTCATTCTCTGAAAGTAAGCGGCGTTCCTTTTGTCCTTGCGAATGAAAAATATGCGATTTCTGGCGCGCAATCAACAGAAGTGTTCCTCGACGCCCTTCGTCAAGCTTGGAATGACGCACACCCAATTACCGTTGTAGGCGGTGCAGGTAACAGTTGTGATGACGGCAATTGCCTAATATAACAACACTATTATGATTCATGCAAAAGGAGTGTCCCAAAAGCCATGGAAATGGCTAAGGACACTCCTTTTTTTGTTGGAGCAAGGGATGATCTGCGTGGACGCCCCGCGAATGACATTTTCTCTAATTCGCTGAGCCCTCTTAATTTCTGATAACTCTAATACGTACAGTGGTTATTTAGAACTCTCGCCTACGCCATAATGTTGTATGGTCTCACCCAATGTTGTGTTGCTCTTCTTATTCCATATAACACTCCGCTCGAATGTTCCTTGTTGAAAGAAGCATGGAAACCGTCTCTTGAACCAATCTTGCATTGGTAATTCCAATGCCCTCGACTTCTCAACCCACAACAATTCTCCCTCAGGCGGGAATTCTAGTAACTCCCCTTCAAAGGACGTAACGAGATAATTAAACACCATATATCTTAAGCCCGTTTCTGGATCACAGAACTCATCTAACCCTTTATATATAATGTCCTTCACGATCAGACCTGTCTCTTCTCTGACTTCTCGAATGGCTCCATCCACAATACTCTCAGGGAAATCCACTTTCCCTCCAGGAGCAATATAGCCGGGAAATCCCATCTTATCAGGTCTATTCATGAGTAAAACCTTATCTCCTTGCTCGATCATACACATTGTAAATAACTTATGATTAACTTCAGATGACATGTGCTCAACTCCAATATTTTCATGAATATCACTTACTATCACTTCTAACAATTAATTCCTGCACTATCACAATAAGCTAAAATATCTTCGGATATGTCTCTTAACCTGCTCACAGATGTGTAGGACAATTCCACCCAAAGAATTCATGGGTTTGATTCATAGCACAGGTTTAATGCATTCGACTCAATTTCCAAATGGATCTCTAAATTCAAATCTTTCAAATCCTGAAATAGGAATAGCTGATATGATCTCAATTCCATTGTTCTTTAACTTCTCTTCTATTTGTACAAGATCATCGACTTCATAAGCGAGATGAGCTTTCGTTCTAAGATGATCTATCCCCTCTTCTGTTCCTGGGGGTATCGTTATTTGAGCATGATGAAATCCTTTAATCATTCTCACTCCTCCTTAAATTAAAAGATACTTTCATTGTATCATCCATGATCTCACTTGGGGAGTACACTTAACAGCGATGGTAACATGGTGTCACTACCGCAAGACACGTATGATATTGTTACGACAGATTTGAAGGTAACCAACTTGGCTAACGAAGAATTAGAGTTAAATTCAGCAAGAGCTCAAATACAACGTTACCTTGGAATAAGTTGCTCATGTAACGTGAGACTGTTAAGGGATCAAGTCATCTTCAAGAAATGAGATCGACAAACAAGCTACCGAGGTCTCGGTAACTTGTTTGTATCGATATGAATATGAATACGGATAACTCACTATGCTCATTCATCCACTACATTCGTTAATTATTCTTCACCAATAAATTTGACTTCGGTCTCCAAATCAATTCCAAACTTCTCTCTAACCGTTTCTCTGACATGAGCAACTAAAGCAATATAATCGCTTGCAGTGGCATTGTCTACATTAACAATGAACCCTGCATGTTTCGTTGATACTTCTGCACCACCGATACGTACACCTTGTAAGCCGCTTTCTTGGATCAATTGACCTGCAAATCGATTAGGAGGACGCTTAAAGACACTTCCACAAGAAGGATATTCCAACGGTTGTTTCGACTCACGTAAGAATGTAAGCTCATCCATCTTCTCTTTTATGGAGGAATGTTCACCAGACTCTAAGCCAAATCTTGCTTGTAGAATCGTGTATTGCCCACCCGTAAATATACTTTGTCTATAACCCCACTTCATGTCCTCTTTACGTAAGGTCAACAATTGTCCAGTGGAATCCACCACAAGGGCATCCAATAACACATCTGCTACTTCACCACCATAAGCCCCAGCATTCATATATAGCGCTCCACCTACAGTACCAGGAATACCACATGCAAATTCTAGTCCGTTCAATTGGTGCTGTAATGCAATTTGTGACGCATGTATAATAGATGCACCGCTTTGAGCAACCAACGTATGTTCAGAGACCGTAATTTCCTGTAGGTTCGTCATCTGAAGTACAATCCCACGGATACCCCCATCTCGGATAACCACATTTGATCCATTCCCAAGTGTTGTAATCATTACATTATGATCTACTGCGTATTTGATAATACTTTGAACTTCATCATAAGTGGAGGGTACAACACGAATATCCGCGTTACCTCCCATTTGTGTGTATACGTATCCTTTTAACGTTTCATGGCATTGTATAACCGCTTTCGGTACTAGTGTCTGTAAGTCTTCGTAAATCTGACTGATGTCCATTTCTGCACTCCTCTTTCACGTTAATCAATTCATTCGTCTGTTGTATATCTTATATTAACATAACATGCGAAATGACGTTAAACTGTACAAGCTTTCATTGAAATGTGACAGTTATGTAGAAGATGAACAAATCGGCTTTTAATACCACTACTAAAGTGTATGCCAACGCTGTGATCTCATATACGTTGCGAACCTCAAATGGATTTGCTAGCCTTATCCTCCACCACAAAGAAGATATAAATTGTATAGCCTTGAAGACGCTCGACCAATGGATAAAGACACTAGATAAGATATTCTTTGTTGATTGAGGATACGTCAGTTGATGCACGACAAAGATTCCATGCGTTCACCAAAAGGTTTCAAGATCCAAATCCCTTTGAAAACTAATGGCTTGTGTATCCAATTATTATAAAATCCCAAGTATTAACCGATATAATACTTATTACTGTATATGGAGGTGATAACTTGCGTATCCAATCGGGAATCAATAACAATAGATTATCAATACAAAATGCTAGAAGTAATCCGTTGCAATTGACATTCAATTTTGAATTAGAAAAACAGTTAAAAGCAAAAGAAGAGAAAAAGGAAGATCCTTCTGGGAAATTGGTAACTAGTCACGAAGGTGGGTATATCAGACAATATATTGTTAGTTCGGACGGTTCGAAAATTCTAGTGAGTGAGATCAAACAGAACACTGATGAAGCAACTCTTACAGAAAACTATACGAATCACTCTACCAGGCCTTCAAGTGAAGGAATCAGTCACAACACAGAACAGATAATGAATCTTTTGAATTACAATGCTGGTATTATAAGATAAAAAGGATATTAGCTAATGTAACATCTGAATACCAGTAAACAAAAGAGGCTATTCCAGAAGGTCTACTTAACTGACCTTTTGGAATAGCCTCTCTTTATTTCATGTTAGTTATGGAAATCCAGTCCAGATTGAACCGCTTTGACATAACCAGCACGTATGACGAAATCACCGAAGTGTTCGCCTGTCTGGCGTTCTTGTGCATACTGATGAAACATTGGTTCTAATAATTTCAGAATTTCTTCTTCACCGATATTTTCACGGTAAATCTTGTTCAGCCGCTCTCCTGAGAATCCGGCACCCAGATACATATTGTACTTGCCAGGGGCCTTGCCCATGAAAGCAATTTCTCCCAAAGCTGGTCGAGCACATCCGTTAGGACAACCCGTCATCCGAATGTTGATCGCCTCTTCGCTCAGTCCAACTTCCGCCAATATGGTCTCGATCTTGTCCAGTAGGGTTGGAAGATAACGTTCCGCTTCTGCCATAGCCATCCCACAAGTCGGGAAAGCTACACAAGATAAGGCATTTCTACGTAATGCTGAATAACGTTTACCATCCGTAAGACCGTACTGCTTGATCAACTCTTCAATCTTACGTTTCTTCGGAGTCGTCACATTTCCGATCACAAGGTTCTGGTTCGGAGAAAGACGGAAATCGCCCGTATTAATCTTAGCAATTTCACGTAAACCAGTCATCAACGGATAGCCCTTTTGATCTTCGATCCGACCACTTGGGATATATAGCGTCAGATGCCATTTCCCGTTACTACCTTTGATCCAGCCATAACGATCACCGTTATGACTAAATTCATAAGGGCGAGCTTCTTCGAGATTCCACCCTAATCTATTCTGTAGTTCATTAATGAACCATTCTATACCATATCTATCAATCGTGTATTTGAAACGAGCATATTTACGGACGGAACGATTTCCGAAATCGCGCTGTATCATGACAGTCTTCTCCGCCACGTCGATGACCTGTTCAGGGGTACAGAACCCAATAACTCGTGCCAACTGTGGGTACGTCTGAGTATCACCATAAGTCATCCCCATACCACCACCAACAGCAACGTTGAACCCCTTAAGCTTCCCATCCTCATAAATAGCAATCAGGCCAAGGTCTTGGGAGAAAACATCCACATCGTTGGTAGGTGGAACGGTCACACCGATTTTGAACTTACGCGGTAAATAGACCTTTCCGTAAATCGGCTCCTGCTCTGCTTCATCCGCAGTACTGTCCACGATCTTTTCGCCATCAAGCCAAATCTCGTGGTACGCGTTCGTCTTCGGAGACAAGTGGTCACTAATTCGTGTGGACCATTCAAATACTTCTGCATGAACCTCAGACTGATATGGATTCGGGTTACACATAAGATTACGGTTCACGTCACCACAAGCAGCAAGTGTAGTCAAGAGTGCATCATTAATCGTCCGAATACTCTTCTTCAAATTCCACTTAAGAATCCCATGGAACTGAATCGCTTGTCGAGTGGTTATACGTATCGATCCGGTTGTATATTCCCGAGCTAGTCGGTCCATCTCCAACCACTGCGCTGATGTAAGAACTCCGCCAGGGGCGCGTATCCGCACCATGAACTGGTAAGCTGGTTCAAGCTTTTGCTTATGGCGTTCATTTCGTAAATCCCTATCATCTTGCATGTAGCTGCCGTGAAATTTCATCAATCGATTCTCATCCTCAGACATCGACCCAGTAATTCCGTCTTCGAGCGCTTCTACAAGTTCCCCACGCAGGTAACGACTTCGTGTCTTGATGTCCTCAACATCGCTCGGTGGTCCATCCTGTACTACTACTGTTTTGTTATGAGTCATTATTTGTTAGCTCCTTTCGCTTTCGTTCTCAAAGATCTTAATATACGTCACGCTGGTAGCGCTTCTGCTGTTGCATTTCCGTTAGATAAGCTACGGCATCTTCCCTGCTCTTACCACCCTCTTGTTCAAGGATTGTAATTAAGGTGTTATGAACATCATGAGCCATGTGTTTCTCATCCCCACAAATATATACGAACGCCCCTTCTTCCAACCATTGATAGAGTTCATTCCTCTTCTCAAGCATTCGGTGCTGAACATAAACTTTCTTAGCTGTATCTCGTGAGAAAGCAACATCCATCCGAGTCAGAACGCCATCTTTAACCCACCGTTGAAAATCAAGTTGATAGAGGAAATCTGTAAGTAAATGCTGATCTCCATAGAATAACCATGCTTTCCCTTCAGCACCTGACTCCTCTCTTTCTTCGAGAAAAGCTCGGAATGGTGCAACGCCAGTACCCGGTCCAATCATGATAATAGGTGTATCCGATTTCGTAGGAAGTTTAAAATTAGGATTATGATGTACGTACATCGATAATTGTTCACCTAGTTCTAACCGCTCCGCACATTGTGTAGAGCAAACACCGTAGCGATCCCGTCCATGAGCTTCATATTGCACCGTCCGGATGGTGAGATGAACTTCATCAGGTCTTGCTTTTGAACTACTAGCGATTGAATACAGGCGAGCAGGCATCTTCCGAAGGAGCGATACGAAATCCCGAGCGGATACTTCCCAAGGCGAGAAATCCTGCACCAAATCTAACAAATCGCGTCCTTCCAGGTAATTCTTAAGTTCTACTTCATTGCCAGGTGCTACAAGTGCTTGCAACTCGTTGTTCGAGGATAACTTCGCAGCTTGTTCCACTAATGGTTTGGTTAATACCGTTATCTCATAATTATTTAATAGTGCTTCTCGCAACGGGCGTTGTTCGCCCTTTTTATTCACGGACACGAGTTCCTCAGAACTCCAACCCATCTTCTCAATCAATGACTCTACTAAACCAAGGGAATTCTCTGGGTATATCCCTACACAATCACCCGGTTCATATTGGAAATTCGATCCTTCAAGAGATAGCTCAAGATGACGAGTCTCTCGATCAGATCCGCGACCGTTAAGATTGATATTCTCAAGTACTTCTGCTTTAAAAGGAAACGTCCTAGAATACGCTGATTGTTCTGCTACTTTCTCGATTCCAGTAGCTGTGAGCGCACCAGAGGTACTCGTGGATTCTATCGTCCCTCTCAGGTTAGCTAACACATTGTCAATCCACTCTGCTGCAGAGTCATCATAATCCAAATCACAATCAACACGTGGACTAATCCGTTGTCCACCCAATTCCTCCAGGCGTTTGTCGAAATCCTTACCTGTCTGGCAGTAGAACTCATATGAGCTATCTCCGAGAGCCAAGACGGAGAACTGTAAATCTTCCAATTTAGGCGCACGTTTACTATGGAGGAATTCATAGAATGGTATCGCGTTGTCAGGTGGCGTTCCTTCCCCATGCGTACTAGCCACAATCAGTAAATTCTGAACTTTCTTCAACGTATTCGACTTGAAATCACTCATGGAAGAAAGTGTAACTTGAAACCCTAGACCTTCTAATTTCTGTGACAATGTCTTAGCTAATCCTTGGCTGTTGCCGGTCTGGGAACCAAATAGTACTGTCACTTCCCGAGAAATCGCAACCGAACTATCCGTAGAGATCACTGTTGTAACATCTGGTATGGTATGTAATGTAGTATTAGAAGTGTTAATAGCTGTAAGATATCCACTTAGCCAAATCTGTTGTTCTTGCGTTAATGTTGGTACTAGACGATTAAGAAGTTCTACTTGCTCCTGACTAAAAGGGCTGTTCATGACCTGAAATTGCAACGTTATCCACCTCACATAGGAATACAATCATTTATAATTCAGAGTATACACATAGTATTAATATATTATTTTAAGCTACCATAATGTGCCAACATGGTCAATGGAAAGACATAAACTGCTAAATTGTTGCACATATATATAACTACAGAGAAACCCTCATATCATGATTTTCTTTATTAATGAGTTAACTTTTTGACCGCAAACTCTCTACATAGAATGACTAATAATAAAAAAATGCCATTATATGATAATAATAGCATTTAATATCTGTGGTAATACCATATATTTCATTATAAATACAGGTCAACCATGAAGTCCAATAATAGAATTGCAATGGAATCATAAGTTTTCCTTATATATCATCTACTGCATTGATTCCCGGGTTAATCTCATTTACATTAGCCTCAATGATCTCAATATCGCTGATCTTGAAAACATTGATTTCCTGGAACAGTTTTTGCGAAATAATGTTAATTTGAATGGCTTGCTCAGCAATATTACTAATAGCGCTATCCTGCTGAATGCTTGATGCGTTTACTTCCTGAACTCCTGCAGCAGTCTCTTCAGCGATAGAAGCTACACAGTGAACAGATTCAGAAAGTCTGGCATTGTTAGCCCGAGTCATATCCACCTTATCGTGAATTTGCCCAATCTGCTTGCTAATTTCTTCAATAGTATGATCTATGGCTTTAAAAGAAGAAAGAGTCTCCGCTACTTGATGATCCTGCTTATCTAAGCTCCCTTTCGTTTCAAGCATAGATTTCTGGAATTCGGCCATTCCTCTTTGCAAATCATTGACTATTTTCCCAATATGAACAGATGATTCTTTGGTTTGCAACGACAATTTCCTCACTTCATCGGCAATGACAGCAAATCCTTTGCCATAAGCTCCTGCCTGTGATGCCTCAATGGCCGCATTCAACGAAAGTAAATTCGTCTGCGTCGAAATCTCCGAAATCGTATGAGTAATTCTCGATATTTGTTTCGATTGCTCCATTAGCTTCATTAATGCATCATAAACCTTGACTATTGATTCTCGGGAATGTTCAGATACACTCTGTAAGACTGTGACAGCTGCAAACCCTTTGCGCGTGTTGATATTAGCCGTTTCACTTGTTAATACCATGACATCCGTATATTCCGAAATTTCATTTACTCCTCGTTCCAACTCCTGTATCAGACTCGCACTATGCTCTGATTGCTCAGCTTGTTGTCCCGCTCCTACCGAGATTTCTTGAAATGTCTGTACAATATCTTGATTCGTATGAGCTGTAATAACTGAAGATTGTTGGAAGGACTCTGAATACGTTGCAAGCGACGATGCCACAGCCTGTGTTTGTTGCAGCATATCCCGAACCCTTACGACCATATGATCGAAATGATGACTGAGACGACCTAACTCATCGTTATATGGTGAATTGATTTGATATCTCAAATCGCCTTCTGAAATTTGAAGCAGAGCTGATTGTAGCTTATTTACGGGTAATATAAAGGAACGAATAAGCACGATCGCTATACTAAGCGTCAATAGAAATACGAACACCGCTGCATAAGCAGAAATAGAAGTTGTATCATCTAATAAAATAAAAGAACGTGTTTCCGCCTTTATAGCATTCTCCGCTGCTGCCGCGTACAATTTTTCATTCGTCTTAAGCATAGCGTGATTGATAACAAGAGCTTCGGTATGTAAGCTATCAATTTTCTCAAGGACCATCAACGGATCCAATTCTTCATTCTGTAACGTAGTAACTAATTCCTCAACATTCCCCTTATATTTATCAGTCTGAATATGTAATCGTTGTAAATCATTGTACGCATCTGAATTCTCCGCAAAACTCACCGCATTTATTTCCTTATTAAGCTTCTCTTGTGTTTCTAGGAAAGGTTTAAAATATTCAAGATCACTAGATTGAGAGAGTGATGTTTCCAAGCCATTTAACTCTTGTAGTAGTTGGGTTATTTGAGCTACGGTGATTCTTTTTTCCATCTCTGTCTTTTGCGTTTCCATTGAAATTTCAACCTGCTTGATTTTATGGTTTTGGTAAAAAGCCACTCCAAGGAAAATTAGAGCAACCGCTGAGAAGCTTAGAATCAATTTCCATTTCATAGATAGGTGCAAGCCGCTTCCCTTCAACAATATCATCCTCCTGTTGTCCTAGCACTATAGAATAGGACTATTTTACTAGCACCTTGATTGTAGGAGATAGATGTTAAAGGGAATACATGATTATGTAAACACAATGTAAATCGTATGCATTGAAAACTTAAAGTGTGAACGACAGACGTGTCAAATCCGGAGGCAGATTAAAAACACCAAGCTCTTCCTGTGAAATTCGATGTTGTATCAAAGGTCGTTCTTAAGAAGGTATCCCGCTGATATGCTGGGAGAACTTCCTAAAAACGACCTCGTTGTAAACCTTTATTTTTCTTTACCTGCAGAACGTGACCCTGTAATTAAGAAGTTGCAATCAAAGGTTCTTTATTGTTGTATCTTTACTTATCGAATTCATCTGATCAAGATGAGCAAACATAACTTCAAGCATTTCCAGTGCCATTTGTTGCTCATGCATCGGACGTTCTTGAACCAATTGTATGATTTTATGCATGTAGTGACCTTCATTCAATTTGAGAGACTCGTGAAGTAATTCATCTGCTGTTACTTCTAATTGATTCGCTAATTTGATTAGCGTTTCGAGCGTAAGGCTTCGCTCTCCTCGTTCAATCTGTCCTATATATGCATGTGATACGTCGATCTTCTCTGCCAATTTCTCTTGGGTGAAATTATGCTTAAGTCGTTCTTGACGTAATCGCGATCCTAATTGAATATAATCCATCTTTGTATCACCCTCCACCCTAAACAGTAGTGAAAGATTAATAGAAATTTAATATACTGTTAGTTCCATTATATTTACTGGTAGTTTCAAATGGTATATAATTACTTTATTAGATCTTTACTCACTGTTTTAACTCAAGATAATTGAGGTAATTCATGATTAATTTTAATTATTCTGCACAATTCCTCTTAATGTAACCCATGAAAGGAGAATGAACATTGATCTGTCTAAAATGTAACTTTGAGAACAGCGATAGAGCACAATTCTGTGATCGTTGCGGAATTCTGTTATATGAGTCTTTCAAAGCCCATCTTCGAAAGAATGAAGCAAGAACTGAAGATACCAACACTTCAATTCCAACTCAGAAGAAAAAAGACGGTAGCTCAATGCTTCTACTTATTTCATTATCGTGTTTGGGGTTGATCCTATTGATTACTTTCTTGTACGAAAATCAAACATAAGTAAAGAATTCTCTTCATTATTTAGTCTTCTTATGAAGAACCGCAGCAATCCCACTCGGGTGCATATGACGATGTACAACCTTTATGTACAGGTTTATTGTCTAGCCTCCCTATTTGTTCACCGATAATGATACACCTTGTGTATACCGGTATACGTACTCCGATTTCAACCAGACAGCGATTCATCGATCCTTGTTTACGTAGGGGGGCCAATTTCATTTCCGCTTCTTGAATATTCCACCCAGTTCGTCCTACAAATTCCTCTGGAGAATCTAACCACTGCGATCCCAATTCATCAGCAAACGACGTATTCATAATAACGTTATAGACTAACTCATCAATAAGCGTGGAATATGTAATTGATTGGACCATATCAGCAATTTCTTGCTTAGATAACTTGTTACTGTCCATCATCATTGTGGCTAGAATCCTTGCATCCGTAGTACCTGTTTCCCATAGTTGCATCTAGCTCGTGATTCTTCTTAAGTTTCTTAGCAAGACCACGAAGTTGCACCTTCCCAACACCATACCTGGTTCTCTCCATCCCCATTCTTTATATTGATCTCTCTGCGCTTCTCGTTTCCCCATGCTTCCAGTTGTTGTGCTAAGGCATCCATTAGTTTCATTAGCAACACCTCCATCATCGTATAACCTTCTAGTTACCTGATATATATATATTAGTACACGATGTGAAACGAAGCCAATTTAAAAATCTGGAATACAGTGAGGGTGATCCGTGTTTACCTTCGGATCACCCTCACCATTTCCTGACTATTCGCTTCTTAGATAGGAAACCTCTTGGTACCTACTCAATAACCAATAACTTAAAAAGTTCATTCTCTATTTTGTTTGTATTAATTTTCACCCTTCTTTTCGAAATTATGAGATAATATGTACAACTTGGTTTTAAAGGAGACTGTATTTATGAAGGATCGTTTTAATCATTCCAATTACTTAGTTCGCAAACAATTTTTCAAAATTTTCGGTGGAGCTTTTCATATTTATGACCCTCAAGATGGCCTAGTCTTCTACGTTAAACAACAGGCTTTTAAGCTCAAGGAAGATATTCGGGTGTATAGTTCTGAGGATATGACGGAAGAAGTTCTAGTTATAAAAGCACGATCACGGATCGATTTCTCCGCTACATACGATGTCTTTGACTCCATAAGTAACGAAACGGTAGGTAGCTTTAGAAGAAAGGGCATGAAGTCTATCTTGAAGGATGAGTGGATCATTCTCGACCAGCAAGAACGTGAGGTTGGACTTATTACAGAAGATAGCATGTTAATGGCTATTCTTCGAAGATTTCTATCCAATCTTATACCGCAGACGTTCGTTGGAACAATCGGGCAGCACGATGTGTTAACTTTCAAACAAAGATTCAATCCTTTTGTCCAGAAGATTGAACTAGATTTCTCAATGGACAGACAACAATTGCTCGATCGCAGACTTGGCATTGCCGCTAGCGTCTTATTAAGTGCAATCGAAGGTAGACAAGATTAAATATATGAACAACGCCCAGATATAACTCTATATCTGGGCGTTTAATGTAATACTATTTTGCAACATCTAGCGCTATCTCAATGTCCAGTTCACACAAATATTGTGAGATCCTTATTGTTTTAAATGGAGCATTTGTTGTAGCAACTGTTCTAGATCCTTTCCGGGTAATGCCTCTGATAAAATTTCATTAAAAGTTACTTTTGCTAAGTTGATCTTATCTTGCCCTATTTGTGTCAAAGAGGTATAGATACTTCTTCTATCATCATCACACGCATGTCTCTTTAAAGCCCCACAGCCCTTTGCTTCAAATCGGCTAACGAGTCTAGATACGGCACTCTGACTTAAACCTACCATTGACTCCAATTGCTGTAACTTCAGCTTCATATCTGGCGCCTCATACAAGAATAACAGCAAATAAAATTCTTTCAAAGACAATTGATGTTTCTCTTGCAAATTCGCTTCCAATGTATTGGCTACGTTCATTTGGATATACGTTAATGCTAACCAGTTGTTTATAAGGTCATTGTTAAGGACATTCTTCATCTCATAATTCCTTTCTCAGACATCAAGCGAATGAATTCTCTGATCACATTATAACATCACAATCGCGTTCTTGTATAAAGAAAGAGACTCGCTTAGGCTTTCCTGCGAGTCTCCCCATCAATAATCAAGTTATTCAATTATGTCTTTATCTTTTGGTTCTGGGAAATCCAAGCTCATACTGCTTTGGAATTTCTGTCTCTTTTTGAAGTTGAACCGAAGCCTCTAGCGTCCAATAAGGATTTCTTAGCATTCCCCTTCCGATGGCAACAAGGTCAGCATCCTCATTACCTATAACCGCATTGGCAAGAACAGGTTCGTCCAATCTCCCAACCGCAATCACCGGAACATTCAGACTCTCCTTTATTTCTCTAGCCAATGAGACTTGGTATGCCGCATGTGTTCCCGGTTTTCCAGCAGCTGCAATTGGTCCTTCACCACCTGCACTAACATGGAACATATCTACCCCTGCTTCTTTATATGCCATACTGAATTTCAGGCTCTCTTCGATTCCATATCCTCCATCGACATATTCCTTAGCAGAAATTCGCATGATCAACGGCATTCCTATCGGCATTTCACTTTTTGCCGCACGAATAACTTCAGTTCCGAATCGGTTTAAATCTTGTCCATATTCATCAGTTCTATGGTTAGTTAGAGGGGATTGGAACTGATGTATAAGATAACCGTGCGCACCATGAAGTTCAATAACATCAACTCCAGCTTGCACAGCCCTGTTTACACCCTTACGGTATTTCTCGACCATAACTTGTACTTCTTCAGTTGTTAGTTCTCTTGGTGTTGTAGACTCTGAGTCAAAAGGAATTGCCGATGGCGCTACAGGAACTACCGCATCTTCAGCCTTACGTCCAGCGTGAGCAATTTGAATTCCCACTTTTGCACCATACGAATGGCACGCCTCAACAATTCTAGCTAACGCGGGAATATGTTCATCTGACCAAATACCGAGATCGAAATCGGTAATTCGGCCATCAGGATCAACATCAGTCATCTCAATAATAATTAACCCCGCTCCACCGATAGCTCGACTCACATAATGCATGTAATGCCAATCCGTAGCAATTCCGTCTTTGTTGGTTACTGAATATTGACACATCGGAGGCATAACCACACGGTTTTTTAGTTTCAAATCCTTAAATTCATAGGGGGTAAATAAATCCTTCATGTTTTGTCTCCTCTTTGTATGATTTATTGAATTTCATTATCTTCATATAATCCAATATTTAATCAAATTATTTGAATGTATGCTCATGCATGTAAATATACCTAATATCGCAGCTTCTGTCAACAACTAGTCCAAAGTGTAGTACTAGACTTACGCTACATTACTTGTTGATCCTTACTACTTGAAAGACAGCTAGATATATGGACGTTTGCCCAAGAAAAATAAAAATCGCATGAAAAAAAATCTTATTGCAGGAGTTGGACTTCCAATTGAATACGGTTCAACGTTTTTTACAACAGTTAAAGTTCGAAGCAACAATTGCACCATCACCAATACTGCTTTACCGTTGGAGTGACCTTTTCCCATCCTCCAGCAAAAATATTGAAAGGATATGTTGTAAAACCATCCATTCGATGATTAGCACCATTCATAATAAAAGAAACTCCTTCAGCGATAGCGCAGAACTTACCGATAATTAACTTATCACCTAAAAAGTCATAATGATGCTGAATATTGTTATAGAAATTCTCTGGTGAGCTTGTATTGCTATTTTGGAAATACACTCGAGCAATACGGAGACATATTGCAATTAATGCTCAGCTGATTTGCGCCTTACGCCTATAACACCTCATGATGTTCAGCATGCTCTAACCATTCGTGCTACATTTGTTTTCTGGCAAGACTGGTTACGGGCCCATTATCCGTAGCACAAAAAAAAGCAGCCCAAGTCTAAAAGACTGGACTGCTTATACACAAATTATTTTAACATATCTACATATTCATCGTACACATAGCCAATAGATCCGTTATAAGTAACCTTCAACCAGCCATACTTCGTTCCTAGCACTTCAAGAACAGTTCCCTTCGGCACCGCCATATAGATCTTCGCCTTGGAAGAAGCTTCGGCACGAACATTCAAAAAGTATGCTGTTACCTTTGCTTGATTCGTAACATCAGTTACCACTGGTGGTTTTACTGGTTTTGCTTCTGGTTTTGCTTCTGGTTTAACTTCTTCTTGTGGAACAATTGCTGCTGCTTTTATGGCTACATTAAGCTTATGATAGAACTCGCCTTTTGTCATAGCACGTGCAGATAGGTCCGTTCTCACCTTTGCTTTTTGAGACAATTCATCAATCTCTTTTCGAGTGATCGTATCCAAAATGTTAATTGATGCTACATTGGTGTATTTACCGTCATCCGTTTTAGGAATCTCTAATACGCCTGTGTTAATAAGTTCAATTACATCTACACGTTCAGGTGAAGTGGTATCAACGCCAATAATTTTCCAATTATTTTGAATTTGAGGCTCGTATACACCCTTCTTCACTTCTTTCAAATAAGCAATTGCACGATTACGAATAGTTCCATCCATTTCGCCAAATGCGCTTGCATCCTTGGAGGACCATAGCTGTTGGAATTTCCGTCCTTCGAGTGCTCCACCCTTTGCTTTCAGAGCGTCCATCCGATATGCATTCATGCCCAATTTGATAACATCATCTTGCTTGATAGAGGTTCCGTCCATTTTTCGTAAATTCGTAATTCGGCTACCATAAGGCTTCGTTAAGTCGATTTCATATTTAACGCCACCAAAAAAATCATTCGTACTATACTTGGAAGCGCGACGTGTCTTATCAAAGCTAACCGTTATATCGCCTGGTCGGGTCGAGTTAAAGTAGCCTACTGCCCATTCCATGTAATCTTTCAAATCTTTACCCGTTACTTGGTAAACTGTAATTTCACCCAGAGCGAACTGATAGTTATAGGCAATATCTTTTTTCTTAATGGGACCTACATCCAACCGCGCCTTATCGTTATCAATCTGATGAGACACTACATCCGCCTTACTGTAATGCAGCATGACTTCGTTAAAAAAGTCCGATAACGGCGTTTCTTGAATTTGTACAGTAGGAATATCGTTGATCTCATTCTTAGGTACAAGGTTCATTCCTTTAAGTTGTGCTACTTCGACATTGGCATCTGCTCTTGCGAAATCATGATACGGCTGCAGTGTAGATTCCAAAGACGGTTCCGATAATGCATTCGTTCCATCCGCAGCTTTAACAGGCAATGCAATAGCTTTCTTATCCTTCAGGACTACCTTATCGCCTTGCTTCGTGAATGTAAGGTCTATACGAGAAACGTGAGTTCCGTATTTATCCGGCTCGACTATTAGAACACCGTTTACCGTATCCCCCTTAATAAGCTTGTGCATATGACCAGCAAAAATAGCAGCTAACTCAGGGTTCTCTTTGGCAATATCGGCCACGCCGGTACCTGGGACACCATTTTCATTTTCTAGCCCCATATGCATAAGCCCAACTATTACATCTACTTTACCTTCTAATTCCTTGATAGCTTTTTTCGTTTCATCTACAGGATTCTTGAATACGAGCCCATCTAAATGGTTAGTGCCCTTCTCAAATTCTGTCGTCATAGGAGTATCCATTCCAATAATCCCAATCTTTATCCCTGCTTTTTCGATAATGGTATACGCAGGTAAGAATCTATCTCCATTGTCCTTATAGATGTTTCCCGCCAGCATTTGGCCTTTATACTGAGAGGTAACCTTCTTGAACACATCCAACCCAAAATTGAACTCATGATTGCCCATCACCCAAGCATCATAATTCATTTCATTCATAGCTACCATCATCGGAGACTTCGGTTGGTCATTAAATAATTCCGCCGAATTACCCTGAATCATATCACCAGCATCGAGTAAAATCGTATTCGGGTTCTCTTCACGAACCTTCTTAATGATTGTAAACAACTGCGTTAAACTGCCACTTGGATTGGGGCCGTCCAGCGCATAATCCCATGGCATAAACCGTCCATGAATATCCGACGTACCTAAAATGGAAATCTCAGTATCCAGACTTGCCGATTCCGCCGCTTCTACCGAAACTGGGATGGACATGAAAGCGCTGCCACATAATAGTGAAGCAACAATAGCAAAAAGCATTTTTTTCTTAGCCTTCATTATGATTCTCCTTTGTTGTGTTGGATTACCGTACATGCTAACTAGATACAGCTTGTCATCGATAGAATACATACCGCACATTCCTGATCCCTTCGACATATTCATTCTAATGTATATGCTGCATTTTAGATATATCAAAAAATAAAATTGTTCTATTTTATACATTGTTGTCGAGATTTTCTATGAGTTGTGGATGTCAGTTCAAGGTTATGATCGCACGCTTCCTTTTCTGTTTTGGTTGAATGGCCTTGTGATCAAACAAATCCATAATTGGCGTAGACTTTAGAGCGATTCAAACATCAGTTGGATAGCATTCAGGCTGTTGTTCTCTGTTGTTCTTACTTCGATTGCGGCTGAGCACAGAATCATCGATGATGAACACTCGTACACGAGTAGCTGAAATGAGCGACTCGAAATTGAATTGGCATGGTTGATAGACATTTCCTTGATACCACATAAGAAAGGTGTTTTCCTACGCACTCCACATGAGTCGTATGCTTAATATTGAGAAAATAACTTTCTAAATACTATCGCAAATTTGGTTTCAAATTTGACCGAATGCAAAACAAACTTAGAAGGTCCACAAGGACCGTCCAAGCTTGTTATTTTTACTTTACTTACTCTTTTGAACCAACATTTTCAGCAGAACCGTTACGGCTTCAGCCCTCGTTGCATGGTCTTGAGCGGCGAATTGGTTCGCTCCTTTACCTTGCACAATACCTGCTCGCTTCACGTTAGCCACACTGCCTTTCGCCCACGCCGGAATATCCTTGTCGTCTGCGAAGTCAGTTACGGAATTTGCTTCGATAGACTGACCCAGAGCATTCCCAATCATTGCTACCATCTCAGCGCGTGTGATCTCAGCATCCGCACGGAAGGTACTGTCCTTATACCCTTTAATTATACCTGCTTGTACAGCTTGCGCGACCGCTTTCTGCGCCCAAGCTCCGATCTTCGCAGAATCTGTAAAGGTCAGCGCCACTCCTGCCTCTTGTGGCTTCAGCGCATTCATCAGCATTACTGCAAATTCCGCACGTGTCACGGTATGATTCGGCTTAAATGTACCATCCGGATAACCCATGACGATTCCGCTACTTATTGCTTGCTTGATGTTCGCCTCTGCCCAGTGCCCAAAGATATCACTAATACTAGCTACCGTTGACGTTTCCGTTGGGTGGTTCGTTACGGGCATACCCGTAGCTTGATCTACAACGAGTACTGCAAACTTCCCAAAGTGATTAACTTCCACACTAATGCGGTTGCCGTTGATTTTACCCCCGGAGACACCCATCCATTCTTTCTTCCCATCCTCATAATAGAAGACACCCACCGATTGATTGCTCTTCAAACTTGTTGGATCAAATGTTAGAGTTATCGTTACCGGTTTACTGAAGTTTTCCGGGAAGTTTTTCAGAATTTCAAATATCGAGCTGCCCAGAACCTCTTTATTATTTAGAATATTTTGGGAGTTCAGGACTTTCTCTATCGTTAATTTCAGTTCTTTATTTGTTGCATTAGCCGGAATCGAGATCCTGATCATATCTTCAAGACTAACCTCGCCCATTTTACCCGCGGGAAGCGTTATTTGACCATTTGTTGAAGTCAATTTGGTTTCACTTGGTGACGTCGATTGTGTCGAAGACACATCCGTTACCGGATAGACGGGTGGCAATGGTGGTAGGTTCGCGGTTCTGGCTTCCACCAGATTGGAGGCCATTCTTTGCCCAGGAGCAAAATTGGCGCTTAGGCGGAACTGATAGTTTGTATTGACTGTCAATGGATAAATCGTTGTCTTCGTTTCGTTGGCGGCCAAGGCCTTATTGCTCCAATTTTCTCCGTCTTGCGACCATTCAAGCTCGAGATCGGTTGCCCCCTCTACCTCAGGCCATGTGACGGTCGCCTGGTCTGAAGTTGTCACGATTTGTGGGCTGTCCAAGGTGAGTGAAAATTTTTGCACACGGCGTAGCATGGAATCATCTACATAGATATTTCCGGCATTATCGGTGGCAACACCGAATGTAACCTCAAATTCTCCAGGAGCTGAGCCTTCCGTACCCCACATCCTGATTGATTTCCCATACGGATCAAGCACTTGAATCCGATAATTCTTCGTCTCCATTACATGCAGATTTCCGTACCGATCAAAGATGAGCGCTTGTGGAAAACTGAATTGCCCTGGTTCGGCGCTTTCCCCCTCTCCCCATTGTCCAAGATAGTCGCCCATGGCATCGAATTTCTGGATGCGGAAGTTGCCTGGGTCAGCGATAAAAATGGTGCCATCGCGATCGATCGCGATGCCAGACGGAGCATTAAATTGCCCGGGAGCGGTTCCAGGCGCTCCCCATGTGAGCAAAATTTGTCCAGTTGGATCATATTTTCGCACCTGATGCAATCCGGCATTCGATACATACACGTTACCCTCCTGATCGACTGCCAGTCCCAATACGCCAGTATTCAGAAAATCACTATCATCCCAACGCCTCAGTTCGGTGCCGTCTGGCTGAAATACCCGAATGTTGCCTTGTCCATTATTCACATAGACAAGCCCACTATGATCAACCGCAATGGCCCTTGGCATTCCGAAGACCATTCCGTCAATATCCCATTCTTGTAGAAACTGCCCATTTGATGTGAATTTCTGCACACGGCTGTTCATTGTATCCGCGACGTAAAGATTTCCTGCTTGATCAATTGCCATCCCTTGGGGAAAACTAAATTGCCCCTCCTCCTCGCCATCTTCTCCCCATTGACTAAACACGGGAGCAGCTAATGCCTTCTCTCCATACCCGACGAACAGGGCGGAAGCCATCACAGTAGCTGACAAAACACATTTCGTAAATATTGACATGCTTTTCTTCATTGTCTCACTTTCCTTTTCACCATTCTTGTTTGCATGAATCAATCTGTAGTTGTCAAACCTGAACCTGTTGCTCACATCTCCTCTCAAAATAGCTTAGTGAATTGATAAAGATAATCAATCTAGACGTTCTCAAAAAAGAAAGAAAGATTTTCTAAATAGCTTGCTTTACTGATAATGATATTCATTATCAACTATGTAGTTCTGCTATAGTATCAATAAAACAAATTTCTTGTCAATCAATTGTTTTATCCGTGTCGTTGTTCTGTCCGATACTGATAGTTGAAATACCCATTTTGCAAATCCTCCTGCGCCTGATGATAACTCATTGATAATGGTTTTAAAAGGAGTCTTTTCCTTTGGACCATAATGAGCAAACTATCAAACAAGTTATCGGTAAAACCTTAAAAGCTATACGAATAAAGAGGACTTAGCTGGAAAATGCGAGGTAGATCGCTCTTACATCTGATAGTGGTAGGTCGAAACGAGCCCTCTGTCAGCAAGATATTTGAACTATGTGATGGGCTGAATATTAAGCCTTCCTCTTTCTTTCATTTAATTGAAATCGAGTACGATAAACTTAAATCCTGAACACAAAATAAAGAGCGGAAGGTAAGCACCCATGCTTAACTCTTCCGCTCTTTATCTTCAATCTGATGTAAAATCCTGTATCTCCTTAAGACATTTCATGCCATCTTTTATTCCTGCAGGATACATCCATTCTTTTTCAAGGGCATTACGATAAATTCAACGTTTCCTCCCAGTTAAGTATCTGGTACAGTCGTGGAGCCAATTCCTGCTTTAACTGTTCCTCTAGTTCAACCTGCTTCTGTCGCAATGGTTCGATTGCTTGCAATCTACCAGCCATTATAGCTAATTCATTGAAGCCTTGTTCCAAAGTTCTCCAAAAGAGGTATCGTAATGGGAGGTAAGTTCAGGTTCGAGGGATTTCAATTGCTTGGGATTATCCTCACGGTAATTGCATTGTCTTTGGTATTCATGAGTCGGCGGCGCCGGGAGTCAGGGCAATTGCAAGAGTCGTAGGTTCAACAAGTTCAAATCTACAAACCATTGAGTGGTACGAATCACCGTGCATCAAAAACCTCCCGATCGGGAGGTAAATAACTTTTTTTTATTTTCATAACGTACTAAGCCGTAATTCATAAAAATACTGCACAATTGGATGCTTTAACTTCATCTTCTCGGTCATGTTTAAAATTCGCTTTTTTCCAACTCGTCTGTCCACCAAAGCTAGAATATTCAATAAGATATCATTGCTCTCTAAGCTTTCCTCTATAGATATGGATAAAAACATATTAGCCACAACGATAAAATTTGATTTGCTTAATGATGACTGTGCAGACATAAGCTCCTTGGCATGTTCCGATATTTTCCTACTTCTTACAATTACTTTTAGACGATCCTCCGGAACTTTCCCCTTGGTATCTATTCTGACCGCTTCAATTTCTTCATTGTTGATAGGAATTTGGATATCTGAATCATTCTTAACTTCCAGCTCCGTCTGATACCATCTGATTAAGGTATTTATATCACTCATATTGAGTACGTTCTTTTTATCTACCGCAATATAACAAATTCCTGCTTTATCAGGTAAATAACGGTAGCTGGTTGCACGGTATTCGACCCTTCCATTTAACGCAGGACAGAGAAAACTCTCCAGTTGTTGCTTCAATTTGCTCCAGGACATGTTGCCTCCTATGTTCTATATTATTAATACCTATTGAGGCAGTCGTTCTATTATCCATAATACAATAACCAACACATCTATCATACTAAATACAAGTAACCTCCAATAAATGAAAAAGCGCAGTCTATACTCTCTATTGACCACACAAACAAAACAACACAACCAATATCAGGTCGTGTTGTTTTGTTTACAAGGGTTATGCACTTACAGACGAACTGGATCCGAACTGGACTCGTTTGGCTTTTACTAAAGCGAAGAGCATTATCATAGCGATAAAAGCAAAAATCGCACACCATAGATAGACGTTACGGTAACCGAACGCATCTGATAGTAAACCGAACAGCAGGAAACCGAGCAAGGAGCCGATTTTGCCTGTGTTGGAATAGAGAGTCATTGCGGTACCGGGCATATCCGGTATGAAGTCCTGGAAGTAGGTAATAGCAATGCCACTTGTAATAGAAATGTATGCCGCGCTAAGTACCTGAATCGGAAATATATGCCATATATCTGTGGCGAAGAAGATGGTGCCGAAGTATGCAAAAGCGAGCAATGAGCCTAGACGAATCAGGTGGTCGCTCTTGACCCGCAACGCCAAAATGCCAAACCCAAGCATAAAAGGAACTTCGAAGACAGGCGGAATACTGAAAATGATACCAACATCCTTCTCTTCACCGTTCAATACTTTCGTTACGAATTGGGCCATGTTCAGCGAGCTGATCGTGTTCGCTGTTGAAATCAGTGTAAAGGCAATCAAATTAACAAATATAAATGGTTGGAAGATGACTTGCCGCAGAGGGATCGATGCTTGTGGTGGTTTTGGCTGTGCTATTTCTTCCTTAGATGTCTTTTTAAGAGAGAGCAGAACGATACCTACAACGATGATATAGCAGGCTGCTGCTACCAGGAACATCCCTTTGAAACCGAAATATAGCAGAACATAAGCCGCGATGGCAGGACCTACAGTCCAAGATAGGGCAAAAAGAACACGCAGTATGTTCATATAAAACGGAATCTCTTTGGCAGGTACCTTAGCCTTCACTAATATCTCCCGTCCGTAAGCAAAAATTTGTGAAAAGGTGGAGGAAGATATACCTAAAAATGTGGCAGAGATCGCGAGAAGCACATAATAGTTACGGGAATATGCATACCCGATATATCCGATCGCTCCAGCGAGAGCACAAATAACAAGAATCATCTTACGGTCAGATACACGGTCAGACAACTTGCCGATATAGGTGCTGAAGCCGACGCCGAAGAGCGTGGAGACCATCATAAACACACCAAACTCCGTATTGCTCATGCCGATTTCATCAATCCCGAACATGGAGCTGAACGGTAGTACAAATGAGAAAGCGATCCCAAGAAAAACATTTACCAGCAAAATGACCGAAAAACCATCAATGCCCATTACGGATTGTGTTCGTTTTCTAACTGCAGCTAAAAAGTTACTCATCCTATTCCCACTCTTTCCCTCTATGTATCTCGTATATTTCAATTAGTATATTTTATAGTATTAAATAGTTAATCGTAAAGAAGTTTTTTCCAAAGGTGAGTTATCATTTACAATTCGCGGGATATTTGAAAGATCTGACCTCTTCGCTACCAGTAGAGCGATAAGGTTTTGTAGGTTGAGGAGATAATGGAGAGGACAACTCTTCTGAAATCATCAATGTACGAATGCTTTCGAAGTTATGGTACTGTAAATCCAAAATCTATAAAACGTACTTCTTTTTTCTTCATGGTTACCATTCAACACATTGTCTATGCGATGTCGTAAATAAATTCAACTTCTTTCATTTTAACTATTAACTCTTTAGGATAGTTCATAAAAGAAAAGCCTGCTTTCTCAGCAGACCTTGTTGAAACATTTACCTTTCAATCGAGTGGTCGAGAACAATCTTACCGCTTCATCAAGCTGGCCTTGTAGCGACAGGACGTCATAGTAGATCCATTTGTCAGCATCGAGTACCTGCACGTTGTTGTTTCGGACAGCCCGGAGATTTCTCCAGATTTCATCGTAGGCGAATGAGCCAATCCCGGAGCAATCATCTGAACGCTACCCCGATTCCCGCCTCCTGCTTGTCCCGGTTTCGCTGAAGTTACGCTCCAATACATGTTTCTCTCTTCGCGTTCTTTCATCAAAAAAATGATACCCTCTTCGACCATACCAAAGTGTCAAAGCAAAATATCTTAATAAATTATTACAAGAAAGGTTCGTTCTGACATGCTTCGTCATTCGCCACTAAACAATTCCAATTAAGGTACCGAACCAATCCCCCATTAAGATGACGAAAAAAAGCACAAGCATAGGTCACTTGCGCTTTGTTACTCAACATTTTTGAGAGTTTCAAGGTAAATGTGACTCCCCAATACTACTAGATAGCATTCAATATGACTCGTATGCGGTAACAAAGCTCACTCACAACGTGAGCAGCCGAATGGCATCGTGACTACCGAGTAATTTTATAGCTGATTCATTCACTTGCTTCGGATAGCCAATTCATTTCCAGTTGTGATACTGTTGCGTTATTCCATATTTACCCTTATGATCTCTAATAGAGAGGGGTATGAAGACATGAAGAAAATCATCATAATGATACTACTATTCGTAGTAATATTACCATCACAGGTGTTAGCTGCTACTTCAACATCTTACGTTGACAAAATGTATTTTGAGTCTTACAAAGAGCGGGTTAAGGAAGTAAAAGTAGCCCAAAAGAAATTAAATGATATCTATTGCACGGATGTAAAGGCGTTAACAGAGAAATCGAAAGCTTCAACAAAAAGATATAACAGCGCAGTCAAGAATAAAGCTACTAGTAAAGAGGTCTTGGCTAATGCAAAAGCTGAAAGAGATCTTGATAAAAAGTCACTTAGTTCTGCCAAGTCTAAATGCTCTGCAACAGTTAAAGAACTTAAGAAAAAAAGTGATAAAGCTCTAAGAGAGATTGCGTCATACAAAACAAAAGTAGTAAAGACAATAAAAACTCACTTGGACGGTAAAGATAAGCTTACTGAAAATGATTTCACAAAGTCGGTATCTCAAAGTCTGTCCGAGATAGAAAGTAAATTCGATGCGATACTAGGATCCTTGAACGCATCTTAAATATGATTAGCTGTTCATAACAAGTTAAATGTATATACCGATATTATAATTAGAATACCATTAATTCCCATTGCCCTTGCTTTTGTAGCAGGGGCTTTCTTGTGTCCTTCCACCTATCCACTACATAAACCAAACCACTAATTATTCAATAAAAAGCCCAAGCGGCATTCTCCACTTGAACTTTAACAGATAAGATCATGAGTAAGTCTGGTCATGAAATACTTACCGAGCACTAACTACAAGTAGCACTCCACAAGCGTTTCGATCACTTAAAAGAAAAAGAGCTGAAGCACACCCAGCACTACCGAAGCGGCAACCATGACCTTTGCCATAGTTTTCTTTTTCATATACATCAGAATAATTCCTATAATGGACAGAATACCAAAGGATCCTGCAGCGATTCGTGAAACAACGTAGTTATCTGGAAGGACCGTAACACTCATATAGTTGATAAGCACACCTAATATTGCAGTAACTATGAATATCGCATTGTTGCTTCTTCGGTCTTTTACCACAAACAACAACACAATACTAAAGATACTGATAACAGCTATGATAATAAATAAAAAAACCAAATATCCAAGTGCCATCATGTCATCCTCCTAACCACATTAGAACTTGTTTAACCAATTATCTAGCAAAGTATTCAGAAATATAACATGAGGCGTGTTTAATTAGTACAAGCTAGTTATAAGTTACTTACAGCTATACAGACTCAGTTAAGTCCAAACAAATGAACCAACATAAATCCTAGGCATGAGAGTATGACCGATCCGATGAGTCCCGCAGCAAATGGCTTAATCCCCAATCGCTTAAAAGCCACCAAATCTACATTCAATCCAAGACCCGCCATCGCCATAGCAATCAACATGTATGCGATTGTTACAATACCATTTGCCATAGACACAGGAATGAACCCTAGCGAATTAACGCCACTTACGAGCAGAAACCCAAGGATAAACCAAGGAATAGGGATTGATTTCCACGAAATCTTGTTATGGTCACCCTGCTCTTTCTTCTCCGAATGGTTGTTCCATATACCAATTAGAATAGCAATCGGGACTAGCATAGCTACCCGTGTTAATTTAACAATAACCGCGATATCCACCGCTTCATTCCCTCCTGAAGCCGCAGCCGCAATAGTATGTGCAATCTCGTGCAGGGTCGCTCCTGAGAAGATACCATAGCCTAATGGCGACAAACCTAGAACAGGGTATAGAAAAGTATAGAGTAGCGTAAATATCGTACCTAATATCGCCACGATCGCAGCGCCGATCGCCGTTTCGTCATCATTAGCCTTAATTTGTGGACCGATCGCAACAACCGCTGCTGCACCACAAATTGCTGTTCCACAGGCGGTTAAGATGCTCAATCGTTTCTCAACTTTAAACAACCTTGCCACTCCATATACGATCATAAGTGTACAGACAATAACGATGACAGCGATAAGAAATACCTTCAGACCTGCATGGACAATATCCATAAGATTAAGTCTCATACCCAGGAGGATAATTCCGAGACGAAGCAGTTTTTTGCTAGAAAAGTTGACTCCAGCGATAATCCTATCCGGCACCCCTACAACGGCTCGCCATGTAATCCCGATCAAGATGGCAATCACAAGTTGTCCCATGATAGCGAGGAACGAGAATCCAGATAACACTTTTGCAACTATAGCAATGATGAAAGTTAGTCCGATTCCAAGCGCAAAACCTACATATTGTTGTTCCTTGTTCTTTTTTGAAAATGATTGTGATTGTTCCATGATGTAACCTACTCCTTGTTAGAATCTCTAGTTGAAGAAGCATATATGCTTTCTATGTCTTAACTATAAGATCCTCTAACTTAGAAGAGAAATACCGAAAACCTATCTGTAGCATTAGGAAAACTTATTCATCTTTTGACAACGAAAGATGGTTTGTTCAATAGGAACGAAAAGGATACAATAAGTGTAAGAAATCTAGCGATTGTACATTGTAAATAATTATAACGTATCTAGGATAACGGAGGAAACTATGATTGTAGATACATTAAAGGTATTTGTAACCGTAGCAGAACAGAGGAATTTCTCCCGGGCTGCGGAAATGCTTAATCTTTCTCAGCCTGGCGTAAGTCAGCACATACGAAATTTGGAGAACGAATTCGGAGTTCAGCTTATGCATCGATCTTCTAAGCAGGTAAAGATGACTGATGCCGGCCAAATCTTGTATAAGCAAGCCAAACAAATGTTATCCCTTTATGAATCGGCGAAGGAGGACATACACCTATTACGTCATGAGGTCACGGGTTCGTTAAAAATAGGTGCAAGCTTCACGATCGGAGAGTATATACTACCATGTCTTCTTGCGCAATTTGTGAATCAATACCCACAAGTCGACATTCAGGTGACCATAGCCAATACAGAAGAAATCGCGCAAGCCGTTCATTCCAATGAACTCGATGTTGGTTTGGTCGAAGGTCACGTTGAATATTCAGAAATTCAAGTGCAGCCTCCTTTTATGGAAGATGAAATGTTGTTAGTCTCATCGGTAGTTCATCCTCTACATACGCTAAGAACCGTTGAACCACATATGCTGCAAGATCAAGTCTGGGTATTTAGAGAAAGTGGGTCCGGCACCCGGGCATACAGTGACCAATTCATCCAAGATACAGCTCTTCGTGTGAACCGATCTTTCGTGTTCAATAGCAGTCAAGGGGTCAAGGAAGCCGTTATCGCTGGACTTGGTATTGCGATGCTGTCTCGCTGGGTAATACATAAGGAGTTAGAATTGGGGGAATTACATCACATTCAAGTTAAAGGGAAACGTTTTACCCGCGATTTTCACGTTCTACAGGAACCAAAGTCCTTAGGTACGATGGCCGTAAAAATGTTCATACAAAAAATAAGGGAACTAGAGCAGTAACATTCCCTTCTGACCCTCATATTTCTGCATAGTGAAGTACATAGCTAGCTTGGTGCAGCTAGCTCGTGTCTCTACATTTGAAATTGTATAAATATTCATAAATCTATTCATTTTCTCAGTTGTCTCAATTCAATGGAGAGCTTCTTTTCTCATCAATAAATCAACGTGCTCTATCCATAAGATAACTGAAGAATCGATGAGGCTCATAGAACAATTGAGACAAGGACAACTGAACCAAAAGAAACCTTGATTGGCATGAAGCCAATCAAGGTCACGTAATTACCGTAAAGCCATTCGTACATTGTGAATCTAACTTTCTATGACTCAACTAATGAGTGACTTGAGATCCAAAGTCATCCCGACTGGATATGTTCGCGTTATAGAAGACGATGTCTCCATCGATCAGCTTGAATCGATTACCAAAAGAATCTACGATATGGTTATTAAACCCTTCCATTTTCCACTGATTCTTTCGATGGATACCACCAACCACTTGGTTCATGAGCGGTGCTTTAATATATTGTAAGTGAGGATTCTCTAAGTCACCATTCTTAATCGACTCTATATCGAAGTTCACGACAATATAGCCATTCTTCAAGAACATCGGTGACTTGTCATCAAATGGACCATTCTGGTACAATTTCAATCCTTTCTTGACGACATACGTATCCACTGGAATGCTGTATTCTCCATACCAATGTTGTATCGCAGACAATGCTCGGTCGGTATTAACGGACGGTGGAATATTGCTCTTGGGTCCTATGAACGTTCGTATCTGTTCAGGTAGTAATAGCAGACTAAATCCACCCACGGGTGTTTTGGTCTTCGTTAACTTGTTGATATATTTATTAACGTATTGGTTCATGGATAGATTCGTGGATTGCTCCGCCGTATCGTTGGTCCGATACTTGACCTCAGCCGTATCCGTTAGTTCATCCTTGGGTACATTTCGCAATCTATCATTTAACAAGACATATCTTTTCACCTTGTCATTACTTGATCCGATCTTAACGAACTTCTTCTCGGATGAATGGTAATATAGATCCACAGGGGTTGTCATGGTGCCATCTTTACTTACGTAATTGAAGGATGGGGTGATCCGTATCCCATCGGTTGGACCAAACATATTGCCTTTCGTCTTGAAATCGAATTTGTAGTGGTATCCCTGTTTAACTACCACGTTCTTGAATCCCTTCATCGTATGACTTCCTGGATGAATGGGTAGCGTGAGCTGTTCACTATTGCCACGTAATTCCCCATCAATGCTATTCTTCCCTACCCAATACGAGGTTCCGGTTGGGTTGAAGCTACCTTTCCTGGTCCGAAAGACCGTTTCCCAGTTGTAGTCCACGATATCTGTGATATGGAAATCATATAACCGTCCTATGACCTCTACTGAAACTTCGTCCGTTGCTACATGATGTGTTAGATTCGTATTGGCATCTGGTTGATATGTGAAATCTTCAGGTGCGTTATGCGCGATACTTCGGAATGCAACCTCGTAATTCCCTTCATCCACCCACACAGGTAAATAGAATGTGGTCTCAAATTGATTAACGGGTATATCAACCCACGTTTTTTTGGGGATAAATTGTGTTCGGCTTTCATTGTAGACATCAAATGGAAACCACACTTGTTTCGTTCTGAAATATTTAGCATAATCTCGATCTCTATACCCAGGATAGTTCACGTGTTGTCCATTGGTTGGCATCCGAATCGTAAAGGGTCTCTCTAGAATGAATGCCGCACGATTGTAGTTGGGATCTCCCTTCTGATTATGAGCTTGTT